>CAOMRW010000006.1:0-37942 GCA_948485625.1 uncultured Clostridia bacterium | reverse complement strand
AAGAAATAACATATACAATAACAGTAACAAATACAGGAAATACAACATTGAAAAATATACCTGTAAAAGATGAAATGATAGGATTAGATGAAACAATTGAATCAATTGAAGTAGGAAAATCAGTATCAAGAACTGGAAAATATGTAGTGACACAACAAGATATAGATAAAGGTGGAGTAATCAAGAATGTAGCAACAGTAGGAGATAAAACACCAGAAAAAACTGTAACAGTAGAACAAAACTCAAGTTATACAGCAACAAAGAAAGCAGATAAAGAAAAAGTAACAACAGCAGGAGAAGAAATAACATATACAATAACAGTAACAAATACAGGAAATACAACATTGAAAAATATACCTGTAAAAGATGAAATGATAGGATTAGATGAAACAATTGAATCAATTGAAGTAGGAAAATCAGTATCAAGAACTGGAAAATATGTAGTGACACAACAAGATATAGATAAAGGTGGAGTAATCAAGAATGTAGCAACAGTAGGAGATAAAACACCAGAAAAAACTGTAACAGTAGAACAAAACTCAAGTTATACAGCAACAAAGAAAGCAGATAAAGAAAAAGTAACAACAGCAGGAGAAGAAATAACATATACAATAACAGTAACAAATACAGGAAATACAACATTGAAAAACATACCTGTAAAAGATAAAATGATAGGATTAGATACAACAATTGAATCAATTGAAGTAGGAGAATCAAAAACTGTAACTGGAAAATATATAGTAACACAACAAGATATAGACAAGGGTGAAGAAATTAAAAATGTAGCAACAGTAGGAGATAAGACACCAGAGGAAAAAACAGTAATAGAACAAGATTCAAGTTATACAGCGGTAAAGACAGCTGATAAAGAGAAAGTATCAAAAGTTGGAGAAGAAATAACATATACAATAACAGTAACAAATACAGGAAATACAACATTGGAAAATATACCTGTAAAAGATGAAATGATAGGATTAGATACAATAATTGAAAAAGTTGAAGTAGGAAAATCAGTATCAAGAACTGGAAAATATGTAGTGACACAACAAGATATAGATAAAGGTGGAGTAATCAAGAATGTAGCAACAGTAGGAGATAAAACACCAGAAAAAACTGTAACAGTAGAACAAAACTCAAGTTATACAGCAACAAAGAAAGCAGATAAAGAAAAAGTAACAACAGCAGGAGAAGAAATAACATATACAATAACAGTAACAAATACAGGAAATACAACATTGAAAAATATACCTGTAAAAGACGATATGGTAGGATTAGATACAACAATTGAAACAATTGAAGTAGGAAAATCACAAATATTAACAGGTAAATATATTGTAGAGCAAAAAGACATAGATAAAGGTGGAGTAATTAAAAATGTTGCAATAGTAGGAGATAAGACTCCAGAAGAAGAAACAACAGTAGAACAAAATTCAAGTTATACAGCAATAAAAACAGCTGATAAAGAAAAAGTAACAACTGTAGGAGAGAAAGTAACATATACAATAACAGTAACAAATACAGGAAATACAACATTAAAAAATATATCTGTAAAAGATGATATGATAAAATTAAGTACAACAATTGGAACATTAGGAGTAGGAAAATCAGAAAAATTAACAGGAATATATACAGTAACTCAAGAAGATATAGATAAAGGTGGAGTAATTAAGAATGTAGCAACAGTAGGAGATAAAACACCAGAAAAAGTTATAATAATAGAAACAACACCTACAATAGATGTTCAAAAAGATGTTATAGCATTAACTGTTGATGGAATAAAATCATCATTTGAAAATATTAATGTAAGTGGAATTGAAGCAAAACAAGGTGATACAATTACTTACAAAATAGTAGCAACAAATACAGGAAATACAACATTATCTAATGTAAGAGTTACAGATAATAGAAATGTAAAAGTTGAAAGTGTTACACTACCAGAAAGACTTTCTAATATAGTTATAACAACAGGAAATCAAGTAAATAAAGATAATAATTTATTAGGAAGAGATGATATTACATTACAACCACAAGAAAGTATAGTATTAACAGTTTCATATACATTAACAAAATCTGATGTTTCAGGACAAAATTATGGAAAAGATTTTATAAATACTGCAACAGCAGATGGAAAATATAATAATACTAAATATGATGATCAAGATAGTGCAGAAATAGGAACAAAATTTGTACCAACAACAGGAAATAAAACATTTGTAAAAGTATGGAATGATAAAAATTATGAATCATGTAGACCATCTCAAATAGTAGTTCAATTATTAAAAAACGGAAAAGCAGAAGGAGAAGCAGTAACATTAAAAGCAACAGATAATTGGTCAAAAACATGGAATAACTTACCATTAGAAGACACAAATGGAAATACAATAACATATACAGTATCAGAAACAGCAGTACCAGGATATACAGCTTCTGCTTGTACAATAAATGAACAAGGACAATTAACAATAACAAACACATATAATAAACCAATATCAGGAACAATAACAAAAGTACGTACAGAAACAAGTACATCAGAAGTAAAAGTTCCAATAGATGTAGTGTTTGTACTAGATACTTCAGGAAGTATGGAAGGTTCTAGAACAAAAAATATGGTTTCAGCTGTAAATAAAGCTATGAAACAAATATTAAATGCTAATAAAAATAATAGAGTTGGAGTAGTTGGATTTAGTGGTTCTTCTTCAAAAGAGTCATCAATCACAGGAGCACAAACACTATTAAAATTAGATAAACATATAGCTAAATCTGGAAATGAATATATAAAATCTAATAAAAATGGTGATGAAATATATACAAATGTAAATGATGCAACTAAAGTCTCTAGAGATGTTACAGGAGCAACATATACACAGATGGGGATTAAACAAGCTTCAGATGTTTTAACAGGAGCTACAAATAAAACTGTAAATATTGATGGAATAGAGGTAACAAGAACACCAGTAATTATTCTAGTTTCAGATGGATTACCAACACTATATACAACAAATTATAGTAATGTAACATATGGAGATAGAAAAGGTCCAGGAAATGAAAAGAACATTACTGAAAATGAAGGATATTATACAATATTATCAGCAAATTATTATAAAAATTTAGTAGGCAAAAATTACGGAACAACTGCTAAAATGTATACAATAGGAATGGGAATTTCAAAAGATAATGCGTATGGAACAACATCATTAAATCCAAATAGTACAAATATAACAAGTTGTAGTAAATATGGAAGAAATTCTAAAGAATATAAATTATATGAAAAATTAAAAAATGAAAATAATCCATATCTTGGAAAATATAGTTATGCTGATGGCGCATATTTTGGAGAAATGACTGAAGCACAATTAAATGATATAATGAATAAAATTATAGAATCAGTAGTTCCAAAAAGTGAAGAAAGAATTATGACTGAGACAGAAAGAATAAATGGTAAATTAGAATTAACAGATATTAATATAAATGCAGAATTTACATTAAAAGTAGGAACTAAGACTTATACATCATGTGCAACAGCAATTGCTGATGGAGTTGTAGCTGGAAATGAAACAAGAGGATATTATATAGACTTAACAAAAATACCAGCAGGTTCAACAATTACAGTAACTTATACAGCAAAATAATATAATAAAAAATAAGGTAAAAGAAATTTTACCTTATTTTTATATTAACATTAAAGTAAACCCCCAGCTATGCTGGGGGCATTATAAAACTTATAGTTTTGCACAAAGTAACAAAAAACCAACTCAGACATGATATAATATTTAAAGTTTGACAGCTAAAATATAAATCATGAAAGGAGTTGGAAGTATGAAAAGTTCATACACAGAAAGTTTAGCACATACAACATGGGAATGCAAGTACCATATTGTATTTGCACCAAAATTTAGAAGAAAAGAAATATATGGTAACCTAAAAAGAGAAATAGGAATGATATTGAGAGAACTATGTAGAAGGAAAGAAGTGGAAATAATAGAAGCGGAGGCATGTCCAGACCATATACATATGTACGTAAGTATGCCACCAAAACTTAGTATATCAAGTTTTGTAGGATATTTGAAAGGAAAGAGTACATTAATAATATTTGAGAGGCACGCAAATTTAAAGTACAAATATGGAAACAGAGTATTTTGGTGTCGAGGATATTATGTAAGTATAGTAGAAAATAATAAGACAGCGGTAGCAAGATATGTAGCAAATCAGTTAAAAGAAGATATGATGACAGATCAAATAACAATAAAAGAATATAAAGACCCTTTTAAGGGTAGCAAGTAAAAATAATGCAAGTGTAAATGGCGATAGCTGTCAAACTGAGGCACTTCAGTGCCAGCTGGTATCAAGGCCTTATAGGCCGATATGAAAATCCCCCAGTTATACTGGGGGATAATTATTAAGTTATAATTATATTATTGTTATTTGATTATATTTATTTTAAAATCTGAAGCATTAGATACATCTCTAGTCGCAATAAGAACAAAATCTTTTTTCTTATTTGATTCAATAATTTCTTTAGAAGATAAGCTATAACTTATTATTATATTGTTATTTTCATCTAATAAAGAGAAACTGAAATTAAATATATCTTGATTTGTTAAAGAATTATTATAAATACTAAAATTAATAACTGTAATATTATTTTCATATTTTAAAAATAGATTAGAAAGAGTTAGGCTGTTATCTTCAAATGTTTTGGTAGAGAATGATGAAGTATTAATGTTTTCTGATAATATATTTGATATTGGTATTGATTTTATATTTTCTTCATTATTTTTTTGTTCAGATTCAGTTTTACAAAAATGAGTTTTATATAAAATTAAAGAAAGTATAAGAATTATCATAATAAAAAATATAAAAATAAATTTATTAATTTTGAGATTACTTTTTTTTCTATTTTTTATTTGTTTTTTTCTGTTTATTTTTTTTTCTTTTGAATCAAATCTTTTTGCAGTATGTTTTCCCAAGTTAAAAACTCCTTTCTTTTAAAAAATATTTTATGACAAAAACCTGTAAATGTCAATAAATCCAGTGCTTTTTATTACATATGTTAAAGAGTTTGTTATAATTTAGTAATTTAAAATATATATTTTAAATTGTTAATATATCATAATTATCCCCCAGTATAACTGGGGGATTTTCATATCGGCCTATAAGGCCTTGATACCAGCTGGCACTGAAGTGCCTCAGTTTGACAGCTATCGCCATTTACACTTGCATTATTTTTACTTGCTACCCTTAAAAGGGTCTTTATATTCTTTTATTGTTATTTGATCTGTCATCATATCTTCTTTTAACTGATTTGCTACATATCTTGCTACCGCTGTCTTATTATTTTCTACTATACTTACATAATATCCTCGACACCAAAATACTCTGTTTCCATATTTGTACTTTAAATTTGCGTGCCTCTCAAATATTATTAATGTACTCTTTCCTTTCAAATATCCTACAAAACTTGATATACTAAGTTTTGGTGGCATACTTACGTACATATGTATATGGTCTGGACATGCCTCCGCTTCTATTATTTCCACTTCTTTCCTTCTACATAGTTCTCTCAATATCATTCCTATTTCTCTTTTTAGGTTACCATATATTTCTTTTCTTCTAAATTTTGGTGCAAATACAATATGGTACTTGCATTCCCATGTTGTATGTGCTAAACTTTCTGTGTATGAACTTTTCATACTTCCAACTCCTTTCATGATTTATATTTTAGCTGTCAAACTTTAAATATTATATCATGTCTGAGTTGGTTTTTTGTTACTTTGTGCAAAACTATAAGTTTTATAATGCCCCCAGCATAGCTGGGGGTTTACTTTAATGTTAATAAAAAAGAAAGATTTTTGAATCTTTCTTTTATAGTATATATATATTATATTAAATTCACAATTTAAACTAAAACATTAGCTACTGTTAGAAAAATTACATATAATATTGTTTTCCATGATACTCTTAAAGCTTTAGTTGAAGCTTTTTTTATAACTATTAATCTATGTTCTTTTCTAACTGTTAAAGCTAAACAGTTTGAAACTGGTTTATATTCATGATTATTCATAATAATCAACTCCTTTTATTCTTACGTACATTTTTTAAATTTTTACTTCAGTATAGTGAAATTTTATCCTTTATAAATTCATTATAAAATAAAATATTACAAAAGTCAACAATTTCTGTAATATTTCTGTAATATTATTGTAATATTGTTATAAAAATGTCATAAAAAGTGCTCGATTTTATGATTTATAATGGTGATGATTATTGAAAAATACAATTATTTAATATATAATATTAAATAATTTAACAAAAGTTTATATAAGGAGAGAAATATATGGATGACAAATTAAAAAGTATACTAGAATGGCTTTATTCTATGATAGCTGCAATAATATTGGCATTAATAATAAGATATTATATAGGAACACCAACAATAGTAAAACAAACATCAATGTACCCAACATTAATAGAAAATCAGAAATTGTGGCTTGATAGATGGAGTAAGACTAAAAAAGAGATGCCACAAAGAGGTGATATTATAACTTTTGAAGCACCAAGTAAAAAAACATATAATAATTATGAAGTTAATAAATTAAATCCAATTGCAAAATATGAAAATGAGCCTAAGGGATTATTTAATAAATTCATGTATTATGTATTAGAAATAAAAAAGGAAAGTTTTATAAAAAGAGTAATTGCTTTACCAGGAGAACATGTAGAAATAAAAGATGGGAAAGTTTATATAAATAAACAAGAATTGAAAGAAGATTATCTACAAGATAATGTAATTACAAGGGGAAAATCATTTAATGATTTTATAGTTCCAGAAAATTGTATATTTGCAATAGGAGATAATAGAGAACATAGTGTTGATTGTAGAGATTTTGGATGTATTCCTTTAGAAAAGGTTGAGAGTAAAGTTTTGATTAGAATTTGGCCTTTTGATGTGTGGGGAAAAGTGAAATAAAGAGATTTATAGGGAGAGAAAAATTGAAAAAGTTAGTTTTAATAGATGGTAATAGTATAATGAATAGAGCTTTTTATGGAATAATGGGAAGTAAAGCTCTAACTACAAAAGATGGAAAATTTACAAATGCAATATATGGATTTTTAGCAATTTTGTTTAAATTGTTAGAAGACGAAAATCCAGATTATTTAGGTGTATCATTTGACTTAAAAGGTCCAACAGCAAGACATGAATTATATGAGGGATATAAAGCAAATAGAAAAGGAATGCCAAATGAACTTGCAGAACAAATGCCAATTATAAAAGATGTATTAAGAGCAATGAATATTGATATAATTGAAAAAGAAGGATATGAGGGTGATGATATAATTGGAACATTATCAAAATATGGTGAAAATAAAGGACTAGAAGTAATAATTCTATCAGGAGATAGAGATACTTTTCAATTAGCAACAGATAATGTTAAAATACACATACCAAGAACAAAAGCAGGAAAAACTGAAACAGAAATTTTTGATAGAGAAAAAGTAAAAGAAGTATATGGAATAGAGCCAAAACAATTAATAGAAGTAAAAGGTTTACAAGGAGATACATCAGATAATATTCCAGGAGTTCCAGGTATAGGAGAAAAGACAGCACTTTCACTAATTCAAAAATATGAAACAATAGAGAAACTATATAAGAAATTAGAAGTGGGAGAATCTGATTTAAAGGGTAAACAAAAGGAAAAAATAGAAGAAAACAAAGAATTAGCATATCTTTCAAGAACATTAGGAGAAATAAATACAAAAGTACCAATTGAAGATACACTAGATGAATTAAAAGTAGAAGAATGGGATAAGCCGAAAGTATTAGAAATTTTTAAAGAGTTGAATTTTAAGAGATATATAGAAAGATTTAATTTGACAGATATTATATCTCAGAAATCAGAAGTTAGTGAAATAGAAGAGCTATTTAAAACTGAAAGTAAGGCGATAGATGAAATTAAAGTTATCTTGAAGGAACAAAAGGAAATGATTTTTTATATTAATACTGAAGTTGATGAAAATCCAGAAAAGATAATAAAAGAAAAAATATGTGGAATTGGAGTTTTTAATAAAAAGGATAATGAATCATATTATATAAATTTAAAAGAAAGTAATAAAATTCAAGATTTAAAAGATATATTTGAAGATAATGAGATATTAAAAATAGGAATAGATTTGAGCAAAACATATATATTATTAAAACAAGAAGGGATTGATATAAAAGGAATAAAATCAGATATATCAATTGCTGCATATATTTTGAATCCAACAAATAATAAATTAAAAATAGACAATTTGGCTGAGTTATATTTGGAAATAGATGTAAATGAAGTTTTAGGAGAAGATTTAAATAAAAAAAATAAACAGATTAATTTATTTGAAGAAATGAATAATAATCAAGATGAAGAATTTAGTAAATCAGAAGAAAAGAGATATACATTTTATTCATATTTAATTTTCAAATTGCAAGAAATAACAATGAAAAAATTAGGAGAAATAAATGCAATAAACCTATTTGAAAACATAGATATGCCAACAGTAACAGTTTTAGCAAATATGCAATGGAATGGAATGTATGCAGATGAAGAAGAACTAAATAGATTTGGTAATCAGCTAAAAGAACAATTAGAAATAAAAACAAAAGTAATATATGAAATGGCAGGAGAAGAATTTAATATAAATTCAACAAAGCAATTAGGAGAAATACTATTTGAAAAAATGAAATTGCCAGTTGTAAAGAAAACAAAAAGTGGATACTCAACAGATGTAGATGTACTAGAAAAATTAAAATTAGAAGACCCAATAATATCAGAAATATTAGATTATAGACAATTAATGAAGTTAAACTCAACATATGTAGAGGGATTAAAACAATATATAAATCCGAAAACAAAAAGAATACACTCATTTTTCCATCAAACAATAACAGCAACTGGAAGAATAAGTTCTACAGAACCAAACCTACAAAATATACCAACAAGATTTGAACTTGGAAAAAAAGTAAGAAAAATTTTTAAACCAGAAGAAGGAAAAGTATATATAGATGCAGACTATTCACAAATAGAATTAAGAGTATTAGCACATATGTCAGAAGACACACATATGGTTCAAGCATTCAAAGAAAATCAAGATATTCATAAACAAGCAGCATCAAAAGTATTTAAAACACCAATAGAAGAAGTAACAAAAGAACAAAGAAGCAATGCAAAAGCAGTAAACTTTGGAATAGTATATGGAATAAGTGACTTTGGATTAGGAGAGCAACTAGGAATATCAAGAAAAAAAGCAAAACAATATATAGATGAATATCTAACAGAATATGAAGGAATAAAAAACTTCATGGACAATACAACAGAAAAAGCAAAAGAAATAGGATATGTAGAAACACTATTTAATAGAAGAAGATATATACCAGAATTAAAATCAAATAATTATATGGTAAGACAATTTGGAGCAAGAGCAGCAATGAACACACCAATACAAGGAACAGCAGCAGACATAATGAAAATAGCAATGATAAATGTATATAATCAATTAGAAAAAAGAGGACTAGAATCTAAAATTATTTTGCAAGTACATGATGAAATGATGATAGAAGCACCAATCAAAGAAGCGGAACAATTAAAAGAAATAATAAAACAAGAAATGGAAAATGCAATTAATCTAAAAGTACCATTAATTGCAGATGTCTCAGAAGCAGAAAACTGGTATGAATGTAAGTGATGTCCCATTGGGGACGTTTCTTTTGGGACATTTTTGTCCCATCAGGGACACATATTGAAATAGTAAAGAAATATTAATTTATTTTATTTGTATAATAGTAGTAATTTAAATTCGAAATTATTTTAAAAATGGGGATTTGAGGACATGAAAGGAGTAGTTTAAAATAGTTATTATAAAGAAGAAGAGAGTAATAATTTTAGTAATAATACTTTTTATAAGTATAATAGCCATTATAAATATTCCAACAAAAGTACAAAAGATAATGTACAAAAAGGAATATTCAGAATATGTATTAAAATATTCTAGAGAATATAATGTAGATGAAAATTTAGTATATGCCGTTATAAAAGCGGAAAGTAATTTTAATCCAAATGCTAAATCAAGTAAAAATGCAATAGGTTTAATGCAATTGTTAGATACTACAGCTAAAGATGTTGCTAGAAGAATAGATATTCAGATTTTAGATGATGAATTACATGAAAAGCTACAGGATGTTGATTTAAATATAAATTTGGGTACTAAGTATTTGTCAATTTTGATAGATAGATATCAAAATGCGGAAATTGCATTGACTGCTTATAATGCAGGAATTGGTACTGTTGATAATTGGATTGAGAAAGGTATAATAAAATCTGATGGTTCTGATGTAGAAAATATTCCATATAAGGAAACTAATAATTATGTTAGAAAGATATTGAGAGATTATAAAATTTATAGTAGCTTAGTGTAATATGTGGAGGTTAATTAATGTATAGAAATACTTATGCTGAGATTAATTTAGAAAATATAGAAAGCAATGTAAAAAAAATAATAAAGTCATATTCTGATTATGAATATTATTTTGGAGTTGTAAAAGCAGATTGTTATGGGCATGATGATTTGCAGACTATAAAGGCAATTGTAAATGGTGGGTGTAATTATTTGTGTGTAGCAACTTTAGATGAGGCTATAGAGATTAGAAGAGGGATGAAAGAAATTCCGATTCTTTGCTTAGGAGTAATTGATAAGAATGATATATATGTTTGTAAGAAAGAAAATATAACAGTAACAATATCATCTTTAGAATATATTAGAGAAGTCGAAAAGTTGAATGAACAAATATTAGAAAATCTAAAGGTTCATTTGAAAATAAATACTGGAATGAATAGATTAGGAATAAAGAAAAAAGAAGAATTACAGGAAGTTTATAAAATCGCTAAAGATAAGAAAATGAATATAGAAGGAATTTATACACATATTTTTGAGGCCAGTAATGAGGCAAAATATAATGTTCAAATCGATAAGTTTAAAAATATGATAGATGTAATTCCAAAAAATGAAATTAGAATAATACATACATCTGCAAGTGAGGCTATGAGTAAATATGACAAAATAGAAGATGTAAATGGATGTAGATTAGGCATTATAATGTATGGTTTTACAGAGGAAAAATATTTGAAGTTGAAGTCAACATTTTCTTTAAAAAGTGAAGTTATACAAATTAATGAATTAAAACCAGGTGAAACAGTTGGATATAATGGAATATATAAATCATTGGAATATGAAAAAATAGCAGTTGTTTCAATACGGTTATGCAGATGGGATTATTCGTAAAAACACAGGAAGAACTGTATTTATAAAAGAAAAAGAATATCCTATCATTTGGAATATTTGCATGGATATGCTTTTTGTAAAAATTGATGATAATGTGCAACTTTATGATGAAGTGTATATATTAAAAGATGTTGAACATATTGAAAAAGTAGCAAATTATTTAGATACTATACCATATGAGATTTTATGTTCTATAGGGAAAAGAGTACCTAGAATTTATAAATAAAAATTATAAAATACTAGACAAATATTTAAAAATGCAATAAAATAGTAGGGTAATATAAATAAGGAGAGAATTTATGATACTAGAACAATTAATTTTTACTATGCTTGCATTTGGATTATTTGTCTATATTTTTTTAAAAATGATACAAAGAAATGATACTAGTTATATAACTATAATAGTTATACAAGCGATTGGAATAACTTTAAATTTTATTGCAGTATTAGGAAAGAAAGAATTAGCTCCATTTTTCATTATAATAAAGTATGTATTTGGAATAATAATACCAATAGGAGTTATGATTGTAGAAAAAAAAGGAATACCATTTATTCAGGTTTTAAGTGTGTTAAAATCAAGCGTATATTTAAGAATTGGAAATAATAAAAAAGCTAAAGAACAATTAATAAATTTAGTAACTAAATATCCAGAAAATTATATAGGACATAAAATGTTAGCAGAAATTTATGAATTAGAAGGTGGAATGAGAAAAGCAATTGATGAATATGTTCAAGCAATAGATATAAATAAAAAGGATTATGATTCATATTACAAAGTTGCTGAATTATTAAATAATTTAGATAAGTCTGATGAGGCATCAGAAATGCTATTTAGTTTATTAAATAAAAAGCCAGATTATTATAAAGCAACTGAATTATTAGGAGATATATTATTAACAAAACAAATGTATAAAGAAGCAGTAAATGTATATCAAGATGCATTAAGATATAATCCTGTAAGTTTTGAGCTAAATTATAATTTGGGGATTGCATATACAATGCTTAATGATTTTCAGAATGCAAAAATATGTTATGAGAGAGCAGCTGATATAAATTCACTTTCATATAATTCTAAGTATTCTCTTGCTGAAATAGCATTGATATATAAAGAATTGGAAGAAGCAGAAAGATATTTTATGGAAGCTTTGGAAGATGAAGATTTATCAGCAGATAGTTATTATGAACTTTCTAAAATATCAATGATAAAGGGTGATAAAGAAAAAGCAATACAATTTGCTAATATAGCAATAGATATTAATTCGGAAAAAATAGTTCCAAAAATAAAGAAAGATACAATTTTCATTCCAATAATTGCTAGAATATCATTACCATTTAATATTGAAGTAGCAGAGGAAAAACAATCTAAATTGACAGAAAAAGAAGTAATAGCTAAAGAACATTTGGAGGATATGTTTGAAATAACTAGAAATTTAAGTTATGATGATATAAAACTTTTAAAAAAGGAAGCATCAGGGAAAAAGAAAAAGATTATAGAGCAAAATGAAATTGATGGACAAAGAGAAATTGAATAAGATAAAAATACATAATTACTCATAAAATTAAATATACTAATATAAGAATGTCATTTTATAGAAAGAGGGATTTTATGGGAACAAATTTTACTGTTATTGGTGGAGATTTAAGATTAATAAAATTAGCTAAGATGTTAGCGATAGATGGAAATACTATATATACGTATGGATTAGAAAAGGCTGAAGAGTTAAAAGAAAATAAAGATATAATAATGTATGATAAATTACAAGATGCTGTTAAGAGTTCAGATATTATTATAGGACCGATTCCATTTTCAAGTAATGGAATTGATATAAATGCACCTTTTAGTGATAATAATATATCTATAAAACAATTAATGCATTTTATAAATGCAAAAATATTAATTGCAGGGAGTATAACTCCAGAAGTTTATGACTTAGCAAATGATGAATATATAGAAATAATAGATATAATGAAAAGAGAAGAATTAGCAGTTTTGAATACAATATCAACAGCAGAGGGTGCTATAGAAATAATTATAGCAAATACAAATAAAATAATTCATGGAAGCAATATATTAATTTTAGGTTTTGGAAGAATAGGGAAAGTATTAGCAAAAAAACTTGAGGGACTTTCTGCAAATGTAACATGTGCTGCTAGAAAAGACGAGGATTTGGCTTGGATTAAAACATATGGATATATGGATACTAATATAAATACAATAGGAGATAATTTATCAGAGTATGATGTTATAATTAATACTGTTCCTCATTTAATCCTGACAGAAGAAAAAATTAAGAACATAAATGAAGAATGCTTATTAGTAGATTTAGCTTCGAATCCTGGAGGTATTGATAAAAAGGCAGCAAAGGATAGAAATTTGAAATTGATATGGGCATTAGCTTTACCAGGAAAAGTTGCACCAATTACAACAGCAGAGTTTATAAAAGAAACAGTTTATAATGTATTAAAAGAAATATATAAGAATTGAAAGGAGTAATAAAATGAGTGAAATTTTACAAGCATTAGTTTTAGGAATAGTTCAAGGATTAACAGAATTATTACCAATATCAAGTTCAGCACATTTAAATTTAGTACCATGGATATTTAAATGGCAAATACCAGAAAGTTTTGATGTTGCATTACATTTTGGAACATTACTTGCAATTGTAATATTCTTTTTCAAAGATTGGCTAAAATTGATAGAGGGAGGATATAAACAAGTTGTAAAAAAAGAGAAAAGTTTTGAAGGAAAAATGTTTTGGTATTTAGTTATTGCTACAATACCAGGTGGAGCAATAGGATTTTTATTAGACCATTTTGTAGGAGATAGTTTAGGAAAAATGCCATTAGTTATTGCTTCAGCATTAATTGTAATGGGAATTATATTATATTTTGTAGATAAAAAATCACCTGCAAATACTGATTATGAACATATGACATTTAAACAAACTTTTTTAGTTGGATTATCACAAGCACTAGCTTTTATACCAGGTGTATCACGTTCAGGTGTAACAATGACTACTGGAAGATTAATGGGAGTAGATAGAGAGTCAACTGCTAAATATACATTTTTATTATCTACACCAATAGTATTTGGAGCAACACTATATAAGTTTAAAGATTTTGTATTTAATATACCATTTTTTGTTGGGATTTTTGCTAGTTTTATAGTAGGAATTATAGTTATTAAGTTTTTACTAGATTATTTGAAAAAAGGTAGTTTTAAAATATTTGCTATATATAGAGTTATTTTAGGATTATTTATTATTGGACTATACATATTTAGGATTTAGGGACAGACCTTAAATCCTTTTTTAAATAATGGGGATTAGGGGCCAGGTCTAAAATCCCTATTATTTTTATATTTTGAAATTTACTAAAAATATATTTTAAATAAAAAATAGGATTTAAGGCCCGTCCCTAAATCCTATTTTGTTTTATTTTTTATTATAAAATATCTAATTCCTAAAATTATTGTAATAACTAATGCTAATCCTATAACACCAATAAAGATTACTTTACCAGCTTTTGGTAAAACTGTGGGTCTTGTTTCTTCGTCCTTTTTTATTTCTTGTGGTGTTGGTTCAGTAAGTTTTATTTTAGGAACAATGTTAGAAGTTTTTGAGTCTTCTTTTCCTGAATTATCAGTGTAAGTTATATCTAGTTTTGTATTAGTATCTAATATTTTATTAACAATATTTTCATCATATTTTGTATTTAGTTTTAATTTGTATTGAACTATAGCTGTTTCACCAGATTTTAATTCTGGAATAGTCCAAGTAATTGAGTTTGTTGTTTTATCAATTGTTGGAGATATTGTTCCTATATTAGCTTCTTTTACATAAGAAAATTCAAAATTATTAACTATTTCTTTTGGAAAAGAATCTACAACTTTTATATTATTAATAGATTTTGATGTAGGTAATAGGTCATTATAAATATTATTTTTTATTGTTTCTTCAATTTTCTCATCAGTTATATAATAAAATTTTCCTATTGTAGGTTCTTGTGTTGTTCCAAAGATTTCTTCAATAATTTCATTATATGTTCTTTTTGTTCCAGTATATGCGGGTACATATGTTGGAAGAGCGTCTCCATTTGTAATTCCTGTAAGCATTACAATAACATTATCAGATATAGTAGATAATGATTGTAAAGATTTTTTTGTTTTAGAAATTACATCATCTGAATAATAATAGTTATCAAAATTAATTGCGACATTTGGTACACCATCTGATAAAACAATAACATATTTGTGGTCTTTATCAGTTTCATCAGTAAATTGTTGTTTTGCTAAATCAATACCAGCATTTAGGTTTGTTCTAGGACCATCATATTTTATATTATTAACAGAAGATATTAGCTGTTTTGTATCATTAGATAGTTTAGATATTAATTTGGCATCTTCTGGAATTCCTTCTTCAGTAGTGCTTTTTGTTGAAAAACTTACAATACCAATTTTAAGTTTTGTATTATCTTCTAAAAGTTTTGTAATTAAATTTTTTGCAGAATCAATAACAATATCTTCTCTAGATTTTTCATCAGTGACCATATCTGACATACTATTTGAGTTATCAATTACTAACATTATTTCGCCAGTTGGCTTTAATTTTTCTTCGTTATTTTTAACTGTTAATTGAAGAATTATTTCTTTATTATCTAAGTCTTTTGATAAAACTTTTCTTTCAACAGAAGAATTTGTTCCAAAATTTATAGTACATATTGGTTCTTCTACAACAGACATTGTAACAGTATTATATGTTGCGTTTGAAAATGTTGAAATTAAGACAAGTAATAGAAATGTAATAAGTAAAATTCTAATTTTAATTTTTTTCATAGTCAGTCTCCTTTGTATTTATTTTTTTATATTTTATAATAAAGTTATATAAAAAACAATAATTTGGTAGAAAATTGTATAAAAATATGTTATTATATAGTAACAATTTATATAAATTATTATTTAATAATAGTATAAACAATTAATGGAAATAAATGCAATAAATATTAGGAGAAATTAAAATGTTAGAAAATGTTAATTTACCAGAAGATTTAAAAAGTTTGAATGCAGAAGAAAAAAATAAATTAGCACAAGAGTTAAGAGAATATATATTAAATGTTGTATCAGAGAATGGAGGACATTTAGCATCAAATTTAGGTGTTGTAGAACTTACAATTGCGATGCATAGTGTATTTAATATGCCAAATGATAAAATAGTATGGGATGTTGGACATCAATCATATGTGCATAAAATATTAACTGGAAGAAAAGAAGAATTTAAAACTTTAAGAAAACTAAATGGATTATCTGGGTTTCCTAAAATAAATGAATCAGAATATGATAGTTTTGATACAGGACATAGTAGTACATCCATATCAGCAGCATTAGGAATGGCAAGAGCAAGAGACTTAAAAGGAAATGATAATCAAGTAATTGCAGTTATAGGAGATGGAGCATTAACTGGTGGAATGGCATTAGAGGCATTAAATGATGCAGGATTTAGTAACACTAAAATGATAGTAATATTAAATGATAATGAAATGAGTATTTCAAAAAATGTAGGTGGTCTTAATCTATTTTTAAGTAAATTAAGAACAAAAAGATTATATAAGAAATCTAGTATTTCATTAAAAAATATGTTAAATAAAGTTCCTATAATTGGTGGAGCATCAGTAAAAGTGATTCAAAGAATAAAGAGAAGTATTAAACAATTAATAATTCCAAAGATGTTCTTTGAAGACATTGGATTTATATATTTAGGACCAGTTGATGGACACAATATAGAACAATTAGAAAATATATTAAAATTAAGTAAAGAATTAGATAAACCAGTTTTAATACATGTTTTAACTAAAAAGGGAAAAGGATATAAATTTGCAGAAGAAAATCCTGATAAATTTCATGCAACTTCAGCATTTAATATTGATACAGGAAAATCGAAAAAAGAGAAGAAACCAGATTATTCAAAAGTATTTGGCGATAAGTTAGTAGAACTTGCAAAGGATAATGAAAAAATTGTTGCTGTAACAGCATCAATGAAAGATGGAACAGGATTAACTAAATTTCAAAAAGAATTTCCAAAGAGATTTTTTGATATAGGAATAGCAGAACAACATGCAATTACTATGGCATCAGGTATGGCTAAAGAGGGGATGATCCCTTTTGTACCAATTTATTCATCATTTTATCAAAGAGCATATGATCAAGTAATACATGATGTAGCAATTCAAAATCTACCAGTAATAATGTGTGTAGATAGAGCAGGAGTTGTTGGAGCTGATGGAGAAACGCATCAGGGAACATTAGATATGGCATTCTTTAGACTTGTTCCCAATTTAACAATAATGGCTCCAAAAGATTTTAAAGAACTAGAAAATATGATGGAATTTGCAGTAACTTTAAAGAAACCAGTTGTTATAAGATATCCAAGAGGTGGAGAAGATAAAGATGTAACATTTGAAAAATGCGAAAGAATAAATTTAGGGAAAGCAGAAATAATAAAGGAAGGAAAAGATATAAGTATAATAGCAATAGGAAAGAGAGTAGTGGAGGCTATAAAATTAGCTGAAAATTATAAAGAATGTGGAATAGATGCAGAAGTAATAAATGCAAGATTTTTAAAACCATTAGACAATGAAACAATTAGAGCATCTATTGAAAAAACGAAAAAAGTTATTACATTAGAAGATTGTACTATCATAAATGGATTAGCAACCGCTGTTAAAGAGTTGATTGTTAATGAAAAATTGGAGAACGTTGAGGTGAAATCTTATGCTTGGCCAGATGAGTTTATAAAACATGGTAGTGTTGAAGAATTAGAGGAAATTTATGGGCAATGTCCCATTGGGGACGTTTCTTTTGGGACATTTTTGTCCCATTAGGGACACATTTCAGAATAGACAAAAAGGAGAGAGTTGATGGATAAACAAAAAGTTTTAAGTGATTATAGAAAACAGGATGATAAAATGTTATTGGCACAGATTTTAGATAAAATTGAATTTTCAAGGCAAAGAGACAAATTGGAGTATACAGATTTTTTAGATATGTATCAAATATCTTTGGTTAAGAGCTTTATGAAGAAGATTGAATTTGAAAATTATGTTTTATTTGGTGGATTTGATGATGCTGAAAGAAAGGTTCTTGTTATTTATCCTGAAAAGTATAATATGCAGATGATTGAAAAAAATTATTCTAAAATTATTAGTGTTATAAGAATTGCTTTGGGGGAAGATGAAAAAGGTAAGTATTCTCATAGAAATTATTTAGGTGGTATTGTTAAACTTGGAATGAAGAGAGAAAAAGTAGGTGATATATTGGTTTCAGATGATGGAGCTGATATTTTAGTGAAAGAGGAGTCTTCAGATACTTTAAAACAGGAACTGGCTACTTTGACTAGGTTTGGAAATGCGAAGTTTGAAATAGTTAATTTGAGTGAGTTGAGAAAACAGGAAATTAAAATAGAAGAAATTAGTATTATTGTTCCTTCTTTAAGACTTGATAATTTTGTTTCTGATTTGGCTAAAACTTCTAGAAGTAAAGCTGTTCAGATTATAGATAGTGAGAGAGTTTTTATTAATGGGCAAAATGAGACTAAGGTTTCTAAACAAGTTAAGTTAGGTGATGTTATTACAATCAGGGGGAAAGGAAGATTTGTTGTTAAGGAACTTTCTGGGACTACAAGAAGCGGAAGGTCTGTTGTTAAGATTGAAAAATATGTATAGAATAATTCAAAAAGAATATATTAATGGCTATTGCAAGCAATTAATATATTCTTTTTAGTTATTTTTGTCTTCATTATCATCAAGTTTAATATCTTTATATTTGTCTAAATCGATATTATCTATTGCATATTGGACACAGCTAACTAGGACATTGTTAAAACTCATATTTTCTCCTTTGGCTATTTTCTTTAATGTGTCATTTATGTTTTCTGGTAAACGTATAGAAAGTTTTACATTACTTTTTTTATATTTTGATATTTCAAACATTTATTTAACCTCCTAATAAAATAATTATCCCATAAATTAAATTGTAAAAAAACCATACAAAAGTATTGTATAAAAAATGGCGAAATGTTATAATGATTTCATAGAAACTAAGGAGGAGAAAAAATGTATTTTAGGATAAGAAACAAAAGAGGTATTACTTTAATTGCTTTAGTGATAACAATAATTATTTTATTGATATTAGCAGGAATATCAATATCAAGTTTAATAGGAAGTGGATTATTAGGAAATGCAAAAGATGCAAAAAAAGCACAAATTAAATCTGAGATGAAAGAACGACTAATGTTGGCTATTCAAGAATTACAAATAGAAAAGAGTGGGGATGCAACATTAAATGATATAACATCAGATTGGATAAATGAAAAATTGAAAGAATATGAAAATAAGATAATAGAGACTTTTGATCAAGATAGTGAACTAACAAATAGCAAAAAGATAAAAATGAAAAAGAGTGGAGTGACTCAAAGATTTATAATAGATTTAAATTTAAATATTATAGAAATGGACTATGATGGAAGTGTAGAACTTTCATATATGGAAAAAGAAAGAAATGGAAATAATGTAAAAATATCAATATATGTACAAGATGAAGAAAATGGTATAGAAAAAATAGAATTACCAAATATAGAACCATATATAGGAAATGGAACAAAAGAAGAAATATCGTTAGATTATGAAATAGAAGTAGGAAAAGAATATAAAATAGTAATAACACCTAAAAATGGTGAAAAGGTAGAAAAAACAATATCAATAAAACAATATGCTACTGTGACAATGAATCTAGGAGAAGGAATAGATATAGATAATAAATCAACTAAAATAATATATAATCAACCATATACTGCAAAAATGATAGAAAAAGGTGATTATATATTAGATGATTTTGTGGTAACAATGAATGGAACAACAGTAAGTGTAGATAATATGGTAGGAACTATAAATATAGAAAAGGTGACAGGAGATATAGAGATAACAGCAACTTCAAAAAAAGTTTCAAATTTGATAAATATTAAAGAAGCATATAAGTTATATATTCGTGATAAATATAATTTGAATACAGTATCTGAAATTCAGGAATTATTATTTAATGGAAATATAAATGAGCGGTGGTAATTATTTTGGTGCAATGTTAGTGCATGATTATGATCCTAGTTATTTTATTATGGAAGTATATAGACAAGTTAAATTATATGCTTATGGACATGAATATAGGGATAGTGGAGGATATTCAGGAGGAGATGCTAGTTTTGAAAAATGGAATGGAAAACAGTATGAAGAATATAAAACAGTGCCAACTAAGTGTACTGGAGAAAGATATGAATTAGTAACTTTAGAAAAAGGAAGGTATAAAGTACAATCCAAAGGAACTCCTAACACGTATGTTAATTTTGATGAATGGGAAATTGAAAGAATTCAGTAAAAATAATTAAAAATTTTTCACAATAAAAGTTAAGTGAATTATAAAAATGAATTTATTTGAAAACTTTAAAGAAATATTATGTCAAAAAACGATTACTAAAAAGTAATCGTTTTATTGTGCTTAAAAATAATAAAATATATAATTTTAATATGAATAACAAAGGAGGAAAATTAGAAAAATGAAGAAAAAAGAAGATTTGGGGATAACATTAATAGCACTTGTAATAACAATAATTATTTTATTAATTTTAGCAGGAATATCAATAGTAAGTTTAACAGGAAGTGGACTATTTGGAAGAGCTAAAGAATCCAAAGAAGTATCAGAAAAAACTCAAATAAAAGAAGAAATAGAAATGACAATAATGGATATCCAAATAGAAGAGATAGCTAAAGGAAATGATATAATACTAGAAATGTTAGCAGATGGAGAAGATATGCAATTAGCAAATAAACTAGAAGGAATAACAGCGACACTAAATGATGATGAGATTAATGGAGAATATAAAGGGTACGAATACACAATAGATAATAATCTAAATGTAACAATAGGATACCCAATAAAAGGAATAAGCTTTAGTTACATACTAACTCCAAAAGGATACACAAATGGAAATATAGCACTAACAGTAAATGCAAAATCAACAAATGGAAGTATAACCAACATAGAAGTAAATGGGCTAACAAGAAATGCAGATGGAACATTTACAATAACAGAAAATAAAGAATATCAAGTAACAGTAACAGATAGTATAGGAGAAAGTAGAACAAAACTATTAAATATACAAAAAATAGATATAGTAGAACCAACAAGAGTAGAAGTAACAATTGAAAATGTAACATTAGATGGATTCACAATAAAGGTGACTGCAGAAGATGGAGAAGCAACAACAAGTAGTATAAAAAGTGGAATAGAGAAATGTGAATACTATGTAAAAGGTCCAGAAAATGCAGAATATGTAAAATATAATTCAGAAGAAATTGATGAACTTAATCCTGGGACAACATATAAAGTTTATGTGATAGCATATGATAAAGCAGGAAATGATAAAATGTCTGAAACGGTAGATGTAACAACAAGTACAAAACCACTTCCACCAAAGACAAAAATGATAGTTAATGAAGAAACTGCAACTAAAAAGGTTTTAGATTATCCAACTTTAACATTAGATGGGATGATGAATTATAATTTAGAACCAAACATTGGTGAAAATATAACAATAGAAATAACAAGTCCTAAAGTGAAAAATATAAAATATTATTATAGTGTAGATTCTGGAAGTACATGGAAAGAATATATAGAAGCATTTAATACTGAGTATAAAGGTGAAGATTTAATTAAAGTAAAAGCTATATATAAAGATAAAATAGAATCAAATGTAAAAAATGTGAAAAATTATAAATATGATAGTAATGTAAATTGTCAAGGAAAAGAGGCTTTACCAATTGAAGCTTACGATAGAAATCCAAACACTTATGTTGCATTAGATCCTATTGGTTATAGTGTTCATTTTGGAGTTTTTGAAATAGAAATGGAATGTTATGAACTGTTTGCAAGAATTGTTTTTGGAGATGGAAGTTGTTTTCCTTATAAGGGGGATATCAATGATTCAGGAATTTTTACAGATAAGACTAATGGGGAAGGTGAATGGTTAAATGCAGGTGACAATCCTATAAGTACAGGAAAATTACAGATTTCTAGTAATTATAGTGCCTGGGCAGTTAGTTCTGGTACAGGTTATGGTTCTGTAAAAATATATGAAGTTTCAATTAGTGAGAAATAGTGAGTTATAGATATAGAATAAGATATTATATTAAAATATATTAGAATTCAGAACATGTTTGCCGAATTTTGCGATGGAAAGTAGTTGCGAAGTTCGGCATTTTGTTGTATTATGTTTATATGTTTTATTCAAATTTTAAATCAAAAAATATAAAAATATTTAAATTTTAATCTAAAAAAATTCCAAAACGAAAAATAAATAAAAAGAGGTGGTAAGTATAGAAAAAAAGTTAAAGAAAAAATATATTAACTGTGAAATAAATATTGACAAAATTAAGAAGCTATATTATAATATACAAAATAGAATTGATATAGAAATATTTACAATAAGAGAATATCTATTATATAAAGAAAAATATGGAAAGAATAATACTGAATTAAATGATACTAAAGAAGAATATGAGATAACAGAAATAAAAAATCCACATGATAAAATATTTAGAAAAGCCTTAGATAAAAAAGAAAATGCAGTACAAATAATAAATGAATTTTTAGAAAAAGAAGATAAAATAACTAAGAAAGACATAGAAAAATACAATAGTAGTTATATATCAAATAAATTAAGGAATTCAGAAGCAGATATAGTATATAAAATGAAAAATGAAAATGTATTTTTTATAATAGAACATCAGACAAGAATAGATTATTCAATGCCATATAGAATGTTAAAATATGAAATAGAAATAATAGAGAGTGTATTGATAGATGAAAAAGAAGAATATAAAAATAAAAGATATGAATATCCCAATATAATCCCAATAGTATTATATACTGGAGAAATAGAATGGAATGCAGAATTAGATTTAAGAAAGATACAATTAAAATGGCGAAATTACAAAGGAATGGAATTATCAAGATATAATGTATATGATATAAACAAAATAAGTAATGAAAAATTGCTAAAAGAAAAATCGATAATAAATAAAATAATGTTAATGGAAAAAGCAAGAAACAAAAAGGAATTTATAGAAAATTTGAATAAAATATCAAAAGAGTTAAAATGTAAAGAATTAAAATATACAAAAGAAGAAAAAGATTTTTTTATAGTAGCAGTAAAAGCAATAGTACAAAAACAAGATTATAAAGAAAAGGTAGATGAAATATTAAATGATATAGAGGAGGTGGAAAATTCAATGATGCAAATAATAGAAACATTGAATAGAGAAAGAGCAAAATTAGTAGAAGATTCAATTAATCAGGGAAAAACAGAAGGAATAAAAGAAGGAAGAATAGAGGAAAAAATCCAATGTATAAAAAATATGCTAATAGAAAAAATACCAATAAAATCAATTTGTAGAATTACAGGAATGACTGAAAATGAAATAAAAAAAATAAGTAGTAAAAAGAGTAAACAATCATAGTTGTTTACTCATTATAATTGCATCACTTTCTCCATTATAATACTTTTTTCTAATTCCAATATGATTAAAATCAAATTTATCATATAGTCTAATTGCAGATAAGTTGTGTTCATTAACTTCTAATGTAACAGTTTTCAAATTATTATCTTTAGAATAAGAAATTAAATTTTCTAAAAGCTTAGAACCAATACCATTACCTTTAAAAGATTTTTTAACAACAATATTCATAATATCAGCTTCATCTAAAATAACCTTTAGTCCTGAAAAACCAATAATCTCATTATACTCATTTATTGCTACAAGGAAATAAGAATGATTACCTTCTAATTCTTGTTTTAGAATATCATAACTCCAAAAATCATCAAAATCTGAAAATAAAATATCTTTTATAGAGTTTAAATGATTTAAAGTCATTTTATTAATATTTAAATTCATAAGAAGCTCCTTATATGTTATTTTTTAATTTTTCTTCTAATTGTTTTTGTGCTTGAGGCTTTTTTAAATAAAGAGGTAAGATTTCTTCACCAATATTGCCATTGTTAATAAATTTTTTGTATCCTGCGATGCCAAGATTTTCCACATTTAAATAACAATTTGTGCATTTGTCAGGAATACCATCACCTATAAAAGTTATAGATTTGTTGTTATATTTTGTATTTAATATTTCTGAAGCTTCTGAAAGAGATTTTACTGATGGTTCTTCTAATATTTTATAGGTACCATTTATTAATTCATATAAAGCAAAATAGCAATTATTATTTTTACAATCAATTGTACTACAAATTACACTATCACTTTTTATATTATAAGCTAAAACCTCTAAGGAATCTATTCCAACACAAGGTATATTTAAACTATCAGAAAAAGCTTTTACAGTTGAAACTCCAATTCTTATTCCTGTAAAAGAACCAGGTCCTATATCAGAAACAAGCAAGTCAATATCTCGTAGAGAAATTCTATTTTTGTCTAAAAGATTTTTAATTAAAGGCATTAAAGTTTCAGAATGTGTTAATCCATTATCTAATTCTAATTTATCTATTAAAGTAGTATTTTCTAAAATTGCAACACTACATAATTTGCTGGATGTATCAATACATAAAATTTTCAAAATAAAACTCCTTTCATGTTATTTGTGAATAACTTTTATATTTAAAGTTCTAGAATTTGCATCATCTAAATTTCTAGAAAAATCAATTTTTATATATTTTTTAGGTAAAGCATCTTCAATTAATTCTCCCCATTCTATTATGCAAATTCCTTTTTCAAAATATTCTTCTCCACCAATTGCATAAAATTCAGAAGAATCTTCTAATCTGTATACATCAAAATGATATATATTTGTATTATTTTTAGTATATTCATTAACTATTGTAAAAGTTGGACTTGAAATTTCATTTTCTAATCCATAATAGGATAAAATACCTTCTGTAAATTTTGTCTTGCCAGACCCTAAGTCACCAGAAAGTACAATAACATCGCCAACATTTAGTTTAGATGCAAATTTTTTTGCAAATTCTTTTGTGTCGTTTTCTGAATTTGATTTAAAAATATAGTTTTCCATTTATAATCTCCATAATTTATTTTTAACTATTATAATATAAAAAAATAAAAAATTCAATGAAATCTATTGATAAATTTCTATTATTGTAATATAATCGTAACGAAAATGTAACAAAAGTGAAATAGAAAAGATAGATAGATTTATGGAAGGGAAGAAATAACATGTTAAAATTTGGATTTGGACAAGATGTAGGAATAGATTTAGGAACTGCTACAGTTATTGTGTATATAAAAGGAAAAGGAATAGTATTAAGAGAGCCATCTGTTGTTGCAGTAGATAGAAATTCAGGAGATGTTTTAGCAGTTGGTGGTGAAGCAAGAAGAATGTTAGGAAGAACACCAGGAAATATAGTTGCTACAAGACCATTAAGAGATGGAGTAATATCAGATTATACTGTTACAGAAAAAATGTTAAAACACTTTATTGGTAAAGTTTGTGGAAAATCTATATTTGCACCAAGAATAATGATATGTATACCTTCACAAGTAACAGAGGTAGAGAAAAAAGCTGTAATAGATGCAGCAATGCAAGCAGGTGCTAGAAAAGTATTTTTAATAGAAGAACCAATTGCAGCAGCAATAGGAGCAGGAATAGATATAGCAAAACCATGTGGTAATATGATAGTTGATATTGGTGGAGGAACAACAGATATTGCTGTAATATCTTTAGGAGGTTCTGTTGTTAGTACATCATTAAAAGTTGCAGGAGATAAATTTGACGAATATATAATAAAATATATTAAGAAAAAACATAATATTGCAATAGGAGAAAGAACAGCAGAAGATTTAAAAGTCAATATAGGATGTGTATATCCAAAAATACAAGATGCAGAAATGGATATAAGAGGAAGAGATTTAAGTACAGGTTTACCAAAAACAGTAACAATACATTCAAGTGAAATGTTAGAAGCATTAGTAGAGCCAGCAATGATGATAGTAGATGCAGTACATAGTGTGTTAGAAAAAACACCACCAGAATTAGCAGCAGATATAAGTGATAAAGGTATATATATGACAGGTGGAGGATGTCTAGTAGATGGATTAGATAAATTATTACAAGAAAAAACAGGAATAAATGTAATGATTGCACAAGATTCAGTATCATGTGTTGCGTTAGGAACAGGAAAAGCTTTAGACAATTTAGATGCATTAGATGGAAGAGCAAAATAGATAGAATTCGACCATAGGGGACGGGTTTAAATTGGTTGAAGAAAATAGAAAATATATCAAAAAATTTCAACCAATTTAAACTCGTCCCCATTGGTTGAAGAAAGGAAAAAAATGGGAAAAGTAGTAAAGTTCATAACACTAGGATGTAAAGTTAATCAATATGAAACAAATGCAATGACTCAAAAATTTTTGGAAAAAGGATATAAAGTAATAGATGAAAGTAGTGAAGAAAATCCAGATATATGCATAATAAATACATGTACAGTAACAAATATGTCTGATAGAAAATCAAGACAAATGCTAAGAAGAGTAAAAGAAAAAAGTAAAAACACAATAGTAGTTGCTGTTGGATGTTATGCACAAATAGCAAAAGAAGAACTATTAAAAATAACAGAAATAGACATAGTGTTAGGAAATAATGAAAAAGTAAATATTGTAGAATATGTAGAAGAATATATAAAAGAAAATATAAAAAAAGTAGAAACTGAAGATGTTATGCAATCAAAAGAATTTTCAGAATTTGGAGATATAACATATTCTGAGAAAACAAGAGCAGTTATAAAAATACAAGATGGATGTGATAGATTTTGTTCATATTGTATAATTCCATATGCAAGAGGAAGAGTAAGAAGTAGAAAACCACAAAGTATAATATCAGAAATAAATCAAATTGCACAAAGTGGAATAAAAGAAATTGTTATAACAGGGATACATATAGCATCATATGGAAAGGATTTTAAGGAAGAATATAAATTAATAGACTTATTAGAAGAAATTAATAAAATAAATGGAATAAAAAGAATAAGATTAGGTTCAATAGAACCATTATTAATAACAGAAGAATTTATGGAAAGAATAAAAAAACTTGAAAAAATATGTCATCACTTTCACTTATCATTACAAAGTGGATGTGATGAAACATTAAAAAGAATGAATAGGAGATATACAACAGAACAATTCAGAGATATTGTAAAATTACTAAGAAACGCATATGAAGATGTAAATTTAACAACTGATATAATAGTAGGGTTTCCAGGAGAAACAGAGGAAGAATTTAATAAGACATATGAATTTTTAAAAGAAATAAAATTTTATAAAATGCATATATTTAAATACTCACCAAGAAAAGGAACAAAAGCAGCGGTTATGCAAAATCAAGTTAATGGAGATAAAAAGGAAGAAAGAAGTAGAAAATTATTAGAACTATCAAATAAAAATGAAATAGAATACAATAAAAGATATATTGGAAAAAAAGTAGAAGTATTATTTGAAGAAGAAAATAAAGGACATACTCAAAATTATATTATGATATATTGTAATTCACACCAAAAGTTAGAGAATGAAATAAAAGAAGTTATATGTAGAGAAGAAAAAGAAGACTACATATTAGCTGATGTAATAGAAATGTAATATTTGTGTAATTAAAACTTAATATAAAAAAACTTGATATTTGTAAGTATTTGTAGTATAAAATAAATAACTGAATAAAAAATACAAAGGAGGAACCATAAATGTCAGAAATGAATGAAGATATTAAAACAGAAGTATTTGGTGGAGTTGAATTTGGAAATGAAGTAGTAGAAAATGCTGGAACAATAAGAAATGAAGCATTACCAGCAAAAGTTGGATTTTGGCAAAAATTCAAAGCTTTTTGGTTACAAGAAATTGATTGGAATAAAGAAATAAGAGTTGAATTAACACCAAAACAACAAAAAATAGAAGATGAAATAAATGAATTTTTACATCAAGAAATTACTTGGGAAAAAGTACATGATTTTCTATTTCAAGAAGTTAGTTTTAGAAAGAGAAAATAATGTCCCATTGGGGACGTTTCTTTTGGGACATTTTTGTCCCAAAGGGACAGATGTTAAAAATAAAAATTAATGTGAATTTTTTATGAAAAATTAGAAAAGTATAGCATATGATGAAAAAATATGCTATACTTTTTTTGCTAAAGCTATTATGGGGGAAATATAAATGGGACAAAACTCTTAAGAAAGAAGGTGATTTCTTGCCCAGAATAGCAAGAGACTATAGTGAAATAAAAGTTTATCATATTATAATAAGAGGAATAGATAAACAAGAGATTTTTTTTGATGAAGATGATAGATATAAATTTATGAATATTATTGAAAATACAAAAGAAAAATACAAATATGAAATATATTCATATTGTTTAATGGATAATCATGTTCATTTTGTTATATATGATAAACAAGATAAAATTTCTAAAATAATGCAAAGTATTCAAATAAGTTATGCACTTTATTTTAATAGAAAATACGAGAGAACAGGACATTTATTTCAAAATAGATTTTTCAGTAAAAAAATAGAAGATAGAGATTATCTAAAAGTTGTTTGTAGATATATTCATCAGAATCCATTAAAAGCAGGAATTGGAAGAACAGAAGAATATAAATGGAGTAGTTATAAAGAATATATAAAAAAATCTAGAATAATAAGTAGTAAATTATTATTATCAATTTTTTCAGAAGACATTGAAAATGCAAAAAAAGAATTTATAAAATATCATAATTTAGATGTGGAAAAAAGTAAACAAGATGAATTAAATGATGTATTTGAATATGAAATGTATGAGAAGTTAACAGATGAAGAAGTAAAAAAATGTATATGTGAATTATTAGATATTAATAATGTTAATAAAATTTTGCAAAGTAGTAATAAAATTAGAAACGAATATTTAGTAATACTTAAAAGTTTAAAAATGATATCAATAAGACAATTATCAAGAGTTATTGGTATAAATAGAAAAATTATAGAAAGGGCATAAATGTAATATGTGTCCCCAATGGGACAAAAATGTCCCAAAAGAAACGTCCCTTTGGGACATGGAGGTAAGAATGGCAAAAAATAAAACTGTTTTTGTGTGTAATGAATGTGGATATGAGTCTGGAAAATGGTTAGGTAAGTGCCCTGCATGTGGGAGTTGGAATACTTTCTTTGAACAGAAAATTGTTGAAACTAAAAATAGTTTGCTTAAATCTGATAAAATTTCAGGTAATGTACCACAAAAGTTGAATTCATATGAGGCTAAAGAGACTATAAGAACTTTAACTGGTTTTGAAGAATTGGATAGAGTTTTGGGTGGTGGACTGGTTAAGGGTTCTTTGATTTTACTTGGTGGTGAGCCTGGTATTGGAAAGTCTACATTGATTTTACAGATATGTGATAAGGTTCAAGGTGACGGAACTGTTTTATATGTTTCTGGCGAAGAGTCAGCAGAACAGATTAAGTTAAGGGCAGATAGATTACGGTATTAATAATGAAGATATTTTATTTTTAGGTGAAACTGATATTGATATAGTTAATCAGAATATTATAAATTTGAATCCTAAATTGGTTATTATTGATTCAATTCAGACTATGTATTCTGAAGAAATTTCAGCAGCTGCACGGTAGTGTTAGTCAGGTTAGAGAGATTACTTCTCAGATTATGAGGGTTTGTAAGTCTAGAAATATTACAACAATTATTATTGGACATGTTACTAAGGATGGAAATATTGCAGGGCCTAGAGTTCTGGAACATATGGTGGATACAGTTTTGTATTTGGAAGGTGAAAGGTATTTTTCTTATAGAATTTTAAGAGGTGTGAAAAATAGATTTGGCTCTACAAATGAAATAGGTATGTTTGAGATGAAAGGTGAGGGAATGTGTGAAATTTCTAATCCATCTGATGTATTGATTTCAGAAAGAGATGATAATCCGCCAGGCTCTTGCGTGGTTTCTTGTATGGAAGGAACTAGGTCTATCTTAGTTGAATTGCAAGCTTTAACTAGTCAAAGTGTTTTTGGGTATCCTAAAAGAACTGCTAATGGCTTGGATTATAATAGATTAGCACTTTTAATTGCTGTTTTAGAAAAAAGAGCAGGAATGAATTTAGGAACTCAAGATGTTTATTTGAATGTAGTTGGTGGGTTAAAAATAAATGAACCTTCAATAGATTTAGGAATTTTAATGGTAACAGCTTCAAGTTATAAGAATGTTCCAATAGAAAAAGGGATTGTTATAATGGGAGAGGTTGGTTTGACAGGGGAAGTTAGAAGAATTAATCTAATTGAAAAGAGATTAAAAGAAGCAGAAAAGCTTGGATTTAAAAAGTGTATAATTCCAGAAAGTAATAAAAAAGGCTTGAAAGAACATTTTAAATTAGATATAATAGGAGTCAAAGATGTAAATGAAGCTATGAAAAGTTTGGGAATAAGATAGTAATAGAAAAAAATATATATGTCCCAACTGGACAAAAATATCCAGAAAAGACAGTCCTCCTTGGGCATTTTTGTTCAAGAAGAAACGTCTCTATTGTATATGGAAAGAAGGAGGAAAGAAATTGACAGAACTACTAAAATTAATAGCACCAGGTACGCCTATAAGAGATGGGCTTGAAAATATTTTAAGGGCTAAAACAGGTGCATTATTGCTTATAACAGATAATAATGATGTAATAAAAGAAGTAGTTGATGGTGGTTTTTATATAAATGAAGATTATACATCTTCAAGATTGTATGAGCTTGCTAAAATGGATGGTGCCATTGTTCTTAGTGGTGATTTGAAGAAGATTCTTTTTGCAAATGCACAGCTAATTCCTTCAAGGCAAATTGATACTATGGAGACAGGAACTAGACATAGAACTGCTGAAAGAACTGCGAAGCAAACAGGGGAATTGGTTATAAGTATTTCACAAAGAAGAAATATAATAACGATTTTTAAAGGGAATTCTAGATATATATTAGAAGATACAAATGCTGTATTAAATAAAGCTAATCAGGGAATACAGACATTAGAGAGATATAAGAAAGTTTTTGATAATAGATTAGGAATATTGAATGAATATGAATTTAATGATATAGTAACTTTAAAGAATGTTATTGATGTAATACAAAGAGCTGAAATGGTACGTAGAATTTCAGATGAAATTAAGAGACAAATATATGAACTTGGAGAAGATGGAAGACTTGTAAAGATGCAACTGGAAGAATTAATGGGTGGATTAGAAAAAGAAGAGGTACTAATTATTAAAGATTATATGACTTCTACTAAAAAAAGAAGAATACCAGAAAAGGTGTTAAAGGAGTTATCTGAAATTCAATATGAAGAAATAACAAAAGAAACTACAATTGCTAAGTTATTAGGTTATGAAACTTTTGATAATTATGATGAAGTTGGTGTATATACAAGAGGATATAGAATTTTAAATAAGATTCCAAGAATGCCAACAAATATAGTAGAAAACTTGGTATTGTCATTTAAATCATTTCAACATATTTTGGCCGCAGATATAGATAGCTTGGATGATGTTGATGGAATTGGTGAGGTAAGAGCTAGAACTATTAAACAATCACTAAGGAGAATGCAGGAACAATTTATGTTTGAATAATGTTATTAAATTTATAATTAATATAAAATTCATATATAAGAAAGGAAAATGAAAAATGAAAAACGTAGGAAAAATAATTTGGATAATAGCATTAATTGCTGTAATAGTATTGATAGGAGTAGTTGGTTTTGGGTATTATAAAAAAGCTACTTTTAAAGCTGAAAATCCAGTTGTTACAATGGAAGTAGAAAATTTTGGAACTATAAAAATGGAATTATATCCAGATAAAGCACCTGAAACTGTTGCAAATTTTATTGCTTTAGCAAATAGAGGATTTTATGATGGAACTGCATTTCATAGAGTTGTAAAAGATTTTATGATTCAAACAGGTTCAAAGAGTGGAGATGGTAAAACAGGTGCAAAAATAAGTGATTTAAAAGATGGTGGTGCAGATAAAGAATATACAATTAAGGGAGAATTTTTAGCAAATGGAGTAAAAAATACTATCAAATTTGAAGAAGGAACACTAGCAATGGCTAGAGCAGATTATACACAATATTCTTCAAGTTTAGCAGAAGAATCTTATAACTCAGGATGTTCACAATTTTTTATAATGACAAAAGCTAATGCTAGTTTAAATGGATATTATACACCATTTGGAAAAGTTACTGAAGGTCTAGATGTTGTACATAAAATAGAAAATGTTGAAGTAACTGTTGCTGAAGATCAAAAAGATATAGAGGGTGCTGAAGTTAGTACTCCAGTAAATGCTCCTAAAGTAACATCTATAAGAGTTGAGACTTATGGTATTGATTATGGATTACCTGAAACATTAACACCATTTGATTATACATCATGGTTTTATCAACAATATGGTATAAATCAATAATTTATAAAAGGTGAGTATGGTGAAAAATAGAAAAGAAAATAAAAATAATAGATTTATAGCAATTTGTTGTATAATATTATTTCTAATAATTGTAGTTGTATTTTATTTATATTTTAATAATATTAAAGAATCTGATAAATATAATAATGTGTTGTCAAATGAATATAGTGATACTGATGAAGATGTTTTAGAAGAAAATGATGATGTTCAAGAGGAAAACAAAACTAAGATAGAGCAAAATAAAGATTGGGTTTATAATCTTGAATATGAATATGAAGTAACAGAAGAATCTTTTACATTGAAATCTGGGGAAGTATATTCAATAAATGATATAGTATTACCATATATAAATATAAATTCGGATGATGCTAAAAAAGTAAATGATGAAATAAAGGAATTGTATATAAAAATACTTAAGTTTTATGAAAGTGAATATAATGGAAATAGAACTGATTATAAAAAAACATCTTATAAAATAATAAAAAATTTAAATGTTTTATCAATAGTTATAACAGTAAAAAATAGTAGTGATAATACTGATATATATGACTATTATACATATAATTTTAATTTGGATACTTTAAATAGAATGACATATGAAGAAATATATAAAATGGCAGAGTTTTCTGATAATAATATAAATTCTATAATAAAAAAATATATAGAGGATTATGCTGAATTTAATGATTATTCAAATAAAGGTAATATGAAAGAATATAAAGAAAAAAGCATAATAAATTATGAACAATCAGTACAAAGTAATACGATACAATATTATTTGGATCCTAATATGTGTTTGAATATTGTTGTTAAGCTTGAATTACCAGCTGAAGTAAAAGACTTAAATAGGATAATTGCTATTAGATAATAATACTTTTAGGTATAAAAATCAAATATTGTATAATTAAAAGTAAAAAACACTTGCTAAATTTAAAGGCAAGTGTTAAACTAATAATAGATTAAAAAAAAACCAATTTTGCAGGTGAATTTTTTAATCTTTTTTTATTGCTTGGAAAATTAAAACTGTTATAAAAAAGAAATAATATAAAAGGAGATTTAGGTTGAAATGGAAGTTGCATTTAATCATGAGTTATATTTGAGATTGCAAAAAGAAAAAATTGAAGAGAGAATAAGGATGTTTGATAATAAGTTGTATCTAGAATTTGGAGGTAAGATATTTGATGATTATCATGCAAGTAGAGTTTTACCAGGATTTCACCAAGATGCTAAAATACAGTTATTAAAAGAGTTTAAAGATGATTTAGAAGTTATTTTTTGTATTAATGCAAATGACGTTGAAAAAAATAAGATACGAGCAGATTATGGAATTGGGTATGATAGAGAGTTAATAAGATTGATAGATAATTTAGAAAAGTTAGATATTAAGATTAATAGTGTAGTTGTTACAATGTACACTGGACAATCACAGGTACAAAAATTGAAAGATGTTTTAGAGGATAGAAAAATAAAAATGTATATTCATACTCCTATCGAGGGATATCCAAATGATATTGATAAAATAGTGAGTGATGATGGATATGGAAAAAACTCTTATATAGAAACATCTAAAAAATTAGTAGTAGTTACAGCGCCAGGAGCTAATAGTGGAAAATTAGCAACATGTTTATCTCAGTTATATCATGAATATAAAAAAGGTATTAAAGCTGGATATGCAAAATTTGAAACATTTCCAGTTTGGGATTTGCCATTAATGCATCCTGTAAATGTAGCATATGAGGCTGCGACAGCAGATTTAGGTGATATTAATATTATAGACCCATATCATTTAGAAAGCTATAATATTAAAGCTGTTAATTATAATAGGGATATTTCAACTTTTTCAATTTTAAAAAATATATTAACAAAGATAACAGGAGAAGAAATATATAAATCTCCAACAGATATGGGAGTAAATACTATAAGCAAATGCATAACTGATAATGAAGTTATTAAAAGAGCAGGAACTATGGAAATTATTCGTCGTTATTATAATTCTTTATGTGATTATAAAAGGGGAATGGAAAATGAAAAAACATTAGCTAGAATGAAAGTATTAATGAATGAGCTTAATTTAAATAAAGATGACCGTGTTATTTCAGTCAAAGTAGGCGAACTTGTAGAAGAATGTAAAAGAGAAGTTATGGCTATTCAAATAAACAATCAAGAGATAATTACTGGTAAAGAATCAGATTTGTTAACAGCTCCAAGTGCAGCTTTCTTAAATCTTATAAAACATTTAGCCAAAATACCAGATGATGTTTATTTGTTATCACCAACAGTACTTGAATCTATTTTTAAAATAAAACAAAAAACTTTATATGAGAAAAAGTATCAGTTAAATTTGTCAGAGGTTATGATTGCTCTTAGTATTTGTTCAACTACAAATCCAATTATAGAAAAAACATTAGAAAGTATTGACCAAATGAGAGGAATGGAAGCACATTGTTCTTATATTATTACAGATTCAGAGTTGAATGTTATAAAAAGTTTGGGTATTAATTTGACTTGTGAACCAAGATTGATTGGATAGTGTCCCATTGGGGACGTTTTTAATGGGACATTTTTGTCCCATTAGGGACACATGTTTATATATAGTGAGTATATAAGTAAAACAAATCTAGTTTTTATAGAGTTGTTTTGCTTATTTTTATAATATGTTGTTCTAAAATGTATGAATGAGAAATATATTATAATGCAATAATGCTTATAGTAGATTTTGGATGATTACGATTCATAATTTGAAGTTAGCCATTGAAATTGTAAATATATGAAAAGAATTATTTGTATGTGAATTTTTTGTGAATTTTAGCAAACGGTATTGACAATTGCTAAGAAAAGGTATAAATTATTAGCAGTCAAACAAAAAGAGTGCTAATAGCGAAAATATAAGAATTTATGAGGAGGTAATATTATGATTAGACCATTAGGAAGTAGAGTACTAATAAAAATGAAAGAAGGCGAAGAAACAACAAAAAGTGGAATAATTTTAGCAAGTAGTGCACAGGAAAAACCACAAATAGCAGAAGTAATAGAAGTTGGACCAGGTGAAAAAGTAGATGGTAAATTAGAAGAAATGTGTGTAAAAAAAGGTGATAATGTTATAGTAAGTAAATTTGCTGGAACAGAAGTAAAATATGAAGGAACAGATTATATAATAGTAAAACAAGATGACATTTTAGCGATAGTAGAATAAAAGGGATTTAGGGACGGGTTAAAAATCCCTCATAATATAGTAGATAAAATTAAATTTTAAATAATAATAAATTTATATGGGGATTTTTAACCCGTCCCTAAATCCCCATTGAAGGAGTGAATATAAAATGGCAAAACAAATTAAGTTTGGAGAAGATGCAAGAAAATCTTTATTAGAAGGTGTTAATAAATTAGCTGATACAGTTAAAGTTACATTAGGACCAAAAGGGAGAAATGTAGTTCTAGATAAGAGTTTTGGTGCTCCATTAATTACAAATGATGGTGTTACAATTGCAAAAGATATAGAATTGGAAGATAAGTTTGAAAATATGGGAGCAAGACTTGTTAAAGAGGTTTCTGAGAAGACTAATGATGTTGCTGGTGATGGTACTACAACTGCTACAGTTTTAGCTCAAAGTATGATTAAAGAGGGAGTTAAAAATGTTGCCGCAGGTGCAGACCCAATGGCTATGAAAAGAGGTATTGATAAAGCAGTAAAAGTTGCTGTTGAAGAGTTACAAAAAATAAGTGTTCCTGTAAATGGAAAAGAGGATATAGCAAGAGTTGCAAGTATTTCTGCTAATAATGAAGAAATAGGAAATTTGATTGCAGAGGCAATGGAGAGAGTTTCAAAGGATGGAGTTATAACAATTGAAGAATCAAAAACATCAAATACAGAATTAAATGTTGTTGAGGGAATGCAATTTGATAAAGGATATGTTTCTCCATATATGGTAACAGATACTGAGAAAATGGAGGCTATAATTGATAATCCATATATATTAATAACAGATAAAAAAATAAGTAATATTCAAGAAATATTACCATTATTAGAAGTTTTGATGCAACAGTCTGGAAAATTAGTAATAATTTGCGATGATATAGAGGGAGAGGCTTTATCTACATTAGTTCTTAATAAATTAAGGGGAGTATTAAATGTAGTTGCAGTAAAAGCTCCAGGTTTTGGAGATAAGAGAAAAGCTATGCTTGAAGATATTGCAATATTAACTGGTGGTGAAGTTATAACATCAGATTTAGGATTAGATTTAAAAGATACACAAATTGAACAGTTAGGAAGAGCAAGACAAGTAAAAGTTCAAAAAGAGAATACTATAATTGTTGATGGTTCAGGAGATAAGACACAAATTTCAGCAAGAGTAAATCAAGTAAAAACACAAATAGAAGAAACAAAAAGTGAATATGATAAAGAAGGTTTACAAGAAAGACTTGCTAAAATTGCAGGTGGTGTTGCTGTAATTGAAGTTGGAGCTGCAACAGAAACAGAAATGAAAGATAAAAAGTTAAGAATTGAAGATGCTTTGTCAGCAACAAAAGCTGCTGTTGAAGAAGGAATTGTTGCAGGTGGTGGAACAGCATTAATAAATGTATCTCCAGCGGTAGAGAAAATAGTAAAAGAATTAGTTGGTGGAGAGAAATTAGGTGCAGAGATTGTTTTAAAATCATTGGAAGAACCAGTAAAACAAATTGCAAGGAATGCAGGATTAGAACCAGCAGTAATTGCAGATACTGTTAAAAAGTCAGAAGTTGGAATCGGTTTTGATGCAAGCATTGAAGAATATGTTGATATGAAAAAATCAGGAATAGTAGACCCAACAAAAGTTACAAGAAGTGCTTTGCAAAATGCTGCATCAATTGCTTCAATGGTTATTACAACAGAAAGTTTAGTTACAGATACTCCTGAACCAAAGTCATGTAGTTGTGGTCATGATAATGGAATGGGTGCTGGAATGGATGGAATGTATTAATATTAGGGTAAATTAATAAAAAAATATTAAAAAAATAAAAAAATTTAAAAAATCTCTTGACAGTTATAAAAAAATACTTTATAATTTATAACTGTCAGGAGTAATGCAGGTGTAGTTCAATGGTAGAACCTCAGCCTTCCAAGCTGATGACGTGGGTT
>CAOMRW010000005.1 GCA_948485625.1 uncultured Clostridia bacterium | reverse complement strand
CATTTTTGTATAAAAAATGGGGATTTAAGACCTGGCCCCCTATCACCACCATGGAATGTAATTACTATTCTTCATTCATATCTGTTTCAGCAATAGTTTTTGCAACATTATATATTAATTTTTGTTTCTCTGGAGAAACACTTTTAATTAAATCTGTAAATTCTTTATCTAAGTAATTTTCAGAACTACTAGAAGCACCATTTAATAGATACCCTTCTGAAACATCTAATAAACCACATAATTGATTTAATCTTTTTAAATTAATATGAGAATTTCCGTCTTTCAACTCTACTTAAAAAAGCAACAGAAATATCAATTTTATCAGCTAAATCTTCTTGAGTCATATTTTTTGCAAGTCTAGCTTGTTTGATTCTAGAACCTATAACACTATAATCTATAGCCATTTTTATCACCTTCCTATTTTTTATAATAATATATCATTTAACTTATAAGTTTTGAAGTAACTACAAAATACAAATAAACTTACCAGTAAATAGAAATGCAAATATAAAAATTAAATATAATACCCTAGGATATATTATAAATAAAAATATTATAGAAAATAATCTATTTTGATAATGAAAAAAAGAGAAAAAACAAGAAAAAACAAGAAAAAAAGAGTAAAATAAGGACATTGGTAAAAATACCCAGAAAAAAACGAAAAAAAATAGAAAAAACTAACATAATTATGAATACATAATTTGCAAATGAGCAGAATATATAGTATAATAAACAATAGTCGCGTTAAAAAAATAAAAAGGAGAGTGAATTTTATTAGTATAAGAAAATTTAAATTCTATACAAAAGAAACACTAAAAATTTTCAACATAATTTTATTAGCTTTAGGGTTTATTATCGCGATAGTTTTAATAAAATATAAACCAATGTATGAAGTGAAAATTTCTGGAGAAGAAGTTGGATATATAGAAAACAAAAAAGCATTAAATGAAATAATAAATGAAAACATAGAAAATTATAAAAATAAAAGTATATCTAAAATAGAGCTAACAAAAAGTCCAGAATATGAGTTAAAATTAGTAGAAAGAACTAAAGAAAATAATGAAAGTGAGATATTAATAGCAGTACAGAAAGAACTAGAAATAACATATAAATACTATGAAATAGCATTTAATGAAGAAAGTATTGAAAATGTAGAAACATTAGAAACAGCAGAGCAGATAATAAATGAAATAAAAGAAACAACAGATGGAGAAATAATCTGCACAGTAAATGAAAAAACAACAAAAAATATAGAAGAATTTAATACAAATACATTAGAAGTAGCAAAAACAAATATAATCGAAAAACTTGACATTGATACAACAGAAGCAATATCTAATGTAAATGGAATAAAAATTGCAACATTACCTGTATCAGGAAATATTTCTTCAAGATATGGAGTAAGTAGTAGTATAAGGTCTTCAACACACACAGGATTAGACATAGCAGCAGCAACAGGTACTCCAATAAAAGTAATTGCAAATGGAACAGTAACACATGCAGAAAAAAGTGGAGCATATGGATATTTAGTAAAAGTAGACCATGGAAATGGAGTAGAAACATGGTATGCACATACAAGTAAAATGTATGTAAAACCAGGTCAAGAAGTAAAATCAGGAGATACAATAGCATTAGTAGGAACAACAGGAAATTCAACAGGACCACATTTACACTTAGAAATTAGAATAAATGGAAAACATGTAAATCCACAGCAATATTTATATAAATAAATATTTAGAAAAATGTAATATTTGACTATTTTTCTATACATTTAATAAATTAAGATATAAGATTAAGATATATAAATTATCAACTATAATACTAAAAATTAATATTACTATATTGAAAATTTAATCAAAGATAATTTTAATAAAAAAATAACTAACAAATTTATAAAAATTTGTTAGTTATTTTTTTAAACTCATTGACAATTTTTTCTAATAATATATAATAATTAGGATAAAATAAATACTAAGGAGGAAAAACAATGCCAGAAAATTTAGAAGAAGAAAAAATACAAAAGATGATAAATGAATTAATTGAAAAAGCAAAAAAAGCATCAGAAGAATATATGAAATTAGACCAAGAGCAGGTAAATAATATAGTAAAAGCAATGTCAATGGCAGGATTAGAACACCATATGGAACTTGCAAAAATGGCAGTAGAAGAAACAGGAAGAGGAATATATGAAGACAAAATAACAAAGAACATGTTTGCAACAGAATATGTATATCACAGTATAAAATATGAAAAAACAGTAGGAATAATTAATGAAAATGATGAAGAAGACTATGTAGAAATAGCAGAACCAGTTGGAATAATAGCAGGAGTAACACCAGTTACAAACCCAACATCAACAACCATGTTCAAATCAATAATATCAGCAAAAACAAGAAATGTAATAATATTTGGATTCCATCCATCAGCACAAAAAAGTAGTTCAGAAGCTGCAAGAATATTAAGAGATGCAGCAGTAGCAGCAGGTGCACCAGAAAACTGTATATTATGGATAGAAGAACCATCAATAACAGCAACAAGATTATTAATGAACCATCCTAATGTTAACTTAATATTAGCAACAGGAGGAACAGGAATGGTAAGAAGTGCATACTCATGTGGAAAACCAGCACTAGGAGTAGGACCAGGAAATGTTCCATGCTATATAGACAAAACAGCAAAATTAAAAACATCAGTAAATGATTTAGTATTATCAAAAGCATTTGATAATGGAATGATATGTGCATCAGAACAAGCAGTTTTAGTAGATAGAGAAATATATAAAGAATTTGAAGAACTAATGAGAGAAGCAGGATGCTACTTTGTAAATCCAGAAGAAAAAGAAAAACTTAAAAACTCAATGTTTGAATATACAGAAGAATATGGATTTAAACTAAAATCACATGTACCAGGACAATCACCATATACAATTGCAAAAGAAGCAGGATTTGAAATACCAAAAGAAACAAAAGTAATAGTAGTATATGAAGAAGGAGTTGGAAGAGAATATCCATTCTCAAAAGAAAAACTAAGTCCAGTATTAACATATTACATTGTAGAAAATGAAGAAGAAGGAATAAACAAAGCAGAAAGATTACTAGAATTTGGAGGACTTGGACATTCAGCAGTAATTCATAGTGAAAACAATGAAACAATATTAAAATTTTCAGAAACAATGAAAGCAGGAAGAATAATAGTAAACTCTCCATCAACACATGGAGCAATAGGTGATATATATAACACAAACATGCCATCATTAACACTAGGATGTGGTTCATTTGGAGGAAATTCAACAACAGCAAATGTATCATCAGTAAACTTAATAAATATAAAAAGAGTTGCGAAAAGGAGAGTTAATATGCAATGGTTTAAAGTTCCAGAAAAAATATATTTTGAAGCAGGTTCAATAGCATACTTAGAAAAAATGCCAGATATAGAAAGAGCATTTATAGTAACAGACCAAGGAATGGTAAAATTAGGATATGTAGACAAAATACTATATCATTTGAGAAATAGACAAAAATACGTACATTCAGAAATATTCAGTGATGTAGAGCCAGACCCATCATTTGACACAATAAAAAAAGGTGTAGAACAAATGAATAGTTTCAAGCCAGATGTAATAATAGCAATTGGTGGAGGAAGTCCAATGGATGCAGCAAAAGGAATGTGGCTATTCTATGAACATCCAGATGCAGATATTGAAGGACTAAAACTTAAATTTATGGATATAAGAAAACGTACTTATAAATTCCCTAAATTAGGAGAAAAAGCAAAAATGGTAGCAATACCAACAACATCAGGAACAGGATCAGAAGTAACATCATTTGCAGTAATAACAGACAAAGAAAAAAATAAAAAATACCCATTAGCAGACTATGAATTAACACCAGATGTAGCAATAGTAGACCCAGATTTAGTAATGAGCTTACCAAAATCAGTTACAGCAGACACAGGAATGGATGTATTAACACATGCATTAGAAGCATATGTATCAAATATGGCATCAGACTATACAGATGGATTAGCAGAAAAAGCCATTGAATTAGTAATGAACTATCTAGAAGTAGCATATAATGATGGAACAAATAAATTAGCAAGAGAAAAAATGCATAATGCAAGCACAATAGCAGGAATGGCATTTACAAATGCATTTTTAGGAATAAGCCACTCAATAGCACACAAAATAGGAGCAGAATTCCATATGCCACATGGAAGAATAAACGCAATATTACTACCATATATAGTAAAATACAATGGAAGTAAACCATCAAAATTTGTATCATTCCCTAAATATGAATACTTCATAGCAGACGAAAAATATAGACAATTAGCAAAAAGATTAAGCCTAAAAGCAGACACAGTTGAAGAAGGAGTAGATAGTTTAGTAGAAAGAATAAAACAATTGAATGAAAACTTAGGAATACCAAAATCTTTCAAAGAAGCAGGAATAGAAGAACAAGAATATTTAGCAAAATTAGATATGTTAGCAGATAGAGCATTTGAAGACCAATGTACAACAGCAAACCCAAGACTTCCATTAGTAGAAGAAATTAAACAAATAATGTTAGATAGTTATTATGGAAAATAAAAAATAGAAAAAAGGGGACATTCCTTAAAATCCCTGAAAAACGGGGAAAAGGGACGGTCCTTTAATTTTAAAAGACTGTCCCTTTTCCCTTATCCAAAAACTAAACAAATTATATATAGAAAAAAGGTGAATTAAATGGATATACTAAATAAAATCAAAAAAATGTTAGGAATAAAAACTGCAGAGCAATTTGCAGAAAAAATTGAAATATCATTCAATGAAAGAAAAGAGAATGGAGAGGAAGACCCTATTGATAATACTGTTGAAGAAATAATGGAAATAATTGAAAAACATTTAGACCCAGCTAAAACAAGAGATATGTTGGCAAAATGTTTAGAGAGTCAAAAATTACCAGATAGACTTTTTGAAAAAATAGCTACACAAATTTCTAAAACAAATAATATTCCAGATAAAATAATAACAGAAGTGATACAAGAAGCAGATACAGAAGTACCAGATCAAGTAATAGATACAATAATAGAAGAAGGAGATATAGACATAAAGGAAAGGCTTAAATTAATACAAAATGTTGAAGACCAAGACATTGTAGAAAAACGTATATTAAGTGAACTAGAAATATTATATAGACTTTGTAAAGATAAAAAAGACTGGGAAATAACAGATAGAATAAACGAATTAAAAGAAATATTAAAAGATAGCGATATAAGTCAAGAAATACAAAATTTAATTCATCAAATAATAGCAAGGAAAATGGCAGAAAACTATTATAGTGATATTAGCAAAGGAACAAGAATATATGAATTATCTAAAGTTATGCCTGTAGAAGAAATGATTGAACAAGACTTGGCTCAAATGGTTAAACAAGAATATCAAAAAATAGAAGAAGATAGAGGAACAAAAGAAAGTAGATTTGAACTAGATGAATTAAAATCATTAATTTTAAACCAAATGGCAAAAGAAATAGCAGGAAAATATAAAGAAACAGAACTATTTGTAATTCCTCAATCAGAAAATATGAAAAGATTAAAACCAAATCAAAAAGAGGAATTCATAGAAAAAATACAAACATTTTCAGGAAAAGAGTTATCAAGAAAAGAAATTTTAGATATATATGAGCAAATAAATGGAAAAGTCAATAATGCACAAATGAAAGAAACAAAGCTTATTAGTGAAATAAGAGAATTACAAGATGATTATAAAGAAGAAAGTATAGATTGTTTAATAAATATATTAGGAGATATAAAATTAGATACAGAAACTACAAACACAATATCAATGTTAAGTGAAGCAGGTTTTATTAGACAATTAAACTCTATACCACAAGAAAAAAGACAAGAAACAATAGAAACAATAAAAGCTACACTAGGAAAAAGAAAATTAGCTACACAAACTATAAGAATGGAAGGAACACCAGAAATAGATATTTATGTAGAAGATGATAGTGATCAAAGATAGATAATATAATGATTTAATATATAAAGAGTTCACAAAGAAGTGAACTTTTTATTAATTTAATTAAATAAAAGATCAAAGTTTTTATACAAATTGGGAATACAATTCCTAATTTGTATAAATTATAATATATTAGATAAGTTCACACAAAAAACACAAATAAAATATCAATTAGAAACAATAACCTAATAAAATAAGCATATAATAAAAAGAGATGTTAACTAAGGAGATAGTATAAATGGAAAAAAGTAGTGAATTACAAAAAATAGAAAATTTTTTAAAAACAGATGAAAATATAGAAATAAATAGCAAAAACTTTGAAAAAATAATGTTTATATATAAAGTAGCAATAAAAGAAATAGAAAATAAATTAGATATATTAAAACAAGAATCAAAAATATTTTATGATAATGACCTAATAGATCATATAAATACAAGAATAAAAGCTCCAGAAAGTATAACAACAAAAATGAAAAACAAAGGGCTAGAATATACATATAAAGAAATGATAGAAAACATAAATGACATAGCAGGAATAAGAGTAATATGCCCATTAAAAAAGAATGTTTACTCAATTAGAAATTTGATAACAAATCTACCAGGTATCAAAATTTTAAAAGAAAAAGATTATATAGCCAATCCAAAGAAAAGTGGATATTCAAGTTATCATATGATTATTGAAGTACCAGTAGCATTATCTCAAAATTTAGTATATGTAAAAGTAGAAATACAAATAAGAACATTAGCAATGGACTTTTGGGCTAGCATAGAACATAAAATGAAATATAAACCTAATAAAAACATAACAAAAGCTAATTCAAAAGAACTTATACAATGTGCTAAGATTATTAACAAATTAGACAATAAAATGATGTTAATAAATAATTAAAATAAGTTCGTTAGGTACACCAAGAGATATTGAACTATCCCAGTTAATTGGTTACAATGAGGCATTTAAACAAATGGAAAATCTTCAGAAACTTTTATAAGTTTCTGATAGAAAAATCTCCCAAGAAAATGAGACAATTGGTATAGTTCCAATCGTCTCACTTTTTATAAAACAGATATTAAATCATAATTTGGAAACCAAATCATGATAAAAATTCCAAATATCATCCATAGTTTTAGCATTAGGATATTTCTGACTTATCTTAATATCAGAAATAAAAAGGGCATGACAGCCTTTTTTTTCACATTCTGCCAAATTAGATTCATTATCATCCAACAAAATAGAAGGATAATAAGAAAATAAATAATCAGACTTGCTCCTATCATATGGAACATAAACCACATCACTATAAGCATTTTGTGAAATATTATTCTGAAGCCAAATATTTTTTTCTCTTGTAACACCAAACCTATTAATAACTTTTGATAAAATTACTACATAAGATTCTGAATTTATCCGTTCTAATAAATCAGAAATTCCCTCTCTCACTGGAATATCAATAAAATACCCAGGAGTCCACATGTTTAATCTAGCATTTTTATCTTTCTCAAATAAATTCAGTACACCATCCATATCGACATAAAAAATAAATGCATTTTTCATATTCAAACCTCCTAAATATAATAATATTATTGGAAACAACTTTTATATAGTAAATATTATAACAAAATTTATAGAATATATCAACAATTAAATATATAATTAACCCAATAGTTCAGTAATTCTATTTTTATTTGCTATGATTATGTCTTTTCGGTCAATTTACTATTTTTGTGATGTGACACGAAAGAAATAGATAAATCAGAATTAGTATTCTGGATACTTGATGCAATAACAGTTGGAACATTATTAATAGTATTATTCTTGGAACAGATTTGTAAGAGCCTGATGAAAAGGCTCTTTAATTTTTACAAAAATCATGAAGGATTTATGTAAAATTCGTCGAATAATATAAATAAACATGTTTATTTGAAAGAAAGAGAGGAAAAATGATAAGATATAGCGAAGAAATCTTAAATGAAGTAAGACAATCAAATGATATAGTAGATGTAATATCACAATATATGCACTTAAAAAGAAGCGGAAGAAATTTCTTTGGACTATGTCCATTTCACAACGAAAAATCTCCTTCTTTTTCAGTTTCACCAGATAAACAAATATTCCATTGTTTTGGATGTGGAGTAGGAGGAAATGTAATAACATTTGTATCAAAGATAGAAGGGATAAACTTTATAGAAACAGTACAAATGCTAGCAGAAAGAGCAAATATCCAACTACCAACACTAGAAAATAGTGGAGATACACAAAAAGAAATACTAAAAGACAAAGTATATAAAGTAAATGAATTCACAGCAGAATTCTATCATCAAAACCTATACAAACCACAAGCAAAAATAGCACAAGAATACATAAAAAAAAGACAATTAAGTAATGAAACACTAAAATCATTCAGAATAGGATTTTCAGGGAAATTTGATGAACTATACCAAGAACTAAAAAAACAAGGATTTGAAGAAAAAGAAATATTAGAATCTGGACTAGTAAACAAAAATGAAAGAGGACAATATATAGACAGATACAGAAATAGGCTAATGTTTCCAATATGTGATGTAAGAGGACGAGTTATAGCATTTGGAGGAAGAGTATTAGATGACTCAAAACCTAAATATATAAACTCGCCAGAAAATGTAGTATACAGTAAAGGAAGACACCTATTTGGACTAAATGTAGCAAAAAAAGGAGACACAAAACAATTACTAATTGTAGAAGGATATATGGATGTAATATCATTACATCAAAGAGGAATAACAAATGTTGTCGCACCACTAGGAACAGCATTAACAGAGGGACAAGGCTGGTTACTTAGAAAAAATGCAGAACAAATAATATTAAGCTTTGACTCAGATGAAGCAGGACTGAAAGCAAAATTAAGAGCACTAGAAATATTACAAAATATGGGATGTGATTTACGTATTTTACAAATGGAAGGAGCAAAAGATCCTGACGAATATATAATAAAATATGGAAATGCACGATTTAAAAATTTAATAGATAAAGCACTTTCAATTATAGAATTTAAAGTAAAAATATTACAAAAAGATTTGAATTTAGAAAACACCAATGACAAAATTAAATTTTTAAATGAAATAGCAAAATTAATTTCTAAAGTAGATAACACAATAGAAAGAGAAGTATATATTGAAAAAATAGCAAAAGAATATGACATATCAAAAGAAGCAATATATGCAGAAGTAAATAAACTAACATATAAAAATTCAAATAATGATAAATTACTAGAAAAAACAAAACCAATAATAACACATAAAAAAATAGAGAAAAAAGAAGTATCACAAGCAATAAAAAGAAGAGAAAACACAATAATATCTATATTATTAACAAGTGACTTATCAATATTTGAAATAATAAAACAAAATATAAAAGCAGAAGACTTTCAAGATGAAACAAATGCAAAAATAGCAAAAAAACTGTATGAAGAGTTCGAAAAAGGAAATAGTAATATAAATGGCATAATAGATAATTTAGAACAAGAAGAACAAAATCAAATAACAATGATAATGGCAGAAGACTATGAAATAGACGATTTAGAAAAGGCAATAGATGATATAATGCAAGTATATCAAAAAGAAAAAATAAACAATAGAAAATTTGAAATATTAGAACTATTAGAGAAAACAACAGACAGTAATGAAAAAAATGAATTAGAGAAAGAGCTAAGTAATATTATTATTATGTTGGCAAAAATAAAATAAGAGTTAATAGGTTTAAAAAATAATAAATAATTTTAAACTTAAAACCTTTAAGAAGGGAATGGGAAATAAAATGGCAAATAAAAAAGAAGAAAATATAGAAAAAATAAAAAAAGATATAAGTAAAGAAGAAAAAGAGAAAATAAATAGTATTATAGAAGAAGCTAAGAAAAAAGGTAATATAACATATGGGGATTTAGCAATGAAATTAAATGAGGTAAATCCAGAAAAAATAGATTCAGTATTTGATGAATTTGAAAAAGTAGGAGTAGATTTATTACCAGATGACTTTGAAGAAGAACCAGATATTGAGGATTTAAAAGAAGTAGAAGAATTAAAGCTAGATGAAATAACAGAAACAACATTTGAAGGAATAAATGTTGATGACCCAGTAAGAATGTATTTAAGGGAAATAGGAAAAATACCACTACTAACATTTGAAGAAGAATTAGATTTAGCAAAAAAAATACTTGAAGGAGATGAAGAAGCAAAACAAAAATTAGCTGAATCAAACCTAAGACTTGTAGTAAGTATTGCAAAAAAATATGTAGGAAGAGGAATGCTATTTTTAGACTTAATACAAGAAGGAAATATGGGACTAATAAAAGCAGTAGAAAAATTTGACTATACAAAAGGATTTAAATTTAGTACTTATGCTACATGGTGGATAAGACAAGCAATAACAAGAGCAATAGCAGACCAAGCAAGAACAATAAGAATACCAGTACACATGGTAGAAACAATAAATAAATTAATAAGAACATCAAGAAATCTATTACAACAACTAGGAAGAGAACCAAGTCCAGAAGAAATAGCACAAGAATTGGAAATACCAGTTGAAAAAGTAGTAGAAATACAAAAAATTGCTCAAGACCCAGTATCATTAGAAACACCAATAGGAGAAGAAGAAGACAGTCATCTAGGCGACTTCATACAAGATGATGATAGTCCAGCTCCACATGATGCAGCATCATATACACTTTTAAAAGAACAATTAGAAGAAGTAATGAACACATTAACACCAAGAGAAGCAAAAGTATTAAAATTAAGATTTGGATTAGAAGATAGAAAATCAAGAACACTTGAAGAAGTAGGAAAAGAATTTAATGTAACACGTGAAAGAATAAGACAAATCGAAGCAAAAGCACTAAGAAAATTAAGACACCCAAGTAGAAGTAAAAAATTAAGAGATTATATGGGATAGGATAATATCCAACAGTTTTAATTTCTGTGTAGTTGCATATATAATAAAATTTCATTCTTCGTTGGTCAGACCAACCATATAAATTAAGTAGATTATGTTCAGAATTATAGGAGTTAATCTAGATTATCTATACTGGTTAGTGTGTTCCAAAGCCACACATAACTACATTTTATTATATATGCAACTACACAGAAATTAAAATTGTTGGATATTAGAAATATAATAAGAAAATAATAGGAGTGCAAAATGGAACAAATAAATAGTTTTATTAATTGGATACAATCAATAAAAATAGAAAATATAATAGAAATAATAATTGCAATAGGAATATATTTAATTTTCAGAATAACTAGCAGAGCTTTATCATATATAACTATTAGAATGTTTAAGCCAAGAATTAAAAATAAAAAATCAATAAAAAATAATGCGTTTTATGCACCACTAAGAATTTTCTATACAGTTTTAGGTATTTATTTAGCAATACTATTTTTAAAAACACCATTAAAAATAAGTAATGAGTTATTTATAATTATTAATAGAATATTTAAAATATCAGTAATAATAATATTTGCAAATGGAATATCAAATAGTTTAACAATAAATAGTAATTTTATTAATAAAATAAAACAAAAAATAAATCCAGAATTACAAGATTCAATGTTTAAATTTATACTAAAAGCAATCAGAATTTTAATATATATAATAGCAGGATTCCTAATAATAACAGAATTAGGATATAACTTAAATGGACTAGTAGCAGGATTAGGTATAGGAAGTGTCGTAATAACACTAGCAGCACAAGATACTGCAAAAAATTTATTTGGAGGACTAGTAATATTTTTAGACAAACCATTTATAGTAGGAGACTGGATAGAAATTGATAAATATGAAGGAACAGTAGAAGATATAACATTTAGAAGCACAAGAGTAAGAACATTTGAAAACTCAGTTGTAAATATACCAAATTCATTAATTGCAAATGAATCAATAATAAATTGGAGTAGAATGGAAAAAAGAAGAAATAAAGTAAACTTATGCTTAGAATTAGATACACCAATAGAAAAAGTGCTAATAGTACAAAACAGAATTAAAGAAATGCTGAAACAACATGATGATGTAATTGATGATACAATTATGGTAAGATTTGATAACATATTAGATAATGGAATTAACTTATTAGTATGTAGCTATACTAATTCAATAAATTATGCAAGTTTCCTTGAAGAAAAAGAAAAAATCAATTTCAAAATTATGCAAATATTAAGAGAAGAAAATGTAGAATTAGCATATGACACTAAAACAGTATTTGTTAAAAAATAAAATATAAAAATTATTAATATATATAAATACAACAAAAAGCAAAAAGCTCCGAACAACGGAGCTTTAAACACTTACATAACACAATTCATTAAACAAATTATCTTCATAGCAAATCTAATTTAAAGACCTAAGAAAATAAGCAACATCCTTTAAAGTAGCTACAGCATAATAAAATGTAGATACAATAAAAAGAATATTAAGACAATATGCTATAATGAAGTGCATTTTGTGAAGACACCTTGAGAACTTTAATACTAACCGAGAAAAACCAGAAGATATAGGAATAGCATAGAACCTATAGCTAGAGGCATCACGTTGAATAAAGATACCAAGGTTTAGTACAAGAAGCATTAAACATAGAAAAAACATTAAGAAGTTCATAAAATTACCTCCTATACAAATGAAAAAGTTATGTAACATAGTTAAATTATACCATAAAAATACAAAAAATAAAAGCATTTTCACAATTAAGACACAAATATATAGTAAAATAATTAAAAAATATATTAAGGTGATAAAAATGAATGATTATATTTTAATAGTAGATGATGAATCAAGAATGAGAAAACTAATAAAAGACTTTCTAACAGCAAAAGGATATAGTATATTAGAAGCAGAAGATGGAGAAAAAGCACTACAAATATTTGAAGAAAACGAAGCAAAAATAAAATTAATAATATTAGATGTAATGATGCCAAAACTAGACGGATGGTCTGTCTTAAGACAAATAAGACAAAAATCAAAAGTACCAATAATAATGTTAACAGCAAGAGGAGAAGAACAAGATGAATTATTTGGATTCGAATTAGGAGTTGACGAATACATATCAAAACCATTTAGTCCTAAAATATTAGTAGCAAGAGTAGAAGCAATATTAAAAAGAACACAAGGAGATGCAAAAGAAATAACAAACTGTGGTGGAATTGAAATAGATAAAGAAGGTCGAACAATAAAAATAGACAATAAAACACTAGAACTAAGTTTAAGAGAATATGAATTACTAGTATATTTAGTAGAAAACAAAAATATAGCACTTTCAAGAGATAAAATTCTAAACAATGTATGGAACTATGACTATTATGGAGACTCAAGAACAATAGATAGCCACATAAAAAAGATAAGGCACAAATTAGGAAAGAAAGGAAAATACATAAAAACAATAAGAGGGGTAGGTTATAAATTTGAAATTAAATGAAAAAATATTCTCATCAGTAAAAATAAAATTATTTGTAACATTAAGCTTAACAATATTATTAATAATACTATTTTTAATAATAGTAAATAACTTTGCACTAGAAAATTTTTATTTATATAGTAAAGAACAGACACTAAAATCAGTATATGAAATGATTAACAATTATTATAAAGACCCAAATCCTAGTGATGAAATAGAAACAGAACTAGAAGAATTATCAATAAAAAACAATTTTGATATATTAGTAAAAGACTCAAGAGGAATAAATATCTATACAACCAATAAAAACTTTTCAACAGTAATAGGAAATATAAATGATTTATTAGAAAAATTTAATATAAACTTAGAAAGAGAAATAGAAAAAAATGACAAATTTATAATAAGAAAACAAAGAGACGTAAAAAGTGGGCTATCATATATAATGTTATCAGGAACATTAGACAATGGATACCTTTTATATATGAGAATACCAATAAACTCTATACAAGATAGTGTAAAAATATCAAACAACTTCTTATTATTAATGGCAAGTTTCACTATATTAATAGCATCAATAATGGTAACAATAGTATCAAAAAAATTTACAGAACCAATCCTAGAATTAAACAATATAGCAAAAAAAATGTCAAACTTAGACTTTAGCCATAAATACAAAACAACAGATGCAAAAGACGAAATTGACAATTTAGGAAACAGCATAAATATAATGTCAGACAAATTAGAAAGAACAATAAAACAATTAAGAAACACAAACATAGAATTAGAAAAAGACATAGAAGAAAAATCAAAACTAGACGAAATGAGAACAACATTCATATCAGATGTATCACATGAACTAAAAACACCAATTGCACTAATACAAGGATATAGTGAGGGACTACTAGAAAATGTAAATACAGATGAAGAAAGCAGAAGATTCTATGCAGAAGTAATATTAGACGAAACAAATAAAATGGACAAACTAGTAAAACAATTATTAGAACTAATGAAACTGGAATATGGAAAAAGAGAATTTAACAATAAAGAATTCAATATAGTAGAACTTGAAAAAGAAGTAATAAGAAAATCAAAAGTAATGTTAGATGAACAAAAAATAAAAGTAGAATTTAATAAAGAACAAGATATAATAGTAATTGCAGATGACTTTTATATAGAACAAGTAATAACAAATTACTTAACAAATGCAATAAAACATGCAAAAGAAGTAAATGGAGAAAAAATAATAAAAATATCAAATGAAATAAACAATGAAAAAAATAAAGTAGATATAAAGATATTTAACACAGGAGAAAAAATAAAAGAAGAAGACATAAACAGAATATGGAACAGATTCTACAAAGTAGATGAATCAAGAAACAGGGAAGACGGAGGAACAGGAATAGGACTAGCATTTGTAAAAGCAATTATGAGTAACTACAAAAACAAATATGGAGTAAGAAATTTAGAAGATGGAGTAGAATTCTATTTTGAATTAGACTTAAAATAAAACAAGTGATGTCGAAAATGAAACAAGTGGGACAGTCCAAAAATGTTTCATTTTTTGCAAAGATTTTTGTCGAATAATGAAAGATTATTTAGATTAGCTGTTTTAAATAATAAATAATCAGTACTAGTATTATAAAAAACTGCTAATTATATATTCTAGGTTGTGAAGATCTGTTAGAGGGATTAGATATTTCAGACAATCTAAAAAAATAATGAGATAGATTCTAATAATGCTATTGTATAGAATTATATATTAAATAAAAATATTATGTCAAAAAGCAATTACAAAAAAGTAATTGCTTTTGTTGTATGTGTAAATAGAAAGATATATACTAATATAGTAATTAAATATTTAATAAAGATTTATATTATAATTGCAGAATATTACTTAAAAAACAAAAAAATAAAAATGCTCAAATAGATAATATAATAGATTATATAAACAAAGATTTAAATGAAATAACTAATAATTATAAATAAAAAGTAAGATAATTGCCAGATGAAAAGTTAAAAATCTTCTGGTACTTTATTAATAGCAAAAAATTTTAGTATCTAAAAACATTATAAAATAAAACAAATAAAATACTACATTTTCAAAGAAATAACAAAGAATTGTCGAATTTTGCGATGAAAAACAATTGCAAAGTTCGGCATTTTATTGTAATATAGTAAAATATTTTATTCAAATTTTAAATTCAAAAATATTTTAATCTAACAAAATCCAAAACAAAAAGATAATTAAAGAAAGAGGTGAGTAACTATAAAAGAAAAACCAAATGAAAATAATATTAACTTACAAATAAATATTGACAAAAGAAAAAGACTATATTATAATATACAAAATAGAAGAGATATAGAAATATTTACAATAAGAGAATATCTGTTATATAAAGAAAAGTATGAAAATAATGATACAGAATTAAATGATAATAAAGAAGAATATGAGATAACAGAAATAAAAAATCTGCATGATAAAATATTTAGAAAAGCCTTAGATAAAAAAGAAAATGCTGTACAAATAATAAATGAATTTTTAGAAAAAGAAGATAAAATAACTAAGGAAGACATAGAAAAGTACAATAGTAGTTATATATCAAACAAATTAAAAAATTCAGAAGCAGATGTAGTATATAAAATAAAAAATGAAAACGTATTTTTTATAATAGAACATCAAACTAAAATAGATTATTCAATGCCATATAGAATGCTAAAATATGAAATAGAAATAATAGAAAGTATATTAGTAGATGAAAAAGAAGAATATAAAAATAAAAGATATGAATATCCCAATATAATCCCAATAGTATTATATACTGGAGAAATAGAATGGAATGCAGAATTAGATTTAAGAAAGATACAATTAAAATGGCGAAATTACAAAGGAATGGAATTATCAAGATATAATGTATATGATATAAACAAAATAAGTAATGAAAAATTGCTAAAAGAAAAATCGATAATAAATAAAATAATGTTAATGGAAAAAGCAAGAAACAAAAAGGAATTTATAGAAAATTTGAATAAAATATCAAAAGAGTTAAAATGTAAAGAATTAAAATATACAAAAGAAGAAAAAGATTTTTTTATAGTAGCAGTAAAAGCAATAGTACAAAAACAAGATTATAAAGAAAAAGTAGATGAAATATTAAAAGATATAGAGGAGGTGGAAAATTCAATGATGCAAATAATAGAAACATTAAATGAAGAAAGGGCAAAGCTAATAAAGGATTCAATTAATGAAGGTAAGAAAAAATGTGAAATAAAACACATAAAGAACATGTTAAAAGAAAATTTATCGATAGAATTAATTTCTAAAATAACAGAAATGACTGAAAGTGAAATAAAAAGAATAAGTATAAAATAGTAAAAATATACTGGATATTACACCCAAAAGCGATTATAAACTAATCGCTTTTATGATATATGTAAATATAAAAATAAAAAATTTAATAAGAAAAAATTCAGTATTTTCCAATAATAAGCAGGCATTTGTCGAATTTTGCGATGAAAAATACTTTACAAATTCAAAAAAAGGTAGTATCCTAAATATAGATTTTAATCAAATACACGAAAGTGTTTAAATCCAAAAAATTTTTTCGAAAAAATTAAATCCAAAAACAAAATCAAATAAAAGGTCGGTGAAGCATATGAATGATTAGTTATACTTCAAGATACATTAATATTGTTAGTTCACTAATAGCAATACTAATATTTATTCTCTTAACAAAGTCAAATATAATATTCAATAAAATTGATTTTACCCCACACTCTATTTCTAATATATTAAAAAAGAATCCAATATTAGTAGAATTAAAAACCAACAATATTAATAAAGAAACAAAAGAAGAAAACAATAACAAACAAAATAATTACTCCATTATAAACACCAAAGACAAAAAAGAAGATACGAAAGAAATAAAATGGAAATTAAAAATTCCCAAAATCTCATTAGAAGCAGAAATATCTGAAGGCACAAGTAAAGAAGTAATGAATAAGTATATAGGACATTTTGAAGAAACGTCCAAAAAAAGTGGTAATATAGGGCTTGCGGCACATAATAGAGGATATAATGTAAATTATTTTGAACAACTAAAATTACTAAAAAAAGATGATGAAATAATTTATAAATTCTATGATTTTGAAAAAATTTATAAAGTACAGAAGAATATAATAATAAAAGAAACAGATTGGACATATTTAGAAAATACAGAAGAAAATAAAATTACATTAATAACATGTATAGAAAATGAACCAGAATACAGAAGATGTATACAAGCTATAGAAAAATAATAAAGGAGGTAAACAAAAAATTATAAAAACTAAAAAAATTTTATCAATAATAATAAGTTTCTTGATGTTAAACATTCTCACAATATTTAATTCAGTACAAGCTGTAAATATTAATTCAGCCAATATTGTTTCAGGAGGAGACTGCGGAAGTTTACTAATATATAGAGGAATTGTAGTAAAAACATATTATGCACAATATACACAAAATGGAATAAATTATCCTGCTTATTGCCTAGATAAAAATAAAAAAGGTGTTGATAGTCAATTAGAATATGCAGTATCAGTACAAAATGCAATATCAGATGTAAAACTATGGAGAATAATTATAAATGGATATCCATATAAAACAATTGAACAATTAGGATGTAACAATAAAGAAGAAGCATTCACAGCAACAAAACAAGCAATATATTGTTATATCCATGGAAACAATCCGAATGATTATAGTCCAATAGGAGAAGCAGGAAATAGAACATTAAATGCATTAAAACAAATATTAAATAATGCAGAAAAATGTAATGAGACACAAGTTTCAAATAAAATAAAAATCAATAAAGAAAATAACAAATTTGAAATAGACAAAATTGATAAAAACTATGTATCAAAAACATACTCTATAGAAGCAAAAACAACAATTAAAGACTATAAAGTAAAATTACAAAATTCTGAAACAGAACTTCCAGAAGGAACAAAAATTACAGATTTAAATAATAAAACAAAAGAAACATTTTCACAAAATGAAAAATTCAAAATATTAATACCCATAAAAAATCTTATAAAAGAAACAAACTTTAATATACAAATAAGTACACAAATTAATACAAAGCCTGTATTATATGGACAATCACCAAATGATTCATACCAAGATTATGCATTAACAGCAGCAACATATGAAGATGCAACAGGAAGCACAAATGATATTTGTTTTAAAAATGAAGCAAAATTAAAAATAATAAAACAAGACAAAGAAACAAAAGAAAGATTAAAAGATGTAGAATTTAATATTTTAGATAAAAATAAAAAAATAATTTATGCTAACCTAAAAACAAATGAAAAAGGGGAGATAGAAATAAAAAATCTAATTCCAGGAAAATACTATATACAAGAAACAAATACAAATGAAGGATATATACTAAGTGAAAAACTAGTAGAATTTGATATCACTCTAAATGAAATAGTAACAGTAACTATTGATAATTTAGTTGAAGACGAAGAAAAGCCAAGTATAGAAACACCTAAAAAAGAAATTTCAGAAACACTTATAAATAAAACACCTGTTACTGAAACACCAGAAACAATTCAAAAGGAAATACATGTTACTAAAGAGTTAGAAAAAATTGTTAAAAAATTACCAGTTACAGGAATGTAATACCCCATTATAAAAATCATATTTCATTTAAGATGAAAGAGCTGTAAAAAAAGTCTGTGGTAGTGATAGGGGGCCAGGTCTTAGATCCCCATTTTTTATACAAAAATGGGGATCTAAGACCTGGCCCCCTATCACCACCACGGACTTTTTACATCCCCCTTAATATTATTTTGAATAAAAAACTTGATATTACTAGAATAGAAAAATATACTAATTCTCCACAAATAAATACACTTATAAAATTATTATATCTTATGGCAGAAATAATAAAAGTAGTATAATTAAAAAATAAATAAAATTACACTAATATAATTTTATTTTTTAATGAATATTATATTTTTATTGAAAAAAATAAAAAAAAACATTATAATAAGTAAAAAGATTTATAAAACAAATGAAGAAAATGATAGAGAAAGGAATAAAAAATATGAAAAATAAAAAAATAATAATTTTAGTAGCAATAATAATCATAATATTATCAATAGTAGGATATTTCATAATCCAAAAAATACAAAAAGAAAACAGAAAATATGAAATAGAAAAAATCGCAGAATATAAATACTTTGTAGTAAAAGAAGATAATAAATATGGAGTAATAGACAATCAAGGAGACAAAATAATAGAAACAAAATATGAAGATGTAAAAATACCAAACCCAGAAAAAGATGTATTCATATGCTATGAAGAAGAAAATACAAAAGTATTAAACCAAAATAAAGAAGAAATATTTATAGACTATGAAGAAATAGAACCATTAAGACTAAAAAATATATCAAGTGATTTAATGTATGAAAAAAGTACTTTAAAATACAAAAAAGATGGAAAGTATGGAATAATAGACTTTAATGGAAAAAAGATAACAAATGCAATATATGAAGAAATAGACACACTTCAGTTTAAAGAAGGTGAACTAATAGTAAAAAAAGATGGAAAATATGGAGTAATAAATATAAAAGGAGCAACATTAGTAAAAACAAAATATGACAAAATTGAGACAGACAAATTCTATATAGAAGAAAATGGATATAAAGATGCAGGATATATTGTAAGCAAAACAACAGAAGAAGGATATAGATATGGATATGTAAATGGAAATGGAAAAGAAATAATAGAAACAAAATATAATGATTTATATAGAATAATTGAAACTGACGAAAAAGATATATATATAATTTGTGCAGAAAATGGAAAATATGGACTATTCAAAAACAATAAAAAAATAATAGAAAATGAATATCAATCATTGGAATATAATGAAAACACAAATAGCATAATAGCACTAAAAGGAAAAAAATATGGAGTAATATCAATAAATGGAGAAATAATTATACCATTTGAATATAAACAAATAGATACAACAGGAGAATATATATATGCAACATCAAATGATGAAAATATAAAAATATTTGATTCAAAAGGAAAAGAAACTAATATGAGTAAGGACTTAGCTATAATAAATATAGAAGATACTGAATACAAAATATATATACAAACAGCAGAAGGAAAAACAACATATAGCATATACAAAAATAATGAAGAAATAACAAAAAATAAATATACATATATTCAATACTTATATAATAATTACTTTATAGCATGTAATGAAAATGGAAAATTAGGAATTATAGATGATAATGAACAAGATAAAATAGAGTTTAATTATAATTCAATACAAAAAATAGAAAACACAGATATGATAGAAGCAAAAAATAACAGTACAAACAATACAGAAATATATTCTAACAAAATGGAGAAAGTATGTGAATTAAAAAATGCAAGAATAGAAAATAATGAACAATATATAAAATTGTATAATGATAAAGAAATAAAATACATATCAAAAAATGGAAAAGAAGTAAAAAATACAGAAATATTTAGCAACAACAAAATATTTGCAAAAAAATCAGGAGATAAATGGGGATTTGTAGATATCAATGGAAATAAAATACTTGAAAACAAATATGAAACTGTTACAGAAGTAAATAAATATGGTTTTGCTGGAATAAAAGAAAATGGAAAATGGGGAGTTATAAATAAAGAGGGAAAAATTATAATAGAACCATCATATGAGTTAAATACAAATGAACCAATATTTATAGGTGAGTATTATCAAGTAATCTATGGAAATGGAGAAATATATTATACTAAATAAAAAATAAAAAGTTCTTCACATGAATGTGAGGAACTTTTTTGCGTTTAAATTCATAAAAAATAGTAAATACTTAAAACATAATTAATAATATGGGATTAGGGGACAGTTCTAAAATCCCATTTTATGAAAATAAAATAAGGATTTTAGAACCGTCCCCTAATCCTAATAAGGAAAGAGGGAAAGAATTTGAAACTTGGATTAGCATTATCAGGTGGAGGGATAAGAGGAATAGCACATGCAGGAGTATTAAAAGCATTAGAAGAAAACAACATAAAAATAGATGTTATTGGAGGAACAAGTTCAGGAAGTATAATATCAACATTATATGCAATGGGATATTCGCCATATTATATTTATATACTATTTAAAAAATATGCAAAAGATTTAGTCAATCAAAACTCTTTCTCAACAATAACAAGTTTAGGAAGTTTTGTAACAAATAAAAAAACACGTTTTTCAGGATTTTATACAGGAGAAGAAATAGAAAAAGGATTTAATGAAGTTGCATTAAGAAAGGGAATAAAAAATATAACAGATATAAAAATGCCAATAAGTATCCCAGCAGTAGATGTACAAGAATCAAAAGAATATATTTTTACAAATAAAATACCTGAAAAGACAGATGACAAAACAAAATATATAACAGAAATATCAATAGGGAAAGCAATAAGAGCAAGTAGTAGTTTTCCAATAGCATTTAGTCCATGTGAATATAAAACACATAAATTTTTAGATGGAGGAATTTTAAATAATGTTCCATCTTTAGAAGTAAAAAAACTAGGAGCGGACAAAATAATTAGTGTGAATTTCAAAGCAGATGATATTAATGAAGAAAGTAACATAATGGATATAGTAATGAGGTCAATAGATATAATGGGAAATAAAGTATCAGAAGAAAACTTAAATAATAGTGATATGATATTAACAATACAAACAGATAAAACTGGATTATTAGAAATAGAAAAACTAGATGATTGTTATAAATATGGGTATAGACAAACACTAAATAATATAGATAAAATCAAAAATCTAATTAGCAACAATGACACAAACTGAATATAATATAAAAAGAAAAGAGGTATTTTATGGATATTAGATATTTTGACAATAGTGCAACAACTAGAATAAAAGAAGAAGTTTTAAAAGAAATGTTTCCATATTTAAGCATTGAATATGGAAATCCATCATCAATTTATAGTATTGGAAGAAATGCAAAAAGAGCAATTGAAGAAGCAAGAAAAAAAGTAGCATCTTTAATCAATTGCAAACCAGAAGAAATATATTTTACAAGTTGTGGATCAGAAAGTGATAATATGGCATTAAAAGGAATTGCATATAAAAATAAAAACAAAGGAAAACATATTATAACCTCAAAAATAGAACATCCAGCAATACTAAATAGTTGTGAAAGTTTAGAAAAAAATGGATTTGATATAACATATTTAGATGTAAATAAAGATGGATTTGTAAATTTAGAGACTTTAAAAAATTCTATTAGAAAGGACACTATTTTAATTAGTGTCATGTTTGCAAATAATGAAATTGGAACAATTGAACCAATAGAAGAAATAGCACAAATAGCACACAAAAATAATATTATATTCCACACAGATGCTGTTCAAGCAGTAGGTAATATACCAATAGATGTACAAAAAATGAATATAGATATGTTATCATTATCAGGACATAAAATATATGCACCAAAAGGGGTAGGCGCATTATATGTAAAAAAAGGAATAGAGTTTGAAAGATTTATAGATGGAGGACATCAAGAAAAAAATAAGAGAGCAGGAACTGAAAATGTTGCACAAATAGTAGCTTTAGGAAAAGCATGTCAAATAGCAGAAAAAAATTTAGAAGAATATCAAAATAAATTAAGAAACTTAAGAGACTATTGTTTAAAACAAATAAAAGAAAACATTTCTAATATTCATATAAATGGAACAACTGAAAAAAGATTACCTGGAAATATTAATATTAGTTTTGAGGGAATTGATTCAAGTGAATTACTATTTGAATTAGATAATTTAGGAATTTGTGCATCAGGAGGCTCAGCATGTTCATCAGGAGATAACAACCCATCACATGTTCTAACTGCAATTGGAGTTCCAAATGAATTATCAAAAGGAGCTATTAGATTTTCTTTTGGAGACTTTAATACGAAAGAAGATGTTGATTATTTAATTGAAGCTTTAAAAAAGATAATAAAGTAAAATACTTAATAATATAAGAAAAAAGAGTCGTTACAACTCTTTTTTCTTTGAAAAATCTTATAAATGACAATTATTCAAAAGCTTCATAAGCTCATCAAAATCAGCATCAATTTCCGCTTTTGTTTTTTCATCAGCTCCCTTTTTTGCCTTTGTATCAGTCAGATAGGAAAGCTTTTCCGAAACATCAGGCGAAATTTTTACTTCGATTCCCAGCCATTCATCACCAAGAATATTGCAAATAAGGTCGTTATTAACCTTACCACCTAACACTTCAGGTATAATAATTGAATTGGTTGATGGTTTGATACACATAGAAATCATAAGCAAAAATGGCAAAGCCTTTACTGCTTCTGTACTAGCCTTTGACATAGAATCAAGTAGAGCCTGGGGAATGCTTTCTAAGATTTCCCGAATCTCATTTTCATCTCTTCCTGTAAGCTTAACTCTTGAAATAGATTCAAGAGAATCAGAAGATTCTGCCGGAGTGTACCGTAAGAAAAGAGCATAGTTATTTTCTTCTTTAAGCATATTGATATCGAACTGGCCGATAATAGTATCTGCGTCAGAGATTGCAATAGCAGAAAAAAGAAGAGTGCCTTTTACAGACTTCCGACTAGTAACAGCAAAGTTAAAAAGATTTTTCATGTTTTACCTCCAAAATTTTTTGTGAAGTCTTCACAAAGTGCGATACTTTTAGTTACGAATATATTGTAATACTATTTACATAAGATGTCAATAGAATTATGTAACGTTATTCTCAATCACTGCAACTGCACACTTAATGCCATCAACAGAAGCAGACATTATACCACCTGCATAACCAGCTCCCTCACCACAGGGATAAATACCAGAAATATTAGAAACTAAGTTTTCATTTCTCAAAATTTTAACAGGAGAAGAACTACGAGTTTCCATACCAGTTAAAATACTATCAGGATTTGCAAATCCTTTTAACTTTGTATCAAAATATTTTATTCCATCCTTTAATGTAGAAGATACAAATTCAGGCATAATTTCATTTAAGTTAGATAATGTATAACCAGGCTTATAAGATGGTACAATATCACCAATAAATTCAGACTTAACATTTTTTTCAAAATCTTCAAATCTCTGAACAGGAGCAAAGTAATTAGAACCACCAAGAACAAAAGCCCTTTCTTCTAAACTTTTCTGAAAATCAACTCCAGCCAAAGGGTGATTACTTCCAAAATCATTAGGAGTTACATTAACTAAAACAGCAGAATTTGCATTTTTACCATTTCTAGCAAAATAACTCATACCGATTTGTAACAATAGTATTTATTTCACTGGATGAAGGCATAACAGTTCCACCAGGACACATACAGAAAGTATAGCAAGAACGACCAGTAGGACTATGATAAGCTAATTTATAATCACTAGCAGGCAATTTTAATTTTGTAATTGTTCCATATTGAGATTTATCTATTTCACTTTGAAGATGCTCTATTCTAACACCAACAGAAAAATTTTTAGGCTCTAATAATAATCCTTTATCATAAATCTTATTAAAAGTATCTCTTGAACTATGACCAATTGCAAGTATAAGAACATTAGTATCAATAGTCTCAACTAAATTAGTATCTAAATGCAAAATAGAAATTTTAGAAATACTATTATTAACAGTTTCAAAATCTATAAATTTAGTATTAAATAAAAATTGTCCACCATTTGAAATAATATATTCTCTCATATTTTTAATAATATTAATTAAATTATCAGTCCCAATATGGGGCTTTGTCAAATATAGAATTTGTTCTGGGGCACCAAATTTAACAAAATCTTCTAAAACAGTTCTACAATAAGGAGAATTTATACCAGTAGTAAGCTTACCATCTGAAAAAGTACCAGCACCACCTTCTCCAAATTGTACATTAGAATATGTATTTAAAATACCTCTGTTTATAAAATTATCAACAGTTTGTTTCCTTTTTTCAACACATTCACCTTGTTCTATAATTATAGGCTTATAACCATTTTTAACAAAAGTTAAAGCAGCAAATAATCCACTTGGACCAGCTCCAACAATAACAGGGTTAATGCTTTTTTCTAATTTATGAGAAATATTAAATTTAACAAATTCTTTTACTTTAGAAATATTTTTATTTTTTAAATATTTTTCCTCATTTTTAATATCAATATCAATAGAATATGAATAATGAACATCATCTTTTTTTCTTGCATCAATAGACTTCTTAGAAATACACCATTCATTAATATTAGATTTTAATATTTTATATTTCTGAATTACGATATTAAAAACTGACTCGTCAGAAATATCATCATAAATTTTTATATTACTAATTCTTATCATAAAAACTCCTAAAATTAATTTTATTTTAATATTATATAATTTTTTTTATACAAAGTAAAGAAATGTATTATACTAATTTATTGATATAATAATTAATAAATAGCAAAATCTAAAAATATCCTAGTACAGATAGTTAATAAAGAGTATTAGTAAAATAATAAATAAGATAAAAATTAATATATACAAAAAAAGAATAAAATAAAAAAACTCTTAATATTTTATATTAGGAGTTTTTTTATTTAAGAAAGAGTCCAAAATTATATTATTATACAAGGAGAGATAAAATGTATATAATCAATAGAAAAAGATTAAGTTTTATAATAATTTGTATACTATTAGCAATATTTGCATATGCATATGAAGGAACGAGAATTAATGTAGATGAAGAAATAAAAGCAACAACAGCAACACCAGTATCAGGAAGAACCATTGTAATTGATGCAGGACATGGAGTTCCAGATGAACGGAGCACAAAGCAGTAGAGGAACAACAGAAGCGGAAACAAATTTAAAAATAGCATTAAAAGTTCAAAACTTATTAGAGCAAAGTGGATGTACAGTAATATTAACACGTTCAGACGAAAATGCAATTTATGATTTAGACAAAACAACATTAAGAGAAAAGAAAATTTCAGATATAAGAAACAGAGTAAAAATAGGAAACAGTTCATCAGCAGATTTATTTGTAAGTATTCATTTAAATAAAATACCACAACAACAATACTGGGGATGGCAATGTTTTTACAATTCAAAAAATGAAAAAAGTATAAATCTTGCAAAAAAAATACAACTAAATTTGAATGATTCAATTCAAAAAGAAAATAAAAGGGTGGCAATGAAATTAGACACTGTATATATAATGAAACATGTAGAAATACCAATATCAATAGTAGAATGCGGATTTTTATCTAATCCAGAAGAAGAACAACAATTATTAGATGATGAATATCAAAATAGATTAGCTTGGGGTATTTTTAATGGAATAAATGACTATTTTAATGAATAATCAATAAAAAATATTGTAATGATAAGGTGAGTTAGATATTATAATTTAACTTACCTTATTTAAATATAAAACAATACAATAAAATGCAATAATAGATAAAAAAATATTAAAGTATATAAGTTTTTGCTGTAATGAGCAAAAACTTGATAAAAATGAAAGAAAAAGTTATATATCGTGAACAATATATGAATAAATTAAATTCGTATAAAGATAAGAGAATAATAAAAGTTTTAAATGGTATAAGACGTTCAGGAAAATCTACAATATTAAATCAATTTAAAAAAGAATCAATTGACAGCAGAGTACTTGAAAAAAATATTATATCTATAAATTTTGAGGATAATAGCAATATGGAACTACTAAATGCACAAAAATTACATGATTATATAATAAATAATGGAATAAAATAAAAAAAGTATCATAAAAATGTATAGAATAGAACAGGAGGAAAAAGATGTTTTTAGTATTTAGTAAAGAAAAAATTTATACATATTTAGTATCAATATTAACAGTAGTATTACTATTTTATGTAGCAAGTAATATAAATTTAGTACCAGGTAAAACAATAGAGACTAGTGCAAACTCAGAAAAACTATTACCAATATATAAAGTAAAAACAGAAGAGAACAAAGTAGCATTAACAATGAATTGTGCATGGAATGCAGATGATATAGACAAAATATTAGAAGTATTAGAACAAAATAATGTAAAAATAACATTCTTTATGGTAGGAGACTGGATTGAAAAATTCCCAGAATATGTAGAAAAAATAAACAATGCAGGACACGAAATACGGAAGCCATAGTAATACACATCCACATGTTAATAATTTATCATATGAACAAAATATTAAAGAAATAGAATCAAGCAATGATAAAATAGAAAAAATAACAGGAAAAAGAACTAAATTATATAGAGCACCATATGGAGAATACAATAATACTGTTATAAAAGCAGCAAATGATAAGCAATATTATACAATCCAATGGAGTTTAGATACATTAGATTATACAGGACTTACAGGAAATGAAATGTGGAACAGATTAGACTCAAAAATATCAAAAGGAGATATAATATTAACACATAATGGAACAAAACATACAGCAGATTCATTGGATATGTTACTAAAAAATATAAAACAAAAGGGATATGAAGTAGTCCCGATTTCAAATATGATATATGAAAATAATTATAAAATTGATTCAACAGGAATGCAAATAAAAAACAATTGAAAGAAATTTTAAACACAGATAAAAAGAGTTTATCAATAAGATAAAAAATGTATAAAAATTTAAAGAATGTACATAATTATATAAAAATAATAAATGAGATAATTGGAAAAAACTACATTTTTTAAATAAATTTAACTTTTTATGTAGACAAAACCAAAAAAATGATGTATAATAAAAAATGTAATAAAAAGAGAAAGCAAAAAGATAAATGTACAATTGATTAAGTTAGCTGTAAAAAGAAAACTGCAGATAACTTATACAAAATTACAAATAAAAAAGTAGTTTTGTATACAAATATAAAATAGGGAGGAAAAAAATTGGATACAAATTATTTAGAAAACAACTATTTAACATTAGTTGGAAAAGTTACAGGAGAAAAAAAATTCAGCCATGAAATATATGGAGAAAGCTTTTATGTATTTAACTTAGAAATAGCAAGATTAAGTGGAAACGCAGATATTATACCAATAACAGTTTCAGAAAGAATAATAACAGATGAAATGTTAACACAAGGTAAAAGCTTATTAGTAAAAGGACAATTTAGGTCATACAACAGTTATGATAATGAAAAAAATAGACTAATACTAACAGTATTTGCTAAAGATGTTATCGAAGTTGAAGAAAATAATGAAGAAGAAGAAAATGAAATTGTAAAAAAAGATATTATAACAAATGAAGTTGTCTTAGTAGGGTATATATGCAAAAAACCAATATATAGACAAACACCATTTGGAAGAGAAATAGCAGATATATTATTAGCAGTAAATAGAGCATATAATAAATCAGATTATATCCCAACAATAGCATGGGGAAGAAATGCAAGATTCTGCCAAAACTTAGAAGTAGGAACAAAAGTAAGAATAGTAGGAAGAGTTCAATCAAGAATGTATGAAAAGAAACATGAAGATGGAACAGTTGAAAATAGAGTAGCTTATGAAGTATCAATTGGAAGTCTAGAAGTAGTTGAAGAAATTGATACAACAGAAATTAATGAAGATGAAAATCAACAAGCTGTATAAATAAAAGTTGCCAAAAGGAAACTCCCTTTTGGCAACTTTTATTTAGATTAATATGTACCATGGAAAAAGGGTAATTTTGTATCAAACACTTTTATATTCTAGTCTATTTAAATTAATATTAGTCCTTCGCAGATGTGTAGCAAAGTAGGTAAACGCTTTATATTCTAGTCTATTTAAATTAATATCTTCTCAAAAAATGACAATTAGAGCTTTAAGTAACTTTATATTCTAGTTTATTTATAGTACTATCAATATCTATATGCTTATCAAAACAAACAACATATACAATTTAATATTCTAATATAACTAAATTATCAGTATATAAATACAATTAAATTAAAAAATTTTAAACCTTATCAAAAAATATAAAACAATTATACCATAAAAATAAAATATTAAATATACATTAAAAAAATATTAATATTTTTGTATCCAAAATTTTAAATAAAGTAGCTTTTTTCATTTTTATTTGATATAATTTGTTAAAATTAGAAGAGAGGTAAAAACAAAATGGAAAAAGAAATAAAAAGCAAAAATAAAATTAATGAAAAAAAAGATAATAAAAAAACAAGAAAAAAGATAAATGTAAATTTTACAATTGTAGCAATTATATTAATAACAATCTTATGTATATGCATAACACCAGTAACATTTCAAAATGATACATATTATACAATCAAAATAGGAGAACTTATAAAAGAATCTGGAATAGATATGATGGACCATTTTTCATGGCACGAAAACTTAAGTTATACATATCCACATTGGTTATATGACTTATGTACATATTTAATATATTCTATAGCAGGGTTTAAAGGAATATATATAACAACATGCATTTTATCAGCAGTATTAGGAATATCAATATTTTTAGTTACTTCAAGATTAACTAAAGTAAAATCAATATCATTTATAATAACAATAGGAACACTATATGTTTTACAAGACTACATTACAGCAAGAGCACAACTAGTAACATTTATATTATTTATATGGGAACTATTCTGTATAGAAAAATTTATAGAAAACAGAAAAGCAATATATGGAATATTACTTATAGCAATTTCAATACTAATTGCTAATTTACATACAGCAACATGGCCATTTTTCTTTGTATTATTCTTACCATATATAGCAGAATACTTTATAGCAATAATTGCAGATACAATTATTTACAGAAAAATCAAAATATTTGTATTAAAAACAAAAATTAAAATAGGAAACAAAAGAAAAATAGATATAGAAAAACTACAAAAAATACAATTAAAACTTGAAGAAATAGAAAATACAGTATCAAAAATAAAAATAAAAAGAGATAAAGAAAAAAGAAACCCATATAAAATAATAATAAAAAGAAATAAAAATGTGAAATTTTTAATTATAATAATGATAATATGTGCACTAGCAGGATTATTAACTCCAATAGGAGATACACCATACACATATTTATACAAAACTATGCAAGGAAATACAACACAAAATATTAGTGAACACTTACCAATGACATTAATAAATTCAAAAGATACAATGTGCATGCTAATTATACTTTTATCAATATTAATATTCACAAAAGCAAAAATAAAATTATCAGATTTATTTATGATTTCAGGATTATGTTATTTAATGTTATCAACTAGAAGACAACAATCAATGTTTGCATTAATAGGAGCAGTAATATTCACAAGAATAATTATAGATTTAATAAAAAGATATACAAAAAATGGAATAGAAGAAGCAGAAAAAGCATCAAAAAACATTGGAGTTATAATTTCAGTAACACTTTTAATGGCACTATTAAGCTTTGATTCAATAAAACCAAAACTTAATGATAACTATGTTAATAGCAACTCATATCCAGTAGAAGCATGTGATTATATATTAGAAAATATAGACTTAACTACTGCAAAGTTTTATAATGAATATAATTATGGAAGTTATATGTTATTTAGAGGAATACCAGTATTTATAGACTCAAGAGCAGACTTATATGCACCAGAATTTAGTGGAAATGAAGATGAAGATATATTCTCAGATTTCATAAATACATCATCAATATCTAAATTCTATGAAGACACATTTGAAAAATATGAAATAACACATTTTATTATTAGTAAAAAATCAAAAACAAATATGATAATTACAAAAACAAAAGATAATAAATATAAAGAGCTATATTCAGATGATAATTTTATTATTTATGAAAGATTAAAAGAAATATAAATTATTGAAAAATGCAATGAACGGAGCAAATCATAATGGAAAATAAAATAGAATTTAAAACAATACATGTTAAGCAAATAGATATTGGAAAAAGAATAGATGCATATTTAGCAATAAACACAGAATTTTCTAGAACTAATATACAAAGACTAATAGAAAATGAAAAAATATTAATAAATGGAAAAAAGACAAAAGTATCATATAAAATACAAGAAAACGATGAAATTACTATAGAAGATGAAAAACCAAAAGAAATTTCATTACAAGCCCAAGATATACCAATCGACATTTTATATGAAGATAAAGACATAATAGTTGTAAATAAACCAAAAGGAATCGTAGTTCATCCAGCAAATGGAAATCCAGATGGAACACTAGTAAATGCCATAATGGCAATTTGCAAAGAATCATTATCTGGAATAGGTGGAGAAATAAGACCAGGGATAGTACATAGACTAGATAAAGACACATCAGGAGTTATAATGATAGCAAAAAACGATAAAGCACATATAAACTTAAGTGAGCAAATAAAAAATCATGAAGTAGAGAAAACATATATAGCTTTAGTAAAAGGATATGTCAAAGAAAATGAAGCAACAATAAATATGCCAATTCGGAAGAAGCCCAAAAGATAGAAAAAAAATGGCAGTAATTAAAGATGGAAAAAATGCAATTACACATTTTAAAACTATAGAAAGATTTAATAAATATAGCCTTTTAGAAGTAAAAATAGAAACAGGAAGAACGCATCAAATAAGAGTACATCTAACACAAATAGGATATCCTATTGTTGGAGATACTGTATATTCAAATGGGAAAAACGAATGGAATATACAAGGGCAATGTTTACATGCAAAAAGTTTAAAATTCAAACACCCAATTACAGAAAAAGAAATGTTTATAGAAGCACCATTGCCAGAATACTTTGAAAATATAATAAAAGAATTAAAAAATAAAAATTAACAGGAGTATAATTATGCCATCATGGATTACGCATTTGGTAACAGCTAACAAAATAAAACAAGAATGTGAGAAAAATGAATTTATATTTGCTAATATTATGCCAGATATTTTAGAAGGACACAATGTTAAAAAAGTATCTAAAATTATTACAGATTATCAAACACATTATCCACATATTAAAACAATAAATGGAATTACTATCCCATTACCAAATATATATAAATTTAAAAATGAATATAAAGAAAAAATGAAAAATCCAATTATAAAAGGATACTATTGTCATTTATTAACAGATTATTTTTGGAATGATTATACATATAAAAATTATTTTGAAAAATTCGATAAAGAAAAAGATTTAATTAAAATTAAACTAAATAATGGAAAAACAGAAATTGTACATTGGAATGACGCAGTAAAAATAAAACAGCAAGACTTTAGTAATTTTACAAAATATTTAAAAAATAATGAAAAAATAGTAATCCCATATTATAGTAACAACATCACAAAATATAGTGAAGAACTAAAAGAATTCAAATTTACAAAAGAAGATATAGAAAATACAATTATATTTATTCAAAATATGATTCAAAGAAATGAAAATGAAGATAAATATGAGGATAATTATATAATATTTAAAAAAGAAGAACTAATAGAAAATTTTAAAAATTGTATTAAATTTATAGATGAAAAATTAAAAGAATAGAAAGGAAAAAGCATTGGAAGAGATAAGATTGCAAAAATACTTAGCAAATAATGGACTAGCATCAAGAAGAAAATGCGAAGAATTGATATTAGAAGGAAAAATCGCTGTAAATGGAGAAGTAATTAAGGAACTTGGAACAAAAATAAATCCAACTGTGGATAAAATAACATATTGTGGAAAACAAGTGAAAAATACAGAAAAATTAATATATATATTATTAAATAAACCAATTGGATATGTAACAACAGCAAAAGACCAATTTAATAGAGATACAGTATTAGACTTAATAAAGATAAAAGAAAGAATTGTACCAGTCGGAAGACTAGATATGTATACATCAGGAGCAATTATACTTACAAATGATGGAGATTTTGTATATAAAGTTACACATCCAAAACATGAAATTACAAAAACATACACAGTTACTTTAAGTGGAATAATAGAAAACCAAGCAGTAGAAAAACTAAGAGAAGGAGTAGAAATCGAAGATTATACTACAAGACCAGCAAAAGTAAAAATATTAAAAACTGATAAAGAAAAAAATATATCAAGATTAGAAATAACAATTCATGAAGGAAAAAATAGACAAGTTAGAAAGATGTGTGAAGCTATAGGAAGCAAAGTTATTGCCCTTCATAGAAGTAAAATAGGAGATATTGGAGTAAAAGACTTAAAACTTGGAAACTGGAGATATTTAAAAAATTACGAAATAGAAAAACTGATAAAATAGAAAACTATATAAAAGTTTCTAAAAGAAAACAAAGGAGAAATAAATGAATACATTTAAATTCTTTCCAGAAGGATGGAAAAATGAAACAATAACTGAATCAAAAGGGATTTTACAAGGAATTGTAGAAAAATGTGATGAGAATTACAATTTATATGTAAAATTAGATAACGGAAAAAAAGGAATTATACCTAGAAAAGAAGTAGAAGCAATTAATATAGACGAAAATGGACTACCAAAAACTAATTTATGTATTGGAAAAGTACATAAATATGTACAGTTTAAAGTAAAAGGCGAAGAAAAAGGAAATCTAATATTATCTAGAAAAGAAGCACAAAAAGATGTTATAGACTCTATAAAAAATGAACTAAAAGTAGGACAAACATTAAATGGAATAGTAAAAAATATTACAAAATATGGAGCTTTTATAGATATTGGAGGAGGAATTGTAGGACTAGCCCATATTGAAGATTTGTCAGTTGCAAGAATAAAATCACCATTTGAAAGAATAAAAATTGGACAAAAACTAAATATTGTGGTAAAATCTATAGATAGAGATACAGGAAGAATTAATTTGTCTTATAAAGAAACATTAGGAACATGGGAAGAAAATGTACAAAACTATACAGCAGGGACAAAGACAAAGGGGATAGTTAGAGAAACAGAAAAAAATAAAAATGGAATTTTTATAGAACTAACACCTAATTTAGTAGGAATGGCGGAATATAAAGAAGGGCTAAACTATGGTGAAAAGATTGAAATATACATAAAAAAGATTGACTATGACAAAAAGAAAATTAAATTAATAGTTATATAAAATTAGTTATAAATTTATTATATGTAAATGTATATAACATTTACAAGAAGGAGGAATAAAAATGGTTAATGATAATGAAATAAAAGCACAAGTATCACCATTTGCAATAAGAGAAGGAGAAATAAAAACATTTGACGGTAAAGACCGGTTATGTATCAATGAACCAAATCGTACATAAGATAAATATAGGACATATTACAGATATACATTTTGCTATACTAGACTTAGTAAATGAATTTGAATTTATAACATCAAGACAACTATACCAAATGCTAGAAATAAAAGGAATTGATCCAAAATCACAAGATAAATTAAATAATAAATTAGATGCATTAGTAAAATCTAAAATATTAACAAGATATTATTTTACATCTGATGAAGGAAAAGGAATATATAGAATATACTGTTTAGAGAAAATGGGAAAATATTTATTAACATCTAAAGAAATAGAATGTAAATGGCAACCATCAGACAATACAAAACCAGTTCCAATGATTAAAAAGAGATTAGCAGGAAACCAAGTATTAATAGCATATTTAAGAAAAGTAAAAGCATTTGAAAGATATGTTGTTAAACCAGCAATAACAGCAAAAACATTAGGAAAAGTATTTAAAGCAACAGGTGGTTCAGTAAAACTTACAAAAAATAATAAATCAATACAATTTTTATTTGAAGTATTCAGAAGAGAACAAGACTGGGAAAAGAAATTAATAGAAAAAATGAATTTATACAAAGACTTCTATGAAAACTTTATACCAGGAGATTCAGGATTCTCAGGAATACCACAATTAATATTTGTATGTGAAGATGAAAAACACATGGCAGAATGTTTCAGAGAAATGATAACAAATAAATTAGAAATACCACAAATTAAATTCCTATTCACAACTGACTTGAGACAAAACGAAGAAACATTATCAAATACTTTAGTAGAATTTAAATTAGTTGATGGTAAATATAAAATGGAAAATGTTGAGCTTAAATTAATAGGGTAATGTGTTAATGCCAATGAGTGTAATGCCTATTGGCATTTTCCTATTATTAATAGATTTTAGGAAATTCCTAAAATCTTCTTTATTTTTACTAAAAAGAAAATGAATGCATAAATATGTCTAAAAATGTAGTTTTGTGCACTGCAATGCACAAAATTTGACAGCTGTAAAAAAATAATATATAATTTATCTAGAGGTGATATTATGATACAGAGACCAGAATATTTAGATACTCTTATTAGATTTAAAGATAAAGATTTAATAAAAGTTATAACAGGGATAAGAAGATGTGGTAAAACAACATTGTTTGATTTATACTGTGATTACCTAAAAGAACAAGGAATAGAAGAAAACCAAATAATTAGAATAAATTTGGAAGATAGAAATTATAGTGATTTAGATAATTACTTAAAGCTATATGATTATATAGAGGAAAGACTTAATCCAAATAAAAATAATTATATATTTATAGATGAAGTACAAAATGTACCAGAATTTCAAAAAGCGTGTGATAGCTTGTATATAAAAAAGAATGTAGATTTATATATAACTGGTTCAAATGCATATTTATTATCAGGAGAATTAGCTACATTACTTTCAGGTAGATATATAGAAATAAAGATGATGCCATTATCATTTAAAGAATATACATCATATGTTGGTGAAACAGATTTACAAAAAAATATAGAAATTATATTGCAAATAGTTCATTTCCTTATGCTCTTAATTTTGAAGACAAAAAAGATAGGAACTTTTATCTAGAGAGTATATATAATTCTATAATATTAAAAGATATAGCTGAAAGAAAAAGAAATATAGATATACCAATGTTAAATAGTGTAACTAGATTTATGTTTGATAACATAGGAAATTTATGTTCTACAACCAAGATTGCTAATTCAATGACTTCTGCAGGAAGAGGAATATCGGTTCATACTGTTGATAGCTATTTACAATCATTATTAGATAGTTTTGTTTTATATAAAGCAGAAAGGTATGATATAAAAGGAAAACAGTATTTATCAAGTGGTTATAAATATTATGTTTGTGATATAGGACTTAGATACTATTTACTTGGAGATAAACCAGTAGATGCTGGACATATACTTGAAAATGTAGTTTATTTAGAATTACTAAGAAGAGGATACCAAGTATATGTTGGCAAAAATGGAGATTCTGAAGTTGATTTTATAGCAATAGGAGAAAATGGGGAGGAATATTATCAAGTGTGTTATTCTGCAAGAGATGAGCAAACATTAAAAAGAGAACTATTGCCATTAGACACTATATCAGACCATAATCCGAAATATCTATTAACAATGGATGATGAAGCTATAATGTCTCATAATGGAATAAAGCAAATATATGTATTAGACTGGTTATTAAATAAATAAAAAATTCTAGGAAATCCCTAGAATTTTTTTTGCTCTTTTAATATCTTCATTATTTGCAGGTCTAACATTTTCTAATTCATAATTAAGACAAAGCTTTTTCCATTTATATTTACCCATATCATGATAAGGAAGAATCTCAACTTTATCAACAGTATTTATAGTAGAAATAAAATTTCTTAACTTTATTAAATCTTCTTCATTGTCAGTATATCCAGGAATAATAACCTGTCTAATCCACATATGAATACCATTATCACTCAAATATCTTGCAAAATTTAATTCCTTTTCATTATTAAATCCAACCAAACCTTTACACTTTTCAGTATTTATATGTTTAATATCTAACAATACTAAATCTGTAAGAGAAAGTAAATACTTAATATCATCAGTTAAAGAAACCATACCAGAAGTATCTATACAAGTATGAATATTTTCATTTTTCAATTTCTCAAATAACTCAATTAAAAACTTTACTTGCAACAGCGGTTCTCCACCAGTAACAGTTACACCACCATTTGGGGAAATATAATTTTTATATTTAATTATTTTATCAAAAATATCATCTAAAGATTTATATTCACCACCATTTATATCCCATGTATCACGATTATGACAATACTTACATTTTAAATGACAACCTTGTAAAAACAATACAAATCTTATTCCAGGACCATCAACAGTTCCAAAAGATTCTATTGAATGAACTTTAGCATAATATCTTAAATCTATGTCTTTTTTATCCATTTATTACTCCTAACAAGAAAAAAGTAGGGGTCAGAGGCCAGGTCTTGGGGATAGGGGGCCAGGTCTTTAATCCCCATTATATATCACACTATATTATTTATCTTAAAATATATTTTTATATAATGGGGATTAAAGACCTGGCCCCCTATCCCCAAGACCTAGCCTCTTATCCCCACTTTTTTATTTCCTTTAAATTCTCTCATGAATAGTTCTATTTATAACATCCAACTGTTGTTCTCTAGTTAATTTTGTAAAGTTAACAGCATATCCAGAAACACGAATTGTAAGTTGAGGATATTTTTCAGGATGTTCCATTGCATCTTCAAGTAAACTTCTATCAAAAACATTTACATTAATATGATGACCTGTTTGTTTAAAATATCCATCTAACATAGTAACTAAATTTGTAACTCTTTCTTCTTCAGTTTTTCCAAGAGTTCCTGGTGTGATTGAAAATGTATATGAAATTCCATCTTCAGCAGCTTCAAAAGGAAGTTTTGCAATTGAATTCATAACAGATAAAGCACCATTTGTATCTCTACCATGTAATGGATTTGCACCTGGACCGAATGGTGTTCCAGCAGTTCTTCCATCAGGAGTACTTCCAGTATTCTTTCCATAAACAACATTAGAAGTTATAGTTAATATTGATAAAGTATGTTTTGAATTTCTATATGTTTGACGTTTTTCCAATTTTCTAATAAATCTTTTTACTATATCAATAGCTATTTCATCAACTTTATCATCATCATTTCCGAATTTTGGGAAATCACCTTCTACTTTATAATCAATAGCTAATCCTGTATCATTTCTAATAACTTTTACTTTCGCATATTTGATTGCAGATAAAGAATCAGCAACAACTGAAAGACCAGCAATACCACATGCCATAGTTCTTATAATATCTTTATCATGTAAAGCCATCTCAATTGCTTCATAAGAATATTTATCATGCATATAATGAATAGCATTTAGAGCCTTTATATAAATCTTAGCAACATAATCCATCATTTGGTCAAATCTTTCCATAACTTCATTATAATCTAAATATTCAGAAGTAATAGGCTCATATTTTGGTGTTATTTGTTTTCCAGAAAGTTCATCTCTACCACCATTTATAGCATATAATAATGTTTTAGCTAAATTTGCTCTAGCACCAAAGAATTGCATTTGTTTTCCTATTTTCATAGGAGAAACACAACAAGCAATACCATAATCGTCTCCTAAGCTAATTCTCATCAAATCATCATTTTCATATTGAATAGATGATGTTTTGATTGATAAATCAGATGTATATCTTTTAAATCCATCAGGAAGATTATTAGACCATAAAACAGTTAAATTTGGCTCTGGTGCAGGTCCTAAAGTTTCTAGAGTGTGTAACATTCTAAAAGAATTTTTTGTAACTAATGTTCTACCATCAATACCCATACCACCAATACTTTCAGTTACCCATACTGGGTCTCCACTAAATAATTCATTATATTCAGGAGTTCTTAAAAATCTTACTAATCTTAATTTCATAACAAAATGGTCCATTATTTCTTGAATATCTTCTTCTGTTAAAACACCCTCTTGTAAATCTCTTTCAAAATAAATATCTAAGAAAGTAGAAGTTCTTCCAATACTCATTGCAGCACCATTTTGATCTTTTATAGCACCTAAATATCCAAAATATAACCATTGAACAGCTTCTTTTGAATTTGATGCTGGTTTTGAAATATCAAAACCATATTTTGAAGCCATTATTTTTAATTCATTTAATGCTTTTATTTGCTCAGAGATTTCTTCTCTTTCACGAATTGTATTTTCATTAAATTCATCTGTATCTAAAAGTTCTAAATCTTTTTTCTTTTCTTCAATCAAAACATCAACACCATAAAGTGCAACTCTTCTATAATCACCTATAATTCTACCACGTCCATATCCATCAGGAAGACCAGTTATTAAATGACTATTTCTAGCAAGTCTTACATCAGGTGTATATACACTAAATACACCATCATTATGAGTTTTTCTTATCTTATGAAAGATTTCAGAAACTTCTGGGTCAACTTGCTTTCCATATGCTTCACAAGATTTTTCTACAATACGAATTCCTCCAAAAGGCATTATAGCTCTTTTTAAAGGAGCATCTGTTTGAAGTCCCACAATTTCTTCTAAATCTTTATCTATATATCCAGCATCATGACTAGAAACTGTTGAAATTGTTTTTGTATCTATATCTAAAACACTACCATTTGACTCTTTCTCTTTTTTATATAATTCTAAAACTTCATTCCACAATTTAGCAGTTTTTTCTGTTGTAGAAGCTAAAAAGCTTGAATCACCTTCATATGGAGTGTAGTTATTTTGAATAAAATCTCTTACATTAATTTCATATTTCCAATCTCCATTTTTGAATTTGTCCCATTCTTTAAAATCCATTTTTTTACCTCCTAATATTTATTATATTATTTACAATTTTATCAAATAATATAATAACATAAGAAAAAAATAATATCAATCAATATAAGCTATTTTAACAAATTTTTAAAATAAATGGTGATAGGGGGCCAGGTCTTAAATCCTCACTTTTTTCATAAAAAGTGAGGATTTAAGACCTGGCCCCCTATCACCACAAAACTAATTAACATTAGTTTTATTTTTAAAATCTTCTTCAAGTTGAAGTTTAATTAAATCATTTGTTAATCTATTAATAACCTTTTTATTGTACTCATTCAATTGATAATAATTTTCTAGAAATTTATTATCAATCATAGAAATATACTCAGAAGAATCAGATTCAATAAAATCACTAAATAAGAAATCTGAAGAAATATTTAATGCCTTGCACAAGCTAACAATAGTGCTTGCACTACCAAAAGCAATTCCACGTTCTAGTTGACTAATATATCTAGGAGATAATGATATCTTTTCAGCAAGAACTTCTTGAGTATAATTAGTTTTAGACCTAGCTAATTTAATTTTCTTTCCAATATTTTTCCTTAATCTTTTCTCATTTTCTGTCATATAAACATCCTTACAACCATGTATATTTTGATATGAAAATTTATAAACATACTGTATATATTAGTGATTATAATAAATTTAACAATATATAATTAAAAATATCAACATCACTTTTTAACTTGAGTATAGCAATGAAATTTATAAAAAAGAATGAATTATCAGTATTATAAAAATATTTAACTAATATTAATAGTGTTACTATCAGATTATATCTTACAAATCACAACTTAAAAATAGAGATTTCAAAGTGAATATATCAAAAATATGTAAAAATTTTTCCAAAAACTAATTAAGAGAAATGCCAAAAGAAAAAATGTAGAATTAGAAAGTAAATCAAATGGATGATTAGCAAATAAATTAGAAAGAATAACAGCAAGATTAAAGAAGAAAGATATAAAATAAAAAGAATATTATGTCAAAAAGTTAATACATAAAATAGTCATTTTTCTTGTGTCTGAAAATAAAAAAATATATACTAAAATAGAAAACTAAGAAAACGAAAGAGGAAAAAGAAATGAACAAAAAAGCAAAAAAGGAAAAAGCAATAACACTAATTGCACTAGTAATAACAATAATAATTTTATTAATTTTAGCAGGAATATCAATATCAAGCCTAACAGGAAGTGGATTGTTTGAAAAAGCAAAGGAAGCAAAAAATAAATCAGAAGAAGCACAAGAATTAGAAAATTCACTATTATATGGATATGAAAAAGAAATAATAAAAGAATCACTTAAAAATATAGACTATTCAAAGACAAATCCAGTAGATGCAATGCCAAGAGATATAACAATTATTGAAGGTGATGCAAACAAAGGAATAGTAATAAAAGATAATAAAAATAATGAATGGACATGGGTAGAAGTACCTAAAACAATATTTGTAAATGTAAAAGCTTTAGAAGAAAATGCACCAGATAAAGATTTAAATAAAGTGTCAGTAACAGAGTTATATAATGCAATAGAAACAGATTTAATAAATTATGTAACAGCTCCAACAAATTATAGAGATAGTGATTATAAAGATGAATGGTATGCATTAGATGGTTCAACATTAGTAAATGAAAGTACAGCTAATCTAACTGAAGAACAAAAGTTATTAAATAATGGATGTGGACTAACATATTACGAATATAAAGAAAATTACGAAAAAATGTTAAGTAGCACATTTGCAAACGGAGGGTTCTGGATAAGTAGATATGAAATAGGAGATGCTACAGCCACAGCAAGCAATACAACAAGAATAGAAACAAGTGGAATAAAAGGAGAAGCAGTAAGTAAAATAGACCAAATACCATATAATTTTATAACATGTAGTGAAGCACAAATTTTGGCCAATAGTATGAATTCAGATGTAAATAAAACAACAAGTTTGTTATTTGGAATTCAATGGGACTTAACATGCAAATTTATAGACACAAAGGTAGGAAACATAATAACAAAAACAAATTGTAAAGACTGGGGAAATTATAGTAACAGTAGTTTAATATTAAATAGCGGAAAATATAATACAAGCATATATGATTCAGAAAATATATGGAAATCATTTGATGAAGACACAGAAAACTATGTAACATCAAGCCAAACATCAAACAATGTAAGTTACGGTCAATTATTAACAACAGGAGCATCTGAACAAACAAATAAGATGAATATTTACGATTTAGCAGGTAATGAATTTGAATGGACATTAGAACAACTTACTTCTAATAGTGATCTTCCTTGTACACGTAGAGGAGGATGCTTCTTCAGTGATAGTTCTATTCATCCAGCTTCTCATCACAACTGTTACAGCACTTCTCACAGTGTTGTTGGCGTTGGCGCACGTGCTACACTTTATTAATAGCAAAACTATAGGAGCATTTAATTTTAACTGTGTAAATATAGAGAAAAGAAGAAAAAACTTCATTATAATACAAGTATGTAATATAAAGTTGCAATTGTATTATAATGGAGTTTTTTAATGGCCAATTTAAGTATCAATTATAGTTACTAATAAAAAATAAAAAAATTTTCAAAAAACTATTGCAAAATTAAAAAAGTTATATTACAATTTACATGAAGTGGAGAAAAGTGGTACAAAGTGGTGAAAAAGTGGAAGAGGTGAAAATCAAGTGTTAATGGGTGAATATGAGCATTCTCTAGATGCCAAAGGCAGATTAATAATGCCAGCAAAATTAAGACAAGACATTGGAGAAAAATTCGTATTAACAAAAGGGTTAGACGGATGTTTATTTGCTTTTTCACAAGAAGAATGGTTAAACTTTGAAACAAAATTAAAATCACTACCACTATCAGATAAAAATGCAAGAAACTTTGTTAGATTTTTTCTATCAGGAGCAACTGAATGCGAAATTGATAAACAAGGTAGATTTCTAATACCAAATAACTTAAGAACAGTAGCAACCCTAGAAAAAGAAGCAGTAATAATTGGAGTAGGAACTAGATTAGAAATATGGAATAAAGAAAATTGGCAAAAATGCGATGAAAATATATCAGTAGATGAAATTGCCGAAAACATGACAATGCTTGGTATATAACTTGCAAAAGCTTATATAGATACATAAGAAAAAAGTACAAAAGATTAAAATACAAAAGATGAAATTACATAAGAAAAAAATACCAAAGATAAATACACAAAAGATACTAATACAAAAGAAAAGATAACAAAAGAAATTAAAAAACTAAAGAAAAAAATACCAAAGATTAAAGTTACCAAAGAATAAAAAACAAAAGCAAACATCTAAAGATAAAAATACAAAAGGAATTTATAAAATACCAAAAGAAAAAACATAAATTAAAAACAGCTGGTAGTTTTGCCAGCTGTTTTCTTTGAAACTTTAAATTAAAGAGGTGAAAAATTGCAGTTCAAACATAAACCAGTAATGCTTAAAGAATGTATAGATGGTCTAAATATAAAACCAGATGGTATATATGTAGATGGTACATTAGGAGGAGCAGGACATAGTAAAGAAATATTAAAAAGATTATCAGAAAAAGGACTACTAATTGGAATTGATAGAGATGAAGAAGCATTGCAAGCTGCAAAAGAAAATTTAAAAGAATTCCAAAATGTAAAATTTGTAAAAAACAATCATGATAATATAAAACAAATTTTAGAAGATATAGGAATAGAAAAAGTAGATGGAATTTTATTAGACTTAGGAGTATCTTCATATCAACTAGATGAAAGAAATAGAGGATTTAGCTACTTGGGAGAAAATGAACTTGATATGAGAATGGATAAAACTCAAGAATTAACAGCAAAAGAAGTTATAAATACATATACTGAAGAACAATTATCAAACATCATATATGAATATGGAGAAGAAAGATTTTCAAGGCAAATTGCAAGAAATATATGTGAATATAGAAGAAATCAGGAAATAAAAACTACAAAACAATTAGTAGAAATTATAGAAAAATCTATTCCAAAGTCAAAACAAAATGATGGACATCCAGCGAAAAGAACATTTCAAGCAATAAGAATAGAAGTAAATGATGAAATAAAACCGTTATACAAAACAGTTAAAGACTGTATAGACAGCCTAGAAACACAAGGAAGACTATGTATAATAACATTTCACTCATTAGAAGACAGAGCAGTAAAAAATGCAATGTTAGATGCAAAAGGAAAATGTACATGCCCAGGTGACTTGCCTTACTGTGTATGTGGTGCAAAAACACTTGGAAATATAATTAATAAAAAACCAATAGTAGCACAAAAAGAAGAACAAGAAGAAAATTCTAGAAGTAAAAGTGCAAAACTAAGAATTTTTGAAAAAATATAAAACTAAAGAAAGAGAGGTAAAAAACTTATGGCACAGGAAAGATATCAATATGGTACAAGCCCAAGAAAAACTAATCCTGATTACAATAAAAGAACAAAAAAAGTTCCACAAAAAAGACAACTAAAAATTGTAGAAGACTTACCAAGACAGCAAGTAAAGGTATCTAAAGAGCAAAGAAAAACTCAACTAAAAATGACAATAACAGTTGCCAGTTTATTTCTATTGTTATTAACCATAAGTTGTAGAAACTCTCAAATAGATAAAAAATTCAATCAAATACAAGAACAAAAAAAGCAACTTGCAGCACTTCAAAAAGAAAATGAACAATTAAAAGTAAGCATAGAAAATAGTCTAAACTTATATAATATTGAAAAAGTTGCAAAAGAAGAACTTGGAATGCAAAAACTAAGTGGAAAACAAACAATATATGTTACACTTCCTAAAAAAGACCACGTAGAATCAGCTTCTGAAAAAATTGTTATAAAAGAAGAAAAAAGTTGGTGGGAAGAAATAGCAGATAAAATCTTTAATTTTTAATATAATTAATAAGAATAAAATTAAACACTTCTAATAAATATTATTAGAGGTGTTTTTATGATAAAAATAAATTTATCAACAAAAAAAAGAATGAGAACAGTACTATTTATAGTATTTTTAATAATCATATTATTAATATTAAGATTAGGATATATTCAATTAATAGATGGAAAAAGATTATCAAAAATGGCATATGAACAACAAACATTAGATAGAGCAATAAATCCGAAAAGAGGAACAATATATGATTCAACAGGTCAAGTATTAGCACAAAGTAGTAGTGTTGAAACTGTAACTGTTAATCCAGGAAATATAAGCAAAGAGGACAAAGAAAAAGTAGCAAAAAAACTATCAGAAATTTTTGAACTAGATTATGAAAAAACATTAAAAAAAGTATCAAAAAGAAGCTCAATAGAAACAATTGCAAAAAAAATAGAAAAAGAAAAAGCAGATGAACTCAGAAAATGGATAGAAGAAAACAATATAACAACAGGAATAAATATAGATGAAGATACAAAAAGATATTATCCCAATAATAACTTAGCATCTCAAATTATAGGATTTTGTGGAAGTGACAATCAAGGATTAGATGGAATAGAGGCTAAATATGACAAAGTACTTTCTGGAACAAAAGGAGCAATAAAAAGACATACAGATGCAAAAGGAGGAGAAATTGGAGAAGAGGGAGAATCATATGTAGCAGCAATAAATGGTGATGATATAGTTCTGACAATTGATATGAATATACAATCAATAGTTGAAAAATATTTAGAAGAAGCATGCATAGACAATAAATGTACAGATGGAGGAAATATTGTTGTCATGAATCCACAAAATGGAGATATTTTAGCAATGGCAACATATCCAGATTACAATTTGAATGAACCATATTCAGCATACACAGAAGAACTGAAAGGGATTTGGGATACACAAGACCAAAGCTCAAAAACAAAGAGCTTACAAGCAGTATGGAGAAATAGAGCAATTACTGATACATATGAACCTGGTTCAACATTTAAAACTATAACATCATCAGCAGCATTAGAAGAGGGAATTATAACTGATATAGACAAAGAAGGACAATTCTGCTGTACTGGAGGAATAGAAGTTGCAGGTGTAAGAATAAAATGTTGGAGATATTATAGACCACATGGCTCAGAAAGTTTAAGACAAGGATTGATGAATTCATGTAATCCAGTTTTTATAGGACTAGGACAAAAAATGGGTGTGCACACTTATTATAGCTATTTAGAGAAATTTGGATTATTAAAAAGAACTGGAATCGATTTGCCAGGAGAAGCAGGAAGCATATTTTTGGCAGAAAACAAAGCAGGACCTGTAGAACTTGCAACAATAAGTTTCGGCCAAAGATTTGAGATTACACCAATTCAGTTAGTTACAGCAGTATCAGCAATAGCAAATGGAGGAGACTTAATTCAGCCTAGAGTAGTTAAAGCAACTATTAATAGTCAAACAGGAGAAAAAACAGAAATACAACCTCAAATAAAATCAAAAGCAATATCTAAAGAAACCTCAGAAAAAGTTTTAAGCATGATGGAATCTGTTGTAGCAGAAGGAACTGGTAAAAATGCAAAAGTAGCAGGATACAGGATAGGAGGAAAAACAGGAACTTCAGAAGATGGAGTAAATACAAACAAATATGTAACATCTTTTTTAGGAGTTGCACCAATTGAAGACCCACAAGTAGTAGTTCTTGTAACATTATATAATCCAACAGGAGAAGGGGGACACCAAGGAGGAGGTGTTGCAGCACCAGTAGGAGGGCAAGTTTTCAGTGAAATATTACCATATTTAGAAGTGAATCAAGGAAATCAAGATGAAATAGAGCAAGTAGAACAAATAGAAACACCAAATATTGAGGGATTGAGTATAAAAGAAGCACAAAAGATTTTAAAAGAAAATGAATTACAACTCAGTATAGAAAATGAAACAGAAGAATTAGATAAAGAAAACACAGTAATATCTGAACAAACGCCAAAAAGTGGAGTTATTATTAATAAAGGAAGCAAAATATATATTAAATATTAAAATAAAAAAAGAAGCTTTGTTTTTATGATAAAAAAATCCCAAAAACCCTATACAAAAAAACAAATTAGTTATATAATGTAAAAAAATTAGAAGCAAAAATTTGCTACTAACACATATTAAATTGAAGGGATGATTCTAAATGGAATTAAAAAGAATATTAGTAGGATTAGAAGGAATAAAAGCAAAAGGAAATGTCAACATAGACATAAAAGGAATTGAAAAAAACTCAAAAGAAGTAAAAGAAGGATATATGTTTATAGCAATAAAAGGATTTTCAACAGATGGACATCAATTTGTGGAAAACGCAATAGAAAATGGAGCTAGTTGTGTAATGTTACAAGAAGGATGTGATATAAAAGCACTAAACATCCCAGAAGATATAACAATTTTAATGGTAAAAGACACAAGAGAAGCACTAGCAATTTGTTCATCAAACTTCTATGGAAACCCATCAGCACAATTAAAATTAATAGGAGTAACAGGAACAAAAGGAAAAACAACAACAACATTCATGATAAAAGAAATCTTAGAAAAAGCAGGAAAAAAAGTAGGACTAATTGGAACAATTGCAACATATATAAATGGTAAGAAGATAAAAGAAAGTGATAGAACAACACCAGAAAGTTTAGAACTACAACAAACATTTAGACAAATGGTTGACAGTGGAGTAGAAGTAGTAGTAATGGAAGTATCATCACAAAGTTTAAAACTACATAGAGTAGATGGATGCCAATTTGACATAGTATTATTCACAAACTTCTCAGAAGACCATATAAGTGAAAAAGAACATCCAGACATGCAAGATTATCTAAACTCAAAATTAAAACTATTTGAAATGTGTAAAACAGGAATAGTAAATGCAGATGACTTGCAATCAGCCAAAATACCAAGAAAATTTCCAGACAGTAACATTGTAACATATGGAATTGACAATTTTGCAAATGTATTAGCAAAAGACATAACAATTACAAATTCATATGTTGACTTTAGAGTTAAAATAACAGATAGAAATGAAAGAGTAAAAACAGGAATACCAGGAAGATTTAGTGTTTATAATTCATTAGCAGCAATATGTGTAGCACAAAAATTTGGAATATCACCAGAAATAATAAAACAAGCATTAGAAGAAGTAAGAGTTCCTGGAAGATCAGAACTAGTTGATAATAAAAAAGAATTAACTATAATGATAGATTATGCTCATTCACCAGAAAGCTTACAAAACATATTACAAGCAGCAAAAAGCTATACAAGAGGAAAAGTAATATCTGTATTTGGATGTGGAGGAGATAGAGACGCAGGAAAAAGACCAATAATGGGAGAAATATCAGGAAAAATAGCAGACTACACAATAATAACATCAGACAATCCTAGAACAGAAGAACCACAAAAAATAGTTGAACAAATAGAATCTGGAATAAAAAAGACAAAAGGAAAATATGAAGTAGTAGTTGATAGAATTAAAGCAATTGAAAATGCTATAAAAATGGCTAACAAAAAAGACATCATCATTTTAGCTGGAAAAGGACATGAACCTTATCAAGAAATAAATGGTGAGAAACTTTCTTTTGATGAAAGAATAATAGTAAAAGACATTATAGACAAAATGAAATAAAAACATAAGCAAAAAAATAGAAGGGTTTGATAAAATTGGATTTTGAAATAAAAGTATTGCTAATAACATTTGCAATATCAGTAATTTGTGGGCTAATAACAATACCAATATTGAAAAAATTAAAAGTAGGCCAAATAGAAAGAGACGATGGACCAGCATCACATTTAAAAAAACAAGGAACACCAACAATGGGTGGAATAATAATGATAATATCAATTATCATTGCTGTAACATGCTCATACATATTTTTAGCAATGACAGGCAATGAAGAATTAGGGAAAAAATTATTACCATTATTATTAATAACAATTGGATTTGGAATGATTGGATTTATAGATGACTTTAAAAAATTAGTATTAAAAAACACAGAAGGACTAAAGCCAAGTTACAAAATGCTAGGACTATTAATTATAGCAGTTGCATATGTATTATTTTTAGTAGAAGGAATAAAATTAGGAACACAAACATATATACCAATTTTAAAAACATATATGGAAATTCCAATATATATATATATTCCACTTGCAATAATAGTTATACTAGCTACAACAAATGCAATAAACCTTACAGATGGAATAGATGGACTATCATCAAGTGTTTCAGCAATTATTATAACATGCTTAACAGTAATAGGAATTAAAAATCAATTATATGAAGTATCAACATTTGGAAGTATGGCAATAGGAGCAACACTAGGATTTTTAATATTTAATTTACATCCAGCAAAAGTATTTATGGGAGATACAGGTTCATTAATGCTAGGGGGAGTAATATCAGGAATAGCATTATATCTAAAAATGCCATTATTACTAATATTAATAGCAATAATACCAGTATTAGAAACACTATCTGTAATAATACAAGTGGCATATTTTAAGAAAACAGGAAATAGAATATTTAAAATGGCACCACTACATCATCACTTTGAATTATCAGGATGGAGGGAAAATAAAGTAGTAACTATTTTCTCTATAATAACTTTAGTTGTATGCTTTGTAGGACTAAAGATAATTTAAGATAAATAGTATATAAATAAAAATGGAGGATTATAAATGGCAAAAAAGAAAAAAGAAAAAAGTTTTTCAAGCTTTTTAAACAATCCAATAGACTTTACACTAGTAATAACGATATTGTTGCTATTAGGGATAGGTCTAGTAATGGTTTTATCAGCAAGTTCACCATCAGCCCTATCAGAAAGTGGAAACAGTTATTCATATTTTTCTAAACAATTAATATTTGCAATTTTAGGAATAATTACCATGTCATTTATTTCCAAAATTGATTATCGTTTTTACCAAAAATTTTACAAACATGCTTGGTGGATATCATTGATACTATTAGTAGCAGTATTAGCAATTGGTAGAGAAGTAAATGGAGCAAAAAGATGGATATATGTTACTGAAACATTATCAATTCAACCATCAGAAATGGTAAAATTTTTAATGATAGTATTCTATGCAGGAATATTAGTAAAAAATAGAGACCAATTACAACTATATGGAAAAGGACTAATAAAACATATGCTATTTTTAGCACCAATAATAGGACTGTTATTATTAGAACCACACTTAAGTAGTTCAGTTGTTATAATAGGAATAGTATGTGTAATGCTAATTGTTGCAGGATGCAAATTTAAACATTTTCTATTTACTGGACTAGGAGCAGGAGTTCCAGCACTAGCAGCATTAATTGCATTTTCTCCATATAGATTAGAAAGATTTGTCACATTCTTAGACCCTTGGAAATATTTAGATGATGAAGGATGGCAAGTTATTCAAGGATTATATGCAATAGGCTCAGGAGGACTATTTGGAGTAGGACTTGGAGATAGTAAACAAAAATATTTATACATACCAGAACCACATAATGACTTTATTTTTTCAATATTAGCAGAAGAACTAGGATTTATAGGCTGTACAGTAGTATTAATACTATTTGCAATATTTATTTGGAGAGGAATACTAATTGCAATGAAAGCACCAGACATGTTTGGAAGTTTACTTGCCATTGGAATTACAGCACTAGTAGCAATACAAGTAATAATAAATGTAGCAGTTGTTACATCATCAATGCCAGTAACAGGAATGCCATTACCATTCTTTAGTTACCGGTGGTACAGCATTATTTATTTTACTATGTGAGATGGGAGTACTACTCAACATTTCACGTGCAGGAGCAAAATAAGGAAAGAAAAAAAGAGAGAAGCCTTTTGGGAGAGAGACCTAAAAATAAAATTTTTTAATATACAAAAAATAATATTGGACCTCTGTCCCAAATGAACAAAATGTCCAACAGGAAACATCCTTTGTGGACACATCTTAAATGGACTATCTCTTTTTCTTTTTTAGGAGGAAAATTATGAAAGTTATAATTGCAGCAGCAGGAACAGCAGGTCATATAAATCCAGGACTTGCTATTGCAAACAAAATAAAACAAGAACAAAAAAACTCAGAAATAATTTTTATAGGTACAACAAGAGGACTAGAAAACGATTTAGTCCCAAGAGCAGGATATAAGTTAAAGACAATAGATGCATATGGTTTAAGTAAAAAAATATCTATAGAAAATATAAAGAAGATGTATAAAACACTAAAAGGATATGGAGAAGCAAAAAAAATAATAAAAGAATTTAAACCAGATATTGTAATAGGAACAGGCGGATATATATGTGGAGCTACTATTTCAGCAGCACATAGTTTAGGCATACCAACATTATTACATGAAAGTAATGCCTTTCCTGGAAAAGCCGTAAAAATGCTTGCTAAAAAGACAAATACAATTTTAGTATCTTTTGAAGATGCAGTAGATAGAATTAAAAATGGAAAAAATATAATATATACAGGAACACCAGTAAAAATAACAAAAAAAGAATACACAATAAATGAAAAGACAAAAATAATAAAAAATTGTGGACTAAGTGAAACAAAACCAATAGTTTTGATATTTGGTGGAAGCCAAGGAGCTCAAAAAATTAATGAAGCAATTTTAGGAATATTAGAAAATAAATTAAATAAAAAATATCAAATAATGTGGGCTACTGGACCAAAACAATATGACATAATAAAAGAAAAATTACAAGACAAAAATATAAATATAAACAATATAGAAAATGCAAAAATAGTTCCATACATATACAACATGGAAGAAGTTATGAATATAGCCAACCTAATTGTTTCAAGAAGTGGAGCAATGACAATAACAGAAATATCAAATTTAGGAAAACCATCAATACTAGTACCATTACCAAATGTAAGTGGAAATCACCAACTATATAATGCGAAAGTATTAGAAGACATAGGAGCAGCAAAAATAATATTAAATAATGAACTAGAAGATAAAAAATTAAATAAAGAAATAGAAGAAATAGTATTAGACAAAAACAAAGAAATACAAATGACTACAAATGCTCTAAAAGTATCAACAAATAATGTTGAAAATAAAATATATGAAGAAATAAAAAAATTAGTAATGCAATAAGACTTCAGTATTTGCCAGTTGTAATATATAAGGAACTACACATACATTACAACTGGCAAATACTAAAATTAAAATAACATATGAAAGGAATTATATTTAAAATGTACAAAAACATAAAACCTAAAATTATAATAATTTCAATTATAACATGTTTGATACTTATAGGAAGCTTAAGTTTTTTATATATAAATTCTATAAATGAGATACAAAATATTATAAATAATGAAAATAATATTTTAGAAGTAACAAGAAACACTAATCAAATATACTCAAATGCAAAGCTATCAATAATTATAATAATTACATTATTTGTGATAATTTCTATTTTAATATCATCTTATCTATCTAAATTTGTAATTTGCCCAAAAAACAAATTTATTAGAAATGACGAAAGAACAGAATTAAAGGACAAGCTAAATGAAGTATCATCAAGAAAAAACCAAATAGAAACCATACTTCTACATATGACAGATGGAATTATTGCATTTAATATGGAAGGAGAAATTATATTAATAAATCCAGCAGCAAAAAAATTCTTAAGTATAAGCCCAGAAGACAATGCATTCTATGATATATTTGGCAAATTTAATCTAGATATAAATATGGAAAAAGTAATATATTTAGAAAATTGGACTTCAACTGAACAAAGAATACAAGTAGATGATAGATATGTAAAAGTTCTATTTGCACCATTTAAAAATGAAGAAGATAGACCTGATGGAGTAATTGCTGTAATCCAAGACATAACAGAACATGTAAAACTAGATAATATGCAAAAAGAATTAGTTGCAGATGTATCACATGAATTAAAAACACCTATTACATCAATTATGGGATATGCAGATACATTACTAGAAGGTGGATATGATGAACAAACACAAGAAAAATTCTTAAATGTAATTGCATCTGAATCAAGAAGAATGGCACGTTTAGTAACAGACTTATTGACATTATCAAGATATGACAACAACAAAAAGAAAACCCAAAAAGAAGCATTTGATTTAGGAGAATTAGTAAAACGATGTCAAGAAAAACTTGCAATACAAATAAAGAAAAAAGGCCACAAAGTTAATAGTTTTGTTACTGCTGATGTACCACTAGTATATGCAGACAAAGATGATATAGAAAGAGTAGTTTTAAATATATTGACAAATAGTATAAAATATACACATGATAATGGAGAAATAAAAATATATGTAGGATTTGTATATAATGATGCATATATAAAAATATTTGACAATGGAATTGGAATTCCAGAAGATGATTTATCAAGAATCTTTGAAAGATTTTATAGAGTTGATAAAGCACGTACTAGAGAAATGGGAGGAACTGGGCTAGGATTATCTATTGCTAAAGAAATATTAGACAAAAATGGAGGAAGTATAGATATCAAAAGCAAAGTTGGAGAAGGAACAGAAGTTGTAATAAGAGTTCCAACAAAAGAAAATAATAACTAGAAAAGAAAATAAGAAGCAATATAAGATACATTTTTGTATATTTATAGAGTTTCTTTCTTTTTATATAATAAATAAAAAGTTATAAATAACAGTTATAAAATAGAAGATTTATAAATCAAGAACTTCAATTAGAGCAAATAAAGAATGTTGTATATGTTTGTAATTATATCAGAAAAGGATATAGATTTTAAATTTTTAGTGGTATTTATTGATATTTATATTATTTTAATGTATAATATACAAGTGTAAAATAACTAAGAATTAGGAGATAGATTATAAATGAATTCAAAAGTTAAAGAAATATTAGAATGGCTTTATTGTATAGTAATAGCAGTAGTATTAGCATTACTATTTAGATATTATATAGGAACACCAACAATTGTACAGCAAGTATCAATGAACCCTACATTAGTACAAGACCAAAGACTATGGCTAAATAGGTGGGGAAGAACAATAAAAAAACTACCTGAAAGAGGAGATATAATAACATTTGAAGCCCCTAGTAAGAAATCATATAGTTCACAATCACAAATAAATCAAAAAAATCCAATAGCAAAATATGAAAAAGAACCAACTGGATTGTGGGGAAAATTTAGATATTATGTATTAGAAATAGGAAAAGATAGTTATATAAAAAGAGTAATAGCATTACCAGGAGAACATGTCGAAATAAAAGATGGAAAAGTATATATAAATGGAGAGCAACTACAAGAAAGCTATTTACCAGAAGGAATAGTAACAGATGTTGCAGGAGTAGGATTCGACGACTTTATAGTTCCTGAAAATAGTGTATTTGCAATGGGAGATAATAGAAACCATAGTACAGATTGTAGAGCATTTGGATGTATACCATTAGAAAAAATTGAAAGCAAAGTATGGATTAGAATTTGGCCATTAAACTTATTTGGAAAAGTAAAATAATAATAAAATAGAAGAAAACTATATCTTGCTAAATTATAATGTAAGAGATATATAAGGAGTTAGGATGTTTAATAATATACTAGGAAATGAAAAAATAAAACAATCATTGCAGAAATCAATAGAATCAAATAAAACATCACATAGTTATCTTTTTATTGGAACACAAGGAATTGGAAAGAAACTAATAGCAATAGAATTTGCAAAAATGATTTTATGTACAGATGAAAACAAGTACTGTAATAAATGCAAATCATGTATAGAATTTGATACAAATAACAACCCTGACTTCAAAATGATAGAACCAGATGGAAACAGCATAAAAATAGAACAAATAAGAGAATTTCAAAATAAAGTTGCAGAAAAACCAATAATTTCTAATAAAAAAGTTTATATAATAAATGACAGTGATAAAATGACAAGAGAAGCACAAAATTGCTTATTAAAAACATTAGAAGAGCCACCAGAATATGTAACAATAATTCTTATAGGAGCAAATGAAAGTGCATTTCTAAGTACAATAAAATCAAGATGTATGATATTACATTTTGATAAAATACCAAATGAAGAAATTGAAAAATACTTAGAAGAAAATTACAAAACAAAAATAAACAGCAACATTATAATAAAAGCCTTTCAAGGAAGTATAGGAAGAGCAATAGAACTAAAAGAAAAACAAGATGAATATGAAAAAATAGAACAAATCATATACAATTTAGAAAAAAAAGACAAAATAGACATTTTAAATATGTCAGAAATAATATATAAAACAAAAGATGAAAAAACAGAAATACTTGATTATATAAATATAGTACTTAGTGACTTAGCAAGGAAGAAAAGCAAATATGCAAATTGCATACAAATTGTAGAAGAAACAAAAAAAAGACTAAAATCAAATGCAAATTATGATATGAACATAGATAATATGTTATTCAAATTATGGGAAGAAGTTAATTAAAAAGGGGAAGTAAAGATTTGAAAAATATAATAGGAATAAGATTTAAGAAACTAGGAAAAATATACTTTTTCAATCCAAAAGGACTAAAAGTAAAAAAAGGAGACAAAGTAATAGTTGAAACATCACAAGGAGAAGAATATGCAGAAGTATTAATTCCTAACAGATATGTAGAAGATGACAAAATAGTAGCACCACTAAAAAAGATACTAAGAATAGCAACAAACAAAGATAACAAAAGACATGAAGAATGTAAAAAGATAGAAAAAGAAGCATTCAAAATATGCGAAGAAAAAATAAAAGAACATAAATTAAATATGGTACTAACAGAAGTTGAATGTAAATTTGATAATAGCAAAATTTTATTCTATTTTACAGCAGATGGAAGAATAGACTTTAGAGACTTAGTAAGAGACTTAGCAGCTATTTATAAAACAAGAATAGAACTAAGACAAATAGGAGTAAGAGACGAAGTAAAAAGAATAGGCGGAAATGGAGTATGTGGAAGAGAACTATGTTGTTGTACATTTCTAAGCGATTTTGAAACAGTATCAATAAAAATGGCAAAAGAACAAAATATATCACTAAACCCATCTAAAATATCAGGAAATTGTGGAAGACTTATGTGTTGCTTAAAATATGAAAATGATGTATATGAAGAAAAACTACAAAAGCTACCTAATATAGGAGCAATAGTAAAAACAGAAGATGGAGAAGGAGAAGTAGACAGTATAGAAATTTTAAAAGAAAAAATAAGAGTAAAACTAAGAAACGAAGAAGGATACACATATAAAAAATATGATGCAAAAGATGTAAAAATCATAAAAGATGTAGTAAGAGAACAAATAAATGAGGAAGAATTACAAAATAAAAAAGAGTTAGAAGAATTAGAAAAATTAGAACAAGAAGATAAGAAAATATCAAATAAAGCCAATTAATCAAAAATATATAGAAAGTATACATATGATTAATAGATAAGTCTTAGGAGGTGAAAAGAATGGCATATAAAATTACAGATAAATGTATATCATGTGGAGCATGTGCTGGAGAATGCCCAGTAGGATGTATATCACAAGGTGATGAAAGATTTGTTATAGATCAATCTGCATGTATATCATGTGGAACATGTGCAGGAGTTTGCCCTGTTGAAGCACCAGTAGAAGAATAAAAAAGTGGGGATTGGGGGCCAGGTCTTCAATCCCCACTAAAATAAAGACAAATACATGGTCTTTATTTTCAAGTTTCAATTTTATATCAAAAAAATATATTATATCAAGAAATATTTCGTTAAAATATACCCAATAATAATAATTTTAAAATTAGAAAGGAGTTCAATGTCAAGAGTAAATAGAAAATATTATACATCTTCTTTTTTACATATAATGGTTCAAGGAATAAATAAAGAAAATATTTTTAAAAAAGATTTTTATAAAAATTTATATATAAAATTATTAAGTGAAAATATAAATGAATATAACTCGAAATTATTAGCATATGTAATTATGGACAATCATACACATATATTATTAAATTATTCAGAAATAGAAGATGTTTCAAAATTAATGCATAAAATAAATCAAGCATTTGCTCAGATATATAATAAGATTGAAGAAAGAGTAGGATACGTGTTTAGAGGTAGGTATAGATGTGAACAGATAAAAGATGAAGCACATTTGTATAATACAATAGCATATATACATTTTAATCCTGTAAAAGCCAATATAGTTAAAAATCCCATTGATTACAAATTTTCTTCATATAGTAAATATATTAAAGGGAAGATAAAAAAGGACAATGCATATATGATTTTTAAAACATATGATTATAAGGAAAAAGTTGAAAATTTGCATAAATATTATTCAGAAATGTATCTGAAAAAATATAAACGAATAAAAAATCCTAAAGAAATAATTGAAGAATTTAAAATAAAAAACAAAATAATTACAACAGAAATAATAACAAAAGAAAATAACTTATTAATTCAACTTATATTAGACTTAGAAAACAATACAAATTTAAGTGATAAAGAAATAGCAAATGCATTAAAAATAGGAAAAAACAGAATTTGTAGATTAAAAAGTAAACTATAAAAGTGGGGATTAGAGACCTGGCCCCCAATCCCCAATAATTTTAATTTTTATTTGTAATCTCTTCTAAATCCAATAATTCTTGCCATCTCTTATCAACTTCTTTTTGGAATTCTTCAATCATCCATTCATTTCCAGGTTTAAACATATGTTTAAATCTTTTTTGAGGTTTTAAGAATTCTTCTATTGGAAGTTTTTTTACTGGTTTGTAAGTTATATGGTAAACACCATCAACTACTTCGTATAAAGGCCAATAACATGTTTCAACAGCTAATTTATTAATTTGCATTAAATCTTCTGTTGCATATCCCCATCCTCTTGGACATGGAGCCATGACATTTAAAAATGTTGGACCTTCTGTGTAAATAGCTTTTTCAGCTTTTTCATATAAATCTTTCATATTGTTTATTGCTGCTGTTTGTGCTACATATGGTAGATGATGTCCTACCATTATTTTTGTCAAATCTTTCCTTGTTTGCATTTTCCCTGGAATTACTTTTCCAGCAGGTGATGTTGTTGTGTCAGCAAATTGTGGTGTTGCTGATGAACGTTGTATACCTGTGTTCATGTATGCTCCATTGTCATAACATACATATAACATGTCATGACCTCTTTCCATTGCTCCTGATAATGATTGGATTCCTATATCATATGTTCCACCATCTCCACCAAATGCGATGAATTTTGTGTGTTCGTCTTCTGGTAATTTTCCTTGTTTTTTAAGTGACTTATAAGCAGCTTCTGCACCTGATAATGTAGCTCCTGCACATTCAAATGCTGTATGAATAAATGAATCTGTCCAAGCTGTATATGGATATATAAATGTTGATACTTCCATACAACCTGTTGCACCTGCTATTACTGCATGGTCTTCTTCTTTTAAGGCTCTTAGGATATGTCTTGCTACGACTGGTGCGCCACATCCTGCACACATTCTATGTCCTTCTGTAAATCTTGAAGGCTTATTTGCTACAACTTCTTTTAAATTATATGCCATTTTATTTAGCCCCCTTTCTTAATCCTAAATATCTATATGGATTTTCAACTTTTCCATTTGAAACAATCTCAGATAAATCTGCATATACTGATTCAATATCTTTTTCAGTAGTATCTCTACCACCAATTCCATAAACATAATTTACAACAGGAACATTTTTCTTATAAACATACATACTAGAAGTTACATCTTCAAATAATGCACCACCTACAGCGTTTAATGAATCAGCTCTATCTAATACTGCAATAGCTTTTAAATGTTGTAAAGCATTGGCCACTTCTTCACCTGGAAATGGTCTGTAAACTCTTATTTTTAAAAGACCAGCTTTTACACCATTTTCTCTTAGGCTATCTACAACTGATTTTGTAGTACCAGCAGTTGAATTCATACAAACTATAGCAACTTCAGCATCATCTAGCTTATATTCTTCAAATAGGCTATAATGTCTACCAGTCCATTTTTCAAAATCTTTAGATACATCTAAAATAACTTGTTTTGCTGCTTTCATAGCTTCGCCTTGTTGTGCTTTATGTTCAAATAAATATGATTGTAAATCTAAAGGACCTACTGCTAGAGGCTCTTTTTTATTTAATAAATAATGTTCAGGATGATATTCACCAACAAATTTCTTAACTTCTGAATCTTCTTCTAATTCAATATTCTCAATTGAATGTGAAGTTATAAAACCATCTTGACAAATCATTACAGGAAGTTGAACATTTTCATTTTCAGCAATTTTATGAGCCATTAAATTATTATCATAAGCCTCTTGATTATTTTCTGAAAATAGCATAATCCAACCAGCATCTCTAACACCCATTGCATCAGAATGGTCACAATGTATATTTAAAGGTCCAGATACAGCTCTATTTACTAGATTTAAAACTATTGGAAGTCTTAAACTAGAAGCTATATAAATCATCTCCCACATTAATGATAGACCATTAGCAGAAGTAGCAGTCATAGCTCTTGAACCAGCTGATTGTGCACCTATACAAGCACTCATAGCACTATGTTCACTTTCAACTGCAACAAATTCAGTATCAACTGAACCATTTGCAACAAATGTTGAAAAATATTGAGGAATTTCTGTTGATGGTGTAATGGGAAATGCAGCAACAACATCAGGGTTTATTTGTTTCATTGCAGTAGCAACAGCTTCATTACCACTTAATCTTTCTCTTATACTCATTATTCATCTACACCTTCTTCCTTCATTTCTATTGCAGCAAATGGGCAAGCTTTAGCACATACGCCACAACCTTTGCAATAATCGTAATTATAATCAGTTCTTTTTAAAGAATCTTTACACACAGGAATTGCATTATCAGGACAAACTGGAAAACATAGACCGCATTGTTTGCATTTTTCTTCTAACCAGATAGGTCTAACACTTCTCCAATCACCTGTTTTAAATTCTCTAGCATTACCTGCTTCATAAATATTTCCGCCTATTGTTAAATCATCAATAGGTGTATTTTTATTTATATTAGTCATGATTTTCTCCCTCCTTAGGAATTGGGGACGGGTTAAAAATCCCCATTTAAAAATTATAGTTATTTAAAAATTAACCCTTTCTTTGAAATGAGGATTTTTAACCCGTCCCCAATTCCTAAATTTTTTTAATTTCGTTTAAAGCCATTTCTAAAGCTTTCATATTTCCTTCTATTACTTCAGGCTTCTTAGCAAATTTATGCTTAAATGAAGTTTTCATATCTTCTAATAAAGCTTCATCTGTCATAATTCCACTTACTTTTACTATTGAAGCTAGCATTGGAGTATTTGGAAAATATTTTCCAAGTGCTTCTGTTGATATTTTTCTTGCATCTATAGTATAAATACTACCATTATATCCATTTAAAACTTTCTTTAAATATTCTGGAGATTTAGTTGTATTAATTACAATTGCTCCTGTCTCTTTTAGCCCCTCTGTAACAGGAACTGTTTCTAGAAGGGTATCATCAACTACAACTACATAATCTGGTTCATAAATATTGCTATGAACTGTTATAGGTTTATCACTAATTCTGTTATATGCAGTAATTGGTGCTCCCATTCTTTCTGGTCCATATTCTGGAAATCCTTGAATATATTTACCAGTATTAAATGCTGCATCAGCTAACAATAATGATGCTGTTTTAGCACCTTGGCCACCTCTACCATGCCATCTAATTTCTATTAAGTCATTCATGCAAATGCCTCCTTTTTTAATATTGCTAAATCTGCCAAAAAACATAGTATATTTAACAGATTTTATGTGTTTAGTATATTCCAAAAGGATAGTGATGTCAAGGGATATTTTTGTACGATTAGGTCAGAAAAACACGAAATATAACACAAGTAAGAATTGATTAAATACATTTTATTTGATATAATATTTTTATATTTTTATAAAAGTAAAAGGAGAAAATAATATGCCTATATATCAAGAATTATTAAAAAAGAAAGAACAATTAAAATGGGGAGATATAACAAAAGAAGAACTAGAAGGATTATTTGATGAAAACATACCAGACTCAATGATTGCAGAATTATATAATGTATCAAAAGGAAAAGTGAAATATAAAAGAGATAAATGGAATATAAATAGGATGTCCACAGTTCAAAGACAATTAAAATCTATGGATTTATTTAAAGGGATAAATGAAGAATCAAAAAAAAGATTATTAGATAAAGAAAACATGGATAAGATGGCAAAGGCAATAACTCATTATATATTTAGAAATGGACCAATAGAAGATATGCATAGTGAAGACAAGTTTTCCCAAGCTGATATGAAAAAGCTAAATAAATATATGGTAAACAAAATTGGAAGTATACTTACATGTATTTATAATGAGGATTGGCTAAAACTAGAGTTGATTTTAGCTTTTAATAGTATTTATGGACAAGAATGGGATAAATGCATACCAGATTGCAAAGACATTGATGCTATGTATAAAGAATTCATTAGAAATGGTGGAAATAGTGCATTTCCCACAACTATATAGGAGAAGACAAGTTTTATGATTAATATTGAAAAAGGTGCTTAAGTTGAGCATCTTTTTCAATATTAATTAATTCAGATAAAGAACAATCCAAAAGCTCACATAATTCTTCAAGATATCTGAAAGAAATTGATGTTGTTTCTCCATTTATAATTCTATTTAAATTTCTATTAGTAATATTCATATTCTGACAAAGCCAGTATTTAGACTTCTTTTTCTTTTTTAGAAATTGTTCTATATTAAAATTTATCATATAATATACTCCTTACAGTATGTAATTCTAATATAAAATAAATTTACTAATAAGGTATTTACAAATACTATATAGTAAAGTATAATGATTTTATAAAAAATGCATATAAAAAAAATATATGGAAAAAATATACATAGGAGGAAAAATAATGGGGAACACACTAAAAAAAGAAAAAGGAATAACACTAATAGCATTAGTAATAACAATAATAATATTACTAATATTAGCAGGGATATCAATAGCAAGTCTAACAGGAAGTGGATTATTTGAAAAAGCAAAAGATGCAAAAACAGAAACTTTAAAAGCAGATTCAAAAGAGAGAATACAATTAGAAGTATTTGCTAGTTATGGGAATGATGGAAAATTAGATTTAGAAAAATTAAAAGATAATATCAATAAAAGCATTCCAGAAGCGAATATAATAGGAGATGAATTTCCTATTACAGTAACAATAAACAAAGATACATTTGAAGTAGATGAAAAAGGAAATGTAACATTAGTAGGACCACAAGCTCAAATTACTGAAGCTAAAGTAGTTGAAAACAGTAATGGAACAGGTGAAGCAATTATAGCAAATTCACAAAAAGATAATAAGGAATTATACATTAGTTTTAAAGCAAATATAGAAGGTGGAACTATAAAATCAGTAACTTGTGATAAGGGAAATGTAAATTTAATAGATGAAAGATATGTAACACCAATAAATTCAAATGGGACTTATAAATTTACTATTATAGTAACAGTTGATGGAGAAGATTATAAGACAATATATACATATACAGTAACAGTATATGAAGTATATGCAGGATATGTAAAATATGACGCTGGAGACTGGACACAAGAGGAAATTGAAGAATTAGAAAATAACTATTTATATGATATTAATAAAAATAGAAATATTAATGCAACATACAAATTAAAAGATTCAAGTGGATTAAATTTCACATTTGGAGGATTTACCTATAAAGAAGATAATGCCAATAAAGAGTCAATTGAAGATAGAACTATAGTAACAAATAGAAACCAAAGTGTACTTAGTGCTTCAGGAGTAGATGCATCTTCTTATGATGGATGGAAAATTGCAGAATGTGAAAGTAAAGATGGAAAAATATATATTAGCAAATTGGTACATGCAGGGTCACCAGAAACATTTGTATTTAGTTTGGGTGCTCAATTTGACGGTGCTAGAGCAACAACTTTACTAAGTGGAAAATGGGCAGAAGTAGAGAATGGTAAATATGAGAAATTAGCTGATGGAACAAAAATAAACAGAAGAAATTGGGATATGTATAAGGATGAAGAATTAGATAAAAAACAATATATAAAAAATATCCGTGTAATAGAAGATCGTTCAGAAATAAACGAAACATTATATTTTACAGGATTTAACTATTGGATTTCAGGAAATGGAAATATGGATAATATGTACTATGGAGGTACAAGTCCTTCAAATGATTATGGGATGAATAATTGTATGGGAATAAGACCAATAGTTGAACTTAATGAAGGGGTATATATATCAGGAGGAGATGGAACAAAAGCAAATCCATATGTATTAGGAAAAGATTAGATTTATTTTAATAATACTTAAAATAATAAATAAATTATAAAAAGAATTATGTAAAAAAGTGACTACAAAAACTAGTCACTTTTATTGTACTCAAAAATTGTAAAATATATAATAAAATAAAAAGGAGAGATACATATGTTAAAAAAAATTTTTAGTATTTTAATTATGATTTTATTATTAGTGAGATTGAGTGGAAATGTATTTGCAAAAGATATATATACTGCAACATCTACTATAAATGGAGTAACAGTAAATTGGGAATATAAGGTAAATGAATCAAACCAAATTGAAAATTTGAAATGTACAAATCCAACAGCATTGACAGGAAATATTACAATTCCATCAACATTAGATGGAAGAACAGTGATTTCATTAGCAAATGAAGCACTTAAATCTGCTACTAAAATAACAGAAATAGAAATACCAAGTACAGTAAAAGAAATAGGATTATGGGCATTTTCAGGATGTACAAGCTTATCAAAAGTAGATTTAGGAAATGTTCAAAAAATATCTGATCAATCATTTAAAGACTGTACTGGATTAACAAGTATAAAACTACCAAAGACATTAAACAAAAATGCATCAGGAGCACCATTTGTAGGTTGTACTAATCTAAAAAATATAGTATTAGAAGAAGGAATGACAGTTATACCAGATTATGTATGTGCAAATACACCAATAACAGAAATAGAAATACCAAGTACAGTAAAAGAAATAGGATTATGGGCATTTTCAGGATGTACAAGCTTATCAAAAGTAGATTTAGGAAATGTTCAAAAAATATCTGATCAATCATTTAAAGACTGTACTGGATTAACAAGTATAAAACTACCAAAGACATTAAACAAAAATGCATCAGGAGCACCATTTGTAGGTTGTACTAATCTAAAAAATATAGTATTAGAAGAAGGAATGACAGTTATACCAGATTATGTATGTGCAAGTACACCAATAACAGAAATAGTAATACCTAATACAGCAAAAGAAATAGGCATGTGGGCATTCAAAAATTGTTCTTTATTAAAGAAAATTACAATATTAGATAATGTTGAAAATATAGAAGGATATAATAGTAGTAATTCAGATTTAGTATTCCAAAATCATAATGAGGATTTAACTATTTATTGCTATAAAGATTCTATGGCTGCTAAATATGCTATTAAATATAATATAAAATATGTATATTTAGAAAAAACAACAACAGATAATAATACAGATAAAAAAGAAGAACAAAATCAACAGAAGAAACCTAATAATACACCAACTAATAATCAAAAACCAATAAAAAAAGAAGATACAACTATTGCAACAGGAAAGTTGCCACAAACAGGTGCAACGATAACAGGTTTATTTATAATTCTAATTATATCAATAGTTAGTACAATCTTTTATGTGAAATATAGAAAATTCAGAGATATTAAGTAAAAAGTCTGTGGTGATAGGGGGCCAGGTCTTAAATCCCCATTTTTGTATAAAAATGGGGATTTAAGACCTGGCCCCCTATCACCAGAAACATTTGATAAATTCCAAATACTACTATCAAAACTATTTATCTTTTTTATTCTACCTACTAAATCAGCTATTCTATCAGGAAATCTTGACTTTTTATATTCTTCATTTACTTGTAGTTATGATTCTTGTATGTTTGAACCTGAAAAAAATCCACCAATAGTATCTATTAATCCCATATTGTATATAAAAATAACAAAGTATATAATAAAATATTAAAAAATTATAATTATTACATAAATATTAAAAAATTAAATCTAAATGTTGAATAAAAAACAATAGTATGTTATATTTTATTATAATATACAAATGTAAAATAGTGAAAGGGGAACAAATGAAAAACATAGATATAAAAAATCAAAAAGCCATAACATTGGTTGCGCTAGTAATAACAATAATAATATTATTAATACTAGCAGGAATATCAATAGCAAGCCTAACAGGAAGTGGGCTATTTGAAAGAGCAAAAGAAGCAAAAAACAAATCACAAGAAGCACAAAATAAAGAAAATGGAATTTTAGATGAATATGAAAAGAATATCGAAAAATATATAAATGGATATGATGAATTTAAAGAAATGATGTCATATGCAAATCTAGAAAACAAATATAGTTCTATATCAGAATTATTTGAAAATACTACAGACCTAAATACAATTATGAATAATAAGCAATGTGTAAATATAATGGTAGGAAGTGAAGAAATTATGAATTCAATTGCAAAAAATAGTAATGCAATGAATTCACTAATAGACAGTAAATATGCATCATATGCTGTTATAAAAAATACTAAATCAAAAAATATAATTTTAAATAGTGAATATAGTGAAGAATTCAATAACAAAAATTTAGTTTCTCCAACTTTAAATGGATATGTAAACAATCTTACATATTCATCATGTAACAGTGACCAATGGGCTACATGGAAAGTATTTGATAGAAATGAAAATACACAATGGGGAACAGTAAGTAATATAACATTACCAAATTGGATACAATACAATTTTGAAAAAGAATATTTAATATACAAAGTAGTTATTGTAAATGCATATCAAAGTGGAATGGGAGAGCAAAGTGGAAACATCTATATAAATGATATAAATGCAGGAAGTTATGATGTAAAAACAGAAAAAGAGCCATATAATATAGAATGCCAAGCACAAGGAAACACAATAAAAGTAACATGTGATAAATATAACTGGCAAGGGGCACAAAGTTATCTAAGTGAAATATATGTATATGGAGTAGAAGTAGAAACAGAAACAGAGTAAGTAAAATAATAACAGAATATTAGCAAATAAAAAGCAAGAAATTTTCTTGCTTTTTATTATTCAATATAGTAAAATGAACGGAGCAAAGCATAGAGGAAGGATGAAATAAATGTATTTAAAAAGATTAGAATTACAAGGATTTAAATCCTTTGCAGATAAAACAACATTAGAACTAATGCCAGGAATAACAAGTGTAATAGGACCAAATGGATCAGGAAAAAGCAACATATCAGACAGCATAAGATGGGTACTAGGGGAGCAAAGCATGAAATCCCTAAGAGGAGCAAAATCATTAGACATCATATTTGCAGGAACACAAAATAGAAAATCATTAGGATTTGCAGAAGCATCACTAGTATTTGACAACTCAGATGGAACTTTACCAATAGAATATACAGAAGTAACAGTAACAAGAAAGATATATAGAAGTGGAGAAACAGGATATTACATAAACAAAGTACCATGTAGATTAAAAGATATATTAGAATTATTTATGGATACAGGAATAGGAAAAGATGGATATTCAATAATTGGACAAGGAAAAATAGATGAAATATTAAGTAATAAATCAGAAGACAGAAGACACATATTTGAAGAAGCAGCAGGAATAGTAAAATATAGAACAAGAAAAGAAGAATCAGAAAAGAAACTGGAACATACAAAACTAAATCTTCTTAGAATAAATGATATATTATCTGAAATAGAAGGAAATTTAGAACCATTACAAATGCAATCAGACAAAGCAAAAAAATACCTAAACTTAAGAGAAGAACTAAAAAGCATTGAAATAGGACTATTTGTATATAACATAGAAAAATACAAAAAAGACTTAGAAGAAATAGTAAAAGACATAGAAATAATGCAACAAAATAGTAAAGACGAAGAAGAAAAACTAGAAAAAATAAAAGCATTAAAAGAAGAGTTAAAAACTAGTATAGATAACATAACAGAAGAAATAGAAAACATGTCAAACTTAGGATTTGAAAGCCAAAAACAAATAGAACAATTAAATTCAGAAATAAATGTAGCAAAAACAAAAATTACAAATAACAATGAAAATAGTGAAAGATATTCAAAAGAAATAGAAGAACAAAATAATAGAATAATAGAATTAAAAGAAGAATTAGAACAAAAAGAAAATAAAAAAGACAATTTAAAACAAAACAAAGAAAAATTTGAAAAAGAGCTAAAAGAAAAACAATCTGAACTAGATAAAATAACACAAAAGTTATCATCAAAAGAATTAGAAATTGAGGGGTATAAACAAACAGTAGAACAAAATACAGATAAAAAATATGAACTTCAATCAGAAATAAATACACAAACTATAAACTATGAAAACTATGAAAAAAGACAAACACAAATAAAACAAGAAATGCAAAATACAATATCAGAATTGGACAATACACGTTTAAACAAAGAAGACATAAGCAAACAATTTAATGAAATAGAAAACAAAAAGAACAAAACACAAAAATCATTAGATGAAATAGCAAAACAAAGAGAAGAAGCAAACAAAAAAATAAAAGAATTTGAAAATAATATAAATATCTTATCAAATGATATGAGAATAAAAGAATCAAGATTAAAGTTCTTAATAGAAACAGAAAAAGAAAAAGAAGGATATATAAAAAGTGTTAAATCATTATTAAAAGACTGTGAAAATGTAAAAGAACTAGGAAAAGGAATGCATGGAGTATTAGCAAATATAATAGAAGTACCAGATGATTTAAACACTGCAATTGAAATGTGTTTAGGAGCAAGCCTTCAAAACATAGTAACAGAAACAGAAGATGATGCAAAAAAACTAGTAGAACATTTAAGAAAAAACAATTTAGGAAGAGCATCATTCTTACCAATTACATCTGTTAAGGGTAAAAAGTTAGACAAAATAAAAGGAAATGAAAAAGGCATTATAGGAATTGCATCTGACTTAATAAAATACAACAAAAAATATGAACAAATCATATTAAATTTATTAGGAAGAACAGTACTTGTAGACAATATGGAAACAGCAATAAAAGTTGCAAAACAAAATGGATATACATTTAGAATTGTAACAAAAGAAGGAGACTTAATAAACCCATCAGGAGCAATAACAGGAGGTTCAGTTGCTAAAAAAACTGTAAACATTTTAGGCAGAGGAAAAGAAATAGAAAAATTACAAAAAGAAATTAATAATTTAAAACAAAGAATAGAAAAATTACAGAATGATAAGCAAAATTATGAAGAATCAATTGAAGGAATATTAGAGTTATCATCAAATCTAGAAAAAGAACTACAAGAAATAGACATTACATATGCAACTGAAAAACAGAAAATACTATCAATAAATGAAAACATTGAAAAACTTGAAAAACGATTAACAAGATTAAAAGAAGAACAACAGAGTCTTGAAAAACAAAAAGAAGAAGCAACAATAAATAAAGAAAAAATACAACAAGAAATAGAACAAATCATTTCTAAAAATGAAGAATTATCTAAATTAATAACTGAATTTGCTGAACTTAACAAAGACGACCAAAAATATATTGATGATTTGAACTTTGATATTACTAACTTAAAAATTTCAGTATCATCATTTGATGAAAGTGAAATATCAATAAAAGAAATACAAGAGAGAATAAATCAAGAACTAGAAAATACAAAACAAAGTATAGAAAACAAAAAAGCACAAATAGAACAAATTAAATTAGATAATGAGAATTTAGAAAAATCAATACAAGAAATACAAGAAAAAATTGAAGAAGTAAAACAAAATGTACAAAATAGTAGTTCTAAAATAGAAGAATTAAAAAAAGAAAGAACACAAAAAGGTGAAAAACTTTCAAAACAAGAAGATGAAATAACAGAAAAATTCAAAATAATTGAAGATTTAAAAGGACAACTTGTAAAATTAGATGTTAAGAAAACTAAAATTGAAGAAGATATTAATGAAATATACAATAAAATGTGGGAAGAATATGAAATAACACCAAATAATGCAACAGAATATGAAAAACCAGAAAATGTAGGGCTAACACAAAGAAGAGTGAATAATTTAAGAACAGAAATTAAAGAACTTGGTAGTGTTAATGTTGACTCAATTGAAGAATACAAAAATTTAAAAGACAGATATGATTTTATGAGTGAGCAAAGACTAGACTTAGAAAATACAATGAGCAAATTAAGAAAAGTAATATCTGATATGACACAAATAATGAAAGAACAATTTAAAGAAAAATTTAAAGTAATAAACAAGAATTTTGGAGAAGTATTTGCAGAACTATTTGGTGGAGGAAAAGCAGAACTAAAACTAGAAGATGAGGAAAATATCTTAGAATGTGGAATAGAAATTACTGTACAACCACCAGGAAAAAAACTACAAAATATGATGTTATTATCAGGAGGAGAAAAAGCTTTTACTGCAATTGCATTACTATTTGCTATATTAAAAATAAATCCAGCACCATTCTGCGTATTAGATGAAATTGAAGCTGCTTTAGATGATGTAAATGTATTTAGATATGCTGAATATTTAAAGAAATTTACTAAAGATACACAATTTTTAGTTATTACTCATAGAAAAGGAACAATGGAAGCAGCAGACAGTGTTTATGGTGTTACTATGGAGGAAAGTGGAATTTCTAAATTATTATCTATGAAGTTGTCACAATAATATTAGATTTTTTTAGAGCTCATATTGAGCCGAGGGAAAAATGATTTTAATGAAATATTAACTTTTTAGGAGGGGCATTAAAATCAATAAACTCTAATAACCAATACAAATGTCGAAATTTGCGATAGAAAACAATTGCAAAATTCGGCATTTTATTGTAATATAATAATATATTTTTATTCAAATTTTAAATCAAGAATATTTAAAAGTATTTAAATTTTAATCTAAAAAAATTCCAAATAAAAAATAATTAAGAAGAGGTGGTAGTTATAAGAGAGAAAGTAAAGAAAAAATATATTAACTGTCGAATAAATATTGACAAAAGAAAAAGGTTATATTATAATATACAAAATAGAAGTGATATAGAAATATTTACGATAAAGGAATATCTATTATATAAGGAAAAATATGAAAATAATACTACAGAATTAAATGATAATGAAGAAAAATATGAAACAACAGAAATAAAAAATCCACATGATAAAATATTTAGAAAATTACTAGATAAAAAAGAAAATGCAGTACAGATAATAAATGAATTTTTAGAAAAAGAAGAGAAGATAACTAAAGATGATATAGAAAATTATAATAGTAGTTATATATCTAATAAATTAAAAAATTCAGAAGCAGATGTAGTATATAAAATAAAAAATGAAAATGTATTTTTTATAATAGAACATCAAACCAAAATAGATTATTCAATGCCATATAGAATGCTGAAATATGAAATAGAAATAATAGAAAGTGTATTGGTAGATGAAAAAGAAGAATATAAAAATAAAAGATATGAATATCCCAATATAATCCCAATAGTATTATATACTGGAAGAAAAGAATGGAATGCAGAACTAGATTTAAAAAAGATACAGCTAAAATGGAGAAATTATAAAGGATTAGAATTATCAAAATATAATTTATATGATATAAACAAAATAAGTAATGAAAGATTATTAAAAGAAAAATCAATAATAAATAAAATAATGTTAATGGAGAAAGCAACAACTAAGAAAGAATTTATAGAAAATTTGAATAAAATATCAAAAGAATTAAAAAATAAAGAACTAAAATATACAAAAGAAGAAAAAGATTTTTTTATAATAGCAGTAAAAGCAATAGTACAAAAACGTAATTATAAAGAGATTGCAAATGAAATATTGAAAAATTTAGGGGAGGTGAATGAAGCAACAATGAGAGTAGTAGAAATGCTAAATAGGGAAAGAGAAAAATTAAGGGAAGATTCTATAAAAGAAGGAAAAATAGAAGATATAAAAAATATGATAAAAGAAAACTTACCAATGAAATTAATATGCAAAATTACAGGAATGACAGAAGATGAGATAAAAAATATAAAATAAATAATATTATAAAAATGAAAAAATGGTGGAACTTAAGAACTCTAAATTCCACCATTTTTTTTTAGGTTGTTTTAACTCTTGCCCTAACTTCTGTAAGAGAAGCAGTAGGTAAAAGGCCTAAAGACAAAGCCTTTCTGCGGCAAGCGATGAAATTCCGTGAAGAATAGCAAATAATATTTCCTACTTCATCAAAATCTCCAAGCTTATAATCCCAAACCCAAGAAGTAAATCTTTCAATAGATTCGTAATCTAAATCTACTGAAAGGACTGAAGATACTACCTTTCCTTCATTTTCAGAAGAGAAAGAAACTGTTAATTGTTTGTTCATATAAAACTGCCTCCTAAATTTATTGATAAAACAATTATAGCATATTTTTATCAGTAATACAAGTGTTAACATAAAAAAAGTTTAGATATTCCAATAATAATAAGCAAAAAGCCAGAAATTATTGACCATATATTTTGAGGCAATCTACAAAATTTAGTAATATTAGTACCTAATAATGCACCAAAACTCAAGAAAAATAACTGAAATATACTAACTAATAAAGGAAAAAGACTCAAATTAATATTACTAATACTTGCACCTATACCAATACATAAGCTATCTAAAGAAAGAGCAATTGCTAAAAATACAGATTCTTTTGAATCAATAATTTGTGAATTATCTAAATCAGAAGATATAGGATTATTAAAAACATTACAATTAGTATCTTGCTTTTTAAATGCTTGATAACATATATATATACCCATAAAAACTAAAATACTACTACCTATTAATTTAGTTAACAAACTTGGAAAAATACATTGGATAAAATTACCTAAAAATATAGATAAATAAGTAATAGATATAGAAATTATAAATAAAATTATTTTTCCTATAAGCGATATTCTTGTATTTTTTATTCCATATGTAATTCCTATTCCAAGTGAATCAATACTGCTAGAAACTGCTAATAAAATTGAACTCAACATAAAAAACACCTCTTAATATACATAATATGACAAAAAAATAAAATTGCTATTGGCTTATTATGTTGATTATAATATAATCATAAAAATAACTGTAAATCATATTTTCGCTATGTATAGCAGAAAGGGACATTATGAAATACAATTCTCATACTAAATGCAGATTTATTTCTAAAGAATTTGTGATTTTTGATGTTACTATCTACAGAGAATATTATCTTCAAGAAAAAAGCGATATAGCATGTAAAATCAATGTAATAATTAATGAAGAAATGATATACGATGAAGATGTAATTATACAAACAACACCAGATTTTGATAATATTGAAGCAATTCAACTTGAAGTAAGAAATGCTGTTGAAAGATGTTGTAAAAGAGCAAAGCGTATTTTCAATAAATATAAGAAAGAGAATTAGACTTTCGGGTCTTTTTCTTTTTTTCGAAAAAAGTTTATTTTGAAAATTAATAATAAAAATAATAGTAATAAAAAAGTACAAGCCACATATATTTTAAAGAAAAGAAATTCATAAGAAAAAAGGAGTGTATTTTATGTGGCAAACATTAAGAAAAGAAGAGGTTTTGAGAAAATTAGAAACAAATGAAAAATCTGGACTATTAGAAGAAACAGTAAAAAAAAGACAAGAAGAATATGGAAAAAATAAATTAGAAGAAAAGAAAAAAGAAAGCTTTCTAATTAAATTTTTAAAACAATTTAATGACTTTATGATAATTATTCTAATAATAGCATCAATAGTATCAGCAGTAGTTTCAAAAATGCAAGGTGAAAATGATTTTATAGACTCAATAATAATTATAGGAATAGTAATTTTTAATGCATTGATGGGAGTAATACAAGAAGCAAAAGCAGAAAAATCAATTGAAGCATTAAAACAAATGACACCACAAATTGCAAAAGTAATAAGAAATGGAAAAAAGATAGAAATAAACGCAGAAGAATTAGTAAAAGGAGATATTATAGAATTAGAAGCAGGAAACTTTGTACCAGCAGACTGTAGAATATTAGAAAGTCACAATTTAAAAATAGAAGAATCATCATTAACAGGAGAAACAGAACCAGCACTAAAAGACTCAGAAATAATATGTAAAAAAGACATACCATTAGGAGACATGAAAAATCTAGCATTCATGGCAAGTATAACAGTAAATGGGCATGGAAAAGCAGTAGTTACAGAAACAGGAATGAATACAAAAGTAGGACAAATTGCAAATATGATAATAGAAGATGAAGCACCAGAAACACCACTACAAAAGAAATTAGGTGATGTAGGAAAAATATTAGGACTAGCATGTTTAGTAATATGCATAATCATCTTTATAATGGGATTAATAAAACATATAGAACCAGTAGAAATGTTCATGACGTCTGTAGGACTAGCAGTCGCAGCAATTCCAGAAGGATTACCTGCAATAGTAACAATAATGCTATCTATCGGAGTTACAAAAATGGCAAAAAAGAACAGCATAATAAGAAAATTACCAGCAGTCGAAACATTAGGAAGTAGTAGTGTAATTTGTTCAGATAAAACAGGAACATTGACACAAAATAAAATGAAAGTAGTAGATATAAGAAGTAAAAACAAAAAATTTATAATAGAATTAGCAACATTATGCACAGATTGTGAAATTTCTGTGGAAAATGGAGAAAAAAATGTATCTGGTGAAGCAACAGAAAAAGCAATTGTAGAAGAATGTATAAATATAGGAACACTAAAAAATGAATTAGAAAAAATAACGCCAAGAGTAAATGAAGTACCATTTGACTCTAACAGAAAAATGATGACAACAATACATAAAATAGGAAACAAATATCGTATAATAACAAAAGGAGCACCAGATGTATTATTACAAAGATGTTCAAAAGAAATTTCTGAAGTAAATGAAATTAACAATCAATACAATATAAAAGTGCAAGCATTAGGAAACACCAAAATACAAAGTGACAATAAACAAATGGCACAAAAAGCATTAAGAGTAATAGCAGTTGCATACAAAGATGTAGATATTTTACCAAGTAAAATAGACACATCAAATATAGAAAATAATTTGACATTTGTAGGACTTATAGGAATGATAGACCCACCAAGAGAGGGAGTTAAAGAAGCAGTAAAAACTTGCAAAAATGCAGGAATAAAAACAGTAATGATAACAGGAGACCATTTAGAAACAGCAAAAGCAATAGCAAAAGATTTAGGAATATTAGATGCAAAAGACAAAGCAATAACAGGTCAAGAACTGGACAAAATGACACAAAAACAATTAGAAAGTAACATAAAAGAATACTCAGTATTTGCAAGAGTTACACCAGAACATAAAGTAAGGATTGTAAAAGCATGGCAAAGAAATGGATCAGTAGTTGCAATGACAGGAGATGGTGTAAATGATAGTCCAGCACTTAAAAATGCAGACATAGGAATAGCAATGGGAAAAAATGGAACAGATGTAGCCAAAAATGCAGCAGATATTATACTAACAGATGACAACTTTGTTACAATAGTAGAAGCAGTGAAACAAGGAAGAAATATATATGATAATATAAAAAAAGCAATACATTTCTTAATAGCCACAAACATAGGAGAAATTGTAACAATATTTATGGGATTAGTATTAGGCCTAAAATCACCACTACTTGCAATACAATTATTATGGATAAATTTAGTTACTGATTCATTACCAGCAATAGCACTAGGATTAGAAAAACCAGAAAAAAATATAATGAATAGAAAACCAGTAAATAGCAAAAAAGGAATTTTTTCAGATGGGTTATGGAATAAAATAATAGTAGAAGGAATAATGATAGGAATATTAACATTAGTAGCATTTAGTATTGGAAATAAATATTATGGACTAGAAGTTGGAAGAACAATGGCATTTCTATCAATAGGATTTTTAGAGCTAGTACATAGTTTTAACATAAAAAGTGAAAAATCAATATTTGAAACTGGCATTTTTGAAAATAAATATTTATCAGGAAGCTTTATATTAGGAATATTTATTCAAATAATTGTTGTAGTTATACCAATATTCGCTAATATATTTGAAGTAGTACCATTAAATATGACACAATGGATTATCACAATTGCTATATCATTACTTCCTATTCCAGTAATGGAATTACAAAAGAGATTTGATTTTAGAACGGAAAACAAAACAATAGTAATGAAAAATGCAGTAATAAAAAATTAAATGTTAAAAAGAAATTAGGACAAAAGACTTATTAACTCCTCATTCTAAATACAAGAATTGACGTAAATTTGACAAATTTACAAAAATCAATTGCAAAATCTAAAAAAATATGATAGAATAGCTATGTTGTAAATAAAACATAGCTATTTTTATTTATAACAAATCTCTACTTAACTAAAAAGTTAGGTTGTAAAATCCATAGGGAGGTGAAAATAATGAACAAATACGAAAGTATTATCATTGTTAATCCAAATGTAGATGAAGCTGGATTAAAAGCTTTAGAAGAAAAATTTACAGGATTAATCAATGAAAATGGAAAAGTAGAATCTGTTGAAAACATGGGCAAAAAAAGATTAGCTTATGAAATCAAAAAGTTCAAAGAAGGTACATATATGTTATTTAACTTTGAAGCAAAACCAGATTCAATAACAGAACTTGAAAGAGTTTACAGAATTACAGATGAAGTAATTAAATTCATAGTTGTAAGAAAAGAAGATTAATCAAAAAATAAAAAAAGTGGGACCTAAATTAAAGTAAAAAGGAGATATAAAAATGAACAAAGTAATATTAATGGGAAGACTTACAAGAGACCCAGAAGTAAGATACACACAAACAAATAATACTCTAGTTGCATCATTTAGCCTAGCAGTAAATAGAAGATTTGCTAGACAAGGAGAAGAAAGACAAGCAGATTTTATAAACATTGTTGCTTGGAGCAAACTAGGAGAATTTTGTAGTAAATACTTTAAAAAAGGTCAACAAGTAGGAATAATAGGAAGAATCCAAACAAGAACTTGGGACGATGATCAAGGTGCTAAACACTATGTAACAGAAGTAGTAGCTGAAGAAGCATACTTTGCAGATAGTAGAAGAGACGGAGATATGGGAGCAGGTTCAGGAGATTTTGAAAGTACTTTTGGTAATACAATGCCAGGAAGTATGGGTTCAGATTTTGAAACATCATCAGCAGATGATTTACCATTCTAAAAAAATTCGAGAGGGGGAAAACAAAATGGCAGACAAAAAACAAAAAAGAAACAATAATAAAAATTATGATGAAGATTACAACCCAAAATTCAGAAAACAAAGAAAAAAAGTTTGTGTTCTATGTAGTGACAAAAACTTTGAATTAGATTATAAAAATCCAGATCAATTAAAGAAATTTGTTAATGATAAAGGAAAAATCTTACCAAGAAGAACAACAGGATGTTGTGCAAAACATCAAAGAGATATTACTACAGCAGTTAAAAGAGCTAGACATATTGCTGTATTACCATATGCTCAACAATAATTTTAATATATAAAAGTTAGGAACAATTGTGTTTCTAACTTTTTATTTGTATAAAGGTTATACTAATAGTTATATTTTTTATTTATGTACATTGATTTTTATGTAGAAATATAGTACAATAAAAAAAGAAAAAAAGATTTATATGAAAAATTCAAAAAAACAAAAAGGCAATTAATATATCAAAGTATAATAAGGAGAAGAACAAAAATGTTAAAAGAATTAGAAATTAGTGAAGACTTAGAAATATTATCAAACGAAGTAGAAGAAGATATAAAAGAACAATTGAAGAAAATAGAAAAAATAAGTGAAAAAAATAGCCTAAAAGTACTAAAAGCATTTCAAAATAGCAACTTACAAGAAATGCATTTAAACTCATCAACTGGATATGGAATCGATGAACCAGGAAGAAATAAAATAGAAGAAATATATGCAAAAATATTTAAAGCAGAAGACAGTTTAGTACGTGCACAATTTATATCAGGAACACATGCTTTAGCAATAACATTATCAGCATTATTACGACCAAATGACACAATGATAAGTATTACAGGAGCCCCATATGACACATTACAAACAGTAATAGGCTGTGGAGAAACTCAAAGTAAAAGTTCACTAAAAGCATATGGAATAAAATATGAGCAAATAGAACTTATAGAAAATGAATTTGATATAAAAACAATACAAGAAAGATTAAAAAAACAAGATGTAAAATTAATAGAAATACAAAGGTCAAGAGGATATTCAACAAGAAAGAGTTTAACAATAGAAAAAATAGAAAAAGCTATAAAAGCAATTAGAGAAGTAAACAAAGAAGTAATTATAATGGTTGATAACTGTTATGGAGAATTTGTACAAGATAGAGAACCAATAGAAGTAGGAGCAGATATAGCAGTAGGGTCATTAATGAAAAATTTAGGAGCAGGAATTGCAACATCTGGAGCATATATTGTTGGAAGAAAAGACCTAATTGAACTATGTTCAGAAAGGCTAACAGCACCAGGAATAGGAAAAGAAATAGGACCATCATTAGGACAAAATACAGCACTACTAAAAGGATTATTTTTTGCACCACAAGTTGTAGAATCAAGTGTAAAAACAGCAGTATTTGCAAGTAGAATTTTAGAAAAATTAGGATATGATGTTGAACCTAAATTTGATGAAATCAGAGCAGATATAGTACAAACAATAAAACTAGGAGCAGAAGAAAATTTAATAAAATTCTGCCAAGGAATTCAAAAAGGTTCACCAATAGATTCAAATGTAATACCATTTCCAAGTGAAATGGGAGGATATGAAGATAAAGTTATAATGGCAGCAGGAACATTTACAGAAGGTTCAACAATAGAATTAAGTTGTGATGGACCTATTAGAGAACCATTTATTGCTTATATGCAAGGTGGACTAACATATAATTATGGAAAATTTGGAATATTAAAAGCAATTCAAGAAATGAAAAAGTAAATATGTTATATATATAATTAGAAAATTTTTTGGATGACGATGAACGGAGCGAAGCATAGGAAATGACCTAAGATTTGGCAGACAAAAAATTAAAAAAGAAATATTGCTTAATAACTATTCAGAAAAAGTATTAGATATATACATAATTAGAAAATTTTTTGAATGACGATGAACGGAGCGAAGCGTAGTGAAAGTTATAGTAATAGGAGGAGGCCCTGCTGGAATGATGGCAGCAATTACCTCAGCACAAAATGGAAATAAAGTTATTATATTAGAAAAAATGGAAAGACTAGGAAGAAAATTGCTTATTACTGGAAAAGGAAGATGTAATATAACATCATCATTACCAATTGAAGATTTTATACAAAATACACCAGGAAATGGACAATTTTTATATAGTTGTTTTAAAAACTACACAAATAATGACATAATAGAATTCTTAAAACAACAAGGGTTAGAAGTAAAAGAAGAAAGAGGAAATAGAATATTTCCAGTAACAGATAAATCAATAGACGTATTAGAATGTTTTAAAAAGAAACTAAAACAACTAAATGTAGATATAAAATATAATACAAAAGTAACAGAGATTATAAAGACAGAAAATGGCTTAGAAGTAAAAACTGAACATGATACAATAAAAGCAGAAAAAATAATCTTATCAACAGGAGGAAAAAGTTATCCTCTAACAGGTTCAACAGGAGATGGGTACAAATTAGCACAAAAATTAGGACATACAATAACAGAAATAAAACCATCATTAGTACCATTAGAATGTTATGAAAAACATACATGCAAAAATTTACAAGGTCTATCATTAAAAAATATTAGTATTCAAATAAGAAATATAGAAAACAATAAAACAATTTATGAAGACTTTGGAGAAATGATATTTACACATTTTGGAGTATCAGGACCAACAATATTAAGTAGTTCAGCACATTTAGTAAGACAAAAGAACATTAAAGAATACTTAAAAAACAAAAAAATAATATTAAAAATAGACTTCAAGCCAGCGCTCTCAGAAGAAAAACTCGACGAAAGAATTTTAAGAGACTTCTCAGAATTAAAAAATAAACAATTCAAAAATAGCTTAGATAAACTACTGCCACAAAAACTAATTCCTATAATTATAGAAAAAAGCCAAATAGACCCAAATAAAAAAGTAAATGAGATAAAAAAACAAGAAAGAAAAAATCTTATAAAAATTTTAAAAAACTTTGAACTAACCATTAGCAATTTTAGACCTATAGAAGAAGCCATAATTACAAGTGGAGGAATAAATATAAAAGAAATAAATCCAAAAACAATGGAATCAAAAATAGTAAAAGGATTATATTTTGCAGGTGAAATAATTGATGTAGATAGCTATACAGGAGGATTTAATTTACAAATAGCTTACTCAACAGGATATACAGCAGGAATGTGAACCAGTGGGGACGTTGTTCAATTGGTTGAAAAATTTAAAAATTAATTTGATATTATAGAATAATCAATATTCAACCAATTGAACAACGTCCCCATTGGTTCAGAAGGAGAGAATATGGACAAATTTATTACAATTAAAGAAAATGTACAGACAGAAATAATAGTAAAAAAATCAAGATTTATATGTAATTTAATAAAAGTAGAAACACAAAAAGAAGCAGAAGATATTATAAAACAAATTAAGAAAAAATATTATGATGCAAGACATAATTGTGTGGCATATAGAATTATAGAAGATGAAAAAATAGTAGAAAAAGCAAGTGATGATGGAGAACCTTCTGGAACAGCAGGTGGACCAATGTTAAATATATTGAAAAAAAATGATATATGTAATATTATAGTTATTGTAACAAGATACTTTGGAGGGATATTATTAGGAACAGGAGGTCTTGTAAGAGCATATTCAGAAGCTATTATGGAAGCTATAAATATTTCAGAAAAAATAGAAAAATGTATTGGATATGAAGCAGAAGTAGAAATTGATTATAACAATTTAGAGATTTTTAAATATTATTGTAAAATAAATAATATATTTATAAAAAATTTGGAGTACTCAAATATAATTATTTGTAAAATACAGTTAGAAGAAGGAATTAAGAAAAGATTACTAGAAGATTATACAACAAAAAAGGTTAATTTGATAAATTTAAAGATTTTATCTAAAAAATTAATAAATAAAAGTATAATAAAATAGTGTTTTTGTAAATATTTGAAATAATTAATTGAAAAATATAAATTTTAATAATATAATTCGAACTGTAAAATATTTACAGTTCTTCAATAAAAAGTTAGAGAAGTGGTTGAAGAAAAAATTAACATAAGATAAACAGACTAGAGAGAAAGCTGTTTTATATTTAGGGAGGAAGTTATATGAAAGAAAAAACAACAATATTGATTGCTGATGACAATCAAGAATTCAGTCAAACACTTGCTAGTTATATACAAGAGCAAGAAGATATGGAAGTAATAGGAATTGCAAAAGATGGAGAAGAAGCAATAGATATGATAGCAAATGTAACACCAGATGTAGCATTGTTAGATGTTATAATGCCACATTTAGATGGAATAGGCGTTCTAGAAAAAATGAATATGATTAAATGTAATAAAAAACCAATGTGCATAATGCTTTCAGCAGTAGGACAAGATAAAATTACACAAAAAGCTGTAAACTTAGGAGCTGAATATTATGTAGTAAAACCTTTTGACATTGAACTATTAATAAAAAGAATAAGAGAACTAAAAAACTTTAAACCAAATCAAAATGTGAATAGTTTTATTTCAAGAGAAATAAAACCACAATATGTAGAAATTCCAGTAAATGGAGAAAAGAGCCAAGAAAATTTAGAAGCATTAGTAACAAATATTATACATGAAGTTGGTGTACCAGCACATATAAAAGGATATCAATATTTAAGAGAAGCAATTATTATGGTAGTTAATGATATAGATGTTATAAATCAAATAACTAAAAGTTTATATCCTAAAATAGCATATAAATTTGGTACAACACCAAGTAGAGTAGAGCGTGCAATACGCCATGCAATAGAAGTTGCTTGGGGAAGGGGAGACCAAAAAACAGTTGAAAATATATTTGGATATACAATTTCAGCAGCTAAAGGAAAACCAACTAATTCAGAGTTTATAGCGATGATTGCTGATAAATTACGTTTAGAATTAAAAAGTGCATAATGAATTTATTAAAGAAAGAATTGAAATAGAATAGATACATAAATTAAAAAAAATGTACATAGTCAGAGTGAGAAAGTTATAAGCTTTCTCACTTTTTTAGTAATAAAAAGTAGGACATTATGACTACACCACAAGCAAACAATATATACAACCTAATATAGAGTAAATCGTTCATTCTAACTATACTACAATAGCATATTCATTTTTATATTTTGAATAATTTCTAATTGGGATTAAAATGCCACTTAAAATGTCTGCTGGACAAATAATTAAAAATATTTTATACTATATACTAGAAAAATAAATAAAAGGAGAAAAATATGGCGAAATGGTTTGACGAATCAATACTAATAAAATATTGGGAAGATAGATGTGAACATTATACTTTAAGAGGAGATGTAAAAATAAAATCTGCAAAAAGGAATCCAAGTTTCGGCAGATATCCAGATATAGGAGAAAATTATTTAAGTGATAATACTGTTGTACCAGCAGAAATAGAATGGGCAACAACAAATTTTGATGAGCATGGACATGATATAAATGAATTAAGAGACCATAATGGATTTATAATTGTATATAAGAAAAATGCTGGATTTCCAGTAGAACAAGTGGTACTAGATAAAGATGATATTATAGAATGGTTCAAAGAAAAAGCAAAAGAAATATGTACAGAAACACTTCAAGACATAGACAAGTCTATAAAAAAGAGCAAAGAGCCACAGATATATTTATTTTATGTGCCAAAAGGCGGAAACAAAAACTTTAACACAGCTATACAAAATGGAGTATGGGGATTCCCAAGTAACAATAGAGGAACAGCAAGAGGATTGCAAAAATTAATGCAAATAAAAAGAGGAGATATTTTAGTTTTTGTAAGAGAATGGAATTCAAAAGATAAAGGAAAAGGTAAAGCAATAGGAGGAAGATTACCAGCAGAAAAATATATAGGAACATATAAAGAAATTGTAGGAGTCACAGTAACAAAAGGATTTTATGAAGACAATAAAAAAATATGGGAGAATGCTGAATATCCATATAGGGTTAATTTTAGAAAAGAAATATTATTTAAAGGAAGTAACATACCATGTAATGAGAAGAAATTAGGGAAATCACTTCATGAAATATTAAGAAAACTACAAGTAAATGGTTCAGTAGAACAAATAGACAGTTCACTAATGGTAAAGTTAATGTCATTATGTACAGAATAAAATTTATTATATATAAACATATTCTATTATCAAACAATACAAACACAAAGAACACAATTTTAGAAAAAAATTAAAAAAATTACAATATTAAATAAATAAAAAAGTAGAAGTGAATAAAATCACTTCTATTTTACTATAAAAATAAAGCATACATACACAAAAGTAAAATTTACATAAACTTGTAAAAAATGTAAAAACATGATATAAATATAGAAAAAAATACCAATATATACAAAAACTGGATATTTTATAAAAAATGTCCAACATGTATAAAAAGGAGTAAAAATGAATTCTACAAAAAAAGAAAGTATAGGAATAAGTGCAATAATAAACGAAGTAAATAAATTTGATAATATACATGAAGAATTAAATAAAAGAGAAAAAGAGCCAGTATGGGATGGAAATCTTGCAATATACAAAAAAGATGACTATAAAAAGTCAGAAAGTATAGGAAGGATACCAGTACAAGTAAAAGGAAGAGAATCGACAGAACCAAATAAAAAAGAAATATTTTATGATATAGAACTAGTAGACATAGAAAATTATAGAAAAGATAATAAAGGAGCAATATTCTTTGTTGTAGAGATATTTCCAGATAGAAGTACAAAAATATATTACAAAATATTTGACTTAAAAACAGTTGAAGAAATACTAACAGAAAATATAAAAGGAAGAAAAACAAAGAGATTTAAGCTAAAACAATTAGAAGAAAATGAATTAATAAGAATATGTATAAAATTTATAGAAAATTTAAGAATATATAAAAATATAAAACAATTAGAAGAAGTAGAAATATATAGCAAGAAAACAATTTGTTATGATAATAATACAAAATATGAATTAGAAGAAATAAAAAAATCAAATGAAATATTTTATGAGACAAATGCTTATAAAGAAGCAAAAGAAAAATTAGAAAAACAAAATATAATTATTCTACATGGAGAACCATGGGTAGGAAAAACGAGTACAGCAAGAAAATTAGTCATGAACTATATAGACAAAGACTATCTATTTATTTATGGAAATGTAGACGATTTAGTAGAAATAAAAAATAAAGTTTCAATAGATAAAAAAATAATCTGTTTAATAGATGATTTCTTAGGATCAAATGTACAATATTTAGAAAGAAATATAGCAGAAAGTACATTAGATAAAATAATAAATATTTTTAAAAACAGTAAAGATAAAAAATTAATATTAACAACAAGAACATATATTTATAATAATGCCAAAAAGCTATTTTATAAATTTCATAACGCAACAAAAATAAAAGACGAATACTTAATAGATGTAGCAAACTACAATTATATGGAAAAAGGAAACATACTATATAACCATATGGAAAAAAATAATCTTATAGGAACAGATAAACATATTCAATTAGTAGAAGAAGAATTTTATACAAGAGTAATTAGACATTCTAACTTTAATCCAGGTGTTATAGCATTAATATGTGAAAGACTAAAATATAAAGATGATATTGATGCAAAAAAATATATAGAAGATGCTTTAGAAGACCCAGAACAATTATGGGAAGAAGAATATCAAAAATTATCAATTTATGAAAAAATAATATTAACAATTATTACACTTTTTGGAGTAAAAGTACCAGAAGAATATATAGAAGAACAATTTAAACAAATAATAAAAAACGAAAAAATACAATTATTAGATACAGAAACATTTTCAAAATCAATAAACATATTAAGTAGTTCGTTTATTAAAACAACATTTAATGAAATACAAGAAAAACAACTGGAAGTATGTAAACATAGTGTAGCAGACTATATAATAAGTAAAATAAATAAAAAACAAATAGATATAGAAAGATATATAAAAAGTGCAAAATATATAGAAGAATTAAGATATATATATATTTTTTTAGGTAGCGATAAAGATGAAAAAATAAAAGAAATGTTAGCATGTAAAGTAGAAAATGAAATAAATGAGATTAAAGATTTCTATTATTATAAAAATGATATAGTATATAATATATTAAAGAAAAACTTGAATAAAAAAAGAGAAGAACTAATAAAAACTATGATTTTAGAAGAATTTTACAATTATAGAATGAGATTAGTAATTAATATACTAGAAAAAAAAGATAATGTATTTTATGAATACGTAATGAAAATATTTAAAAATGGAATCATAGATACAAATGAAATAGACTTCTTATATGAAATTGGATATGTATTAGATTGTGAGACATTTTTTAAAACATGTTTACAATTATTAGATTATAAAAAAGATAGTAAATTTATGACAGAAAATTTAGAGTATATTGCTGATATACTAACAGAAATAGTTACAGAAGATGTAGAAGCAACAATAAATGAATTAGTAATAGAAAGTGTAGCTGAAGATATAATAAGAGGAAGAAAAAAAGAAGACATTATAAAAGAACATATTTATGGAACAGTAACAGATGAAATACCAAGCTTAAAGAAATTGTATAGTAAGAAAAATTATGATAAATTAATAAATTTATTATATAAATATTGTTATGTACAAATAAATGAAGAAATTTTAGAAGAAACAATAAAAGAAATAAAAGAAAATCCACTTCAAAAATATGAAAAAATAATATATGACAATAATAATAGAGTAGAAATAGAACAAATAGAATATATAAAACAAAAATTTGAGAATGGGATAAATATAGACAATAAAAAGAAAACAAGTTATTATGATATACTTAATACAGATAGCATTAAAAATTCACCAAATACATGGTGGACAAAGAGTTTTATTAATAACATAATTAATGAAAAATATAGAAATATACAATTATATGAAGAATTCATTAATGAAAAGAAAAATGTAGACTATTCATTAAAAATGCTTGCAGAAGAGTTCCTGGAATATATATTACACGAAAAAAATAATATATCAGAACAATCAGAAGAACTATTAACAGAAATAGTATATGAAAGTTTTTTAAAAGGAAGTTTTCTAATAAGTAATGAAAATATACAATTATATAAGAAAAAATACCCAAAAAACTTAAAAGAACTATATAACTCAGAAGTTATGATGAAAAATACAGATGGAACTTATTTAATAAATGAATATATACATCTATATATTGCAGTAAAAGAATTAATAAAAAGAAATGATAATTTATTAAAAATAATAGAAAATTGGAATGAAATAGAAGAAGATTTGAAAAGTGATAACATTAGTGAGATGAAACAAGAAATTTTCGAAATATATTCAGAGCTAGATACTATTGGATTTAATAAACTATATATTATTCCAGCATTATCTGTATTCATAAAGCAAATAAAAGAAGGGTGCAATAAAATTGGAAAAATAAATATATCAAAAAGGATATTAGAATTAATTCAGATAGAGATTGAATTAGACTGTGAATTTGAATTATATACAACATTTTGGAAAGAATATATACCAATTTGGTTCATACAATTTATTACAGGAACAGAATTACAATGGGATATATCAAACTTTGAATATAGTATTTATCAAAAAGAATTCTATGAAAAATGTTATGATGAAGAAGAGAAAACATATATATTAAATTTCAACAAAATTATGAAAGACAAAGAATTAAAAGAAATCTGTTCAAAGCTAAAAGTATGGGATTATTTATATGACATATATATAGAATCTAAAAAAGTATTAGATATGTTAAAAGAAAATCAAAAAATAAATGTACATAATATATCTAAGAAAGATATTGTATATAAATATATTATTTATTAATATTCAATATAATCTAAATAAAATATGAAAAATCATGTCAAAAATAGACATGATTTTTATATTGAGAATAAAAATTCATATATTACTCAAAATAATAAAAGGTGATAATATGAAAATAAGTTTTATAAAATATGAAAAAGAAGAAAATTACCAAATACCAAAAATGTTTGGAATGAATATAGAAGAAATAAAAGAACCAGAAAAAATAGACGAAACAATTGAAAAATTAAAAAAAGATAAATACACAACAATAGTAATACCAAATGAATTAGCAAGTTTTTCAGAAAAGATAAATAAATACAAATATGATAACACAATAAATATAATAATAACTCCTTAAAATAAATTTATATGAATTAAGTCATAAATAAAAAAATAGGACATATAGATTTATAAAGAAAAACTGTAAGGAGGTAAAAAATGATAGAGGCACAAAGAGAAAATTTAAGTATAAATAAATTAGTAGCGGAGAAAAGAGAAATCATATTTGCAGAAGGAGATATGATAGTTCCAGATTCAAAACCTGATATTTTGAACACAATTTGTACAAGTGGTGTAGTATCAATATACAAAAAAGAGGCACAAGAACAAAAGGTAAGAATTGATGGAGCAATAAATACATATATAATGTATATGCCAGATGGAACAGAAGATACTGTAAGAGGACTAAATACAACAATTGACTTTTCTGAAAACATAAATGTTTCAAATTGCAATGAAGGGATGAATGTAATATCAGAAGTAAAAGTAAAATCAATAGAAGGAAAAGTAATTAATGGTAGAAAAGTTGGAATAAAAGCAACACTAGAAGTAAATTTGAAAATATATTTAAATGAAGATGTAGAAGTAATAAATGAAATTCAAAATGAGAACAATATCCAAATTTTAAAAGAAGACTTAAGAGTAAATTCATTAGTAGGGCAAGGGGAAACAAAAATATATGCAAAAGATAATATACAAATAGACAATATGGACAATTTAGCAGAAGTACTAAAAGCACAAATATGCTTGGTTGATAAAGATATAAAAATAAGTTATAACAAAGTATTAACAAAATCAGAAGCGGAAATAAAAATAATGTATTTAACAGAAGATAATAGAATAAATACGATTAACTACAAGATACCAGTTGTAGGATTTATAGATATACAAAATGTAACAGAAGAAAATATATGTGATGTAAGTTATGAAATAAGAAATGTAATAATAAAACCTAATACACAAGATGAACATTCAATTTATATTGAAATAGAAATAGAAGTAATATGTAATGTTTATGAAGAAAAACAAATTAATTTAATTCAAGATATGTATAGTCCTACTCAAAATATAGATTTCGAGAAAAAACAAATAACTACAATGACAGAAAAACAAAATATAACACAAATAAAACAAATAAGAGAAAAAGTTAACTTAAGAGATATAGAGGGACTAAACTTAATTGATGTAGAAACAGTTCCAACAATAGTAAATGAAAATAAAATAAATTCAAAAATTTTATATGAAGCAGAATTAAGCCTAAAATTTATTTTTACAGATGCAAGAATGCAAATTAGTGTAAAAGATGCAAAAATTCCATTTGAATATACAATAGAAAATTTACAAAATGGAGAAAGCTTAAATACAAATAGCAATATGGAAGTGTGTGCACAAGACTTTATTATACAAGATGGAGGAGACATTAATTGCAATATAGATATACAAACAGATACAAATATGTATAGAACAGCAAACTTAAATATGATTGATAGTATAGAAGAAAATGATGAAAGAGAAGAACAAGACTATAGTATAGCAATTTATATTGTAAAAAAAGGAGATACACTATGGAACATAGCAAAAGAATTTGGAAGTACAGTTGATGGAATAGCAAGAGTAAATGGAATAGAAGATAAAAATCAAATAATGCCAGGACAAAAACTATATATACCAAAATTTGAAAGAATTTCGGAAAGAAGCTATGAGTAAGATTTATTCAAGACCAAGAATTAGAATTCCTAAAATTTTTATATCAAAAATAGGAAATAAAGATTTAAAAAATAAACAAAAAATAGTGAAAGTATTTATTATAATGGTAATTGCATTTAGTACTATAAAAGTTGTATTAGATGCAATTTTCCCAATATTTGATACACTATGTAAAGATAAAGCAAAATCAATAGCAACAATAATAACAAATGAACAAGCAACTGTTGTTATGAGAGAACATATATATGATGAGCTATTTTCAATAGAAAAAGACAATAATCGGAAATATAATTATGATAAAATCAAATGTTGGACCTATAAATGAAATAATTTCAGATGTTGCTGTAAAAATACAAAATGAAATAGATAACAAAGGAAGAGATGACATCGAAATTGCAATGCGGAAGTTTTACAGGATTTAAATTATTAGCAGGAAAAGGACCAGGAGTTCCAATAAGAATATCATCTATAGGAAATGTAGAAACAGACTTAAGAAGTGAATTTTCAGCACAAGGAATTAATCAAACATTACATAGAGTATATCTACAAGTAATATGTGAAGTTAGTGTTTTAACACCTTTTAAAGATATAAGTGAAAAAATAACTAATCAAGTTTTAATTGCCGAAAATGTAATTGTTGGAAAAATACCTAATACATACTATAATTTAAATGGTTTAGATAATAATAGTGCAATTGATATTATAGAATAGAAAATACTAATAATATTCAAAAATTTCTATTTTAAAATTCAAAAAAATGCAAATGATATTAATATATTATTTGTTAAAGGAGGATTTTTATTATGGAAAATTTTGAAAACAATAATATAGAAAAAAAAGATAGACAATTAGATAATTTAATTAATTTAGTTGAAAAACATACTAGAACAAAGAGGCATCTAGAACAATACTCTCATATAGGAAATATAGAAAATAAAGAAAATGCAAGAAAAATACAAGATGTTAGAGAAGAACAAATAGGTGAACTAAAAAATAAAATAAAAGGAGTTAATGATAAACAAACAAGGGAAGAGCAATTAGAAAATGTTATTGAAAAATATATTAATGCACAAGGATATATCTATAATAATGAGGATAATATGAATGAAGAACAATTAAATAATATGGAAAGAAAACAAGATAATAGAGAAATACAAATAGAAAATCTAAAAGACGAATAATTACAAAATTACAATATAGTATAAAACTGTATTGTAATTTTTAATTTTATAGTGTATAAATATAGTTATACTTAAGAATTAGTATTAAAGTAATAAAAGATAAATAAAAATTAAGAGGTGAAAAATATATGAAATTTGTAATTCAAAGAGTAAAAAATGCGCAAGTAGATGTAGAAGAAAAAACAGTAGGAAAAATAGATAATGGATTTTTAGTATTAATCGGAATAACACATACTGATACTAAAGAAATAGCAGATTATATGATAAAAAAGTTAGTAAATTTAAGAGTGTTTGAAGATGAAAATGGAAAAATGAATTTATCACTAAATGATACTAATGGTTCTTTATTATTAGTTTCTCAATTTACTTTATATGCAGATTGCTCTGGTGGGAATAGACCATCTTTTACAGAAGCAGCAAAGCCTGACTTTGCAAATGAATTATATGAATACATAATAGAAAAATGCAAAGAAAAAATAGATAAAGTAGAAACAGGTATATTTGGTGCAGAAATGAAAGTTGATTTGACTAATGATGGACCTGTAACTATAATATTAGAAAAATAATTTTGAAAGATATGTTAAATATTAAAAATTATAGGTTTACAATAGATATGTCACAGTAAAAATAAAAAAGAGAGAAATACCAA
>CAOMRW010000004.1 GCA_948485625.1 uncultured Clostridia bacterium | reverse complement strand
ATGACATAATCAAATGTTAATTTTACTATGACATTATCAAAAATTAATTACAAATTTTAAAAAAAGTATTGAAATTATACAATAAATATGATATTATATATAAGCGTTTAGAAAAAATAAAGAAAAATCGAGGTGTAGCGCAGTTGGTAGCGCGCGTGGTTTGGGACCATGAGGTCGCAGGTTCGATCCCTGTCACCTCGACCAGTAGGAAAAGAGCCTGTATCTCTTGACATAAGTCAAGGAACAGACTTTTTTGTGTTTTTGTTAAAATTCATTTATCTGAAATTAAATATTTAAAACTTTTTTTGATTTGAAAAATAAATATTCTAACTTTATTTTTCATTTCTTTTATTTTGGTATTTTTTAACCAATTATCACTTTTAAATCTTGAAACTTCTCCAATTTGTAATTTGTTTCTCTTATAATAACTTTGAATTTTATTCATTTCACTTTTTGTAAAGTTATCATATACTGTAGTATATATTCCCAAAGTAGTTTCAATATCTTTATGTCCTACAAGTCTTTTTAATACACTTGGGTTAATTCCACTTTCAGCACATCTTGTTATATATGTATGTCTTAAATTATGTGACGATACATCTGTAGAGTCCATAAATTCATTTAATTGATTTTTAAGAAATTTGTTTGCATCTCTACTATCTATATAATTTCCATTCTTTGTTAAAAATAATACCGCTTGATTATTATTGATTACTGAAGTAACTCTTTCTTTTAGCATTTTTCTAAGCATTCTTGGAAGAGGAATAACTCTCTCTCCAGTTCTTGTCTTAGTAGATTCTTTAATTATAACCTTATAATGAACATCTCTTGTTAATGTTTTATTAACATTTATTTCATTGTTTTTAAAATCAATATCAGATATTTTTAATGCTAATACTTCACCAATTCTCATACCTGTAAATAATTGAATTAAATAAATTAAAGAATAAATCTTATTTTCATTTGTTAGTAAATTTTTAATTAATAATTTTTCTTCCTCTAAAGTTAAAGCTCTAACTTCTTTTGGATTTTTTGTACTTTTCGGTTTATAAATTTGAAGCATTACATTTTTAGTAATTAATTCATTATCTGACAAATATTTATATGATTGATTAAACTGCTCATATATTTTCTTTATTTCTGAATCACTATAATTTATCAAACTGTTTAAATAATTTTGAATTTCGTCAATTTTTATATTTTTTACATCTCTCAAAGCAAATTTATTTTTTTCTATTTTTTTTATAATTGATATTGTTCTGCAATATTGCGATTCTGAAATAATATTAGCTTCTAATTTTTTCTTTGCTATCCTCCTCATAACCGAATTTAAACACATTTTACTTTTACTCATATTAAAACCTCCCATAAATAAATTATAGCAAAGTTTTATAACAACAAAAAAGAAAGAAAAGCAGACCTAAATCTACTTCTCCCAGGAACCATCAAAAGACTTCTCATTATTTTATATCTTTCAATTCATTATATTTAAAGTAATAAATACCACTTATTAACATTACAGCAAAAATTATAAAAATAACTGCTTTTACACCAGCATTTGGTAATTTTCCTACAGCAACTGTTGTATCATTGTCACTATTGCTATTACTATTATTATTATTGTTGCTATTAGAAGTGTTATCAGAATTTACATCATCTTTTTTCACATTATTAATATAGACTTCCACTTTTACATCAGATTCTAAAGAAAGAGCACTAGAAATTGCAACACTTTGATTTCCACCTTTTACTGCTACTTCCTTTATATATAAATATAAAACATTTTCTTTTGAAATATTTTCATAATTTGAAATATCTTTTGAATCCACTGTAAATCGCAACTTATCATTAGAAGTTTGTTTCTCTACAATTTTTATCCAGTTAGTTATATTTTCTTCATCCTTTATTGTAGATAAATAATAATAATAATCTACTTTATCATTATTTAAATTTCCTTTTATATTATTTATTTCTACATTTATCAATGTATAATCTTCTTGTGAATTATCTGTAAAATAATATGCCTTTATTTGCTTAATATCAATTTTGACATTTGTAAAATTTGAGTTTTCTGCTTTCTCTATTTCTTCTTCAATGATTTCGACTTCTAACTCTACCATTTTTGATTGATATGCTAATTTAATAGTAATTTGTCCTACATTTTTATTATCAAATCCAGTTGCTGTTATTTGATTTGAACTCATATCAATGTTTTCTGTTGTTTCATCATTATATGCAACTGTTATACTTCCACCACGTAAATCTAAATCTTCTTTATTTTGAATATACACTAATTTATTTGGCTTTTTATTAATAGATATTCCAGTAATAGTTTTTTCTACAACAGATATATTCTGTATAGTTGTTTTACCTAAATAATTTATTGTAATTGATGATTGTTCTTCTGTCAGATTATTACCATTTTCTATTGTATAATCAATAATTTCTACAGTTGTTCCATCTTGATATACACCAATAATAACCATACCTGTTTTATCAAAATTTTGTCCTACTATATAATTTGTTTTATTAGGTACTTTATCTACTTTAATTTCTATTAAAGGATTAGGAATTACACTTATCTCTTGTTCAACTATTTTATCTTCATAGGAAATAATTACTTTTGTTTGACCTACTTCTAGGTTATTACCATTTTCTATTATATAGTCTGTTACAATTTCTTTACTTCCATTTTTTCTAGTTGCTTCAATAACTATACCAGTATTATCGAAATTTTGTCCTTCTTTATATTCTGTCTTAATAGATGGTGATACTATTTTTAATTCTATTACACTATTTTTTTCTACACTTATAGTTTGATTCACAGTTTTATCTTCATAAGTTATTGCTATACTTGTTTGACCTACTTGTAAATTTGCTCCATTAGAAATGCTATAGTCTGAACTATCTAGTATAGCAGAAGGATTTTTTCTACTATTATAATTTGCAGTTACTACCATACCAGATTTATCAAAATTTTCTCCTTCAAAATATGATGTCTTAGTAGGAGGTGTTGTTATTTCAATATTTTTTAAAGATTCATCTATTAATTCATTTGTAGTAAATGCTTTTATTGTACTATCACCATCAAGTAATGAAGAATTAGCTTGAGATAATTTACCTAAATCTTGCCAACTACAATTATCCAAGTTATGCCCAGCAGCAAGAAAACATTTACCACTTTGTACTGAAACTACATCAAAAGCACTAAGATATTCTACTCTAGATTCTAGTAATATATTTGTACGATTATCAGAACTTGTAATTTCAATAACAACTGCAAATTTATTTCCTGTTAATGCAATAGGCTTCAAAAACTCTAATGTATGATAACCAGAATCAACTGTTTCAGATTCTCCTGCTTTAAGAGAAACTAATTCCATATCTGCTTTTGCAAAACTAGAACCATTTGGATTTACATATACTCTACAAGTATATTTTTCAGCAGCATGTAGTGAAACTTGTGTTAAATATTCTGTAGAAGTACTTTTTTCAAAAATATTTCCCAACATAATTTCAGATTTAGAATACGAAATTGCATTGCTTGGATAATATTCATTATATTGATATATATTATCATAATCAACAGAATCACTAGCTTTAATGATTCCATAAAGGTTATCAGAAACATTGTCATCTTCATAAGATACATACATCAAACCATTATCTCCAACTAAATCTCCCCAAGAATTTCTGATAATCCAAGCACCATTAGAAGTTGGTTTGGCATTCTCAGGGAAATTATTTATACTATAATTATCATCCCAACCAATTATAGAAACTGCATGATCAGGAGCATGTGAAATTGAATTACTACAATATTTAGCACCAGTATCATTATTATAACAAGTAAATAATGAAGAATTAGAAGAATTACCATGAATACAAGCAAATACTGAACCATAGTTTTTAATATGCTGTTTAATTTTATTCATTATTTCTGATTTTCTTTCATCATCTGCATATTCATAATTTTCAAAATACATTGTATCATAAACTTGACTTGATACAGTTTTATTTTGTATTTCACTTATATTTATAGTATTTTCATTATTTTCAAATGGCATTTCACTTTCAGATATCGCACCAGTTCCATTAATAAAATAAGGTTCTGCTGTCCACCAATTTCCACCACTTCCAACATTTCTATTATATCCTATAGGATTTTCTACATTATTGGCAAATGTTTTACTTGTAGCATACTCCATGTGCCTTTCAGAAAAATCATATACCTTTGATGTATCTATACCACTTCTATAATTAGATAATGCAAGATTAGTTTCTAATGAAGATAATGATGCAAAAGTCCAACACGAATTTGTTTGTTGTTGATTTTTAATTGCTAAATTAGTTGGAATTATATCTTTTAAGCTATATCTTGAATTTAAATTAGAACCCAACATTCTAGTAAAATATAATGGATTTTTATATTCAGTCTTAGAATTTTTAAAATTGTATATTCTTGGCATAATAACTTTCTGTTTTTCTTCTTCTGAAAGTTCAAGCCACTCCTTAAATTCCTCTGAATACTCCATTTTTGACAATGAATCTGCTATATTATTAGCAAATACTTCATGACAATCTAATAATGAAATTAGCATAAATAAAAATAAAATTATTATCAAATTTTTTAAGATTTTTTTCATTTTTCCAACCACTTTTCCTTTCGTGTATATGTATTTTAAATCTTTTGTATATAAATTTTACATTTTTCAATCTTAAAAATATATTTACAACATCATTGTACTATATTTGACAAATAAAAGTAAACACAAAAAACATTTTCTATTTTTAAAACTCACCTAATATTTTGAACAAAAGATATTTCCTCCAAGATGTTTTTCTCCGAATTTATACAGAGCACCATTCATAATTCATAATTCCAAATCCCTAAATGTCCTTTAGCCCTAATAGGTTCATCCAGAATTCTTATATCCTCTAGAATCCATGCATATCTTCCTTCTGCATATACACCAGATATATATTCAGTTTTATTTTTCTTTATTTCCTGTATAAATTCATCTGTCATCTCTATACAATCAACTAATTCACAAGAACATATAATATTTCCATAATTTAATTTATCCATATCTACCAATAACATTAAATCAATATTATTTCTACATTCCTTTGGTATTTTAGTAGAACTTGAATGAATATATAATTTGCCTCTATAATTAGTTTTCCAACTTCTAGTTTCAATCTTTTTCTTTCCACTTTTTATTAAAGTTGCATAAGGCTCTGTTAAACTTAAAACTTTCATTTTACTTTATCTCCAAATTTCCCCATTAATATGCTTTGTTAAAGCCATAATAAAAGCACTTCTTGTTAAATCTATTCTTGATATTTCATCTCTTGTTAAAATACTTATTCCACCTTTTCCTTTAGATAACTCCGTTCCATTAAATATTTTATCCATTACTTTTCCAAGTTCTGTTTCTCGTATTTCTTCTATATATTTATCTGGAATTGGAAAACCTTGACTTGTACCAACACTTTGTAATCCATTTTTATCTTCAACTACAACTGCATTTATATCTATCCATTCTCCCAATAAATTAGTTATTCCAGCTTCACTTGAAATATAAAAATCAGCTTCTATATGATTATGTATTGCATATTCTTTCAAATTCTTAACTCTATTTTTAGCTCCTTGAAATATCTCTTCATCTATTGGTTGATTTCCTACATCTGAGTTCACAGGTATTCCTTCGATTTCAATATTATCAAAATACTTTTCAAATGCTTCTCTAGCACCCTTTATTTTGCCAGGATTTTTTGTTCCCATTAATATCTTCATTTATTTAATACACTCCTAATAATCCATATTTGTTACTACAAAGATTTTATAATAGTTCTTTTAAAATGTCCACAATATTTAAATAAATAATTAGTTATATGTATTAAATTACAAAATTTTTCTTTTGATATTTAATATACATAATCCTAATTGAGATTGGATAAATAAGTTGACAAACAAAAAATACTATGGTATAGTTAACATATTGAAATATTATGTAAAATAAAAATCTCGCATTGAGAAAAGAAAGGAGCGATAGTTTAAAAAATAAGAAACATAGAAACATATTAACTATACAACTATAGAAAAGGAGTAATTTCATCATGGCAATTGCAAAAAGAACTCAAAAAGAAATTGAAAAAGATTGTAAAAGATTAAAAGAAGCAGCTAAAAGTGTAACAAGTATGAAAGAACTTGAAAAAGCAACAGGGTTATCATACGCAATGATTAAGACAACATTATCAAAACATCCTACCATATTCAAACGGATTAAAGAACAATTAGCTATAAACAAAGAAAAAGCTGAAGAAGAACAGAAAGAAAATGTAACGAATAAACAAAATGAGAAAGTTCCTGGATTTGTTATAGATGCATCTATAGCGGGAACCAAAGAATTAAAAGAGATTCTCGAAAAAGTATGTAATTCAGAAGCTAAGATTATATTAACAAGTATCACAATTAAAGAACTTAAAGAAATGGGGAAATTTGAAGACAAACAAGCTATAGATGCTAGATATATCATAAAATTAGCTGCCCAAAACCCCGATGATTTTGAAACTGTTTTAATTGATGAGACACTTGATACTCCTGATGATTGCATTATCAAATATTGTGCAGATAATAAGGAAAACGTCACATTATTAAGTTCTGATGGAGAAATGGTTTTAAAAGCAAGAATGCATTCAATACATGCTAAATATTTTGAAAAACCAATAAAATCTGATAATTCTAAAAATATCACACATTCTAAATCTAGAACTGTAACTTTAACTTTAGCTAGAAGAGTCGGCAACAAATTGTTATTTTCTATATTAGAAACAAATTTAATATCTACTTGTGTATACTCAGAGGGAGGAGAATACAATAATGGGATTAGAGAGTTGAAGATAGGAGATGATATATTCATCTCAACAAAGAAACCTGATTATATAACCTTTGCACACTATAAAGTTACTTCTTTATATGCAGAAAACAATTGTGAACTAATATATTCAAAAAGATTTTATGACTATAATGATATAGATGTTCCAAAAGATACATACAAATCTTTTATCAAAGATTTCAAAAATAAACACAATTTGTAAGTTTCTTTATTTAATTAAACAAAATCGTATCTAACAAGCATATCTAAGCCTAGCTATACTAATGTACAGCTAGGCTTCTCTATTACAATTTAAATAACAATCTATAAACTTTTTAGTTGGAGAATATAATTTTTCAGGCAAATTATCTAAATCAAACCATTTCCACTCATCTTCTTTAGTAGGCTCCATTATCTTTAATTCACCACTATATTTTTTTGCAATTACATGCATTGTTATATAATGTCTATCTGTCTGAATATCATCAACAGCATTGAATAATACTAATTCATCAATATCTAAATTTGTTTCTTCTTTAACTTCACGCTTTGCACCTTCAAAAAAAGTCTCATTATATTCTTGTTTACCACCAGGCAAAGTCCAACAATCTACTTCAAATATCCCACCAGTATCCTTTTTATTTTTAGACCTATGACCTAATAATACTTTATTACCATCTAAAATCATCACACCAATACCAATTCTTATATACTTATCCATATAATAACCACCTTTTATATATAACAAAATCATATATTGTTTTTTATTTTAAAATTCAGTATATTAAATACTATATTTCTAAACTAAAAGATTTAATGAATAATACAAAATTTCTCAATTAATCTAACAACTTCATCAAAATCCAAATTATCAACATTATTAAATTCATTTGTCTCAAATCCAACATTTAATACAAACATAAAATAAGAAAAAGAATAAATTGTTGGTAAAGAATCAGAAGTAATATTTTCCTTAATTTTATCAACTTTAGCTAGCAAACAATAATATTGATAAACCTTATCAATATACGAAGTATTTCCAGGATGAGCTCTATTCAAATGTTGAGTAGGAGTCAAAGCAATTAAATTCTCTATATAGTCTGCTATTTCTGGATAATAAGATACAGGAAAAATATGGTGCATATGTGTTGCTAAATCTGTATCAAGAACATCTCTATTCAACTCAGATTTACCCAAATAATACTTATTATTATAATTTCGTAAAAATCTTTTAGCTTTATTGATTTTATATGTAGTCATAGAATCTTCAGTAGGTTCAGGTAAAGAACTTCTATATTCATCACGAGATACTCCTTTAGGCTTATTACTATATAAATCTCTCCAATTCTTTTGATTATAAGAAATTTTATCAAATGTAATTATATCATTACTCAATCTACCCTTTTCAGTACCACACACTCTAAATTTACAAGCCAATGGATTCAAAACTTTTATAAAAATACGATTACATTCAACTACACCATTTACTGGAGTATTATTAATAATAAAACTACTAAAACCTTCTTTAACAGTTTTATAAGTATCCTTTGATGGATTTTCAAAGAAATTATTAAATAAATAATAAATACCACTATCAGACAATACTTTTTCTATATATAAACATAAAAATGTATAAGCATTTCTTTCTCTGATACTTAAAAAAGATAATAAATCATAATTATTAATAGTATAATAATTTCTATTCTTTCTAACTTCACAATTCAAAATTTTACTATAACCTAATAACTTTATAGGTTGACCAAAATACTTATCATATTCATTACCAGCTTTTTCATTAGGATTTGGTTTAGAGAAGATAGTCTGAACATTTTCTACTGTATATTCATTATGCCAAATATCAGATACAGTAAATTCTTTTGCTAAATCATCTTTAACATATTCTAAAATACAATCAGAAATAAGAGAAATGACATCCATTGTACATTTCTGGTCAATCCAACGAGCATCATGACTTTTTCTAATATCATAATCATAATTATTCAAAAATTCTCTTATCTCTAACTCTGTAAAATTACGCATTAATCTTCTCCTTTTTTAATTCCAAACCAATAAACACTGGTATTATCAACATTTAAACTTCTTGTTTGATAGTTTCTAGCAACTTTATAAAATTCTCTATATTCATCACTAGAAAAATACAATAAATCTTTCTCAGACAAATCAATAGGCTCTTTAGGAATTAAAACTGCTACACTACCATTTACTATAGTATTCATTTGATTTTTTATTACCCTTGGTTTATAAGTCATATTAGGTGTCAAATAAACATCTTCATTATTATAAAATTTATAAACACTTAAACTTTTTGCTGTATCAACATCAATATATGAATCATAACCATCTATATCTAAAATATTCTTTCCTAAATCATCTATATTTCTTGATTTTATAACACGAACCATATTATCTCCAAAATCAGAAGAAGTATTGCTATTAGTAATTTGTCTATCTCTAAAAACTGAAAATAAATTAAAATTCATCTTATTAAAAATTAAATCAAAAAAATTATTACGATAAATAACCCAATATGGCAAATTATTATCAGTAAAATATTTTTGCTTTTGAAGTATTCTAATATTATTAGGAACAGATATGATTTCAGTTGTATTAGGCAATGACTGAGTATTAATAAACATACATATAGTCTCAACTAAAACACCCTTAAAACCTAACTCACCAAAATCAATAATACAATCAATTCTAAATTTTTCAATATACTTTCTTGTAATATCAAATTCAGGAGTATTTAGCAAAGACTTAGGAGTAATCATTGATACATAATCACCTAATAATATAGATTTTTCTAAAAAGAATTCAAACAAATTTGTTGTTTTATCATTCTCATTATTTTCTAAATATTTGTGAGCATCATTAGCTGATAACTTAGTAAAAGGAGGATTCCCAATAACTAAAAAATATCTCTTCTTAAAATTATGAGTTAAAAAATCATCACAAATATAGTTAATTTTAATATTTTTTGGTATATTCATTTTTTTAATTAATATTTTTACTATTTTCAATGCATTAATATCTATATCACAAACATCTATATTTACTTTTTCTACATTTTCATATTTTTTTATAAGAGCAGACAAAAAATTACCAACACCAACAGATGGCTCTAATATATTAATTTCATCTTTATCTGCATCAGGTAGCTTATTAATAATCTCATTTATTAAAAACTTATTTGTATAATAAGCTGAATTATTTTCTCTTTTACTATTAGTTAATTCTGCAATTCTAGCCAAAGTAGAAATTCCCAAGTTCAACTTATTACTTCTTAAAAATTTAATCAAATTATCTTCACAAGATAATTTATAAGTATCTATAACATTATTTATTTCTTGACTGTTTAAATGCTTCTGACTCATAAAAGTTGATATATTATTAGCAATATTATAAAAGACCATTGTCGGAACAGCCTCACCAATACTTTGTCTTATATTAATTTCTTCTTTTTTCAATAATTTTCTTTTTTCATCTATAGACAAAGAATTAAGACTATCCAAATCTTTATCAATCCATTTAAAATCATTTGGAATTGACATCAATCTCATTAATTCACGTATTGAAAAAACTCTATCCTCTATAGGATGTATAGTATTTTGGCTAGCTAATTGGTCATTTCTTGTATGTATACAACAAGCAACTTTATCCCAACATTGTCTTGTATATTTATCACCATTTTTTCTTTGATTTATTACAATCTCACCATCAACTATTTTATGAGGCTTTTGGTAATCATTAACATTATCAAAAGCAGACTCACCTTCTTTTAAATCATGAATCCAATCTCTCATATGTTCAGGATAAGTTCTAAATTGATGATAAAAATCATTTTCATCAAATTCACCCCACTCAAGAGGTTCCATTCCATTTAAAACATCTCTTAAAATATTTTCTTTTCTATAATTTGGAAAAAGCTCAATAGGAGTAATATATTCTTGAAATTGCTTATTTACCCCTATAACTAATGTTCTAGTTCTAGAAGAATTTGAACCATAATTTTTAAAATTTAAAACTTTACCATAAAAAAGAAACTCATCACCTAATTCTTCAGATATAACTTTTCTGATTTCTTTAATTTCTCCACTAGGAGAAGTACAAGCTGTTTTTAAAAATGCAGATACATTTTCAAATATGAAAAATTTTGGTTTAATTGATTGAATCATTTTTATAGATTCTACAACTAATGAATTTCTTACAATTTCATCATCTGTTTTTTTATGATTAGCAACACTCATTCCTTGACAAGGAGGTGTAGCAATTAAAACATCAACACCATCATTGCCATCCTTTTTCCATCTATCAATCTCTGTAAATATCTTTTCTTTAATATCTTTTTTAGTAATATCGCCTAAAATATAACCTGTATCAAACTTACATTTTTTATTTATTTTTTGTATATTTAATCTTCTCTCAATTAATTCATTTGTAGCAATGCACTCATAATTATTCATTTTAAAACCATAGCATCCTACACCAGCACTGCTAAACAATGAAATATATGTTAATTTATTATTAATCATGATTTTCTCCAATTAATTTAATCATTTTCAAGTGTCCTCTGTATTTTATTCGCTTTTCTTCTAATTCTTGTAAGAGCTGTATCAACAGCTTTAACATTACAATTTAAGGCATCTGCTATTTCTGCATAACTTTTTCCAGTTTTATATTCTTCTAATACATGTAACTCTCTTGAACTTAATTTTTTTCCTATTTGTTCTGTTAATTCTTTAAAATATTCTTTTCTCATTATAATTTCAGAAGGATCTTCACTATAAGAATTTTGTAAAACTTCAACGATTTCAGCTGAATCCTCATTATTATCAATATTAGCATTAAAAGAAATGGCATTATTTAAAAATAAATGCTTTTGTCTATTAGATAATTTAATTGCTGTAATTAATTGTCTTTCAACGCATAATTTGGCAAAAGTTTTAAAAGATGCACCATTTTTTTCATCAAAATTTTTGATAGCAAAATAAAGACCTATCAAACCTTCTTGAAATACATCATTTTCATCTCCACCATATAAAAAAAACTTATTAGCACTCTGTCTAACAGTATTTTGATATTTTTTTATCAAAACATCAGTAGCTATTTTATCACCAGTACGAATTATACTAACTAATTCTTCATCAGTCATATTCTCATAATCATTAATATAATTCATAGACACCTCCTAATTAATTAGCATCAATATATCACAAAAGTATACAAATAACAATATTTTTTGATACTTTTTTTAAAAAAATTTATATAAAATAATGAAAAAACATAAATAGAAAATCAAAACTAATTATTATAAAAATATCTAATAAAATATTATAATAATAAATTAATAAAAATAAGAAAAACTCCCTATAAAATAGGAAGTTTTTCTTAAATCAAAAGTCTTAGAATTTTAAGATGATGGTTAATACCATTACACTAATGAAGAAATCAACTCAACATTTGGATAACCACCAACAAAAAAATTCTCTCGAGACAAAGATTTTTTAATATCTTCTGGAAAACTATCAGCACTTAAAAACATTAATGCCGTAGGAACTCCAACTTGAGAAATAAATTTAGTAAGAGCAGAAGAAACTGAAAATTTCTTATTAATTTTAGAAAACTGTCCAGAAGACAGAAAATCTAAAGCTCCTACAAATCCCTTTTGGCTAATTAGCCGTTCAACCTCAATAATTGTGTGATTCATGATACATAATCCTCCTTATGTGCATAATAGGGTAAGTATAACATAGATTTACATAAAAGTCAAATGGATATATATATATATATTTAAATAAATAAAAGAACTAGATTTATCGCAAACGAAGAAATCTAGCTCAATAAATAATTTATATAAATATATGAATTTAAGCAAATTGTAGCAAAAACATATAAATAAGTCAACAAAAAAAGAAAAATAATTAAAAATTTAAATTATATATTTCTAAATCTTTAAAAGCAGGGTCATAAAGATTTTTACCCATATAATCAAATCTAGAACCATGGCAAGGACAATCCCAAGTTTTATCCGCATCATTCCAAGACAGTAAACAACCTAAATGAGTACACATAGGCTTAATAGTAAATATATTTCCGAGAAGTATCTTTATAAACACCAACTTTCTGGCTATTAATATCTATAATACCACCAGAATTATTAGGAATACTATCAAAAGAAACATTAGAATCTTTCAGTTTTTTTAATGCAAGAGAATTTACAGATTCAGTAATCATATTTTTAACTTCAGTTCTATTTTTTATAGGATTAACACGATTAGAATCAAAAACATAAGAATATCTGTTAGATTTACCTAAAATTGCATCAAAAACAATATTTGCAGAAACATTAGAAGAAGTCATTCCCCATTTATTAAAACCAGTACCAACATAAAAATTATCAATAGTACTAGAAAAAAGTCCAATATATGGAATTTTATCTAAAGTAATACAATCACGAGTATCCCATCTAAATAAAACTTCGCAATTAGGATACAACTGCTTAGCATAATTTTCTAAAGCAAAATAACTTTGTTCATAAGTAACAGGAGTACCAGTTTTATGGTCACTACCACCTAAAAGAAGAATTTTTTTACCTTTATAATTAGCAGTTCTAAAAGAATAAGTTGGATTAGAAGCAGTAATATACATTCCATTAAATAAAGTTTTTTTAGTATCAACACCAATAACATAAGAAGATGACTGGTACATTTTAAAGAAGTACATACCAGGAAAATTAATAAAAGGATAATGTGATGCAAGAATAACATATTTAGATTTTATAGTTCCACCAACAGTAAATGTTGAAAATAAATCATCCTCTTTTTTTACATCATAGACAGTAGTATTAGTATATATTTTACCATTATTTTTTACAATACAATTACATAAGCCATTTACATATTTAATAGGATTAAATTGGGCCTGATTTTTGAACTGGACACCGCCAGCAATATCAAAAGGAAGACCAGTTTTAGTAACAAAATTTGCAGGAAACCCAAGAGAGTTTAAACAATCTACTTCTTTTTTTATTTTAGAAACTTCAACTTCATCAGTAGTATAAACAAAACTTGATTGATTCTCAAAATCACAATTTATATGTTCCTCATCAATAATATTTTTTATATTCTCAATAGCTTCTTCATTAGCAGATAAATAATCTTTGGCAAATTGTTCACCATAAGTATCTACTAAATAAGTATAAAAAAGACCATGTTGAGAAGTGATTTTAGCAGTAGTATGACCAGTAGTTTTTCTAGCAATATCACTTTTATCCACAATAGTAACATCTAAACCAGCTTTTGATAAATAGTATCCACAAGAAAGACCAAATATACCAGCACCAATTATACAAACATCAGTAGATACATCATCATCTAAACTTTCAAAATTTTTATTTAAATCTTCACTCAACCATAAAGAATTCATATTTTCCTCCTAATAAAAAGTTTTATAAAATTTAATAAAACTTTTAAATAAATATAACTAAAAATAGTATTTACTAAAAAAAATAATAAATACTAAAAAAAGTGGAAAAATAAAAAAGAAAGTGATATACTAAAAAAAATTAACAAAGGAGGATATCATGGAAGAAAATTTAGAAAAAAAATTATTTATACAAAAGGAAAATGGATGGAAAACAGTAGATCAAGCAAAAAAAGAGGAAATATTTAATTTTTCAAAAAGCTATATGAACTTCTTAAATAAAGCAAAAACAGAAAGAGAATTTGTACAAGAAACAATAAAAATGGCAAGAGAAAATGGATACAGAGATATAATGGAATTCCAAAAATTACAACCAGGAGACAAAATATACTTTATAAATAGAGAAAAAAGTATGTATCTTGCAATAATTGGAACAGAAAATATAGAAAAAGGACTTCATATAATAGGTTCACATATAGATTCACCAAGATTAGATTTAAAACCAAATCCGCTTTATGAAGACACAGAAATGGCATACTTAAAAACACATTATTATGGTGGAATAAAAAAATATCAATGGACAACAATACCACTTAGTATACATGGAGTAATAGTAAAATCAAATGGAGAAAAAATAACAGTAAATATAGGAGAAGATGAAGAAGATCCAATATTTACAATAACAGATTTATTACCACATTTAGCACAAGAACAAATGGAGAAAAAGCTAAAGAATGGAATAGATGGGGAAGATTTAAATCTTTTAGTTGGAAGCATTCCATATGAAGATGAAAAAGCTAAAGAAAAAGTAAAACTAAATATTTTAAATATTTTAAATCAAAAATATGGAATTATAGAAGCAGATTTGCAAAGTTCAGAACTAGAAATAATACCAGCATTTAGGGCAAGAAGTTTAGGATTTGACTCTAGTATGGTAGCTGCATATGGACAAGATGATAAAGTATGTGCATATACATCATTAGCAGCAATGATGACACTAGATAATGTAAAAAACACAGCAGTATGTATTCTATCAGATAAAGAAGAAATAGGAAGTATGGGAAATACAGGAATGGAATCACATATGTTTGACTTCTTTATCTCAGAAATATTAAATAAACTAGAAATAAATAAACCAAACCTATTAGATAAAGTATTTTGTTTCTCAAAAATGCTATCATCAGATGTTGATGCAGGATATGACCCAATATATGCATCTGTTTCAGACAAATTAAATGCAGGATTTCTTGGAAAAGGAATAAGTTTAAATAAATATACAGGCTCAAGAGGAAAATCAGGAGCGTCTGATGCTAATGCAGAATATGTTGCATGGATTAGAAACATGCTAGAAAAAAACGATATAAAATACCAAATTGCAGAGCTTGGAAAAGTTGACATTGGAGGAGGAGGCACAATTGCATATATATTAGCAAATAAAGGTGCAGATGTAATAGATTGTGGTGTACCAGTTTTATCAATGCATGCTCCATATGAAGTTACAAGTAAATTTGACATATATTCAGCTTTTGAAACATATAGAGCTTTTTGGAAAGAATAAAAAATAGATAAAAAAGAAAAAGAGGGAAGAGGGGACATTTAAAATTCCTCTTTTACCTCTTTTTTAATTTTTAAAATTTTCAATTTATAAATCATTTAATAAATCAATTACTGAAATAACAAAATTAATTTTATCATTAGACAATTCATTTATTTTCTTAGATAATTGCATTTGAAGTTTTAAATTATCATTAATAATTAATTTATTAAAAATGGTATTTGGAGAGATACAAAGTATATTCATATAATTTACAAGAGTTTCTACTTTGACACCACCTGTACCATTTTCAATTCTAGAAATATACTTAACAGAAATTCCTAGCTTTTCTGCTATATTTTCTTGGGTTAATTTATTTTTCATACGATATTCTTTAAATACCTCACCAAGAACCTTATCAATATCAACCTTTCTAACAGATTTCATAATATACCCCCACTAAATATCCTATATAACTAGTATAACAAGGCGTTTTAAGGAATTAAACCAATCAACAATGTGAAATAAAAAGCAAAAAAATATAGATAAAACCTTAATATAACAATAAATATGTAAGATAAGTAAAAAAAATATGTAACACTATTAGTTATACTAAAGATGCTAATATATTATTAGTATTATGTAATAAGAGTAATAATATACTATTTTAGTATATTTTATAGAGATACTTGAAATTATAGAGAAATAAGTATAATATTAATATACAAACATTAAAACAGTAAATTAAAAGGTAGGTATTTTATGGAAAATAAGTATGAATTTTTTATAGCAGGCAGAGCTAGAAATAAAGAAAATATTTTAAAAATATGTGATTTATTTGATAAATATAATATATCATATTATTGTTTTCTAAAGAATGAAAAAGACTGGGGCTATGGCAATAGTAATCAAACGCCAGAGGAAAAACAAAAAGAATTTGAATCATTAAATCTAAAAAGTGATGTAGTATTAAATTTATTTAAAAATGATATGAATGGAGAAAAAAGTTCAAAAAATTTATTATTAGTTTTACCAGCAGGAAAAGCAGCACATATAGAGTCTGGAATTGCATATGGATTAGGAAAGAAATGCTATGCAATAGGAGAATATGAATCAACAGATACTTTATATAATATTTTTGAACAAATATTTAAAGATGAAAAAGAATTGGAGGAATTTTTAAGACAATATACTAAATAGAAAATTAAATAATATAAAACAAATAAAACAGAAACATCTCAAAATACAGTAAATGTAAATTGAGATGTTTTCTCTTTTTTATTATATTGAATTTGTATAAAAATATTATAGTGCATTAGTGGTGGTTATTTGCGAAAAAACATACTCCAACTTTTGCACCTATTCAAAGTATTTCCTATATACTTTATTTCTTTATCTGGTGGCAATATAGCTATTACAACTGCTCCATTATCAAAAATCGCCTACTTAAATTCATCTCTAACATATATATCCATTCTATCATTTTTATAACTAGCATAACGAATAGAAAATAAATTAACATTTTTAGAAAGTTTCTAGATTTTTCAGTGTCTTATAATCATTAATACACAATGGATAGAATCGATAGAAAAATAAAAATCATAAAAATTTTTTATATATTTTGAAAAATAAAAAAATCAAGAGCTTGAAACCCTTGAAAATAATGGTGGGCCAGGAGGGATTCGAACCCCCGACCCCACGCTTAGAAGGCGTGTGCTCTATCCAACTGAGCTACTGACCCATAACTTTTGACAATAAATATAATAACACAAAAAAATATATATGTCAATTAAAAAATAAAAAAATATTAAAATTTCTAGTTAAAATAAAAAAATGTAATTAATGATATTAATTTAAAAAGTTACTACTATAAAATTTTTATTTGTTTATATAGTAGTAACTTTTTAATTTTGTTTTAATCTTTCTATTCCATTCTTTTTAATTTTATAATTAAATATGTGCTTATTGTTGATATAATAATAATTATTATTCCTATTAAAAATATTCTTGTACCTGCATTCGGAATTCTTATATTACTTATAGTTTTGTCTTTATCATCAATTATATTTGTTGTTGTGTTATTGTTTTTATTATCAATTATATTAGTTGTTGTGTTAGTTTCTTCATTATCAATTATATTTGTTATTGTATTATTTTCTTCATCAACTTGTTTTTTAATTTTATCATTTTTTATTATTAATTCTATTTCTTCTCCAGTAATTAAATCTTTGACCTTTCCTTCGTTTGTTATTTCAAATTTATATTCTGTTTCATTTAAAATATAACCCTCTGGCTCTTTTTTTTGTTGAATAGTATATATTCCTGGTTTTATTCCAATTATATCAAATCTTGCATCTTTGTCTGTTTGCCCTTCTTTTATTATTTCGCCTTTTTCATTTTTTAGTTCAAAGTATCCCCCTGGTATAGGTGTATTTTCCATATCTGTATTTAATATTGATAATTTATAATCTTCTAAAATAACTTCTATTTGGCTAAATTCTATTTTTGATAGTATATTACAAGCGTGTTGAACATAAGATGAAATAAGTCCAAAGCTTTCCCCAATATGTTTTGAATAGTCTAATTCTATATTTAATAATTCTGTTTCTGCTTCTTGTATACTTACTCTTGTTGGTGTAATTTCTATTACTAAATTATGTATTTGTGAGTTTGTTTTTGGTACTGATTTTATTAGTTCACCATAAGTTTCTAGTGTAGTACTTGATGCAGTTTCAAATGTTTTTATATTTACTTTTTCTAATCTATATATACATACATCTTTTTCCCTAAATAATAGTACATATCCTGAAAGTTCTTCTTCTGTTTTTTCTGCATTAAATATAAATCCTGCACCATCTAGTGTATGATAATTTGCTTTTGATTCATCTATTACAAATTTAAATATTTTCTTACCTGGATTTTCATATCTTTTATATAAAAAGTCTTTATAAGAATTTTTCCAGTATCCATAGAAATCAATTACATCATTTTCTATAACTATATGTTTTCCATTATATGCTTTGTCATCTGTTGTTGTTCTTGTATGCCATTCCCAGTATTCTTCTTTTTGCCATTCATTCCATTTTTCTGAATCTACTATTATATTATCATCATCTTTTTTATCGATTTCATTTGCTCTTGATATTATATTTAATCCTATTATTGCTATTAGTATTATTATGGTAGTTAAATATTTAAAAAATGTTTCTTTAGATTTCTTCACTCTCATTTTTCTCCTTTTATTAAATTTTACTTACACTTATATTATATAATTTTTTTTCTTTTTTTTAAAGACTTTTTTGGAATTTTGTAATCAATTTTTGATAATGTCACAGTAAAATTAATATTTATATAAGTAAAAAAAGGTATTATAACTAAAAACAATAATATCAAATATTCAAGATTAGACATAAATGAACTTTAGAAAGAACATTATCAATAGCTCTACTATGACATAATTAAAAATTAATTTTGAAATTTTTTATAACATTTTGAAAAGTTATTAACATTAAAAAATAAAAAAGTATTAAAATTCCTAAACCTAACTTTCCGTATGTGAATTTTTTGTGAAAAACTTTACAACAAAAATCTATAATGATATTATAATTCAAAATCAAAAAAGTAAGGAGGAATTTTCGTGATAGAAGTAAAAAACATCACAAAAAGATATGGAAGCGTTACTGCTGTGGACAATATTAGCTTTACAATAAACAAAGGTGAAATAATAGGACTACTTGGACCAAATGGGGCAGGAAAAAGTACAACAATGAATATGATAACAGGATATATAGAACCATCTGAAGGAGAAATATTAATAAATGGATATGATATATCAAAAAAATCTCAAAAAGCAAAATCACAAATCGGATATATGCCAGAAGGAGTTCCATTATATTCTGATTTAACAGTAAAAGAATTTGTAACATATATGGCCGAATTAAAAAAAGTAGATAGAAAAATAAGAAAAGAAAAAGTTGAAAAAATAATTGAACAAACAGGACTAAAAGATGTAGAGAAAAAATTGACACGTAACTTATCAAGAGGATATAAACAAAGAGTAAGTATGGCAGGAGCACTAGTAGGAGAACCAGAAATCCTTATATTAGATGAACCAACAGTAGGACTAGACCCAAAACAAATAACAGAAATAAGAACATTAATAAAAGAATTAGGAAAAACACATACAATCATATTAAGTTCACACATATTATCAGAAGTCAGCCAAATATGTAATAAAGTTATTATAATAAATAAAGGTAAATTAATAGCAATAGATACACCAGAAAACTTAGAGAAAAAAGTAACTAATAATAATGGTACATATGTAACTGTTGAAGATACAGAAAATAAAATAAACATAATAAAAGAAAAAATACCAGAAATAAAAGAAATAAAATTAATAAAAGAAAATGAGGATGGAACAAAACAATACATATTAGAATCAGAAGCAAATGTAGATTTAAGAAAAATAATATTTACAGAATTTGCAAAAGAAAATATAACAATATTTGAAATGAAACAAGCAGATAGCACATTAGAAGATGCATTTATGAAACTAATAGAAGGAGGAGAAAAATAATGTGGGCAGTAATAAAAAAAGAATTTAAATCATATTTCTATACACCAATAGGATACATTTTTATAGGAGTATTTTTAATAGCATTTAGTATATCATTTTATTTTAGTGTAATAGGATATGGAAATGTAAACTTTGAATATATATATTATACATTACCAACAATATTGGTATTAGCATTCATAATTCCATTATTAACAATGAGAGCATTCTCAGAAGAAAGAAAAACAGGAACAGAACAATTACTATTAACATCACCAATTAGTATAACAAAAGTAGTAATAGGAAAATTTATTGCAGCATTATTCATAGTAATAATAACAGAACTATTTACATTAATGTATTTTGGAATATTATGCCATTATGGAATGCCTAAGATAACAACAACAATTGCAACATTATTTGGATTTTTATTATTTGTAATATCATATATATCATTTGGAATGCTAACATCAAGTATAACAGAAAATCAAATAATATCTGGTATCATATCAATAGGATTCTTTATAATTACTTGGGTATTACCAGAATTTAATTCAAGTTTAGAAAGTTACTCTTTCATAAATATGTTTTACAAATATACACAGGGACAAATAGATATAGGAGACACAGTTACATTTATAACATTCACAATTACATGTCTATTATTAACAATAACTGTAATGCAAAGAAGAAAAAGTGTAAAATAAGAAGGAGGGTAAAAAGTGAAAAACAATAAAGAAAAAGAGATAAATCAAGAAGAAAACAAAAAGGCAAAAATAAAAAAAGAAAATAAAAAAGCTGAAATAAATTCAGAAAAAGAAAAATCTGATAAAACTAATAAATTTATAGAAATAGTAAAGAAAAAATGGCTAATAAACAGTACTAAAACAATAATATTAATAGCAATAATACTTGCATTTTTTATTGGAGTTACAGTTTTAATGCAAGAGCTAAATCTAACTCCAATAGATTTAACAGAAGATAAATTATTTACATTAACTGAAGAAAGCAAAGAAAAAGTTAGAAATATTGATAAAGATATAAATATATATTTTGTAGGATACACAGAAGAAGATTCTACACTAGATTTAGCAAAACAATATACTAAAGTAAATGAAAAAATAAAAATAGAAGCGGTGACACCAGCTGATAGACCAGATTTAGTTGAAAAATATGGAATAGAAACAAGTAGCCAAGGAATAATAGTAGAGTCAGGAAAACAATATAAAGTATTAGCATCAAATGATTTATATACATATGATTCTACAACATATGAAACAGTAAATATAGCAGAAGAAAAATTAACAGCAGCAATAAAATCAGTTTCAGTAGATGAATTACCTAAAGTATATTTCCTAAGTGGATATAGTTCGCTTTCATTAAACAATGGAATGCAATATTTAAATATGTATTTACAAAATGAAGTAAATGAAGTTAAAACACTAAATATACTATCAGAAGGAAAAGTACCAGATGACTGTAACACATTAGTTATAACAACACCAGAAAAAGACTTTGACGATATAGCAACAAATGCAATAATTGATTATATAAATAAAGGTGGAAATATACTATGGTTAAATGCAGCAGTTGCACAAAATAGAAGTTTAAATAATGTAAATAAAGTTTTAGAAAACTATGGAGTAAAACCATTTGAAGTTGGAATTATAAGAGAAACAGATTCAAGCAAAATGGTATCTGGTTCACCAGACTTAATTATGCCAGAAATTCAATATTCTGATGTAACAGCAAAATTATATGATTCAGAAGGAGTAATATTTGCTAATGCGACTAAAATAAATACATCAGATGATGAAACATTAGAAAATTTAAAAGTAACAAAAACAGAATTAATAAAAACAGGTGAAAATGCGTACTTTAGAACAAATTTCTCAAATTCATCAGATTCAGCACAACCAGGAGAAGAAAAATCATCATTTTTAGTAGGAGCACAATTTGAAAAAACAATATCAGAAAAAAATGAAGAAACAGGAGAAGAAAAGGTACAATCAAAATTAATAATATATGGTGAAAACTTCTTCATTTCAGATTATCAATTAACACAAGCAACACAAACACCAATGGTTGCATATAGACAAAATAAAGACTTAGTATTAAATTCTATAGCATATTTATCAGACAGAGAAGAAGATATAACAGTAAGAAAAAGTACAGGAACAGTAACATATACAGCAACAGAACAAGAAAATACAATAATATTAGCAATAATAACAGCTGTACCATTATTAATAATCGCTATTGGAATAATAGTTTGGATGAAAAGAAGAAAGCAAAAATAATCATATAATGAAAATAGACCTCATAAAATAATATGGGGTTTTTTCTTATATTGTAGGAATTTTCGGCTGTGAGAAGAAATGCTCCATATAATATAAGTATATGAAATGGAGTGTAGCTTAATATGTCTATTTTAAAAGTAGTATTCGTAATAATAGGTACATTAATAGGTGCAGGATTTGCATCAGGGCAAGAGATTTATATATTTTTCTTTTCATATGGATTAAAAGGATTACTAGGAATCATAATTTCTGGTATCTTAATAGGAATAACAATATATAAAACATTCAAAATAACACAAAAAAATAAAAACAAAAATTATAAAGAATTTTTAGACTGTATAATTAAAAATGAAAAAATAAAAGAAATAACAAATATAATAGTAAATATTTTCATACTAGCATCATTTTACATTATGATTGCAGGATTTGGAGCATATTTGCAACAAGAATTTAATTTAAACAGTATTATAGGTAGTTCAATACTTGCAATACTGTGTTTAATTATTTTTAAGACAAATGTAAAAGGATTTGTAAAAGTAAATGAAATATTAATACCAATATTAATCATAATAATTACATTCATACGGTATTTTAAATTTTAAAAATATAAACATACAAAATTTAAATTATTATCTAATAGATAGTAATAATAATAATTGGTTAATAACAAGTATATTATATGCAAGTTATAATAGTGTCTTATTAATACCAGCACTAATATCAATAAATAATTATATAAAAAAAGATAAAGAAATTAAATACATATCTTTAATAGTAACAATAATAACAATAATATTATTATCAATAATTTTCTTATTTTTAATAAATGTTGATGTAAATATAAAAGAACTAGAAATGCCAGCAGTATATGCCATAGAAAAAATATGGCCTAACATAAAAAATATATATGGAATAACAATTTTAATATCAATATTTACAACAGCAATTTCATTAGGAATAAGTCTTCTAAAAAATACATCCAAAAATAATAAAAATTATAATACAATAGCAATATTAATTTGTATTACATCAATCATATTTTCAAAAATAGGATTCTCAAATTTGGTTAATTTACTTTATCCAATTCTTGGTGGATTAGGATTGTTACAAATAATCCAAATAATAAAAAGGAAATAAAAGCAATAAGCATAAATATAAAGAATATTATGTAAAAAAGTTATTATAGAAAGTAATAACTTTTATTGTGCTATAAAATGACAAAATATATAATAAAACAAAAGATAAGGAGGAGAATAAGAAAAATGAAAAACAAAAAAATATGCAAACAAATTTCAACAATATTACTAATAACATTACTGCTATTAATCACAAATTCAAAAGAAGTTAATGCAGGATTACAAGCAAATAAGAATACACAATATACCAAATCAGATCTACCAACAAATTGGATAAAAAATTTTAGAGAAATGGAAAAAACAGGACAAGCGATGGGATTAAGTGAAGAATTAGAAGAAGATTTAACACCAAAGGATAACATAAGCAATAATATAGATGTACATATGATGAAAAGTACAGAATATGGAGCAATAGCAATACTTTCAGCATCAGGATATGGAAATCCAAGTAATGAACAAGCAATAACATCAACAACTGGAAATGAAACGGGAGTAATGATAAATACTAATGAGTGGGAACATATAGCAGGAGGATTAGAAAATTTAATATTTAAAGGAGTAAATTTTAAATATTATGATACTTATACAAATAGTCAGGAATCTGCAAGAATAGGAGATGCATCAGAATGTGATAGATGGCATAATGCAACATACAATGTATGGACTAATGATAGTAGATTTCCATATTTTATACGTGGTTATACAGGGATTTTTTCTTTTTGTCATAATCAAATAAATGGTACAGGGATTATTAACCAATATACAGGAAGTAGTTATAGTCGAGGTGTGACTGTAAGTGGAATAGGATTATAAAAATTATAATTTATATTTAAAATATAAAATTATTAAAACAAACAAAATTAATAATAAAGAATAACAAAAATCAATATTATGTCAAAAAGTAATTACCAAATACAAACATTTTTCTTGTTCAATAAAATAACAAAATATATAATGAAACAAAAACTAAGGAGGAGAATAAGAAAGATGAAAAAGAAAAAAATACTAAAACAAATTTTATCAATATTATTAATAGCATTAATGTTATTAATAATAAATTCAGAAGAAGTTAATGCAACATTACAAGCAAATTTAAACACACACTATACTAAAATAGATCTACCAGAAAGTTGGATAAAGAGTTTTAGAGAAATGGAAAAACCAGGACAAGCGATGGGATTAAGTGAAGAATTGGAAGAAGATTTAACATCAAAAGATAATATAAGCAATAATATAGATGTACATATGATGAAAAGTACAGAATATGGAGCAATAGCAATACTTTCATCATCAGGATATGGAAATCCAAGTAATGAACAAGCAATAACGTCAACAACAGGAAATACTACAGGTGTAATGCTAAATATAGATTACTGGGAACTTGTAGCAGGAGGAATAGAAAATAATATATTTTCAGGAACAAATCTTAAATATTATGATACATATTCACAAAATAGGGCTTCTGCAAGAGTTGGAGATGCATTAGGAAACGCTATAACAGAAAATACTGGATGTACTATGTGGCACAACGCAATATTTGATGGATGGGTAGAGAATCAATATCCTTATTTTATGAGAGGAAGAACAGGAATATTTGCTAAAGGACACAATAGGTTTAATGATAATGGAACTCTAGCAAGTAGTGAAAGGCAAACTTACTGTCGTGGCGTAGCTATAAGCGGAACAGGAGTATAAAACTCTATAATTTAATCTTAAAGATAAAAACTTATTTAAAACAAAATTAATAATATAGTAAAATAATGAAAATCAACTTTATGTCAAAAAGTGACTACTAAATATAAACATTTTTCTTGTTCTATAAAATGACAAAATATATAATGAAACAAAAACTAAAGAGGAGAATAAGGAAAATGAAAAACAAAAAAACATACAAACAAATTTTAACAATATTACTAATAACATTACTGTTATTAATCATAAATTCAGGAAAAGTTAATGCAGGATTGCAAGCAAATAAGAATACACAATATAGCAAATCAGATTTACCAACAAATTGGATAAAAAATTTTAGAGAAATGGAAAAAACAGGACAAGCAATGGGTTTAAGTGAAGAATTAGAAGAAGATTTAACACCAAAGGATAACATAAGCAATGATATAGATGTACATATGATAAGAAGTACAGAATATGGAGCAATAGCAATACTTTCAGCATCAGGATATGGAAACCCAAGTAATGATAATGTAATAACTTCGACAACTGGAAATAATACAGGAGTAATTCTAGATATAAATTATTTTGAAGCAGTAGGAGGCGGAAGAGTAAATTTAGCATTTCAAGGGATGAATACTAAATATTATGACACATATACAAGTGACATAAATTCAGCGAGAGTAGGAGATGCATTTGGAAATAACCAAACGAACAATAAAGGGTGTTTGGGATGGCATATGGCAAGGAATTCTATAATGCTTGATGCCAGTGGTTATAATCATTACATGTTACGTGGGCAAGGTGGTATTTTTTCTTTCAGTCATACAAACTATGGTGGGATAAGTAGTAGTACTGGATTTGCTCGTGGTGTGGCAGTATGTGGAAAAGGAATTTAAAATATCCTGATTATTAAAAAAGGGAGAAAAGTTATGAAAAACAAAAATAAAAAGAAAGCAAACATAATAAACAAAACAAAAGGAATAACACTAATAGCACTAGTAATAACAATAATAATTCTCTTAATATTAGCAGGAATCTCAATATCGGCCATGACAGGAAACGGATTATTTGGAAGAGCAAAAGAAGCAAAATTCAAAACAAAAATGGCAGGATATAAAGAAGAAGCAGATTTATACACATCATGGAAAATAACAGAAAGTATGAATACAAACACAAAAGAAATAAATTCAGGAGAAATGCTAAAAGCAGCAATAGAAGAACAAATAATAGAAGATATAACAACAGATGATGTGACAATTGAAATAAGAGAAATATTAAAAGAAATAAAAAGCGAAGAGGAAGAATACATAGTAGTATATGAAGGAGAACTATACTATGTATCAAACAAAACAATAAAAGACAATGACAAACAAGAACAATGGTGTAGAGAAATAGGAATACCAATACTAGAATACACACCACCAACAGGAATAGTAGTAAAAAACGGAAATTATGAACTAGTAAATGGAGTGTACCTATGTACACCAAAATTAAACTGTGGATTTGTAAAAGAAAAAACAAGATACTTAGAAGTAAACAACAATGGAAACTTAGTACCAGGAAACTGGATAACAGACAAACCAACAGAAAAATGGTATAATTACAAAAATAATCAATGGCCAAACATATATGTAGAAAATGATGGCTCAGAAATATATTATGTATGGATACCAAGATATTGTTTTAAACTATATGGAGTAGGAGACAACTTAGACTATGATGGAAATGAAATAGGTGTAGAAAGAGCAGATGTAAAATTCATAGACATGAACAACAACTACAAAGACGAAGATGGAAATGAAATAACATGGGAACAATTAGAAACAAAAGGATACCAAGTACCAGAAGCATTTAAATTTGATAATAAAGAACTACCAGGATACTGGGCAATGAAATACACAGCAGGAGATATAACAAAACCATCAACAATAAACTATGACATGACAGTAACACAAGGTGAAGTAGAAATAAGAAACATAAAACTAAACACAACAATAACAAATACAGACCCAATAACAAAATACACAATAGCACTAAACGGAAAAATAATAAAAACAATACCAGATGAAGAAATAACAAACATAGAAGAAATAAACAAGGCAGTAATAAAATTCAGTAATCTAAGAAAAGGAAACAACACAATAAATGTAACAGGACTAAATGCAAATGGAGAAATAGTAGGAAGCATGACAAAAGAATATGCACCAGCTATAGTAAACAAACCAGAGCTAAGTGGGTTCAATAAAGAAACAACATTCTATGTAACATATGATAAAAACGGAAAAGAAGAGAGCACAATACCAATAACAGAAGAAATGCCACAAGGATGGTACGAATATGGAGAAAGTAGATGGGCAAATATAGTAACAAGAAATAATGGACTAGAAACATACTATACATGGATACCAAGATACGAATTTGTACTAGACCAAACAAATGAGAGGAGCATAGTAAAATTTATAAGTGGAACATCAGGAACATCAGAAGAAGCAGTAACACCAGGATATCAAATACCAGAAGCATTTGAATTTGATGGAAAACAAATAACAGGATATTGGGCAATGAAATACACAGCAGGAGAAGAAACAGCACCAAGATTTGACACAGAAGTAGTAGCAACAAGTAACAGTATAAGAACAAAAGGAATAACAGGAACAGCAAAAGAAAATGGACAAGTATACAAATATTACATAAATGGACAATACAAAGGAGAAGAAACAAATTCAGAAAAAACATATGAATACACAAACTTAAATAGTAATACAAAATATACAATACTAATAGAAATAAGAAACAGTACAACAGATGAACATTTAGGAGCAATAGTAAAGCAAATAAGTACAATAGATGCAAACAAACCAGAGCTAATAGGATTCAACACAAAAGAAACAGATGAAGCAGGAAACAAATTACCAGTAACATATTATGTGTTATATGACAATAATGGAAATGAAACAATAGGAGACAAAATAAAAAATGATGGAAGTAATATGCCAAAAACATGGTACAACTATAGTGAAAGAAAATGGGCAAACATTGTTGTAACAGATGGAGAAATAAAAAATGGACAAATAGAAAACGAAACAAAAACAACATATTACACATGGATACCAAGATATGAATTTATGATAACAAGTAGTCAGCAAAAACAACCAGAAAAAGGAAGAACAGAAGTAAGATTCATACAAGGAACAAGTACAGAAACAGATATAGGATATCAAATACCAGAAGCATTCACATTTGATGAAAAAGAACTAACAGGATACTGGGCAATGAAATATACAGCTGGTGAGTGAACCAAAAACCAAGGGGGAACCAAGAGGGACGTTGAACCAAGGGGGACGTTGTTAAATTGGTTGAATTAGATTTCAACCAATTTAACAACGTCCCCCTTGGTTCAACGTCCCCCTTGGTTCAACGTCCCCCTTGGTTTCTCCCTTGGTTCCCCTGGCTTTTTTTAAAAAAATATTGCAAAAAAAACAAAAAACTGATATAACATAGAAAAGAATAACATAGGAGAAAATTATATGAGAGATTTTTGGGAAGAAACAGAAAATAAAAAAACAAGAAAAAAGCTCAATAAGAAAAAAATATCAATAATTTTAATAACTGCAACAATACTAATATTCACAATATCAATATCTATAATATATATGAATAATAAAGAAGTAAGAGCTTGGATAGATAAAAATATTTTTCAAAAAGAAAAAGTACAAAATAATTTACCCAATATAGAAATAGAAGAAACAGATAATTCAAATATATATGCATTTAATAGATATATAGGAATATTAAATAAAAACAACTTTGAAATTTATAATAGCACTGGAAAAAAAGAAAATACATTAACATTAGAAATAACAAAACCAATATTCAACTCAAATGGTAGATATTTAGCAGTAGCAGAAGAAAAAGGACAGAAATTATATTTAATATCAGATAAAGAGGTGTTGTGGGAAAAAAGCATAGAAGGAAATGTATCACAAATTTCAATAAATAAAAATGGATATATAGCAGTAACAATAGTAGATACAAGTTACAAAACAGTAGTAGCTATGTATAATAGTCAAGGAGAACACCTATTTAATTGGTATTTGAAATCAACAAGAGTAGTTGCTACAGCAATATCTGATAATAATAAATATTTAGCAATTGCATATGTAGATACATCAGGAACAACAGTACAATCTAATATTGAAATAATGTCAATTGAGCAAGGAAAAACTAATTCAGAAGAATCAATAAAGAAAGCATATAAAGGAGAAAATGGTGAACTAATAACAAATATAAAATATCAAGAAAAAGACAAATTAATATGTATGTATACAAATAAAATTACACTAATTAAAACAGATGAAACAGTAGAAACAATACAAGAATATAAAGACAAAAAAGTATCATTTGCAGCAATTGATTTATCAAATGCATCAATAACAGTAGAAGAAAAATCATCAGGAATATTTACTGCAGATTCAGTTGTAAATATAATAAATTCAGAAAACAAAAGTACATCACTATATACAGCAGAATCAGTAACCAAAGAAATATATACAAATAGTAACATAATTGCACTAAATTTAGGCTCAGAAGTAGAATTTATAAATACAAGTGGATGGCTAGTTAAAAAATATATAGCAGAACAAGAAATAACAAGTATTGTTCTATCAAATTCTATTGCAGGAATAGTGTATAGAGATAAAATAGAAATCATAAATTTATAATGGAGGAAAAATTATGGGAATAATAATAGATATAATATTAATAGCGATAATAATATTATCAGCATTTTTAGGATATAAAAAAGGATTAGTAAAATTAGGAACAAAATTATTTGCAGGTATAATTGCAATAATAGTAACAATAGCTATATATAAACCTATATCAGGAATTATAATAAATAATACAACAATAGATGAAAAAATAGAAAATGCAATAATACAAAACACAACAAATTTTATTGATGAAAATTCACAAATACCAGACATAGTTACAAATCAAGTACAAAATGAAATATTACCATCAGAAGCTAAAAATATAGCTAAAAATGTTGTATATGCTATAACAGCAATAGTATTATTTGTAGCAGTAAAAATAGCATTAAGTATAGTAATATCATTAATGGACTTTGTAGCAAATCTACCAATATTAAAACAATTTAATGAAGTAGGTGGAATTATATATGGATTAGTAAGAGGTGTATTAATAGTAGGAATATTCATTTTACTTATGGGAGTATTTATAAAAATTAATCCAGAAAATACATTAAATAAAAATATACAAGACTCATATTTGACAAAAAAAGTATATGAAAATATTGTGAAATTTTAGTGAAAAAAGACGTAATTTAGTTGCGTTTTTTTTTTATATTTGTTATACTATTAGCATAAATTTTTAGACAAATTTAGGAGTGATTATTTTGAAAACTAAACAAATAGATAAAAAAGAATCTAAAAGGAACAAAAGGAAAAAGAAGAAAGCATTAAAAAGAATATTATTAGTAATTATATTAATCCTATTAGTATCAATAGGATGGTTCACATATAAAACACATAAAAATGGTGGAGGATTAAGTGGAATGCTTGCCACAGCAGTAGGACATGACGAAAATACAAAGAAAAATCTAAAAGAAATAAAAGTATTAATTTTAGGAGTAAGTACTGATATAGATTCAGAATTAACAGATACAATAATGGTGGCATCATATAATCCAAATACACAAAAAGCAAATTTACTTTCAATACCAAGAGACACCTTTACAGGAAAAAATACAAGTAGAGCAGTTGCATCACAGAAGATAAATGCATTATACAATATGACAAGAACACCACAAAAAACATTAGAAGCTGTAAATGAAATTACAGGACTAAATATAGAATACTATGTAATAGTAAGAACAGAAGCATTAATAAAATTGGTTGACGCAATAGGAGGAGTAGAATTTAATGTTCCTATTGATATGAAATATGACGACCCAACACAAGACTTACATATAAATCTTAAAGCTGGAATGCAAAAATTAGATGGAGAAAAAGCAGAACATCTTCTAAGATTTAGACATAGTAATGTAGATAAAAAAGGAATAATGACAACATATCCAACTGAATATGGAAATGATGACTTTGGAAGAATGAGAACACAAAGAGACTTTATAGCAGCAACATTAAAACAAACACTAAAACCAAGTAATATATTTAAAATAGGAGAAATATTAGAAATAGCACATGAGAATGTAGAAACTAACTTAGAACTTTCTTTTATAAAAGATTATATACCATATGCAGTTGAATTTAATTCAGAAAATATGACAACAGCAACACTTCCAGGAACAACACCAGATATGCAAGAAACTAATAATGTAAGCATATTTGTAATGGATAAAAAAGCAGCAAAAGAGCTAATACAATCAATGTTTTATACTGATGAATTAGAAGATGGAAATAGTAACAATACTATTTCAAATAATATAACAACAGATGATACAACTACATCTGAAATAAAAATTGAATTATTAAATGGAAGTGGAGATAAAACAAAACTAGAAAAAGCAAAGGAAATGCTAGAAGAAAAAGGATATAATATCACAAAAAAAGGACAAACATCATCAATAGCTAAAACAATAATAACAAACAAAAAGAATGTAACAGATGAAGAATTAAAAAAAATACAAAATACTATAGGAATAGGAACTATATCAACAAATAAATCAAGTACTAGTTTAGTAGACGTAACTATTGTAATAGGTAAAGATTTTAAATAATAAATTATATAACAATAAGATTTAAAATAAAAACATAGGATGTTCTTTTAAGGGAACATCCTATAATAAATATAAAGTATATTTTTAAATTATCTATATATTATTTTATATTTTTTCTAAAAAACATTTTTTCAAAATTATTATCAAATAACAACTTATATAAGAAAAACAAAATAAGAATAATCAATAAAATTTGAACAATTAATATTAAGAAATTAGATTTTTTAACACTATGTGAAGCAATTAAATCTGTCGAATATTCAATTTCATCAATATTATATACTATTTTTCCAATAATTTGACCTTGCGATATAGGAGCAGATAAATTTTCATTTATACTTATTTCAGGAGAAAATTCAGTCTCTAAATCATCTCTAGAAACTAAAACACTTATATCACTAGAAATTAATACATCCAAATTTTTAGTTTCTTTAGTTCCATTATTAATCTCAATTTGAGTAGCAATAGCATTTAAATCTCTTAGTTTTCTAATAGTATAGTTACTATACCCATAATCAAATATAGTCTTTGTATCAACAAACTTTGCACTAAGATTATTAGGATATAAACCCACACCAAGAACAACACATATCAATTCTAAATTATCTTTATTAGAAACAGAAACTAAACAATTTTTAGCTTGAGTAGTATATCCTGTCTTTCCAGCAATTGCATATTTATAATAATAATTACTATCAACTTCTCTATTATCATATATTAATAATTCATTTGTTGTATTAAAAACTCTTTCATCATACTTATTAGTAGCTGGAATTGTACAATACTTCAAACTAGATAAACTTCTAAAAGTTTCATTTTTCATACAATATTTCATTATAATTGATAAATCATAAGCTGTTGTGAAATGATTTTCATCATGTATACCACTAGGATTAGTAAAATGAGTATTTTTCAATCCCAACTCTGAAACTTTGTTATTCATCAATACTGCAAAAGCATCAATAGAACCAGAAATATGGTATGCCAAAACATTTGCAGCATCATTTGCAGAATAAATTAGCATAACTTGCAATAAATGCCTTACTGTAAGCTGTTCACCAGCCTGCAATGCAGCAACAGAATATCCTGAAGAAATTGAAGAAATAGCTTCATAAGGTACAGAAACAACATCATCCAAATTACAATTTTCTATTGTTAAAATAGCAGTAAGAATTTTTGTAGTACTTGCAGGATACATCTTTCCATTTTCATTTTTTGAATACAAAATTTTTTCACTAGAACTATCAATCAAAATTGCAGCCTCGGCAGAAACATCAGGAGCATCTGAAACTCCATAACTAATAGGCACATTAAAAATAAAAATTAATACAATTAAAAACACTAAAAATTTTTTTATTCTCATTATAACTCTCCATAAAAATATATAAAATAATATATAATATTTTAATAAAAAATTCAATTATTTATACAAAATTTGTAACATAAAAAAACTAAAATCTACAAAAAAAGACAAGGAGGACAAATGAAATCATTAAACAAAAAAACAATTATACATATATCAATAATAATTATATCCATAATTTTAATATATTATTTCTTAATAAGAAAAGAAGATTATATAGAAAGTAGCATAAATTCAAATATATTAAATACATATGAAGAAAATAACAATATAAATAATAACTTATTAAATATAGAAAATAATAATAAAATAATAGTCTATATAACAGGACAAGTAAAAAATGAAGGAATTCATGAAATAAAAGAAAAAAGCAGAATTGCTGATATAATAGAAAAAGCAGGAGGACTAACAGAAGAAGCTGATATTAGCAGTTTAAATTTAGCATATATAATAGAAGATGGAATGAAAATACATATTCCTAAAAAAGGGGAAAAAAATAATAATATAACAGATGAAACAAATACATATATATCTAAAGAAAACAATAATGGAAACAGTGAAAATATAAATAAAAAAGGCAAAATAAATATAAATACAGCAACACAAACTGAATTAGAAACATTACCTGGAATAGGAAGCTCAACAGCATTAAAAATAATAAACTACAGAAAAGAAAATGGTAAATTTAACAATATTGAAGATATTAAAAAAGTTAATGGGATTGGAGAGAGTAAATATAGTAAAATAAAGGAATTAATAAAAATTTGAAACATTTGGGACAGTCCAATTTTGTTTCATAATTTTGTCGATTTGTGTCTAGTAATAGTCTTTGGTTTTAAAATCGACAAGAAATGACAAAAAAATGAAACAAATTAGGACTGTCCCAAATGTTTCAAAAATAATTGCAAAAGCGAAAAAAATAATGTATAATTTCAAAAAACGAAAATAATAATTAATAAAAAAGAAAGAAGGAAGAAAATGCTTTTAAATATAATACTAATAATAATAGGATTTATATTACTAATAAAAGGAGCAGATTTTTTAGTAGATGGAGCAAGTGAAATAGCAAAGAAATTTCATATACCAGAAATAGTAATAGGTCTAACAATAGTAGCAATAGGAACATCAATGCCAGAATTAGTAGTAAGTGTAACATCAGCAATAGAGGGGCATTCAGATTTAGCAATAGGAAATGTAGTAGGAAGCAATATAGCAAATATGTTTTTAATATTAGGGGCATGTGCTATAATAAAACCATTAATATTCAAAAAAGAAACGAGATTATTTGAGATACCATTTACAATATTTTCAACAGTAATGCTATTCTTTTTATGTATAAATGGAACAAATAACCAAATAAATACAATAACAAAAGAAGAAGGATTAATATTACTAACATTTTGCATATTATTTATAATATATAACTTGATAATGGCCAAAAAAGGAGAAGAATTTGAAAAGGAAGAAAAAATAATAGAAATAAGAACAAATGAAGAAAAGATATCACCAGTATGGGAATCTATATTTGGAATAATAATAGGAATAATAGGACTGAAACTAGGAGGAGATATAGTTGTAGACAACTCAGTAGAAATAGCAAAAATATTAGGAATAAGTGAAAAGTTAATAAGTTTAACAATAGTTGCATTTAGTACAAGTTTACCAGAACTAATAACATCAATAGCAGCAACCAGAAAAGGCGAAACAGATATGGCAATAGGAAACATTTTAGGGTCACAAATATTTAATATATTGTTAATAATTGGTGTATCAGCATCATTGGCACCAATAGCATATTCTAAAAGTTATGATAGTAATATTATACTTCTAATAATAGGAACAATAGCATTAGGACTATTCCCATTTACGGGAAAGAAAAATGAGATGACAAGATGTAATGGATTAATATTTGTATTAACATATATTATATATTTAGTAAGTATAGTTTGCTTTGCATAAGATAAGGCCAAAAGGTCTTGTTTTTTTCTCTAAAATTATTATAAATAAAAAAAGGAAGGTGAATAATATGAGTATAGTAGCAGCATTAATCTTATTTGATGTCTTAGTAATTATATATCAAATATTAATAGAGGTATTTACAATATTATATAGAATAAACGGAATAAACTTAGAAATATCAAGGTTTCAAGTTATATCGTTATTAACAGGAACAGGATTTACTACTAGTGAAAGTGAAGGAATGACAATAACTAAAAAGAGAAGAAAGATAACACAAAGAATAATGTTTTTTAGTTATATTTTTAATATATCAATTGTATCAACATTTGTAACAATATTTGCATCAACAGCAAATGCAACAAAAGAAGAAATACCAATATGCATAGGACTAACAATATTTATAATATTATTTATTGCAATATTTTATAAAACAAAAATAGCAAGAAAAATAATTGATAAAATAGTAATGACAATAATAAACCACAGAAAAATAAAAAAAGAGAATTTTATGCTAGTATATGATACATATGGAAATAAAGTTATTGCAGAAATTGAATTAAAAATATTAAGTGAAAAAATGAAGAATAAAACAATAGAAGAAATGGGGCTAAAAGAAAAGTACAAAATACAATTACTTGTATTAAAAAGAAAAGGACAAGTAATATCAGAAATATATCCAAATACTACATTACAAGAAAGTGATGTAGCAGTTGTATTTGGAAAAATGAAAGATATTAAAAACGCATTTATAAAAGAAATTGAAGAAAAAGAAAATGTTAAAATAACAATTTAAACATAAAAAATTAAATAAATTATTGAAACAATATTATAAATTTGATAAAATAGTCAAAAATAAATTTAGGAGGTATAAAGTTATGAAATATGTATGTATAGCATGTGGATATGTTTATGATGAAGAAGTAGAGGGAGTAAAATTTGCAGATTTACCAGAAGATTGGACTTGCCCAGTATGTGGAGTTGGAAAAGATATGTTTGAAAAAGTAGAAGAATAGGTGATATAGAAAATGCAATGTGTAAGAAAAATAAATGAAGAATTATATTGGGTAGGAGCAGAAGATAGAAGACTAGCATTATTTGAAAATATATTTCCAATACCAAAAGGAATAGCATATAATTCTTATTTAATAAAAGATGAAAAAAATGTATTAATAGATACAGTAGATTATTCAGTAGGAAGACAATTTTTAGAAAATATAAAATATGTGTTACAAAATGAAAAATTAGATTATCTAATAATAAACCATATGGAACCAGACCATTGCTCATTAATCGAAGAGTTAGTATTTAAATATCCAGAAATGAAAATTGTATGTAACAATCAAACAATAAGAATGTTAAAACAATTTTATAATTTTGATGTAGATAGCAAAATAGAAATAGTAAAAGAAGGAGAAATATTTAAAACAGGAAAACACGAATTTCAATTTATAATGGCACCAATGGTACATTGGCCAGAAGTAATGGTAACATATGATATAACAGATAAGACATTATTTTCAGCAGATGCATTTGGGTCATTTGGAGCACTAAATGGGAATTTGTTTAATAATGATATAGAAATTGAAAAAGATTGGTTATCAGAAGCAAGAAGATATTATACTAATATAGTAGGAAAATATGGGCCACAAGTACAAAATCTATTAAAAAAAGCGTCAGACCTAGAAATAAATATGATATGCCCATTACATGGTGTAATATGGAGAAATAATCTAGAATATATTATAGAAAAATATAACAAATGGAGCAAATATGAGCCAGAAGAAAATAGTGTATTAATAATATATTCATCAGTATATGGAAATACAGAAAATGTAGTAAACACACTTTCAAATTATCTAGGAGAAAAAGGAATAAAAAATATAGAAGTATATGATTCCTCAAACACACATGTATCTTACCTAGTATCAGAAAGCTTCAAATATAGTAACATAGTAATAGCTGCAACAACATATAATTTAGGATTATTCCCAACAATAGAACAGTATTTATTAGATATAAAAAGACAAAATTTACAAAACAGAAAAGTATCAATAATAGAAAATTCTACATGGGTTCCAGGAATTGTAACAAAAGAAATAAATAAAATATTATCAGAAATGAAAAATATACAAATTTTAGAAAACACATTTTCAATTAAATCATCAGCAAAAGACAATGAATATGAATACATTAAGAATATTGGAGATGAAATAATAAATAACATATAGAAGAAAGAGAAAGTGAGACGTTCAAATCATCTTTCTCTTTTTCTGGGGATTAGGGGCCAGGTCTTGAATCCCTACTTTTTATAGAAAAAGTGGGGACTCAAGACCTGGCCCCCTAATCCCCACTTTGTTTAAACTGACCACTTATTCTAAACTTGAAGAAAACATAATTTTCTAGTATAATAATATTTGAGAATTTAAAATAAAAGGGGTAATAAAAATGGGATTAAGAGACATTAAAGTTCCAAAGATGAAATTTAAAAAAATGAAAATGAATATGGTAGATGAACTAAATGAAATTGATTATGAAAAAATAGAAAAAAAGAATTTTAAGAAAAAAAGGGAAACACCATATGAGGATATGACACATTATAAAACAGTAAAAGAATCTTTTCTACAATCAATAAAGAATTATCCTAATAACCCATGTATATTAGAAAAGCCAAATCATAAAGAATCATATAATACAATCACATATAAAGAATTTGGAGAAGATGTTTTAGGATTAGGAACTGCATTAGTAAATGTACTAAATCTAAAAAATAAAAGAATAATAATTATAGGAGAGACACAATATGGGTGGTATGCATCATATATGGCAATGCTTTGTGGCGTGGGAATTGCAGTACCAGCAGATAGAGAACTACCTATAAACGAATTAGAAAATATAGTAAGAAGATCAAAAGCATCAGCAATAATTTATTCACCAAGAAAAGAAGAAGATATAAAGAAAATTAAAGAAAGAATTCCAGAAGTAGAATATTTTATTGAAATGAAATCAGACAAAAAATTAGAAGAAAAAGATGTAGGATTACAATACTTAATAGATTTAGGAAAAGCTATAATAAAGTCAGGTGATAACAGTTTTGAAAAAGTACAAATAGACCCAGAAGAATTTAAAATACTATTCTTTACATCAGGAACAACTTCAAACTCAAAAGGGGTAATGCTAAATAATAGAAATTTGGCAGAAAATATAAATGCAGTATCAGCATATGTAAAAATCTATCCAATAGATAGACTATTTTCAGTATTACCATTACATCACTGCTATGAATCAACAATAGGATTTTTATTACCAATTGCATGTGGAGCGTCTATTGCAATATGTGAAGGTTTAAGATATATAGTACCAAATCTACAAGAATCAAAACCTACAGCAATTTTAACAGTACCACTTCTAGTAGAAAGCTTATATAAAAAAATAAATGAAAAAATAGTAAAAAGCAAAAAAGATAAAATGGTAAATACAATGATTTCTGTTACAAATGCTTTAAAAGGAGCAGGAATAGATATAAAGAAAAAAGTATTCAAAGAAATATATGATAATCTAGGAGGAAACTTAAGAATAATAGTTTCGGCAGCAGCTCCAATAGATAAAAAAGTAGGATTATGGTTAGAAGATATAGGAATTACATTTTTACAAGGATATGGATTAACAGAAACAGCTCCAATATCAGCATTAACGCCAGAATATAAAACATCTGTAGGTTCAGCAGGTAAAGCAATTGTTCAAGCAGATATAAAAGTAAAAGACCCAAATGAGAATGGAGAAGGTGAAATATTAATAAAAACACCAACTTTAATGATGGGATATTATGAAGATGAAGAAGAAACTAAAAAAGTAATTGACGAAGATGGATATTTTAATTCAGGAGATATAGGATATATTGATGAAGATGGATTTATATTTATAACTGGTAGAAGCAAAAATGTTATTGTTACTCAAAATGGAAAAAATATTTATCCAGAAGAAATAGAAATGATTTTAGATAAAGTGGACGAAATAAAAGAATCTATGATATATGGAAAAAAGCCAGAAGAGAATAGCAAAAAAGAAGAAAAAGAATTGATAATTACTGCAAGAGTTATACCAGATTATGAAAAAATAGAAGAGATATATGGTAAATTATCTGAAAACGAAATCTATGATATCATCTGGAAAAAAATAAAAGAAGTAAACAAAAAATTAACTTCATATAAAGCAATTAAATCTCTAGAAATTAAAGAGGGAGAATTTGAGAAAACTTCTACTATGAAAATAAAGAGATATAAGGAATTAAACAAATAATATACTATAAAAATATGTTGAAAAAATATGGATAAATGTGAATTTTTTAGAAAATTTAGCATATAATATAAGGAGAAATTCAAAAGATTTATTAAATTATGCTAAATTTTCTAAGTTATTAATATAAATTTTCTAAATTGCTTGACAATAATATTATAAAAGAGTATAATAAATATTATCAATACATCGCGGGGTGGAGCAGTTGGCAGCTCGTTGGGCTCATAACCCAAAGGTCGGAGGTTCGAGTCCTCCCCCCGCAACCACAATAATAAGAAGCATTTGCTAAATTTTAGTGAGTGCTTTTTGATGCGTTTTTATTCAAAATAGTTATACTTTGGTAACAGTTAGGGCGGAACTTAGTGTGAATAGGCAAGTTTTAACGAGATTAAAGTAGAATAAAGAATAATATAAAATAATTGAGTTTTCATAAATTTTGGAACAATCTATTGATATTATACATAAAAATGATATAAAATGATGAATTGTATAATTCAATTAATAATTTTAAAAAACATTTTTATTTTAGCAAAGTTTTATGCTAGTATTAGCTTTTAAAATCTTGAAAAATTCTCAATATTATAATGATAAATATATAGGTGAAAAACAATACTTGGCATAGCAATCAACAGAAAAAATTATTCATTACCAGTAGGAAAAGTTCAAATGATAAATATGTATCCACTATCATTTAAAGAATTTTTAATAGTATAGGAAGAGAGAATTTAATAGAAGAGATTCAAAAACATTTTGAAAATGATGGAAGAATGGCATAAAGATATTCATGAATTATGCTTAAAATTATATAGAAGATACTTAGTTGTAGGTGAAATGCCAGAAGTAGTTCAAACATATTTAACAGAACAAAAAACAATTTAGGTAAGGGGGTATCTTTTTATTTCTTCGAAAGTGATTCTAGTAGTAAAGATACAGCAGAAGAAAAACTTTCAATAAAAGCTTCTTTCATTTCAACAGAAGACATTTCATTTTGATATTCGAATGCTTTAGTGATTAGGTCAAAAGTTTCTTTATAAACTAATTTTTCAAACTTATCTTCAATAGAAATACATTTGGATAAATTATCTGCATATCTATTATTTTTGGAAGTTGGTTGCTCTATAAAAGTATAATCTCTATTATATAAAAAAAGTATAGTTTTAGCTTTCACATGCTTAGAATTAGCAAAAAAAGAAATAACAATACAAATACTTATTACAACTTATCAAAAATAGTTGGAAATATATGAGTAAGAGATTAGTAAAAATAAGAAAATGAAAATGGAAGTAGAAATACTTCTATTTTTTATGCAAAATTATCAAAAAATATTGTAATAAATCAATACTTATGATATATAATATATAAGCTTATAGATTATAAAGAGAAGGAGAAAAAATGAGTAAATTCAAAACTTTTTTTAAAAATGAATTTGATAAAAAACAGATTAGTCAAAATAAATTTGCTCAAAGATTAGGAATTTCTTCTTTCTATTTAGGACAATTACTAAAAGGAGAAAAAAGTCCACCAGACAGAGAATTACAGATAAAAATACTAGAAGAACTGAATTTGAGTAAACAAAAGCAAAATCAATATTATGATTTAATAGCAAAAGAAAAAAATGATATACCAACAGATATATATCAATACATTTTATATAATTCAGATAAATGGGATGAAATAAGAGAAGAAATAGAAAGGAAGAATAAAAAATGAGTACAAAAATACAAGAAAAAGCAAATTTAATATGGGAAGTAGCAACAAAATTAGTAGGAGTATATAAACCACATGAATATGGGAAAGTTATACTTCCAATGACAGTATTAAAAAGATTTGATGATATATTAAAACCAACAAAAGAAGCGGTATTGAGGAAATATGAAGAAGTCAAGAATTTTGAAGTTAAAGAAATGTTCTTGACAGAAGCCTCAGGATATAGTTTTTATAATACAAGTAAATATGATTTTAAAAAATTATTATCAGATCCAGATAATATAGAAAGCAATTTCAAAAATTATATAAATGGATATTCAGATAATGTGATAGATATTTTAGATAATTTTAAATTTAAAAATGAAATATCTACATTAGCAGAAAATAAATTATTATACGTTGTATTAGAGGAGTTTAATACAAAAAAAGCATATATGGGACTGGATGAAATTAAAACCGAGGATATGGGTTATATTTTTGAAGAATTGGTGAGAAAATTTTCTGAAAGTTATGACGAAGAGGCTGGAGCTCACTTTACTGCTAGAGATATCATATATTTAATGACAGATGTATTACTTGCTGATGAAAAAGATATATTAACAAATGAAGCACAGATAAAATATGTATATGACATGACAATGGGGACTTCACAGATGCTATCCTGCATGGTTGATAGAATACATCAATTTAATTCAGAATCAAAAGTTGAGTGTTATGGTCAAGAATCTAATCCAGAAACATTTGCTATTGCAGAATCTGATATGCTTATAAAAGGAGGTAATACTGATAATTTTAGAAAAGGAGACACACTATCAGATGATAAATTTAAAGGGTATACTTTTGATTATATAATTTCTAATCCTCCATTTGGAATAGATTGGAAAAAACAGAAGAATGCAGTTGAAGAAGAAGCCTCAAAGGGGATTAATGGTAGATTTCCTGTAAAGCTACCTAGAATTTCTGATAGTCAAACATTATTTACATTAAATGGTGTAGCGAAATTAAAAGAAAATGGTAAAATGGCAATTATTCAAAATGGATCACCTTTATACGGTGACGCAGAAAGTTCTGAAAGTGAATTTAAACAATATTTACTTGATAATGATTTGTTAGAATGTATAATAAAGCTTAGTGGAGAACAATTTTATAATACTCCAATTGTTACATATATATGGATAGTATCTAAAAGAAAAGATAAAATAAGAGAAAATAGAATACAACTTATAGATGCCTCAGAATGCTTTGCTAAACGATGGAAAGCTATGGGATATAAGAAAAAAGATATAAATCCTGAATGTAGAAGTTTAATTTTAAAAGCATATAATGAATTTAAAAGTAATGTATATATTGAAAAAGGTAAAAAAGTAAAATCTAAGATATTAAATAAAGAAGAACTAGAATTTATTTCTGTAAAAATTAATAAAATAGGCAAGGATAATAGTGGAAATAAAATTATTGAAGATAGCTTTTGCCAAAATGTTCCTATAAATGAAGATATAGAAGATTATTTTGAAAAAAACATAAAAATATTTGATAGTAATTATGAATTAGATAAAACAAAAAAAAGAGGTTGTGAAATTCCTTTTTCTAAATATTTTTATGAATTTGACGAGATCCATTCAATAAGTAAAGTAAAAGAAAAAGTCGATGTATTACAAGAAGAATTACGAGATAGTATTAATAAAATATTTACTGCAGAAGAATTAGAAGATACTGATGAGATATATAATAGTGATATTGAATGGATTGGTGATATTCCTGTAAATTGGAATATTAAAATGCACAGAAATATATTAAAAAAGAAAAAAGAAATTTGTGAAAAATATTCGGGAGAGAATATATTATCATTATCGATGGATGGGGTAAAAGTAAAAGATTTGGATAATCCTTCAGGAAAACTGCCAGCATCATTTGATGGTTATCAAAGAGTTGAAGAAAATAATTTATTATTATGTTTATATGATATAGATGTTACTCCACGATGTGTAGGATTAATTAATGATAAAGGATTAACTAGTCCATCATACTCTCAATATGAAGTTAATAATTCTGATTCACCAAGATATTACAATTATTTATTAAGAAGTATAGATGATTATAAATGTTTTTTACATTTGACTAAGAATTTAAGAAGTTCTTTAAAAGATTCTGACTTTTCATCAATAAAAACAATAGAACCACCAATTAATGAGCAAGAAGATATTGCAAATTATTTAGATAATAGATTAGATGATATAGATAAAGTTATTGAAATAAGTACAGATTTGGTAGCTAAGCTTAAAGAATATAAAAAAGCACTTATATATGAATGTGTTACTGGAAAGAAGAAAATAAAAAAGTAAGGAATAAAAAATATGGAAGAAAATGAAAGAAGATTTGAACAAGATATAGAAACATATCTTCTATCACAAGATGGTGGATATATTAAAGGAAATCCACAAGATTTTGATAGAGAATATGCATTAAATAAAAAAGATTTATTTACATTTATTGAAAATACTCAAAAAGATGAGTGGCATAAATTTAAAAAAGCATTTCCAGATGATTATGAAACTAGATTTATAAAAAGATTTAATGACGAAGTAATAACAAGAGGAATAATTGATGTTATCAGAAATGGTATTAAATATACTGGAGCAGGTACTTTTAGATTTAAGTTAGCATATTTTATGCCAGAAACAAGCTTAAACCCAGAAGATATGTATTTATATAATAAAAATATATTAAATGAAACAAGGCAATTAAAGTATTCTACTCAAAACGAAAACTCTATAGATATTATCTTATTAGTAAATGGTATTCCAATTGTTGCATTAGAACTCAAAAATCAAATAACAGGACAAAATAGTGAAAATGCACAAAAGCAGTTTATGTATGACAGGGATCCAAGAGAATTGATATTTAGATTTAATAGTAGAGTGATAGTATATTTTGCAGTAGATCATTATGATGTTAAATATACAACAAAACTTGCTGGAAAAAATACATACTATTTACCATTTAATCAAGGCTCTAATGGAGCAGGTAATGTAGGAGGAGCAGGAAATCCAACAAACGAAAATGGTTATACAACAGATTATCTATGGAAGAATGTATTGAAGAAAGATTCTTTAATGGAAATACTTCATAAATTTGTACATTTACAAGTAAAAGAAGAAGTAGAACATAAGAATGGAAAAGAAATAAAAAAGGAAAAACAAAATATTATATTTCCAAGATTTCATCAATTAGATGTTGTAAGAAAACTAATATGGAATGTTAGAGATTGCGGAGTAGGACATAATTATTTAATACAACATAGTGCTGGTTCTGGAAAATCTAATAGTATAGCATGGCTTGCACATAGATTGTCTGGATTGCATGATAGAAATAATAATGCAGTATTTAATTCTATAATTGTTGTAACAGATAGAAAAGTATTAGATAAACAATTACAAGAAACTATATACCAATTTGAACATCAAAAAGGAGTAGTTGTAAAAATAGATGACCAAAAAACATCAAAAGACTTAAAGGAAGCAATAGATGATGGAAAAAGAATAATTATAACAACACTTCAAAAATTTCCTGTAATATATAAAGAAGTCGATGATGTTAGTGGAAAAAAATTTGCAGTTATAGTTGATGAAGCACACTCAAGTCAAACAGGAAATTCAGCAAAAAAGCTTAAAATAGCTTTGGCAGATAGAGAAGAAGCATTGAAGAAATATGCAGAAATAGAAGCACAGGAAGAAGAAAATGAAAAGGATTATGAAGATAAATTAGTAGAAGAATTAGCAACACATGGAAAGCAAGATAATATTTCATTCTTTGCATTTACTGCTACACCTAAAGCTAAAACTTTAGAATTATTTGGAACTAAGCAAGATAATGGGACATTTATACCTTATCATATTTATAGTATGAGACAAGCGATAGAAGAAAAATTTATATTAGATGTATTGGCAAATTATATGACATACAAAACAATATATCAAATTGCAAAGAAAACACCAGATAATCCAGAAGTCCCTGAAAATTATGCAACAAGAATTATAAAGAAATTTGAAAGTCTACATGAAATAAATATTTCACAAAAGACACAAATTATAGTAGAGCAATTTAGGAATGTTACAAAAAATAAAATTAATTGTAAAGGTAAAGCGATGCTAGTAACAGCTTCAAGATTACATGCTGTTAGATATTTCTTTGAAATGAAAAGATATATTCAAGAAAAAGGATATGACGATTTAGATGTATTAGTTGCATTTTCTGGTGAGATTAAAGATGGTGATGAGACGTTTACTGAAAGCAACATGAATAAAACCAAAAATGGCAGAAAGATCTCTGAATCACAAACTAAAGAATATTTTCATGGAGATGAATTTAATATATTAGTTGTTGCAGAAAAGTATCAAACTGGATTTGATGAACCTTTATTACATACTATGTTTGTAGATAAGAAATTAAAAGGTATAAAAGCAGTGCAAACTTTATCAAGGTTAAATAGAACATACAATGGAAAAGATGATACATTGGTAATTGACTTTGTAAATGAAGCTTCAGATATACAAGAAGCATTTAAACCATTCTATGATGTAACAGTATTAGAATATGCAACAGATCTAAACGTTATTTATGATAAGTTAAATATGATTAAGAGTTATGGATTAATATATGATGAAAATATAGAGAAATTCTGTAAAATATATTTAAAAGATGGCAAACAAAATGAAAATGACTTTGGAAAATTAACGAGTTGTGTAAAAGAAACAGTTGATTTATATAACAAATTAGATGTTGAAGATAGAGAAAGTTTTAGAAAACAAGTGATAAGCTTTAATAAATTCTATTCTTATATCACTCAAATAACATATATGGGAGATGAAGAACTTCATAAAACATATATGTACTTAAGATATGTTGAAAAATTATTGCCTAAGAATAAACTAGAATCAATTGATTTGGAAGGAAAGCTTAAACTTACATTCTATAATTTAAAGCGAACTTTTGATGGTAGTGTGTCTCTAAGAAAGACGGATGAATCAGAAGGATTAATACAACCTCAAGGATCTGGTATTCCAATAACAGTTTTACAAGAACAAAGATATCTTGAAGAAATTATAAAGAAAGTAAATGATTTATATGCAGGTCAATTTACTGAATCAGATAATCTACTTGTAAGAAATATTATGGATATAATAATTAGAGATGAAGAAGTTAAAAAATCTGCCAAAGCAAATAATGAAGACATGTTTGTTAAATCAGTATTTCCCAAAGTATTTAGTGAAAAGACAAGTAAAGCATATAAAGAAAGTGCAAGTTCATATAAAAAACTATTTGAAAGCAAAGAATTCTATAATGCTATAATGAAATCATTAGGAAATGTAATTTATAAAATGTTAAATAATGAAGATACAATTAAATATAATACAACAAATGAAGAAAACTCAAATACTGATTTAAAAGTCTCTGAAGAAAGTGAAGAATATAAAATAATCAGCAAGGAGGATGAAAATGGCTAAGGGAATTATTTATAGTATGACAAGAATAGTGTCTGGATTAGTAAAATAAGAAAGACAGGTACAGATAATTTTGAACAGCGCATGTATAATTTAAAAAGAAATGTATATGTTAATGTATTTGGACTTAAAGGAAAATTTGCAATAGAAGTAGAAGATTATGATGAAAAAGAAATATTAATACACGAGTTATTTAGCAAAAACAATGTGCCAAATACAGAGTTATTTGCTGTAGACATTGAACTTGTAGTACAATGGTTATCTTTATTAGAAAGAAGACAGATATTTCCAAAATCTATAAGCAATGAAAAAGTGTTTAATACTGCAACAGATAAAATTCAACAAGATTTGGATAAAGCAAATAAATTGTTAATACCTGATGAAATTTATTATATATCTGAAAAAATATTAAAGTTACAATGAGAGTCCAAAATGGAAAATTTATTGTGATAAAAGGTAGCCAATGTTTATATTGTAACAAAGACTAAATGCCAGAAAGCAGAAGAAGTGCTAAAATCGAGAAAGGGATTTTAATGGAAGATGTAGAATGCAAATATCCAAGTACAGCTGGATGGATAGTTTTAGAAAATGCAAATAATGGTTGGATAACATGGAAAACTGAGAACGGAAAATTAATAGATATATTTATAAAAAATAATTAAATTTTAAAAAATATCGCTTTTGAGTGAAAATGTCGCTTATAAGCGATATTTTTTAGTGCAATTTTTAAATATTAAAGTGCAAAAAATGCACTTCAAGTATACGGCAAGTCCATCCATTTTGCAAAGGAAATACAAGAACTACAGCAGTTTTTATGATAAAATATTTAAGAACTTTTGGATTTAATATTAATGATGAGATATTTGCTGAAAATTCATAGCATTTTAGAAACTCATTGGTAAGAGTAAATTATAAAAACTTTGAAAAAATATATTTGAGGATATATCATTTTTAGAAAAATTATTTTATAACTTACTTACAAATACTAACAATGAATTAAAAAATATATATACTCATATAAATATATTCAACGTGCAGAAAATGACAATTTAAAGTGCAATAATTACACTTTAGAAGAACAAGCAATTATTAACATATTAAAAACTAATCAAGCAACAACTCAAGAAGAAATAGCAAAGCAAATTAATAAATCTTTGAGAACAGTAAAATATATATGGGAAAATGCAAGAAAATGTATTAATAGAAAGGAAAAATGGTAAGAAAAATGGAGAATGGCAAGTAAATTAATAATTTATAGTATAATTAAAAATAATAATGTAATTAAATTGCATAAAAATAGAAATAATAATGCTATATAATGAAGAATTGATTTAATAATACGAGGTTTTATTAGTAAATTTATAAAAAAGTATTGACTACTAATAATAGCCATGGTAAAATTAAATTGCCATCAAAAAATGGCACTGATTTTAAGGAGATGACATATGAATACAATAGGAGGTCAAATTCAAAGTCAGAATTTACTGAAAATTAAAGAAATTGTAGATAATGATAATAATGGAGATAAATTTGTTATTGTCAGAACAAAGAAAAATGTAGAGTTTATGAGAGAGTATAGCTTAAATAATGATGATGTCAAAGATATCATTAAAGAACTCTCAGTAGATGATTGCTATGCAGGTCCAGAAAAAGACAGAGATCCACAATATGAAGGATGGATATTTAAATTTAGTCCTTTATTTGAAGGAACTAAGCTATATATTAAGATTAGAGTAGAAAGTATAGAAAAGTCAGTTTGTTTGTCAGTACATGAATTTGGTAAATATGATGAGGTGAATTAAAATGAAAGTATATTGTCCATATTGCAAAAAAGAAGTAGAGTATAAAGTTAAAAAAAGAGATTTTAAGGAATTTAGAGGAATAGAAATAGACACATATGAAAATATAGCTATATGTAAAGAATGCCATCAAGATTTATATGTAAACGAAATTGAAGAAAAGAATAATGAAAGAATATATGAAATATATAGAGAAAAAGCAAATATAATTAAACCACAAGATATTATAAATTTAAGAGAAAAGTATGATATATCACAAAGAGAACTAACTGCTATTCTTGGATTTGGGAAAATGACTATTAATAGATATGAAAGAGGTGGGGTACCAACGAAATCTCAAAGTGATTATATAAAGTTATTAATAGATAATGATGATAAATTTATAGAAAAAGTAAAAGAGGCATACCAAAAGAAGAATATTAAAGAAAGGACCTATGAAAGGATACTATCTGAAGAAATAGAAAATAATATTAGCAAAAAAGAGGTTCAAGATAATATAAGGAGATATTTGAAATTTGTATTAAATAGAAAACCAGATATTTATAATGGATATAAATCGTTGGAGTTAGAAAAAGTAGAAAATATTATTTCGTATATAGCAAGTAAGGTAAAGAATTTAACAATAACGAGTTTGAATAAGTATTTATGGTATATTGATATGTTATCATTTAATCAAAGAGCAGTTGCTATTACTGGTTTAACATATCAAAACCAAAAGTTTGGACCTACTATAATTTATAAAAAATATGATGAGATTTCCTTACTAGATGATAAGTATAAAAGAGAAGACATTGAAACTGAAAATGGTAATACAACTAAAATTATTAGCAATAATAATTTTAATTTAGATAAAATAAGTAATAGTGAAAAAGAAATAATTGACATGATAATAAAATTACTAAAGAATAAAAAAGTGACAGATATATCTGAAATGTCACATAGAGAGGATGGATGGAAAAAAACTGAAAGATTTGAAAAGATATCATTTGAATATGCTATGAAATTAAATATAGTTAAATAAAAAGATAGAAGCAAAATATTTTAGTTTTTTACTAAGTATTTTGCTTTTTAGTTGAAAGGAGGAAATCTAATTGAAACAAATATTAAAACCAGTCTTTGAAATGATAATGGGAGAATATGTATTGTTTGATAATGTTATTTATAATTATATTACATTAAGCTTTGTAGGAATAATAGCATTAAAAGTGGCATGGGATTTTGTAGGAAAATTATTTGATTATGGAATAATTATGAGTAAATCATCAGGATCAATTATTCATTGGACAATAAGATTAATTACATTTATTGTTTTATTTTATATACTAAGTAGGATAATATGGTTAACAAAATTTATTTATTTAAACAAGACTGCAAGTATAATTATCTTGTCTAGTAGTGTTATATTTATTATATTATATTATATAAATTTATACAAAAAATATATAGAAATAATAAAAAAGATGTGATTAAAGACGAGGTGAAAAATGAAGAAAAGTAAAGTGGTAATTAATAAATCTTTTTATTTAGGCGATTTAAAAAAAGATATATTATTTTTTAATTCAATGAATTTAATTAAAGAAAATGTAGTTGTATATGGCATTGATAATTATGGAAGATGTTATACTAAAAAAGATACCAATATAGAAATGCAAGATATAGATATAAAAAAGGAGTATATGAAAGTTTCTGCCCAATTTTCTAAACCAGAATTTATAGATACTGTTTTTAAAGAAATTAATTTAGAACAAGCAATATTAATGTATACACAAGAACAAGAAATTTGGATAAATACAATGTATCATTTGGATTTATTTATGTTACCATTTCAAGTTAAAGTTTTAGAAAGGGATATACTTATATATCCAATTATAAAGATATTCGAAAATAATAGTATCATAATTAGTTATAAGATTTATATTGACGATGAAAGTAATTTTGAAGAATTTGAAAAAGTTTTTGCAGATTTTAACCGACATATTTTTGAAAGGTTGACTATTCCTGTCAATTATGCACCGAAACATAAAAAAGAAAATGAAGTTGATGCTGTAATAGATGGAGAAAAAGTAAAATACATAGAAATAGATACTAGAAATGAAGAATTTAGAAATATAATTAATTTTTCATGGTATTTATTAAATTTAATAAATCAGTTAGATGAACCAATTACATTTTATGCAAGATGTTCATACTTTATTGAAAGCGATAAAAGTTATCATATAGATAAAAAGTTTATCGATACTTTATTAAAAGGAGTAATGGGAAATTACAAGTATGAATTAAAAAATAATAGTATAAATAAAAATTACAAAAGATATTTTAATGAAAGAGCAAGTATTGTAGTAGGAAAGAATGCTGAACAGATAGAATCAGAAATTCAAGCAATTGAGGAAAGAATGATGTTACAAGTATTACAACAAAGTCGAATAATCGAAAATTTAAAGAATGATAAATATACATATAACGAATTAAAAAAATATATAGTAAAACATTATATGAAAATATAGAGCATAGAGATTCGAACTATGGAGAAATAGAAGATACGCTAAAACTAATGCATACATTTATGAAAAGCAAAGAAAAAATAGAGTTTTTAAAAATAGGAATAGAAGAGAAAATTAAAGAAAAAGAAAATTATTACCAAGAAAAGACAGCATTATTTGCACTATTATTAAGTGCTAGTCCTCTCTGTGATTACATACTTTTCCCAATTATAAATAATATTTTACATCTTGGAAAAATCTATATTTTTATTAAAGAAATAAGAACTACACAATTAAGTTTTTTAACTAAAGTAGAATATTTAAGAGGATTATGTTTCATAATTGCAATAGGATTAATTTATCTTTTATATAAAAGATTTATAAAGAAAAAATAGATTAATTTAGAAATTATATAAATAGTAAGGATATAAAAATAATGATAAATGTTGAAGAATTTTTTACAGCAATAGAACAATTACATGGATATAAAGATAATGGAAAAGAATATATATTCTATTATGATGAAACTAATAATTACAGAAAGGTGAAAATAACAGAAAAAGGATTAAATGATTTTAAGGTTATGTTTGATAATTTTACATTGGGAGGAATTTGTTTTGAAAAATCTAAAGAAAGAGATAATAAAGAATTAATAAAGAACTTAAAACTACAAACTGGTCAAGAATTAAAAGCTAAAACTTTTTTTAAGGGAAAAAATACATTTAAAGATTGTATCGAACACAAAAAATTAAATATAATACTTAATTGGATATTAAATAATGCTTATGTACATTATTCAGATATAGATTCTATTTATTTTAGTGTAATAGATATTGTTGATTCGATATGTAATAATCCAATTGCTAAATATTTTCCACAAGATCTAATAGATACATTTAAAGATGAATTATATTGGGCAATAAGAAGTAATTTTGAAATTTTCCTAGATATTTGTAAAAAAACTGATTATCCTAATGTAACGAATGAAAAAATAAAAATATTCTGTAAAGGATTAATTGATATTATAAATAAAGGACAAGAAAAATATACTACATTAGAATTACTAAAAGACTTAATAGAACAATTTATAAATTATAATGATTTAATATTCTTAAAAGATAATGAGGAAAGAATAATAATGGAATCATTTTATTCCTTGAGGCAACAGAGATGTATTATTTTTAGAGATTCAATGCACATATTTGATAAAGAATTAGTAGATGAACAAAAAATGAATGACGAATATATAGCTTTAAATGATGGAAATAAGCTAGAAAACTACAAGTTTTTAGATTCTAAAGATGAAGTAAATATACAGATATCAGATATTATAATATATTTAATTGCAAAATATTTGAAATTTTTGACTTATTATCAAAATGAAAATGTTGATAATACTCTCAAAAGTTTGAATAAAATAGGAAGAGAAAATTTAACTAGACTAATACAAATTATAAACAAATCTAATGAAGAGAATATTTTCTTTTTAGAAACAATTAATTCACAAAGAATTAACATTAGAAGAAATTTAATGAATCAACATATAGAAAATATATTAAATATCTAATTAAGATAAAAAATATAAGAACTATATAACATCATAACTATATAAAATAAAAACAAAATAATTATATAATACAATTATAATTATTTTGTCCATAATAAAAAATAAATCTATCAATATTTAAAAACTAAAACTTTCCAAACGACCCAACAGCCTTACCCAACACACTAAAAGAAGAACCTTTCAAACTAACAACAATAGGCTTAATAGAAAAAGTAGAAACACCCTCCAACATAACTAACTCATCATTAATTTTACTATATTTTCTAATAATAGCCTCATCAACGCCATCCACAAAAGCAACAACAATATCTCCATCATCTGCAAAATCCTGCATATGAATCAAAACATAATCACCATTATGAACCTTCAAATTCATATCATCTCCCGACACCTTAAGATAAAAATAATCGTCAGGAGAAATCATACCGTAAAAATTAGGATCAACAGCTAAATAACCCTCTAAAAACTGTTCAGAAGATAAAGACTGACCACGAACTATTTTTTCCAAAACTGGAACAAGAAAAATAGAAGACTTATTGCTTGAATCATCCAAAGAATTAACTCCTAAACCATCAGGACTAGAATTACTACCAACAATATATCCACATATTATCATCAACTCTTCATAACTAGTAATATTATGAGAAGCATTCGACAACTTTTCCAAAATTTTTGGCATAGGAGGATCATTCAATTTCATATTCATATATTGAGACAAATAAGTTCTACCAATACCAGAGATTTTAGAAAACTCCTCTTGGGAACTATATGTTTCTTTAATATTCTTAATTATATTCGCAAATGCAATTTTATCAAACATAAAAATACCTCCCACCATAGTATACAATAGGTTCAAGAAAAAATCAACGATTTTCAGAAAAATGAACAGATAGTATTGACAACAAAAAATAATTAGAATATAATATAATTGTTCAAAAAAATAAACAAAAGAAAGGAGTAAATTTATAAGAAAACCATAGAAAAAAATGTGAAATGCATAAAAGATATTTTTTTACATCAATATGTTCAATAAAATGAACAAAAACAAAAAATTCAATAATAAAAAGAAAGGAAAAAGAAAAATGTTTAAAGAAATAGAACACCTAATAAAAATAAGAAATAAATCACTAACAAATAAAATCCAACAGGAAACAGAACTAACAAAAGAAAATGAAGAATTATATAAAGAAAATAAAAATCTAAGAACAGAAAATGAAGAAATAAAGCTAATCTTTAATGAAATGATAAGAGAAATATATTCAAATCTAAAAACAGAAGAACAAAAAATAACAAAACTAAAAGAACTAATAACAGACTATCAAGCCTAGTACTATTATAATATAAAAAGAAAAAATTATGCTAATATAAAGGAGAAAAAAGTGAAATATATAAAAGAAGATATTGAAACGATGTTAATAAACTATAAAGAAGATGAAGCAAAACTAAATGAAATAAAACTAAAAAAAGAAGAATACCAAGAAAGATTAAATTATGCAGGAACAGTATATAAAGACAAAGAAACAGAAATAATAGAAAATATGCAACTATCAACCAGAGGATATGACAAAATACATACAAACACAAACAAAATATTTGACCAAGTAGCAAACACAGCAATAAATTATGAAAAAGAAATAGAACATATTAATAAAGAAGATAACAAATATCTAGAAAGAAAAATATTAGAACTTGAAGAAAAAGAAAATAAACTAAATAAAAAAGTAGTAAGAATAAAAAACTTATTAAACATACTTACAATAGAAGAAAAATTTGTAATAAGCAGATACTACTTTGAAAGAGCAAAATGGGATTATGTAGAAATAGAATATTTTGATGAATTTGAAAAACATAAATCGATAAAACAATTACAAACATATAGAAACAATGCATTACAAAGCATGTTAAATATACTAAATGTAGGACTATAAACTTACTAAAAATTTCTCGAAAATTACACACAAACTTCCTTTTAATTTAGTTTTGAAAGTAATATAATTATAATAGATAGAAATATAAAAAAACACAAACCAAGAAAAAGCTTATCAAAAAAGATAAGTTTTTTCTTATTTATATTAACAAAATAATATAAAACAAAAGAGGTGACAATATGACAAATGAAGAAAGGTACAAAAAATACATAAGAGAATATTGTAGCAACTGCAAAAATAAAACAAGATATGACTGTGAAATTAAAATATATAAAAATGGAAACATAGTAATAACTAAATGTGATTATTATGAAAGAAAAGATTATAATAATTGCATGAAAAGAAAATGTCAGGAATGTAAATTCTATAATAGATGTTTTGGATATATAAAAAAAGACTAACTAAAGTTAGTCTTTTCTAATAAAGTTTCAGAGTATCTTCAATAATATCACAGACATTAAGAATATCTTTATTATTAGATTCAATATAGAAAAATCTAAAATTATTATCTGTTTTAAATACATCAACAGTAATAGTTCCACATTTTTCTGCAACAATAATATCTTTTGTAGTACTCATAAGAACCTCCTTTTCTTTAGTAAATAAAAACAATACCAATATAACATTAAATAAACAAAATAAATGTCGAAACATGTAAATAAAATTAAAAAAAATATGAAATTTATAGAAAGAAGGTGAAAATATGGCGTTACAAATAACATCCGTTATATGTTTTACAATAATATCATTAGCAATTATAGAATATTTTAACAAACATAAATAAGTTATCAAAATTTATAATTATAAAAAAGAGCAAAATTTAAATAAATTTATTTCAAATATAGCTCTTATTTTTATGCCGTTTATCATAGTAAGGCTTTATAAAACAAATGAAATAATTAATAACAATTTGGGATTAAATTAACAAATTGGGATAAGGAGCAAAAGATGGAAAAAAACAAAAAAGTTGAAGAAAAAACAACAATTAAAAAATCTGGGACAACAATAGTAACAGAAGAAAAAAAGAAAACTCTTAACGAAATATTAGCTGAAGACAAAGAGTTACAAAGTCAATATGACAAAAAAATAACAGAAGCCTTAAAAACAGCTAAAAATAATTGGGAAGGGAAAAGCAAATTAAATAAACAAAACAAAATAACTCATGAGACAAAAACACAAAAAACAAATAAAATTGAAATCGAACTAAAAACATATAAGTTAAAAGATAAAACAATACGAATATCTTTAAAATAAAAACAATATGGAGGAATGCAAATGAATAATTTTACAATAAAAGATATGACAGATTTATTATATAATATATTATCTAAAATAAAAGATAATCAAGAAAATGAAACAAAAGTGGTTTTGCAAACTCCAACAACAGATAATATATTTCCAATAAGAGTTATAAACACACCTATTGAAAGTGTAATAAAAACACAAAATGCAATACCGATTTTAAAAAACTTTCAGATAACTATTGAACATTGGGCAATAGAACAAACAGAAACAATGGAAATGTCAAGTAAAACAGACATAGAATTAATGAAAAAGAATATCATAAGGACTAACACAAGTCAAATAACATTTGATGAAATAATAAAAAAATACAAATTAACAACAACATATGAAGTTCGTTGGGAAGGGCTAACAAACTCATTCATATGTATAAAATAAAAATAAGGGAGGAATTTATTATGGCAGGAGAAACACCAGACGTAAGCACATTAACAAAAGTATTTTATTCAGAAACAAAAACAGGAGAAAGGGTACAAGTAGCATTTACAGAAGAAATACCAGCACTTGAAGAAGCACCAGAACAAATAACAGCAACAGTCTTAGATTTAGACTATGAAATTGCAAGACCAGGAATCAAAAAAGCAGGAACAATAGAAATACCAATTCTATTTACACATACACAACACAAAGCATTAAGAGAATTAAAAGGAAAAGACCTTTATTGGTTCTTTGAATTACCAGAAAATACAGCTGAAACAGCAGGAAAACCACTTGTTAGATATTTACAAGGAAATTGCATATTAACAATGGATACAATTACAGCAGGAGAATTCTTAAAAGATAAAATAACAATATATAAAACAAGTGATGTTGAAGAAAGTGATGGATATCCAACAGAACAAACAGTATAAATAAATAATATAAAAGAGCAAGGGTAATATCTTGCTCTCTTTTGCAAAGGAGAGTAAAAAATGATTTTAGAAACAAAAAATAAAAAAATTAATTTAATATTTACAACAAGAAAAGTAGTTAATATATCAAATATATTAAAAGGGAAAAATTTTGAAGATTTATATTTCAAAGCAATGAATGAAAATGATTTAGATGCATTATCAAAAATAATATTTGTATTTGCCGAAGATGAAGCAGGCTTAAAATCATTTAAATCAAGTGAAGATGTATATGATTTTATAGATGATTACAAACAAGAAAATAATAAAACATATCAAGATATTTTCAATGAAATGGCAGGAATAATTAATGAAGAGGGTTTTTTCAAAAGCAAGATGAACAAAAAACAACTTCAAGAGAAGACATCAAATCCTTTATCAGGAATCAATATGAACGAAGTAATCAAGAGCTCAGCAGAAAAAGCAATAAGCAAAGTGGCAGAAGAGGAAGTATTCAAGGGATATGTGGGATAGATGATATTATTGATAATATTAAGAAATCAAAAAATTTAGAAGATTTAATTTATGCAATTGAATATCTAGCATATTACTTTGGTTTAAAACCAAGCGAATTTTGGAATATAACATATAAAGAAATAAATAAATTCTGTCAATCAAACTTATTAAGAGTACAAGATGAATTTAAACGAAATATTATTTTACAAGAAGCGGTAACAGATAAAATGATACAAGCAGATTCAATGAATAAAAAACCAAAAGTTGTTCCATTAAAAAAGATGTTTAAAGAACTATTTAAAAATTAGTAAGAATATATTATAATTATATAGAGATTATTAATAAAGAAGATAGTATGTTTAAAATATTAATATATATATTTCTATTTAATAAAATTTATTTTAAAAATTATATGGAATTTGATTATAATACCATTTATTATTCTTATAGGAATGATATTTTTAAAAAATAAAATAATCAATTTCGACAGACAAAGTTTTACAATATTCGACAAAAATAAATGATATACTCTTCTTATAAAAAATAAAAGGAGGAATTTATATGGAAGAAATAGATGTAAAGACTAAATATTGCAAATTTTGTGGACAAAGAATACCAGAGGATGCAGTTATGTGTACACATTGTGGAAGACAGGTAGAAGAATTAAAAAATGAACAACCACAAGTAATAGTAAACAATACTAATACAAATACTAATATAAATGATTATGGTAGAAAACCTAAAAATAAATGGATAGCATTAATATTATGCATATGTTTAGGATTTCTAGGAGCACATAAATTTTATGAAGGAAAAGCAGGAATGGGAGTAATATATATATTTACTGCGGGAATTTTTGGAATAGGAATATTTATAGATTTAATTTCTTTACTATTTAAACCAAATCCATATTATGTTTAAAATAAATTCACAAAAACACTTACTTAGGTAGGTGTTTTTTCATTTTAAAGAAAGGGGGAATAATACTTATGAAAGAAGAAGTAGTAGAAATAATTGTAACTGCTAAAGTAGAAGAAGCAATAAAACAATTTAAAACAATAGTACCAGAAATAAAAAAAGTAGTACAACAAGCACAAGAAAGTTTTCAAAAAATCGATACAAATATAATGGTAAATAAAGTAAAAGAAGCAGTACAATCAGTTAAAAGAAAAATTCAAGATTTGAAAAAAAATAATCAAGACAATGAACTAAAGATATCAGTAAACAATAAAGATGCTCAAAAGCAAATAAGTCAAGTTCAAAAAGAAATTTCTAGTTTGCAACGAAAAATAGAATCACGACAAACAAAATTAAAAATAGCAAGTGATACAATAGATCAGATGAAAGAAGATACTAGACAACAAGTAAAAAATGACATGCCCAAAGCAAGTAATAAAAAAATACAACAAGAAACAAATAGTAGACTATTAGACGATTCCAATTATAAGAGCCTAATAAAGCAAAGCAATAAACTAAATAATGAAATAACAAATTATGAGATGCAATTAAAAACTGCAAAAAAAGAAATGGGAAAATTAGGAGAGGACTCTTCAGGAGTAATTGAAAAATTTAGCAACTTTACTAAAAAATTTTTGCCAGCATTTTCATCAATATTTAATATGACAGCGATAGCTGGTTTAGTAGTAGCAGGGTTAGGCGTATTACAAGAAAATTTTGGTGAAGAAATAACAAGAATATTAACAAGTATCACTGAACAAGGCCCACAAATTATTACAAACTTATGTAATGGAATAACTAGTCAAATTCCACAATTAATTGAACAAGGTTCAGTATTACTTACTAATTTATTAAATGCAATTATTGCAAATTTACCAACATTAATAACAAGTGGTATAAATATTATATGTAGTTTAGTAAGTGGAATTTCTCAGCAATTACCGTTACTAATTCCAGTAGCAATAGAATTAATTATGACTATTGTACAAAGTCTTTTAGAAAATCTACCAACAATTATAGAAACTGGATTACAACTATTAGTTAGCTTAATTCAAGGAATAGTAAATGCAATACCTCAACTTATACAAATGTTACCAACTATTATTGTAACTATATGTGAAATTATAGTAAAAGAATTACCAAATGTAATTCAAGCAGGAATTACAATATTAATTAGTTTAATAAATGGAATAATAGATGCAATACCTCAGTTAGTTGAAATGTTACCACAAATAATAGAAACAATAATAAATACACTTATAGGAAATTTGAATTTAATAATAGATACAGGAATTCAAATGCTAATAGCATTAATAAATGGGTTAGTAAATGCAATACCTAAATTAGTTGAAATGTTACCAGAAATAGTAATGACAATAATATCAACAATAATTAAAAATCTACCCGCAATAATTGAAGCAGGAGGAAAAATATTAATCTCTTTAGTGTTAGGAATAGGAGCAGTGCTATATAAAATTGGTGAAGCAGGATGGGAAATTATTCAAAAGATAGGTGACGTATTAAAAGAATTACCACGGAAAAGCCCTAGAATGGGGAAAAGATATGATACAAGGGTTTATAAATGGAATAAAAAATATGATAGGGAATTTAGGAAATGCAGTAAAAGGAATTGCAGATAAAATAAAAAGCTTTTTACATTTCTCAAGACCAGATGAGGGGCCACTTAGAGAATATGAAAAGTGGATGCCAGATATGATAAAAGGACTATGTAAAACATTAAATAATAGTTCTCCAGAACTTTATAATGCAAGTAAACAATTAGCTAAGAAAGTTGCAGATGGCTTAAATATAGCTTCTATGTTAGATAAGACATCATATATGATGAATGTAGGATTCGCAAAAGACATAGAAGATTTGCCAACATACAAAACAAATACAGATATAGAACCAGAAAATATTATATATGATATTATGAGAAGAACAATAGAAAATACAAAACCTAATAATAAACAGCATTTAAGTATTTACTATATGGGAAAGGAAATATTTGATGATACAATAGAATATATTAACGAAAAGACAAGAAGAACAGGAAAATGCGTAATAAATGTAGAAACATAAGAAACTATAGATATAAGTATAGCTTCTGAATTTTATAGAGATAATGTAGGAGCACCTTTGAGTGTAACAAAAAACAAAATAATTAGATTATGCTATAAATATTTTTGGTTTATAATAATTAAATACATAAAAAGTATAGAACATCACAAATAGAGTAAGAATATTAAAGTACATAAATAATAAAATATATACGCATAATTAAATTTAAAAAACACAAAATTGACAAATTGAGAGTTTTTTTTAATGCATACAAAGGGGAATATATATGGAAACAATGAAATGTACAAATGGGATATTAACAGTATATGAAGATAAAGTAGTTATATCAAGAAAGACACTAGGAGGTTTTATTACACAAAATATAAAAGGAGACAAAACATTTTTTTATAGTGATTTATCTAGTATAGAATATAGAAAACCAAGTATTTTAGCAAATGGTTATATAAAATTTATTACTGCAGGAACAAAAGAAACAAAACAAAATATAGGGATTTTAGGAAATACAAAAATGAATGCATTAAGTGATGAAAACACTTTAATATTAAGAGCTTTTAATAAAGAAATACCAAAAAAATCAGAAGAAATATATAATTATATAATGAAAAAAATAAGTGAATGTAAAAACAAAAATGTAAATATTATTAATACTTCTAATGCCGATGAAATATTGAAATTTAAAAAATTATTAGACGAAAGTATTATTACTCAAGAAGAATTTGAAAGAAAAAAACAAGAACTTCTAAAATAATTTACAATATTAAATAGAAAAGCTAGCAGAATTATATAAAGACGGAATTTTAACAGAATATGAATTTTCAACAAAGAAAATGGAATTATTAGAACAATTAAAAAAATAAATAAAAAACACTTACTTAAAAAGTAGGTGTTTTTTATTATATAAATCAAGAAAGGAGGAAACAACATGTTATGGAAATTAAATGGAAAACAAATGAAAACACCATCAAGCTATGATGATGACATAGAAGACACAGACAAAGACAGTTACTCATCAATAATAGATGGCTCATTAATAGACAATCCAATAGCAGTAGGAATGCTGAAATGTAATATGAGTTGGGACTATCTAACAGAAGAAGAAGCAGAAGAACTATTACAAGCGACATATCAAAACCCAATGATAATTACAATAAAAACACCATCTGTTCCACGGAGGAATGATAGAAAATGCAAAATTTAGAGTAAGCAAAAGAAAATCACAAATGCATAAAACAGGAATAGATGAAAATACAAACAAATCATATTGGCAAGTATCTTTTAACATGATACAAAAAGAACTTACTGAAAGCCAAAAAATAGCAGTACAGGAGGCCAACAATGTATAATACAAGTGATAATTATAAATCCAAAATATATGAATCTAGTGTAAAACATTTATTAAAAATATATATAAATGATGAAGAAATAGACAAAAAATATATATTAGATTGTAAGTTATCTCAAGAACTTTTTTCAAATGATGAATTCTCATTAGGGTCAGTCACATCACAATCAGCAGAAATAAAACTATACAAAACTGCAGTACCAGAAACAATAAATAAAATATATATAGAATCTGGAATTGAAGGAGAAATAGTACCAATAGGACTTTTTAATGTAGATGATATAAACAAAGACAATGACTACACAATTACACTAAAACTATTAGACAACATGATTAAATTCGAATTCAATTATGATGGAAGCACTCTAATAAAAGAAAATGGAAAAGCTAAAATAATAGAAGTATTACAGGACATATGTCAAAAAGCAGAAGTAGAATTACGGTTCTACTTCATTTTTAAATATGGACAAAGAAATATCAGTATATGACAATACAATATCAGCAAGAACATATATAAGCTATATAGCAGAACAAGCAGGAGGATTTGCTTCTATTGGAAGAGATGGAAAACTATATATAAAAACAATAGGAGAAAATACAATAGAATTAAAAGCTAAAAACTTTCAAAATTTCACATGGGGAGAAAAGACAAAAATAAGTCGTATTAAATATGAAGATGGAATACAATTATTTGAATCAGGAGATACAACATACAATACAATATATATAAACCAAGATAATATGTATATAGTAGAACAAGAACAAATAGAAAACATATACAATTTATACAAAAATCTAGAAATATACAGTTTTGAAGGAGAAAGTATAATTGACCCAGCAATTGATGTAGGAGACATATTAGAAATAGACAATAAAAAAATAATATATCAAGGCTCAATTCAATATGGAGGAAAATTTAAAGCAAATATCTCCAGTAAAATACAATGCAAAGCAAAAGAAGAAACAACAAGAAGAGTACCATCACAAAAAACAATAAACAAAAAGGTACAAAGTCAAATTGATCAAGAAAAAGAAAAAATAACACAACTAATACAAGAAACATCAGAACATGAAGAAAAAATAACCCAACATGAACAAACAATTGATAGCATTACATCAACAGTATTAAATAAAGATGAAATAAATGAACAAATAAATGAACTAAAACAAATGATAGATGGAACAATAAATAACCTCACAATTACAGGAGGAAACAACATATTCTATTATAATTTAGATTACTGGGAAGCAGAAGAAAATAAAAATTTAGGAATAGATGAATATTCAGACACTAACACTAAGCAAAATACAACAAGTAGACTCTCATATATAACTAAAAACGGAAGTGCAGAACAAAAACAAATTGTAAAAAATGGAACATATACAATAAGTTTTTTATATGAAAAGTTAATAGAATTAGCAACTGGATATATAGAAATTAATGGAACAAAATATATTTTAGATGCAGAAAACACAAATGAATGGAAAGAAGAAGTACATACAATAGAAGTAACATCAAATACTATAGATATTAAAATTGAAACAGATACAGATAATTCATTTTTGATAGCAGACCTAATGGTAGCAAATGGAATAGATAAAGTAGTATGGAGTCAAAATCCAAATGAAACTATAACAGATAAAGTAACAATAGGAAAAGGAATACAAGTAGAAAGCTCAACTTCTAATATATATACCAGAATAGATGCAGATGGAAATAGAACATTTAATAACACATCAAAAGAAAGAGTTGCAGAAATGACTGATAAAGGAGTTTATGCAAAAGAATTAGAAGTAAAAAATGAAGCAAAAATAAACTCATTATTTATTCAAAAAGTTGGTGACCAAGTATGGTTGACAGGAATAGGAGGATAAGAAATGGCAGATTTTATACAAAATGGAGGAAAAAATGGAGGGAATTATGCTTCTCACTTTTCTTGTAGATTAAGTGTTTGGGAAAACAGTTATGATATAAATAGCAACACAAGTAATGTAGGATACAGATTACAATTAATAAGTGGAAGTTCAGGAAGATTTAGTGGACTTACAGCAAGTTATAGTGTAAATATAAATGGAACTACAGTGAAAAGTGGAAGTGGCACATACAATTCACAAAATTACAATACAGCTCAAACTATATGTGAAGGAACAACAACAATAGCCCATAATTCAGATGGGAGCAAAACAATTTCATGTAGTGCTATATTAGATTTCCAATCACACACATACAGCCCAGGAGATTTTACACCATCTGGAAACTTAACATTGACTAAAATACCAAGATATGCAGAGATTAATAGTGCATATGTAGAAAGTGTAACATTAACTACAGCAACAATAAGATATTCTGTATCAAGAAAAGCAAATATATATTGCAGTATAGACAAAGCAGTATGGGGAGGTGCAATAGTAAGTAATACTACATCTGGAACTTTCACAATCACAGGGCTAAGTCCAAACACAAAACATTCTTTTAGCATATTGGCAAGATCTACAGAGTCTGGATTAGATAAAGTTTCAAACGAATTTTATGGAACAACAAAAGATATAGCAAAAATATCAGCAGCACCAAATGTAAATATAGGAAATAGTCATACAATAACATGGAGTAATCCAAGTGGAGCAAATATATCATTAAAACTATGTAAAACTGACAATACACAAATAATAAATTTTGGAACAGTAACAGGAACAAGCAAAACAGTCACACCAACAGCAAGTACAATATACGCATTAACTCCAAACTCTAATAATATAACATTAAGATATATTATTACAACAACTGAAAACAATACAAGTTATACAAATTATAAAGATTGTATATTTACAGTAACAAATAGTAGTCCAACATTCTCTAACTTTACATATCAAGACACAAATGCTACAACATTAGTACTAACAGGAAACAATCAAATACTGATAAAAGGATATTCAAATGTAAAAGGAACAATAAGTGCATCAAATAAAGCAATTGCAAAAAATAGTGCAACAATGAAAAATTATAAACTTCTAATAGGAAGTAAAAGCACAACTGCAAATTATAATAATACTTTAGATGTAAATATGAGTATATCAACTATAGATAGCAATGTAATAGATATGTATGCAATTGACAGTAGAGAAAATAGTACTAAATTAAGTAAAACAGCAGAAATAAAAAATTATTCAAAAATAAAAATAATATCTCTTACAGCTACAAGGGAAAATAATGTAGGACAAGCAGTAACATTAAAATTTGAGGGACAATTCTGGAATGATAATTTTGGAAGTGTTTCAAACTCGATAAAATCATGTATATATAAATATAAAAACACAACAAGTTCTACATATATAAATGGAGAGACAACATTAACATACACAATTTCGGGAAATAAAATTACAGGAAATATAATAATAAAAGGAGACTTAGGTGCTAATGGATTTAATGTATCAAATTCATACAATATACAATTAACTTTAGCAGATGAATTATCATCAGCAAATTATACAATTACATTAGGAAGCGGAAATCCAGCAATTGCTATATATAAAAATAATGTTGCAATAGGGCAAAATTATGATACAAGTAATGAAAGTAAATTACAAGTGAATGGTAAAAGCTTATTTAAAAATGATGTAAATATGATAAGAAATGATGGTAGCACAGATGCTTTTTATTATTCAAAAAGAAGTGATACAGATACAGAAGTTGCTTTTGGAGTTGGAGTTGGTGGAACAAATCATGGAGTTTATAGTAGAAAAATAAAGAAATGGCTAATTCATTCAGATGGTTCAAAAGTATATGTAAATAATTGTGCAATAGATGGTATAAAAAGTGCATCTTCAAAAACACATACTAATTATAACACAAACCAAAGCTATATTCCTACAATGAGTTTTTTAACATATTGGAATGGAGCATATAATGGAAGCAATAGTTCAAACTTAACATATTGCCATCAAGGAGAAATACAAGCAAAACCAAAATCGTTATATGATAACTCATCTGGAACAACAGGAAGCATAACACTATCAGAAACAGCCACAAACTTTGCATATCTAGAAATATTTTATTTTAAAGATGCATCATCTGGATATTGGTCTCACAGAATATATAATCCAAATGGAAGAAACATTAATGCAAGTATGCAATATAACTATGGAGATGGAGTTCAAATAACAGCACTAAGATATGCAATTAGTGGAACAAGTATTACAAGAGCAACAGAAAGATATATAAATATTTCAGGAACATCAATTGGAAATGCAGGAACTCAAACATCAATAAAAATAATAAAAGTGGTAGGATATAAATAGAAAAACTGTTAGGTATAATAAAAAGGAGGATAAAAAATGGCAATAAAAAAAGAAATAGAATTAGATAATGGTGTAATAGTAAAATATCACAGAATAGTAAGTATAAATAAAATAACTAATCAATCAAATATAATAGAAATAGCATCATACACAACTGAAGAAAAAAGAAAAGAAGAAATAGAGTATTATAAAAATAATAATTTAGATAAAAAAATGAATGTATTTATAGATACTAAGTACATAAATAAGGATTATAATGAAAATGAAACAATAGAACAAGTATATCAATATTTAAAAACAACAGATGAATTTGAAAATGCAGAAGATATATAAAAGGAGAGAACATGGAAGAATTAATGAAAAGTATACATTTTACAAATATGTGGTGGGCAATATTAGCTCCAATGATACTTATAATAGTAGACATATTAACAGGATTAGTAATTGCATGGAAAAATAGTAATTTTAAAAGCTCTATAATGAGGACAGGGTTATCAAAAAAATTTGCTGAACTCGTATATGTCCTTATAGGAATATTAACAAAATTTGCATTAGGAACAGAATTAATATTATATTTTACAGTAATATATATATGCTTTATGGAATTATCAAGTTTGGTTGAAAATTGTGCTGAATTAGGAGTTAAAATACCAGATAAACTAAAAGAAAAATTAAGTCCAAAGGAGGAATAATATGTTTGGAATAGATGTATCAGAACATAATGGAACAATAAACTGGAGCATAGTAAAAAATAATATAAATTTTGCAATATTACGTTTAGGCTGGATAGGAAATAAAAATAATCATACATTAGATAAAAAATTTGAAGAAAATTATAATAAATGTAAAAATTTAGGGATACCAACAGGAGCATATGTATATTGTTATAGCAATTGTCAAGAAACAGCAAAACAGGGAGCAAATTGGGCAATAGAAAAGCTAAAAGGAAAAAGTTTAGAATTACCAGTTTATATAGATATGGAAGATAATTCTATAGCAACAGTAGATAAAAATAATCTAACAAATATATGTATAGAATTTAATACAATAATAGAACAAAATGGATTATGGGCAGGAGTATATGCAAATGAAAATTGGTTTAATAATTATTTAAATAAGGAAGAAATAAAAAAAAGATATACAACATGGATAGCAAGTTATAAATCAGGAAACGAATGCTACAAAGGAGAATATGATATATGGCAGAATAGTTCAAAAGGACGAATATCTGGAATATCTGGCAATGTAGATACTAACTATATGTATAGGAATTTAGTTTCTCAAATAAAAGAATCTGATAAAAAAGTAACAGATTCTAAAGAAAATATTTATATAGTAAAAAAGGGAGACACATTATCACAAATAGCAAATAAATATAAGACTACATATCAAAATATAGCAAGTAAAAATGGAATAAAAAATCCTAATTTAATATATCCAGGACAAGTATTAAATATATAAAATAAAAGGAAATATTTTGGTAGATAATAAGTTGTATGAAAACAGATAAAAGCAGTGTTAGATAAAATTATTTAGCCAACATTGCTTTTAATGACTATACTATTTATATTACTATTACCACCGCCAACTGTTAAAAATCCTCCAAAATTTTTTATATTCTAAGTTATTTAGATTAATATGCTTTGCAAGTATCCAGGACATAACACTTGTAACCTTTATATTCTAGTCTATTTAAATTAATATTACGTGGAATAAATGTAGCAGACGGAGCTACTGCCTTCTTTATATTCTAGTTTATTTAGATTAATATTAGTTAGATAGTTCATTGTACAAATCCCTTTAAGAACTTTATATTCTAGTCTATTTAAATTAATATTCCTGTATAAAGTTTAGTTACTCTTATATATTCCGTCTTTATATTATAGTTTACTTAGATTAATGATACAATTAACTTTATTATATTTTCAGTTCATAACTCAATCTATATTATAATATATTAAACTATAATAAATAAATTGTTATTTATACAAAAATATAATATATTATTTATAATATTATATTATCATATAAAAACTACATATAAAATAAAAGACATTATTAATTTAAAATTTGTACAAATAGTTCATGTTAATATAAAGAAAAATATGATAAAATAATAAAAAATGTAGAAAAAATGAAGTAGGAGAAGTACTAATGAAAGATAAAATTGAAAGATTAAGAGAAAAATTACATATATCAATAGAAAAATATGGATTAAGTTCAGAGAAAACAAAAGTAATAAGTGAAGAATTTAATGAATTGATAAATATATATTATAAAAATGAAGTACAGTTTCCAGAAGATAGTATAATGGATAAAAAATATAAAAAATCAATAGATTTATTAAAAAGAATAACATCAGATTTTGCAAAATTTCCTACAATAGATGAATGGAATAAATATGCAAAAGAGCAATGTTTACTATGTTCAGAAAGTATAAAATATATAACAGGACTAAATTGGCATGAATTAAGAAATAGAATAAAATAATAGCTAAAAAAATTTTTGAAATAAAAGTTTGTAGTGTTTTCAGTAGCTACAAGCTTTATTTGTCGAAAACGGGTTTTGACAATAAAAAAATAAGAATATATAATATAGCAAAAGAGGTGAAAGACGGCAAATCAAGACACCTCTTCTAAACCACAATCTACTCAAAAAAGTATATTGTAAATTAAGTATACCCTCTTGAGTGTGAATTGTCAAATTTTTATACGAAAGAGGGTTTTTTTATTATGAAAATTTTTATTAATAATAAATTTTATAAACTTCAAAAATATTTAATTCAAAAAATTTTATTCAGCTTTTTTATAATCAAAAATACTGATTTTAAAATTATAAAATTTCAAAAAGTTAAATTTAAAAATTTTTTCTCAACTTAACATTAAGAAATAGAAAATATAAAATATAGTTGAGCTCAAAAAGAATATATATTCATACAATATAAAGGAGAAAATATATGAATAATGTAATATCGAATGAATCCATAAAAAAATTAATTATAACTAAAGAAGAATATAAAAAATACTTTAATGAGAAAAAAATCATAAGTCAAGAAGAATATAGAAAATATTTAAAAGAAAAAAATAATTCTGGATTTTTGAAATAAATACAATTTATTTCAAAATTAAAGAAAAAAATATATATTCTGACATGCTTCGACAATTTTCTTGATGGAATTGATATATAATGCTTAAAAATAAATCAAATAAAGATAGTAAATAAACAATAAATAAAGCCTCTAATATAAAAAATACTTAGATAGAAAATATAACATAAAAGTAATTATATTATAGATTTATTAAGAATATCAATAAAAATCTAAATATATTGGAATGTAAAGATATAACATTAAATAGGAATAGCCTAAAATACAATATTAATAATTTAAATATATTAGAAAATAAATCTATAATTTATTACACTATCTGATTTATTAAAAAATAATAAAAAAGGAGGTGAAAAAATGAGATTTAAATTATATCTAGCATTAGAAAATCCAGAAATACCAATAGATTATAGAAGAAACATAATAAGCTATTTTAAACTTGCATTGTCAGAATATAATGAAGAATATTATAAAAAATTCTACAACGAAAAAGACCCTATAATTAAAAATTACACATTTTCAGTATACTTCAAAAATCCAAAAATAGAAAAAGAAAAAATTATTATAGAAGATAGAAATCTTGAACTAAATATATCAGTAGCAGATTATGAAACAGCAATCATTTTATATAATTCATTTAATAAACAAAAATACAAAAAATTCCCATTAAATAAAAATACAGTAACACTAAAAAACATAACAATGATAATGGAAAAAGAAATAACAACAGAAAATATAACAGTAAAATTTCAATCACCATTATGTGTAAGGTATAGAGAAAACAGGAAAGATTACTATTATTCTTCAAGGCATGAAGAATTTGAAGAAACACTAAAAATGAATATAAAACAACAATTAAAAATAACAAACTTACCAGAAGCAATAGTAGAAGACTTTAAAATTACACCAATAAATGCAAAAAAAGTAGTAATAAAATTTTATGAAAAACAAATAGAATGTTCAACAGGACTATTTAATATAAGTGGAGATAAAGACCTACTTACATATTTATATAATGCAGGAATGGGAAGCAAACATTCAGCAGGATTTGGAATGTTCCAAATAATATAAGAAGGAGGTGTAAAATTGAAAACAAAAGTATATCTAAATGAATGGTTCATCAATGCAGGAATAGTAGGGTTTCTAAGAATATTGAAGCATAATAATGATAATTTTGCCAAAATAAATGAGAATTATATAGAATTTGATACAGAAAATTTAAAAGATTTTAATAAATATTATTTTAAATATTTTTATGAAAAATATGATGTGGCTAAAAGTGTGATTGATAGAACAAAATCATCATTCGAATATATACAAAATAATATAGAAATACAATTAGAGGAAAAAGATAAAGAGAAACAAAGAAAAGATAAAATAAAATCAAATAAAAAATATATAAAAGAAACAATAAAAAAACAATTAGATAAAATTAAAAAAATAGATGAACAAACTTATAACAAAATGAAAAAAGTATATGACAAAATAGACAAAGAAGATTCACAAGAAGAAATCAAAAAAATAAAAACAGTCTTATTAGAAAATATCAAAAAAGAAAATATAAACAAAAGATTAACATTAAATTTATTTAAAAGTATATTAAGCAATACATATTATGGACAACCATCCTTTCTAAATGTAACAAAAACAGCTCTATCAAATGAAGAACAAGAAGAACTAATGTATATAGATTATATAAGTAATATTATAGAAACAGGATTTATTCATAACATAATAGATGGAAAATATAAAATAGAAGAAATAAAAGAATATATAGAAAATAAAACAAAAGAAAAAAGAATAACAAAAGAAATAGAAAAAATATACTCAAAAATAAAAAGAGATTATATTGAAAAAGGAAAACAGATAGAAGATATACAAGAATATTTAAAAGAAAAAGTAATTGAAAATTGTAGTATGTGTGAAAATAACTTTGGAAAAACAACAACATATTCAGAAGGTAATTTTGTGCCACTAGCAATAAGTAGTGATAATGCAAGAAATTTCTTTTGGAACCAAAATGTAAAGCTTCCAATATGTGATATATGTAAATTAATTCTATTCTGTATACCTGCAGGAATAACTAAAATAACAAAAACAGTAAAAGAAAATGGAGAATATAAAGAGAAACAATCATTAAGTTTTGTAAATTATGATACAAATGTAAACACATTATTAAGTACAAATAATAATTTTGATAATAATTCTAAATATGAAAACAAAACAGAAAATCCTTATACACAATTAATACTAAATATAGTAGAACAAGAACAACAAATAAGTAGATGGCAATTAGACAATATATTTGTAGTAGAATTTGATGCAGAATATGGTGCATATAGTAGAATTGAATATTTTAACATAAAAAGATATGTAGCAGAATTTTTTAAAGGATACTCAAAAACAACCATATCTAAAATAAATGATTATAAATTCAAATTACAGATAGTAAATTATATTTTGAAAAATAAAGATATCAAATACATTATAAATGAAAGAATAAGAGACGAAATAAAAAAAGAAAATCCAAATGGATATAATTTATTTGTAGCAACTAAAACAAGAATGATATTAAATTTATTAAAAAAGGAGATAGAAGGAGTGGAAAAAATAAATAAAAATGATGATAAATTAAAAGTCTTATACTATTTAGGAATTGAAATACATGAAGAATTGAAGAAAAAAGGAGAAGAAAACAAATTAAATACATACACACATAAAATGCTAAGCAGTATAAACACAGGGAATAAAAAACAATTTATGGGAATTATCATAAAAATACATATGGCAATGGGGAAAGATGTATCACCAATATTTATAGAAACAATGCAAGAAACAAATTTGGACTTTGAATCAATAGCAAATAGTTTTTTATCAGGATTAATATCTAATAGATATGAAAATAAAGAATAAAAACTGTCAAGGAGTAAGAAAAATAATAAAAGAAGAGATATAAAAAATAATAATATCTTGGTCAAAGGAGGAAAAATGAGATGAATAATAAAAAAGGATTATCAATAAGTCTTATATTTAAAGCACAAAGCTTAAATTATGGAGAAGGAATTGGAAATGTTTCAGAACTAAAGAAATTAACAAGAGGAGATGGAAGTATATATACATTTGCATCAAGACAAGCATTAAGATATGACATAGTAAGACTTGCAAATAAAATGTATGGGTGGAACTTGGAAGTAGTAGATAAATCAAAAGGAACAGTACAATTTAAAGAAAAACTAACAATAGAAGATTCAGAAGAAATGGATTTATTTGGATATATGAAAACAGTTAAAAATGACAACTCAAGTATAAGAAGTGCAACAGTAAGACTAAGTAATGCAATATCTTTAGAAGATTATAAAAGTGATATGGAATTTTTAAATAACAAAGGACTAGCAGATAGAATTGAAGAATTCCCAAATCTTGCAAACATAGAACAACATTTAAGTTATTATACATATACGATTACTATAGATTTAGAAAAAGTAGGAATAGATGACACAATTGAAATATCAAATGAAGAAAAAGCAAAAAGAATAACTCAGTTATTAGATATTGTAAAAATACTAAATAGAGAAATTAGAGGAAGAGAAGAAAACTTAAGTCCTGTTTTCGTAATAGGAGGAATGTATAATATAAATTCACCATTCTACTTAGGAAGAATAAAACTAACAGGTCAAAAAGGTGAATTCAGCATAGATACAGAAATACTAAAAGATACAAGTAAGCTAACAATAGGAGAAAATTCAATCTATGAAGATACAAATATAGGAATTATAAAAAATACATTTAAAAATGAAGATGAAATAAAAGAAGCATTTGATGGCAAAGTGACAAATATAGAAGAATTTTTTGAAAATTTAAAAGAAGATGTAACAAAATATTATGAATCCTAAAAAGAAAGGATTGGAATAAATGAAAATTCTAAAAATAAAATTATACCAAGAAACAGCATGCTATAAAAAACCATTTGCCAATAAAGTTGCAGAGACATATCCTTTACCACCATATTCAACAGTAATAGGAATGTTCCATAAAATATTACAAGCAAATCCAGGAGAATATTTTCCAATGAATATATCAATACAAGGAGAATATGAAAGTATATTTAGTAACTATCAAAATTTAAGAATGTATAAAGGAAATAATAAAGTAACAGCAATGCCAAGAAATGTACATCAACTTTTAAATATTAATTTAATTATACATGTACAGGCAGAAGATGAAATAGTAGACAAAATATATACAAATATAATAAATGGAACAGAGACATTTACTTTAGGAAGAAATGAAGATTTGGTAAGAATAGATGATATAAAAATACTGGAAAATGTAGAAAAAGTTGAAGAGGTAACAATTAAGAGAAGTGCTTATATACCAGAATGGATAGAGACAATGGCTAGTGGTATTAATTATAGACTAAATACTACATATCAGATAAAAAATGATATTAGACAATGGAATAAAGTAAATGTAAAATATGTAGAAAAACACTCAAATGGAAGTGTATTTGAAACAATAGAAGATGAAGATGGAGATTATATATTTTTTTATAGTAAAGAAATGCCACACTTATAAATAAAGTGTGGCTAATTTGAAAGGAGAAGAAAATGCATTATGCAAAATCAGAACCAATAGAATCAATAAAAAAACATACAGATAAAGTATTAGAAAATTTAAAAATATTAAGAAGAAAATATGGAAAAAAGATTACAAAAATAATTACGATTAATGAAGAAAGATTCTGGGAGTTAATGGAAATAATTTGCAAATATCATGATATAGGAAAAGTATTTTCAGGATTTCAAAATGTAATAAGAAAAAAATTAGGAAAAGAGTTAATAAAGACTAGATTTAATAATGATATTATAAAACATGAACAGATATCGCCAATGTTTATACCAACAAAGAAATATAATATGACAAAGGAAGAAAAAATACTAGTATATCAAGCAATTTTTTATCACCATGAAAGAGATATAGTACATATAGATAGAAAATTATTAAATGAAATAATAGAAGAAGATATAAAACCTAATATAGAAAATATAGAAGAAGAATTGGAAATAGAGATTCCAGAATTAAAAACATTTTATTTAGGACTTGTAGAAGGTCAATCTAGAATAAGAGAAGGAGATAAATTATATAAAGAATATTGTTTAATGAAAGGATTATTACATAGATTAGATCATTGTAGTTCAGCAGGAATAAATATAGAAGATGAAACAAATGAAGAAATATCAACATTTGTAGAAGAGTTTATAGAAAATAAAAAATCTAAATTAAATGAGCTACAAACATTTACTAAAGAAAATCAAAATGAAAATTTAGTTATTATTGGTTCAACTGGAATAGGAAAAACTGAAAGTTCATTATTATGGAGCAATAATGATAAAACATTTTTTACATTACCATTAAGAATAAGCATAAACGCTATTTACACAAGAATTCTAGAGCAAATTAAATATAACCATGTAGGACTATTGCATTCAACAGCAATAGATTATTTAGAAGAAACAACAGAAGCGGAAAATAGAGTAAAAGAATTAGAATTAGAAATTAAAAAAATGGAACAATCTAAAAATTTATATCAAAAAATAACAGCATGTACAATAGATCAAATATTTCCATTTGTTTTTAAATATAAAGGATATGAAAAAATGTATGCAACATTAAGTTACTCAAAAGTAATAATAGATGAAATACAAGCATATTCACCAGAAATCGTAGCAATAATTTTAAAAGGTTTACAAATGATAAATAATATTGGTGGCAAATTTATGATAATGACAGCAACTCTTCCAAGAATATATAAAGAAAAATTAGAAGAAATGAAAATAAAAATTAAATATAATGAATTTATAAAAGATACTAAAAGACACAAAATAAAAATATTGGACAAAAAAATAAATGATGATATAGAAGAAATCTATGAAAAATCAAAAAATAAGAAAACATTAATTATTGTGAACACAATAAATAAGGCGATAGAAATATATAAAGAATTAAAAGAAATAGGAGCTAACAATGTAAATTTATTACATTCTAGATTTGAGATAGAAGATAGAAACCAAAAGGAAAAAAACATAAAAGAATTTTCAAATAAAGAAAATGAAAGTGGAATATGGATAACTACTCAAATAGTAGAAGCATCATTAGATATAGATTTCGACTTATTATATACAGAAATGTCAACTCTAGATAGTTTATTCCAAAGACTAGGAAGATGCTATAGAAGTAGAGAATATAATGGAGAAGAACCTAATATAAAAATATATACAAAAGAAACAAGTGGAATAAAATATGTATATGATGAAGAAATATATCATAAAAGCATAAAGCTATTAGAAGAATATGATAATAAAATTTTAGAAGAAAAAACAAAAATAGAATTAGTTGATAAATTATATTCAACAGAACTTTTAGAAGGAACAGATTTTTATGATAGATTTAAAAATGCGTTTAATATTTTGGAAAATATAATTGATTATAATACAGACAAAAAACAAGCACAAAGTATATTAAGAGATATTGATAATGTTAATGTGATTCCAAAAAGTATTTATGATAAGAATTTGGATTTATTTAAGAAATACGAAAATGAACAAACAAAAGAAGAAAAATTTGAATTAAGAAGACAAATAAATAAATTATTTATATCAATTAGTAAATCAAATAGATGGAAATTACAAGAATTAATAACAGAATGCCCATATATTAAAAATACTTACATTATAGATACTAAATATGACAATGATATAGGATTATTGCTAGAAAAAGACGAAGAATATGAAATAGACACAAGAGAATTCTAATAAGGAGGGATTAATGAATATTACGGGAATAATGATTTATTATTATTTTATTTGTCAAAGAAGATTATGGTATTTTAGTAATCAAATTAATATGGAACAAAATAGCGAATTAGTTAAATTGGGAAAAATTTTAGATGAAACTACATATACAAAAGAGAAAAAACAAATTTTAATAGATGGTACAATTAATATTGATTTTATAAAAAATGGAGCAGTACTACATGAAGTAAAGAAAACAAGAAAAATAGAAGAAGCGAGTATATGGCAATTAAAATATTATATATATTATTTAGAAACTAAAGGGATAAAAAATATAAAAGCTAAAATAGATTTTCCACTTTTAAGAGAAACTAAAGAAGTTATTTTAGAAGAAGGAGATAGAAAAATAATAGAAAATGTAATAAAAAACATCAAAGATATTATAAAAATGGACAAACCACCACAAAAATTAAATACTAAGATATGCAATAAATGTTCATACTTTGATTTATGCTATGTTTAGGAGGAATAAATATGAAACAATCATATTATTTATATAAAAGTGGAAGATTACAAAGAAAGGACAATACATTAGAAATTATATATAAAGATAATACAAAAAGATCCTTACCAGTTGAAAGAGTGGATGACATTTATATTATGACAGAATTAGACTTTAATACAAGTCTACTAAATTTTTTATCATCATTTGGAATAAATATACATTTTTTTAATTATTATGGATTTTATACAGGAACTTATTATCCAAAAGAAGCACTAGTATCAGGAAAGCTATTAATAAAACAAGTTGAACATTATAAAGATAAAAATAAAAGACTAGAAATTGCAAAAAGTTTTATAGAATCTGCATCTTATAATATTTACAGAAATTTAACTTATTATAATAATAGAGGAAAAGATTTAAATTCATATATGAAAGAAATAGAATTTTTAAGAAAACAGATTAAGTTATGCAAAAATGTACAAGAATTAATGGGAATAGAGGGAAATATAAGAAAAGTATATTATGATTCATGGAATACAATAATAAACCAAAATATAGCATTTGAGAAAAGAGTAAAAAATCCACCAGATAATGCAATTAACTCATTAATTTCATATGTGAATACAATAATTTATACAAGAGTACTAAGCGAAATATATAAAACACAATTAAATCCAACTATAAGCTATTTACATGAACCATCTGAAAGAAGATTTTCATTATGTTTAGATATTGCAGAAATATTTAAACCAATTATAGCAGATAGATTAATATTTTCTATGTTAAATAAAAATCAGATAACAGAGAAAGACTTTGAAGAGGGATTAAACTTTACATATATAAAAGATAAAGCTAGAAAAGAAATAACAAGAGAAATAGATACAAGATTACAAACTAAAATTAAACATAAAAAATTAAATAGAGAAGTAAGTTATGAATATTTAATTAGGTTAGAAGTATATAAGCTAATCAAACATTTATTAGAAGATGAAAAATATGAAGGGTTTAAAATGTGGTGGTAATATGTATGTAATTTTAGTTTATGATATTAATTTAGAAGAAAAAGAAGGACAAAAAGTTTTAAGAAAAGTATTTAAAACATGTAAGAAATATTTAGTGCATATACAAAATTCAGTATTTGAGGGAGAATTATTAGAATCACAAGCTATGAAGCTAAAAGCAGAATTAAATAAATATATAAGAGAAGATAAAGATAGTTTAATACTATTTAAAAGCAGAAATCAAAGATGGCTAGAAAAAGAATTCTGGGGGAAATTAGAAGAAGATAAGACTGATAATTTTTTATAATAATTTCTGTCGATGTCCATTAGATAAAAAAACATGGGGGTAAGACAGATGAATTTTTGCTAGAAATATAAGAATTTTAGAAAAAGGTATTTCATATATTATAGTTTTATGTTATTATATATTACATATCGACAGATATACCAACTAAAATCCTTACTATAAATACATTTATAGTAAACCTATATTAATTTAAATAGACTAGAATATAAAGAAAGTTGTAAATACATCTTTAGCACAATTAATATTTGAATATTAATTTAAATAGACTAGAATATAAAGGTATAATCTTCACCTGAGATATTAACGAATGATAAATATTAATTTAAATAGACTAGAATATAAAGATGAGAGTGCAAAGCAAATAAATAATATATTTTCAATATTAATTTAAATATACTAGAATATAAAGATAGAATATAGAGATTTATTATCAATTGTAGAAAAAGAATATTAATTTAAATATACTAGAATATAAAGGCGAAAATATATACTATGGAATATTGTAGAATGTATATTAATTTAAATATACTAGAATATAAAGTTTCTTTGTGTTAAGTCTGCAGGTCTCCACGGACAGATATTAATTTAAATAGACTAGAATATAAAATAATTAAAAATAGTAAAATATAGAAACAAAAATTATTTAAAACTAAAAAAATAATAGTACAATAAAAAATATATAGAAAGAAGAAAGAAGAATGAATATGAGAAAATTAAATGTAATAATAGTATATAATAAAAATAAAAGCAAAATATTAATGTGTAAAAGAAAAAAAGAACCCTATAAAGGAAAATTAAACCTAGTAGGAGGAAAAGTAGAAGAAAATGAAAATGAAATAGAAGCTGCATATAGAGAACTAAAAGAAGAAACAGGAATAACAAAAGAAGATATAAAATTAATACATTTAATGAATTTTCAATATGTAACAACAGATATGGAATTAGAAGTATATTTTGGAAATCTAAATAAAGAAAAAGAATTAATAGAAGAAGTAAACAAACTATATTGGATAGACAAGAATTTAAATTTTTTTGACATTAATAAATATGCTGGAGAAGGAAATATAGGACATATGCTAAAACAAGTAGATATATATAACAACTTACAAAAATAAAAAAATATAATAAAAAGATATAAAAATAAAAAATTGAAATAAACGATGATTATCAATAGATACTAAGTCGTTTATAGAAATAGGAGAAGAAAGATGAATGAAAATATAAAAAAACCTTTAGTAACGATAGAAATGGAAGATGGAGGAATAATAAAACTAGAACTATATCCAAGTAAAGCACCTGAAACAGTAAATAATTTTGTTAATTTAATACAAAAAGGATTCTATAATGGATTAATATTTCATAGAACAATTCCAGGATTTATGGCACAAGGAGGAGACCCAGAAGGAACAGGAATGGGAGGACCAGGATATGGAATAAAAGGAGAATTCAAAGAAAATGGAATAGAAAATAACATCTCACATGTAAGAGGAATAGTATCAATGGCAAGAAGCATGAACCCTAATAGTGCAGGGTCACAATTCTTTATTGTAACAGATGATTCAGAATTTTTAGACGGAAAATATGCAGCATTTGGAAGTGTAATAGAGGGAATGGATGTAGTAGACAAAATTGTAAAATCAAGAGTAATCACAAGAAGTCCATTTGGAGGAGGAAAAGACAGGCCAGTAGAACCACCAGTTATGAAAAAAGTAACAGTAGAAACATTTGGTATAACATATTCAGAACCAGAAAAGATTATAAAGGAGTAAAACTATGAAAGTATTAATAATATCAGATATTCATGGCTCAGGATATTATGCAGAAAAAATAAAAGAAATAAACGAAAAGGAAAAACCAGACAAAATAATATTATTAGGAGACTTATATTACCATGGACCAAGAAATAATCTAAGCCAAGAATATGAACCAATGAAAGTAGCAAAAATATTAAATTCATTAAAAGATAAACTATTAGTAGTAAGAGGAAACTGTGATGCTAAAGTAGACGAAACAATATCAGAATTTGAATTTCAGGACCATATATTAATGGAGATAAATGGAAAAAATATATATTTTACACATGGACACAAATACAATATAGAAAAAATACCATATGAACAATTTGACATACTAATATATGGACATATTCACCAAGGATTTATACAAGAAAAAGAAGAATACATTTTTGCAAATCCAGGCTCAATATCATTGCCAAAATGTAACACAGAACATAGCTACTTAATATTAGAAGAAAATAAAATAATACTTAAAAATGTAGATGGAGAAATTCTACAAATATTTAAATATTAAAAATACAAAGTAGTATAAAAATAATTTTAACTCAAACAAATAAAAAATTATTTTTATACTACTTATATTAATAAATAAAACTTTTACAAAGTTAAATTAAAAATAAACAATTAAAAGCTAAGTCAACTTAGTCTTTTTATATTTTATAACAAAATAATGAATATCCAAATAAGTAACATCTTCAGGCAAATAATCTTTCAAAGGACGAAGTCTTTCAAAACCAAGTTCATCAATAGCATCATAAATTATATTCTCAAATTTAAAATGAACATCCCTTGACATATCAATATCCATACCAAGTTCATAACATGTAACAAGATGATTTTCAATAGTAGTCCTTGTTAAACCACGAATGTCACATATTTCATTAATCGACTTACCATCTCTATACAAATTATAAGAAACAACACGAGTATCCTCTTTAATCTTAGAAGAAGAGTTACTTTTAGTAGTATTATCAGAATTAGAAAGTAAAGTTGATGATGTAGTAGTATTTTTCCTTTCAGGTATAACAATATTATTTTCCAAAACATATTTAGAAATAGCATCTATAAAAACATTGCCATACTTTTCTAATTTATTAACACCAACACCACTAATCTGTAGCATACTTTCCACATTTATTGGAAAATATGTGGACATCTCCTTTAAAGATACATCTGTAAAAACAATAAAAGGAGGGATATTACTAAGTGTAGCAATTTCTTTTCTAAGACTTTTTAAAATCTCAAATAGATTTATATCATAATCTAATTCATCCTTAGATACAGTAGTTTTAGAAGAAACTTTTTCAATTTTTCTTTTTATCAATACAGGCTTATCATTAAATAAAACATCATTAGAAGATATATCTAATGCCAAAATAGGATACTTATCACCAACAGACCTAATATATCCCTCTGTAATTAAAAAATATATTAAATCTTTAATAGTATCTTTGGGATATTCATTCATAATACCATAAGTTGACAAACTATCAAATCCCAATGATTTTATTTTAGCAGATTTAGAACCTTTTAAAACATCAGTGACAAGACCAGAACCAAATCTCTCATGCATTCTCTTTATACAAGATAATATTTTTTTAGAATCTTGTGTAATATCAGTAACCTCTATCTCAGATAAACAATTACTACAATTATTACAATTATCAAATAATGGAATCTCATCAAAATATTCCAAAATATATTTTCTGAGACATTTATCAGTATTACAATAATCAATAATATCATTTAATTTATCATATTCAACTTTATGATTGCTCTCAGAAATAGACTGTTCAATTAAAAACTTATTTGTAACAATATCAGCCCTACTAAAAAGTAAAATACATTTAGAATTATCACCATCACGACCAGCACGACCAGCCTCTTGATAATAACTTTCTAAATCCCTTGGCATATTATAATGAATAACATATCTTATATTTGATTTATCAATCCCCATACCAAAAGCATTAGTAGCAACCATTATTTGAACTCTATCATAAGTAAAATCCTCTTGAGATTTTGTTCTAGCATTTTCACTCATACCACCATGATATTTAGAAACATTATAACCTAAATTAAGAAGAACATCATATAAACTATCAACAGTTTTTCTGGTTAAACAATAGATAATCCCAGAATTATCAGAATTATTCTTCAAAAAATCAATAATAAAATCTTTCTTATTTTCAGGAAACTCAACAGAAAAATTCAAATTCTTCCTATCAAAACCAGTAGTTAAAGTGAAAGGGTTCAATAAATGCAATAAATTTATAATATCATCCTTTACAATCTGAGTTGCAGTAGCAGTAAAAGCTGAAACAATAGGACGTTTTTTTAGATTTAAAATAACATTAGCAATTTCTCTATAACTAGGCCTAAAATCATGCCCCCATTGAGAAACACAATGAGCTTCATCTATTGTAATCATTGAAATATCTATCCTATTTAAAAGATTAATAAAAGTATCAGAACTCAATCTTTCAGGAGCTACATATATAATTTTATAAACATTATATAAAATATTTTCAATAGTTTGAGAATACTCTAAATCTTTAAGAGTACTATTTACATATGTTGCAGGAATTCCAATCTCATTTAAAGAATCAACCTGGTCTTTCATAAGAGAAATAAGAGGAGAAATTACAATTGTAACACCAGGCAAAAGCATAGCAGGAATTTGATAACAAATAGACTTACCAGCACCTGTAGGCATTATTCCTAAACAATCTTCATTATTTAATATATGATTAATAATCTCATCTTGACCAGTTCTAAAATTTTCATAGCCATAATATTTTTTTAATAAACTTTGAGCATCTTCCATGCATAACCTCTTTTCTATAAAATTTAAGTAAATCAATCATTATAATATATTCCTTGATACAAATCATTTTCTCTTAAAATTTTATCAAAACCATTTAAAACCCACTTTTTATGCAAATTCCATTCAGGAGCAATTAATAAATCTTTAGGAGCATCACCAGATATACGATGAATAACAACTTCAGGAGAAATATGCGTAATAACATATGTTAAACAATCTAAATAGTATTCTAGAGAAATAGGTTCATACATCCCATTAAAATACATATCAGCCAAAACAGTATTTTTAACAACATATGTAGAATGGACTTTTATTCCTTGAATATTATGCTTGTTAATAAAATTAACAGTATTCTTAACATCTTCAAAACTCTCATTAGGAAGCCCAATCATAATATGAGCAACAACATCAATACCATATTGATTTAAAAGTTTAACAGCATTTGAGAATTGAGAACTAGTATATCCTCTATTAATAAGAATGCCAGTATTATCATTAGATGTCTGTAATCCCAACTCAACACATACATAATAATTATTTTTATATGAAGCTAATAATCTAACAATATCTTCATTTATACAATCTGGACGAGTTGCAATTTCAAGCCCTACAATTCTATCATCAATTAAAGCAGAATCATATTTAGACTTTAAATTTTGAATACTATCATAAGTATTGGTAAAATTCTGAAAATAAGCTATAAATTTATTAGCACGTTTACTTCTATAACTCAAAAAATAATTTGATACTTGATTACTAATATCTGCATCATATTTTATCAAATCACCAGAACCCTTTTCACTACAAAAAATACAACCAGAAGAACTAATAGAACCATCTCTATTAGGACATGTAAATCCACCATCAATACATATCTTTAGAGTTCTTTCACCAAATTTATTTTTTAAATAATTGTTTAAATGTTTAAATCTTTCTTCATCTTTCATAATAAACGTAGTATAACAAAATGTGACATAAAAATCAAATTAATTGAAAAAATAAAAGTCATAAAAAATATAGAAATAAAATATAATAGAACTTAATAAATAATGAAAAAACAATAAAAGAATATAATAAAATTAATTTGTAATATAATATATAATAATGTATAATATATAATATCATAAAATTAAAGATTTGGAAAGGAGAATTATTAATAAAATATAAATTATTAATAAAAAATAGAATATGGAAGAATGTAAAATAGAAAATTTATATAATTTAGAAGAAACAATAGCAAGAAAAATATTTGAAGGAGTTACATACCCATGGGAAGTACTACCAAAGATAAATGACTTTATAATAGAATTAGGAAATTCTTTAGATAAGGAAGAATATAATAAAATTGGAGAAGATATCTGGATTGCAAAATCAGCAACAGTAGCACCAACAGCTTACATAAAAGGACCAGCAATAATAGGAAAAAATGCAGAAATAAGACATTGTGCATTTATAAGAGGAAAAGCAATAGTGGGAGAAGGTGCAGTAGTAGGAAACTCAACTGAACTAAAAAATGTAATATTATTTAATAAAGTACAAGTACCACACTATAATTATGTTGGAGATTCAATCTTAGGATATAAATCACATATGGGAGCAGGTTCTATAACATCAAATGTAAAATCAGATAAAAAATTAGTAATTGTAAAAAATAATACAGAACAAATAGAAACAGGACTAAAAAAATTCGGAGCAATGTTAGGAGACGAGGTAGAAGTAGGATGCGGAACAGTACTAAATCCAGGAACAGTTATAGGAAGAAAATCAAATATATACCCACTATCATCAGTAAGAAAAGTAGTGCCAGCAAATACTATATATAAAAACCAAAATGAAATAATAGAAAAATACTAAAAAATATAGAGTAGCCCCAAAATGTATTGTTTTAAGGAGGTTTATTAATGAAAGTTATATTAGTGAATGGAAGTCCACACCCAAAAGGATGTACATATACAGCATTAAAAGAGGTAAAAAGTACTTTAGAAAAAAATGGAATAGAAACAGAAGAATTCTGGATAGGAAGTACACCAACAGCAGGATGTATAGGATGTGGAAAATGCCTAGAAACAGGAAGGTGCTTTTTAAATGATAAAGTAAACGAATTTTTAGAAAAAGTACCAAATGCAGATGGATTTGTATTTGGTACACCAGTACATTTTGCCTCAGGAAGTGGAATGATTACATCATTTATGGATAGAATTTTTTATGGAAGAAGAAATTTATTTAAAAATAAAGTGGCAGCAGGAGTTGTAAGTTGTAGAAGAGGAGGAGCAACATCAACATTTGATCAAATAAATAAATACTTTGCAATGAATAATATGCCAATTATAACATCACAATACTGGAATATGGTTCATGGAAGTAAACCAGAGGATGTTTTACAAGATGAAGAAGGAATGCAAACAATGAGAACACTTGCTAATAATATGGCATGGATTTTGAAATGTATAGAAGCTGGTAAAAAAGCAGGAATAAAAGAACCAGAAAATGAAAAAATAATATCAACAAACTTTATAAGATAAGTTAGTAGTTCACATTTTTATTATATATAACTACACATAAATAAAAATAATATAGTAAATAAAGACGAAACCTAGTTTAATTGATAAAAAGTTACCAATTGAACTAGGCTTTTCTTAGGTGTCGAAATTTGCGATGAAAAAAACTTGTAAATAATTGTAATTAGTAGTAATATATAGAACATGTCGCGATAAAATACTAAGGAAAAGGGGGATAGTTTTGAAAACATTTTTTGGAGGGACGTTTTTAGAAAAAGAAAAACTTGAAGAAGAAGGAATAGACCATCCAATAAAATTTGAATATTACAAGCAAATAAATGAAGATGAAATAAATTCTGAAGGTAAAGCAAAATATGGAATACAAATAGTTAAAACAGAATATTTACCAGATGATTTAAAAGTAGAAACAAAATGTATAAAATATATAACAAATGATGAAGTAGAAGAAGATAGAATTCTAAATATCTTTAAGGAAAGCAAAGTAACTATAATAAATTCTGAAGAAGTACTTTCAGATTTATTAAAAAGAAATTTTTAACATAAAGGAGAATTCTGATTCTCTTTTTTTCTTTTAAGTGAACTTTAAACTAATATTATTGTTACAAGTCAGATATATCATAAAAATAGTCAACTAAGCAAACTTTAATAACTTATTATTAGGGTTTTAATATAAAATATTGGAAAAAACTTGCAAAAAATTAAAAATTAGTCTAGAATACTAAGAGTATGAAACTAGATAAAATCTAAGGAGGACTTTATGGCTGATAAATTAATAATAGTAGAATCGCCAGCAAAAGCAAATACAATAAAAAAGTTTTTAGGAGGAAGTACAAAAGTTGTAGCCTCAATGGGACATATAAGAGATTTACCAAAGTCAAAATTAGGTGTAGATATAGAGCACGATTTTGAACCAGAATATATAAATATAAGAGGAAAGGGAGATTTAATAAAATCTCTAAAATCTGATGCAAAAAAGGCAAAAAAAGTATATTTAGCAACTGACCCTGACCGTGAGGGTGAAGCAATAGCATGGCACCTAGCAAAAATTTTAGAAGATAACAAAGAAAAAATAACAAGAGTAACATTTAATGAAATAACAAAAACAGCAGTACAAAAAGCAATAAAAGAACCAAGAGATATAGATAGAGACACAGTTGATGCTCAACAAGCAAGAAGAGTTCTAGATAGAATAGTAGGATACAAAATTAGTCCACTATTATGGAAAAAAGTAAAAAGAGGATTATCAGCAGGAAGAGTCCAATCAGTAGCTGTTAAGTTAATTGTAGATAGAGAAAATGAAATAGAAAACTTTATTCCACAAGAATATTGGAATATATATACAGATTTAAAAGATGAAAAATCTAAAAAAGAATTTGAAGCTAGATTTTATGGAAAAGATGGAAAGAAACAAGAAATTAATTCAAAAGAGCAAGTAGATGAAATACTAAAAAACATTAAAAATGCTAAATATATAATATCTGATATAAAAAAAGGCGAGAAAAAAAGAAATCCATCCCCACCATTTACAACAAGTACAATGCAACAAGAAGCATCAAGAAAACTAGGATTTACATTAAAGAAAACAATGTCTGTTGCACAAAGTTTATATGAGGGTGTAAAAATATCTGATAAAGGAACTGTTGGTTTAATAACATACATGAGAACAGACTCAACAAGAATATCAGAAGAAGCAAGAGTAGCAGCAAAAAATCATATAGTATCAACATATGGTGACGAATATTATGAAAATAGATACTATAAAACAAATAAAGATGCCCAAGATGCTCATGAAGGTATAAGACCAACATATTCAGATATTGAACCAAAAGATATAAAAGATGAATTAACAAAAGACCAATACAAACTATATAATCTAATATATAATAGATTTATGGCAAGCCAAATGAAACCAGCGATTTATGACACAATGTCAGTGAATATAAAAGCAAATGACTATGACTTTAAAGCAAATGGGCAAAATTTAAAATTTAAAGGATTTATGATTCTATATGTAGAAGGAACAGACGAAAAAGAAGAACAAGAAAATGGAATGTTACCAGAATTAGAAGAAAAACAAGAAGTTAAATTAATAAAAATAAATCCAAAACAAAGCTTCACAGAACCACCTGCAAGATATACAGAAGCAAGTTTAGTAAAAGCACTAGAAGAAAAAGGAATAGGAAGACCAAGTACATATTCACCAACAATTACTACAATTTTAGAAAGAAGATACATAGAAAAAGAACAAAAACAATTACTACCAACAGAACTAGGAAAAATAGTAAATAAACTACTTACAGAAAATTTTACAGATATAATAAATGTAGAATTTACAGCTAAAATTGAAGATGAATTTGATGAGATAGCAGATGGAAAAGAAGAATGGAAAAAAATGATTAGAGAATTTTATGGGCCATTTGAAAAAGAACTTGAAAAAGTTGAAAAAGAGCTAGAACATGTACAATTAGTAGATGAAGTATCAGATGTACAATGTGAAAAATGTGGAAGAATGATGGTATATAAATTTGGAAGATATGGAAAATTTTTAGCATGTCCAGGATATCCAGAATGTAAAAACACAAAAGCAATAGTAGAAACAATAGATGTACCATGTCCAAAATGTGGAGCAACAGTCCAAGTAAGAAAAACGAAAAGAAGAAGAAACTTCTATATTTGTGAAAATAATCCAGAATCTTGTGACTATATCTCATGGAATAAACCAAAACTAGGAGAAAAATGGAATCCAGACGATGCAGAAGAAGTAAAAAAACAAACAACAGAAATAACAAGAAAAACTACAAAGAAAAAAACTACTAAAAAGACAAATACAAGAAAGAAAAAATAATAAAATAGGGGTTAGATACAAGTTCTCTAATCCCTATAATATCGTTCAAATTCAAAAAAACTATTGACATTATTTATAATATTTGGTATCATATTAATTGCTTTTGAATATAATTAATAGAGTAAAGGAAATAACTTACTTAATAAAAAGATTTATAGTTACACAATAAAATGAATAAAAAGTTTATAAAATATTTGCAGGTATAGTTTAGTGGTAAAACGAGACCTTGCCAAGGTTTAGTCACGAGTCCGATTCTCGTTACCTGCTCCAAAAATTTATGTACTATTTTTAAAAGTAGAGCATATAATTAAATATATGGCGCCTTAGCCAAGCGGTAAGGCACGAGTCTGCAAAACTCTGATGATCGGTCCGACTCCGATAGGCGCCTCCAATATCTAGGTGTTACATAGTGTTATGTAATCCTATCAAATGTTACGAAACCCTTGAAAATGGGGGTTTCTTTATTTTTGTGTTTATGAAATATTATAAAAAATTATGGCTTTTGTATTAAAATTGTATTAAAATGACTAAATCAATTGTATTAAAATTGTATTAAAAAAATTTTAAAATAAAAAATAGTAAAACTAGCTTGTATCAAGTGTTTTACTATTTTCATTTTAATAAATTATGTTGTTATTTTTATAATAATTATGAAGTTTATTGAACTCATTATCTTTAAATCTTTTTAAAATATGAGCATAAGTTTCTAAAACTTGCTCTACATTATCTGCTATAGCGTCAGCAATAGCCTCAACTCTCATACCGAGCCTCTAAACACCTTGTAACAAAGGAATGACGAGCTTGGTGGATATAACAACCTTTTGGGTTATCATCTTGTATATGTAATTCTCTGCATATTCTTTTGAAAGTATCTGTTATTTGATGATGTGTTAAGAAACTCCCATTATCATTACAAAATAGAAAATGCTGTTTGTTATTAGGATTATTTTTTGAGTGTTCAATTTGTTCTTTTAGTATCTTTTCAATGACATCATCATTAGCAACATTAAAACTTATATCTATATATGGAGGTAGACCTTTTCTAATTCTTTTTTTTGAGTTCTTTGTACCATTTTTTAAAATTGGCTTGTTATGTTCTGTAGATATTGTTTTTGATATTCTAAAATATTTCTTTTCAAAGTTTATATCGCTTGTGTAGTGCTTTTTATCATATCCAATTTGTAATGCTAATAATTCTCCAATTCTTTGACCAGTAGCAAATGCAAGTTTCACAACATTTCTAAAAGTAATACTGTCCATTCCTGACCTTATATCAGTTAAATTGTCGTGTGTATTTATGTAATTCATAAAAAGATTTTGTTCATCTAGTTCAAATGGACGTGCCTCTTTTGTAGGTAATGTACTAATAACCTTAATTAAATTTTTGCAAGGATTACTTGTTACAAGATGATTTATTATTGCATATTTATATCCTGACTTTATTTCATCTGTTTGTTTATCTATTTCACTTTGAGAGTAAGAATCTTTTAAATTATTCAAATAATCTTGTATTTCATCTGTTGAGATTTTTTGTATTTTTTTATCTGCCAAACCATATTTTCTCATTTTATCCCTAATTGCTCTATTTCTATCATCTGTACTTGTTGCTATTACATTAGCCTCTAAATTTTTTGTATTTTTCTTTTCAAGCACTTCATATAAAGTAATGTTATTTGTTTCTACAAAACCTCCATTTTGTGCTTGTACTATACTGTCTTGAGCTTCTTCCTTTTTTTCATATCTTCCTAAATATTTTCTCTTTTTACCACCTTTTGTAGAAGATAAAGCTGTATGGGGAGCATAAACATAGAATCTATCGCAATCTTTTCCCTTACAGTCTAAACACTTTTGACATTTCTTTGTTCCGAACTCTGTTGTCGCATATACTTCTATCCTCACACGCACTACATATCTTACACATTTTAGAAAGTCTATTTTCTTTCCTATCTACTTTTTGTGGTTTAGAACTTATAGTCCCTGTTCCATTCCTATTTTTTTTCTTTTCATCTTTTCTTGGGCGACCTGCCATAAATAAAACCTCCTTAAAAATATCTAAATTTTCATATACTTTAAGAAAGTTTTTGCTGATTTATTGATTTTTGGTACACTTTATGATACCATAAGTATATGGTAGTAATACCTGCAAATGCTTTTCTTATAAGTATTTGGATTGATTGGGAATGTAAAACTTGTTTGGCGACGGTTTACATTCTCACTTTTTATTTATATAAGCACTATTTTAAGTGATTATAGCTTAACTATTATTTTTATCTTCTTTTAGTTGTTTTTCTAATATATCAATAAAGCTTTTGTTGTTAACTAATATCTGTACTATAGCCTGTATTCTTTCATCAGAATTTTCAGAATCAATTTGAGAGATTATATCATTTTGCACTAAATCATTTTTCAATTTGGAGTATTGTGTTAAAGCTATATTTCTTGGATAATGTTTCATTCCTGCACCTACTAAATATTGTTCTACATCTTTATAAGGTAAAGGCTCATTAATTAGTCCTATTAAATAATCTAATGAAATATTTAAACTTTTTGCTATTTTTATTTTTACCTCATCTCTAACACTTCTTTCTCCTCTTTCATACATAGATAGGGCAGAATATGTAATGTCATTCTTTTTTGCAAAATCTTCTCTTGAAATTCCTAACTTTTCTCTTTCTTCTTTAATTCTTTTACCAAAAATTTCTTTTTCATTTCTCATACAACACCTCCTACACACATTGTGCTTTTGAATTTTGCTTTTTAAGCATAACACGTTTCGTGCAATATGTCAATATAATTTCACAAAAAAATATTTTTTATAAAAAATAATTGACTTTTTGCACGAAATGTGCTATAATGCCATATAGAGTTTGAAAATGCAACTTCTATTTTTTTACATTATATTTGCACGAAGTGTGCAAATATAGAAAGGAGGAAACTATGGAAGAAGAAAAAGAGTATCTAACAGTTAAAGATGTTATGCAAGATTTAAAAATAAAAGAACACAAAGCATACGAAATTTTCAAGAGAAAAGATTTTCCAGCGAATTGCGTTGTTAGACCATTCAAAATTCATAAAGATTCTTACAATGAATGGAAAAAGCAAAGACACGATAAAGAGGAGGAATAAAAAAAATGTTACATCTTAACATCACATTACTACTAATTATCTCACTTCCAATCTTCATAACAATATCTACATTAAATAAAGAAGTGAAATCTACAGTAACAACACAAAAACAAACAAAAACAAGGACATTAAAAAGGAAAGCTCCTGTCCCCTCTCACTTGGTAGGAGAGGAACATTGAGTAGTAAAAAAACTGTAACAAAAAAAGCATTTAGTTTTGTTACTTTTAAATGGATTTAATGCAGGAATGGAGGGAAAGGTTATGAATCAATTAAAAATCATTAAAAAAGATGAAGAAACACCAAAACATACAATAGCTATTGATTTAGATGAAGAACAAAAAATAGTATTAAGCATTGATACAGAGTATCTAATATCAATGGGATTAGAGCATATAAAATATAAAGTATCTCAAGCTAAAATTAAAGCTCCAAAAAGACGTTTAAGAGAAATTGAAGACAAAATCATAGAAATTCTATGTAAAAATGGAGATGATATTTTAACTTTCATCAGAAATGTGTTACAAAACAAACATTCGCAAGAGATGTTAAAGGCATTTAATATGTTAGAGATAGAAACATACATCTTGTCTTTTATGATTGAAAAGGCTACAGATGAAGTGTTTGAGGTGCTAAAAAAAGATGAGCTTAACTAACAATTAAACTCATCATTAAATCAACTAACGAATATTAGCTGTAAAATATCTCAAAACTATTATAGCAAAATATTCGTTAGCTGTAAATACAAGTAAAAGGAGTAAAAAATTATGAAAATTAGAAAACTTAAAATAGGCGAAGAAATTGAATATAACGACTATGTTATACATAGTGAAACAAGTGGGGTATTAGCAGTTACTATAAATACAGAGAAAGTACACAAACTTACAATAGGCTTAATAAACGTTTCATTAGAAGATTATGAAGAAAAAGAAAAATTTTGCGATTTTTGGGTAGATAATGTCGAAATATTTGATGACATAGTTGAAAGACAAATACAATACACACTTGATTGTATGGCAATGACTTTCTGTACGTTAAAGGACGATTTTAAACAAATAAAAAGAAATTTCTATAACATAGGTTATAGAATGGAAAATTTAATTGCTTTATTAATATGGCACGATGTTGGCAGTAAAATAGTAGAAGAATATCAGAAAGAGAGGAAGATGTAATATGAAAACGTTTACATTTGGAAATAGTAATAATTATGCTTTCAATGTATGGCATTACAACAAGGAAAAAGCAATAGCAATCACAGTAATAGACATAGAAACAGAAGAAGAACTTGGAGAATTAACTGTTTTAAATAACAACATAGATTATGATGTAGGATTCACAATAATTTACAATGGGAATGTAACAGGAGATGAAATCTTTGGTTACAAAACAGGAACAGAAGTATTACAAGAGCTAGGAATAGTAGAAAAAGTATGGGAAACATACGAAATAGACATTGACGGAGTAAATGTAATACCTGTTGCAGAATGTACCATTGACCTACATAAATTAAAAGAATATTCAAAGACTTGGAATTACTGGGAGTTCGAGGAAGAAGAATAAAAAGACAAAAGGACTTATTCCTCGCTTTAAGAAAGGAGATACAAACTAATGGAAGAAGTAAGAACAGTAGATATAACACTTCCTAATATTGCTCCAATATCATCAGCAAAGGTCAGACTTACAAACGAATGGAATAGAGATACATTGTTTGTATCTCTATATCCTCAACCTCGTACAGAAAAGCCGACACAAGAAGACTTTTTTATAATATCTCCTAATATTGCTAAATTTCCCAATATTCTAACACTAGAAGAACTAAAAGAGGAAATCGCAGTAAATGGCAAAAGTTTTATAGGTAGTTGGTTTATTGATGTGGATTTTTACAATCAAGTTTATGGTCGTATTACAGCCTCATCAATAGTAGACCAATCGTGGGACAGTGCTTATTTGATATGGTGTAGAAGAACATTAGATTATATAAACAATTTAGATATAGAACAGGATATATTTGAAAAATATAATTGTAATTGGAATAATACTAATAGGCTACAAAACTACTTTATATTAATGTCTACATTTGGTTTAGATGTAGACCACAAACAAAATGAAAAAGGCGAAGATATTACCCCACCTTATGGCAAGATGTATGAAGAAGTTAGACAACGAATAATTGACTATGACTTAAATACATTATTTGCTTACAAAACTTTTTCAGACCCTGTCAAAGGGGAAAGATTTAGGATAGTATTTAAGATAGATGTACCAATATTTAATTGGGATTTAGCACATTCTTTATTACTAGGACTGGAACAGATATTTAAAGAATATTTTGACCCAGCCTGTAAAGATGTAAATCGTATATTTCACGGTGGTAGTAGCTTGATAGAAGAAATGCACCCATTGTTTCGGCACACCTGTAGAACTTGATAAATTTTTTAGAATAGTTGCACAAGACATTAAAAATAAAGATTCAAAAAACTATTCAAGAAATTTAGAAAAGTTTGCTAGAGAAACAGGTTTAGTAATTAGAAATAATGCTTTTGCAATTAGAATAGTAGAGCTTTCAGATGATGAAGTACAAGAACTAAGAAAAAATGAGCTAGATACATACAACAAAGACTTTATGAAAGACTATCATTTTGAGATTTCAGCAGATATGCACAAAGATTTTTTTCAAGATGAAACTTTTGAGGAAATCATCGGAACATATTATATATATATAAGACAGTATGACGATTTCCTCAAAAAAGGAAAACATAAGTTTTATGAAATATGTATGTCAGCTAATAAGAGATGTAAACCTAAGAAAAATAAGGCAAAATCGAATGATAATGAAATAGATGAGCAAGAACGACAGGAAGAAACTATTTTTGAGGTATGCAAACAAAATATAAAGATAGAATCTATACAAATAAAGGATTGGCAAACAATTAGTAATAAATGTCAGCTATACAGAGAGTTTATAGAGGGCAAAAAAGAAATGAAACACGAATTATTATATAAACTTAGTTTATCTCTTATGTATATTGTAGGTGGCACAAAGAGATTCTTAGAAACAATAAACAGTTTACCAGTATATGCAGATGAACAGAGAAAAGATTGGAATAGTTACATAGATTACAATAAAAGAGCTTGTTATTCTCCTGCGAATTGTGATAATTTTTGTCCGTATGCAGATAACTGTAATCATTTAAGAAATATGAGAGATACAGTAGTACCACGAAATGGAATCTATACAATAAGAGAGATTGACTTTGTTGAATTGTCAGTCATAGAAGAACAATTAGAAAAAGAACTTAGAAAATTTTATATAATGGAGGGTTATTATTTTTATGAGCAAATCGGAAAAAGAAAAATATAAGGATTATTTAAGACAACAGAGGGAAACAAGCAAAATGAAGTTGATTAAGTCACAAACAGGAAGTGGAAAGACAGAAAATATTGGAAAGTTACTAAAATCATTGGTACTTGGGAGCTGTATAATAGCAGTTCCCACAAATGACTTAAAAAAAGAAGAATTTAAAAGATTAAAAGATATGGGAGTAAAAGATATAAAGATGACACCAGAGCTAGCAAAACTAAAAGATAGTAATATGGAAGAAACGCAGAAGTATTATAGAGATATAGGAGTTTGGAAAAAAAGAAAAAGCTATTTACAAGAACAAAGAGATAGATTGCAACAAAAGAAAATAACAACAGACTTAACAGATGATGAAAAAGAAGATTTATACAATATAGACCACTACTTAACAGAAAATGAAGAAATCAATCACTACTTTGGGCATATTGTAACAACTCACGAAAGAGCATTGAATTTGCACTATGAACTTGTAACTACTCATTCATTAATAATTGATGAAGATATACTAACAAAAACTTGTATTAAGACCCCTACTTTAAAACTTAGATATATTGAAAATACTTTTGATGTTGCTAGTGAAGTATTAAATGGAAAGAGCAAGGAACGTCTTATGCAGAAATTGGAGAAAATCCAAAATGCTCCATTAGATATGATTATTCCTGTACCTTTATTTGACATAGTGTATCTAACAGCAAAGCAACGAGAAGAACTAGAAGAAAATATTGCAGAAACAGACAAGTACATATATAACATCTATGACTTAATGCAATGTAACGCAATCTACAAATACAAAGACCCTAAGGAAAACGAGATAAAAGTACAATGTTTAATTTGCAAAAGACCACCTAAAATGCACACAACAATACTTTCGGCTACATTTGATGAGGAAATTTATAGAAAATTCTTTTGGGAAGATGATATTGAATTTGTAGAACTACCAAAGGCTAAATATAAAGGGAAAATCATACAAGATTGCACAATTACATATAGCAGAAAATCATTAGCAAAAGGTAAAGATAAAGACGAAACAGAAGAAAACTATAAAAATGCTGTATCTCCTATCCTTGATGTAATAAGAGAAAAACACAAAGGATTACCTTTAATTACATTTAAGAAGTATTGCAAGAAACGGAGAATATCATTTTGGAGCTATTGAGGGATTAGATGTATTAAAAGGTAAAGATATTGTAGTTGTTGGATTACCTTACCATAACGAACGACAATATAGGTTCTATATGTATGCAATTTATGGCATAGTATATAATTCATTAGAAAAATCAAGGTTTAGAAGAATTGAGAATGACAATTACTCTTTTAAATTAAATACAATGGAAGATGAACACTACCAAAAAATACAAAAATACTTAATTGGGTCAGAGTTGGAACAAGCAGTAGGTAGAGCTAGACTTTTGAGATATGACTGTACTGTATATCTATATAGTGGATTCCCTGTTGAACAAGCAAATATTGTATATAATACATTAGATTTAGATGATATAAATGATGTAGAAGAAACAGATGTGGAAGATTAGGAATTATAACTTATACCCATAATTTAATATTATACTAAAACGAAGTAATTTCAATACATTGAGGTTACTTTGTTTTTCTATTTTAATATAAAAGTGAGGTATAGAGAGATTTTATATAATCCTTTATTCTGTTGAGGTTTCAGGTTTTTATTATATTATACCCATTTTAATATGATTTTTGATTGATTTTGTAGAAATGGACTATACCCCACATCTTAAAAATTAAAAATTTTGATGTGTAAGTATATTTTAAGGAGTGTTATGTAGGACAGGGAAAATGCTCCATACCAATATATAAAAATCCCCCCCCCACCTACTTGGTAATATAGCCCTATCCCCTCAAATATTAATTTTTGGGACAGAAAAAAAGATGAAAAATTTTTGTGAAAAGTATTGACACGTGTACACGTGGTATGCTATAATATAGACAGAGTTTAGGAGGGAGGGAAATGGCTAGATTTCAAACGGTTACTCAATTTAAGAAAGACGGTAAAAAATCTGTAAAAGGTTATAGAATAGCTTTGCAAAAAACAGAAGTAGAAAATGCAGGATTTAAAGCAGATGATGAACTTGAAATTGAGTATAAAAAAGAAAAAATAGTTATTACTAAAAAGAAGTAAAAAAGTGATAAAGCACTTATCTTTGGACGGACAATGCTTTACCACACGAGCGATGAACTATTGCTAGTCATCTATTATATTATAGATTAGAACACTCGACTTAGTCAATAGATTTATCGAAAAATGACAATAAATTGTCAAAAAATATTCTATTGATAAGGAGAGTGTATATTTTATGCCAAAAATAACAAAGGAACAAATACAAAAGACAAATGCAAAATGTAGTAACGATTGGAGGCTAGACGTGGAATATTACCTATTTCACAATGAAAAAAGATTGATAAAGCACATTGAATTAGATGATAAACATTATCTTGAATTTGCATTACAATACAATACCAAAAATCAAATATCATTACATATAAGTAAATTTGAACACGAACAAGGCGATTATTTCGCACATAGTGAGGGGCTAGGCAAAAACACAATACTTATTGAAAAAACATTTACAAGGAAAATAATTAATAATTTGATAGATTTTACAAATGTTTTTAATGATGATGAATGTATGAGAATAAACGCAATAACAAAAGTAACAAAAAGCCCATTATTTGTTGCAAGTGAAGAATTTTGAGGGATTAGAGGCTTGACCTCTACCCTATTATGAAAATATTTAGGAGGATTTATAAATGGATAATAAAGAATTAAGAGAAAAACAAAAACAAGAGGCAATAAAAAGATTGGAAATATTAAGTAGAAACTATGGACTTGTGAAAGACGTAGTAAATGATTATAAAAGAAGTAATTTGTTATATTATTCAGAGCAAACAAAATTAGGAGGAATTTTATATTGGTGTACTAAAGAGAATGGAGCAGAACGATTTGAAACATTAGTTAGAGAATTTGAAGAAGAACACAATGTAATTGTTTATCACGTTATACATTGCTATACATCATTTGGAGAACTTTTAAATTTAATGTATATTTCTGAAAATGAAGAGGTATGGGAACAAGATGTTGAAGATTTGAAAAATGGTTATACATTAGCTTATGCTTATAATTTAGATAATGATTTATTTAGTGAATTTGGTAGTATAGCAATAACTGGAAAATCTGGAGGAATGATAAGAGTTTCTTAAAATGAGGGGCTTAATGCCTCTCCAATATAAAAAAGGACGATATAGACTTTATATGTAATACTTTAAGATTTTTTGAAAATGAAATATATTAGGGGTGTTGAAATGAGCAGAACTATTAGTAAAAGAAAAATTAAAAAATATATACAACGCTGTGAAGAAGAGCTTGCAGAAGTAGACAAAGAATTGAAAAGGAAAACAAGAGAAAACGAGAGGCAAGGAATTATGATTTATAATATAGTTGAAGTATATGAGAAACAAGCAGAACTACAAGGAAAAATTGAAGCTTCGTATTATATATTAAATTGTTGTTTAAATGGAAAATGGAGGGTTAAAAATGGATAGAAGTAAAATAGAAAAATTATAAATGAAATTGATAATATATTACAAAAAAATTGTGATGATGATTTTAACCTTGCTATGTATCTTTATGTTAGGTATGGACTACATCACTTTAAATATTACATAGATGATAACGAACTAGAAGAAATTAACAAGGTATTAAAAAGATATGACAGTTTATTTAATGAGGATTTGAACGATGATATTAGATTAATATTAAATGATGATGAAGACGATGAGGAGGATTAAAACATTGTTATTTGTGATACTAAAGATTATTATTGAGATAGTTGTTATATGGTGGATATGTAGCAGATAAAAAAATGGACGAAATACAAACACTACTTATAATATATAATTATATAGATAGTATATCAATTTCGTCCATTTTGAAAATGAAAATATACTGTTGATTAAAGTATGCTTTTCCCAACAGTTAAAAATATATAAAAACCTTGTTTAGAAAAGTGGTAAAAACACTTTATAAATATTTAGAAAATCAATACCACTTTTCTAAACACAAAAATTAAAAATGGAGATGATGAAAATGTCAAAAACAATAGGATATGCTAGAGTTAGCAGTAAAGGTCAAAACTTGGATAGACAAATAGAAGAATTTATTAAACTTGGAATACCTGAAAAAAACATCTACTGGGATAAATTAAGTGGAAAGAATTTCGATAGAACAGGTTATTTATATGCAAAGAAATGTTTAGAAACTGGAGATACATTCGTTATAGATGATTTGGATAGATTAGGAAGAAATGATGACCTAAGGAAAGAATGGCAATATTTTATGGATAACGAAATCAATGTTAGAGTATTAAATATTCCCTCATTAAATCTAAACTATGATGATGAAAGTATAAAGCCTATGGCAAAAATGATTAGAAACATTGTATTTGAAATATTTTGTTGGGAGGCACAAAACAAAAGGGCAACAATATTAAGAACACAAGCAGACGGTATCAAGTGTGCATTAGAACAAGGCAGACCATACGGCAGACCTAAAATTGATATACCTACCAATTTTAAGGAAATCTACAAACAATGGAAGAATGGAGAAATAACAGGAACTAAAGCCATTGAATTAACTGGATTAAAGAGAAACAAGTTTTATGATTTTGTAAAAATTTATGATAGTAAAGGAGAAATTTGAAAATGGAAAATATAAGATTAAGAAATGTGGGAAGACCAAAATTGAATTATAATCATAATATAGCAGAGGCAGAAATTGAAAAATATAAAAATCGGTCAGAAAGCTATTGATACATATAGAAAAATTGGTATAAGTAAAAGTTCATTCTACAGATTATTAGAACAAATGGAAATTAAAAGATAATATAAATAAAATTATTATAATGTGATAAAATAATAAAAAGCAGGAGGTTATATGAATAAGGAATTAATTGAGAAGTTAAGAGATAAAATAGCAGAATATCAAAATCAAGATGTTTTTGTTAAGCTAGAAAATTCAATACAATTTTACACAACAATATGTAATGCACAAGTAATCGTTAGCGACCAAAAATTAGTCATTTCAGACCAAAAGAAACAGGATTTTATAGTTGAATTGTTTTATATAGAAGATATTAAAATTGAGGGAAATTCAATATATCTACAGCTTTCAAATGATTTAAACATCACACTAGATTATTAATAAATAAAAAATAGAACTAATTTACTACATATACAGTAAGTTAGTTCTTTATTTTACCTCATTAATAAAATCTTTCAACATTTCTTCCATTGTTACATCGAATACTTTGCATAGGGCATAAAATTCATATTCTTTTACTACTCTTTTCCCTTTTTCAATATGTTGTAATGATGATTTTCTTATATCAACACCCGTATTGAGCATTATTTCATCAGATAATTTTGTTAAAGACCAATCTCTCGCCTCTCTAAATTGTCGAACTTTATCACCTATAATATTTAATTTACCATTTTCAAACTTTATAATCTTATTCATAAAATTAGTATTCCCTTTATTCCTATTTTTATTGATTTTACAACAAGATTATGCTATACTCGATTTACACGTCAATCGATAGAAAAGGAGGCGAAAAATGGAGAAAGATGTTGCAATTACTATACTTGAAGATATTGAGAACGCATTATATACAAAAAATCCAAAAGAAAATACTATAAAAACATTAGAAATATACAGAAAAAATTTAGAAATATCTACAAATAAAAAGATTCAAAAGTTAGTCGATAAAAGAAAAAATTATATTCAAGAGTATGGAAAAAATGGAAGAAAGACACTAAAACTTGACAAAAAAATAGATAAGGAAATAAAAAAAATCTTAAAAAGTTGATATTATTCCTTATCTACTCATCATCAACAAATATTAAAAGTTCATCAATTCTACAGCCTAACACTTTACAAAAACCCTCGAGATATTTATATGATATAGAATTATGACTTTTGATAGCTTGATTTAAGTTCCAGCGTGTAATTCCCATTTCTTTGCATAACTTTTCTTTACTTATGTTTTTTTGTTGTAGTAATTGTTCTACATTAAGTTTTATCATCGTTATACCTCCTATTTGCTATTATTTTACAATATTTGCGTTAATAGGTGTAGACACGTAGACAAGCCCCCTCTCTTTGTGGTACAATTAATAAAAATATCGAAAAAAGGATGTTCAAATATGGAAAATTTAGAAATGTTAGAAATTATACAAAAGATTAAACTATTTCTAAATACGGACTCACTAGATTTAGCAAGAGATACAGTAAGATTAGAACTTGATAATTTAAAGGGGATTACAGAAAAGAGATGTAAAAACACAAAATATTACTTCTATGATTGGTATTGCAAATATTGTAATAATAAAAATTGTGCAAGTAATAAGAAAATAATGTAGGTATTAAGTTTTAAAAATTAAAAAATAAAAATTACAGTTTTTGGGGGTGGAAAATGTGAAAGAATTTTTTGGTAGTCTAAAGAAAACAGCAATATTAGGATTAATAAGTAGTATATTAATGATAATTTATATAATTATGCAGATGAGTTCGAGGACACAAGGATTTTTAGTGATTATTCTAAATGCTATTCAATTACTTCCTATGCTAATTGGTTTTATTGTATATTTTTCAATAGTTACATTAAGAATGTCTAAAGAGAACATAAGTTTAAAAATAGGAAACAATATTTTACTAATATGTTTAGTAATGACATTAGTTGCTGTAATAATAATAACTATTATTTATTATGAATTTTCTATACTAAGTATTCTAAACATAATAATAAGGTCAATTACAATTATATTTATATACAATGTAATATTAAAAAAATCTACAAAAATAAGTTGGATATGGTTTGCTTTATCAATAGTTTATCTAGTAGTTATAGATATAATAAATATCATCAATATTTGGAGAGCTAATAATTATCTATTAAACTTATATCCAACATCTGAAACAATAACTATATTAATATTAAAAACTATTTCTTGTGTCAGTTACATTGGAATAATACCATATTTTATTAACTATTATAACATAGTAAAGGAGGGTAAAATTAATGGCAAGTAATGAGGAATTAATGGCAGTTGGACTATTAGACAATGAAGAAAAGTATTGCTTTGGGTGTACTAAAGAATTGACAGTAAATGAAATTGGCAAATATAAGGGATATTGCAAAAATTGTTATGATGAAAGATATAATGCTACAGAGAAAATAGAAGTTAATAATACTATATCAAATAATGAAATAGAAAAACATAAAATATATGACGTTAGAAAGATTGTTGCAATAGTTGGAATATGTGGATTTATAGGTTTTAGCATATTACCTTTCATAAGTATAAACTTAATCGGAATATTTCTTTTAGGATTACTACTTACTCCTGTAGCTATGGGAATAACATCATCAAACTTAAAACAGAAAAATAAAGAAACATACTTTTACAGATATAAAAAATTTATTAAACAAAATAAGATGTTAAATTGTGAAAGTGTATCATATAGAAATATTGTCGGAATCGACATAGATGTAAAAAATAAATTATTAGGTACATATAGTTATTATGAAAGTGAATCAAATATTTTAAAATTTGAAGAAATACTTGATTTTGAAATATTTGAGAATGGAAATAGTGTTATTTCTAGCAGGTCAGGAAGTGCAGTTGTAGGAGGTTTGTTATTTGGTGGATTAGGAGCAGTAGCAGGAGCAAGTGGTTCACGAACAATCAATGATTATTGCAGTACATTAAAATTGAATATATATACAAATAAAGTACAGAATAGTGTCATTACACTAGATTTTTTAGACAGTAGTATTTCAAAAAATGGTGTTGCATACGAAGAATTAAAAGATATTATGAATAAAGTAATTGGATTTTTGAAAATTGCTAGAGAAGATACTAGACAAAAAGAGAGAAAAGAAGACAAAAACGTTATTATAGAGAATGTTGAAGAATTAAAGTCAAACAATAGTCATCTAAGTAGTTTAAAAGAACTAGCAGAACTAAAAGAACAAGGAATAATAACAGAAAAAGAGTTTGAAGAAAGTAAAAGAAAAATATTATCGAAAATATAGGAGGTGGAAAATTATGTTAATAATATTAGCAATAGTTTTTGTAGTAATTATAGCAGGTATAGTTGTATATTTTGCAAATACCAAAGGAAAAGAGCCTAAAAAAGAACAAAAATATAATGGAAGATAAAAAGAGATGATACAAGAAAAAATTGAAAATAAAAGAAGAAAGAAGATTTTAACTAAGATTTAACGTAAGAGGGAATTGTCCCCTCTTTTTCTTTTTAACCATTTCATAGTAAGCCCATATAACGATTTTAATTTTTAAGACATATACTTTTATATCTTAATCGCAAACATTCGTTCAAAAGCAACCTCGTGAGTGTGAGAGGTATTTTAGAAGTGATTATCCAGTAATTTTAAAACTAGAATTTTATTATACAAATTAGTTTCTGAATCTGGATACATTTTGTTTTCATTATTAAGTAGGAAGATTATATAAATCTTACATAGAATATAAATTGTATTATGAATGTAGTCCTGTCTATATAAAATATAATAAAGATTACCTAACGAACTGTTCACTCATTTATCTATTTTTCTTTGTTTGACTACCAAACTATAAAACTTTTTTGATTGCTAGTTTCACTCGGGTGAAAGTTGTTTCTCTTTCACAATAGAATATAAATTTTATTAGAAATCTATCGTTGGCAGCGCCAACTCTTGTATGCCATTTTCTTTTAAATCTAATGTTTGTAAATATTGGTAGTTCGTTAAAACGAACTTAATATTATATGCTTTTCCTCATACATCTTTTACTTGTCGGTTTGGGCGACATCTTTTGCAAACTTATTTAAAGTCAGATACGACACGAGGAGCGAAATAGACAGATATAGACATAATAAATAATGAGAAATCATCTCATAATCTATAATAAATATATATAGAACTTGCGTTACTTTCTCATTCGATTCAAAATCCATTTTAAGAAGATTTATGTTGTAGATGTATAATTTGTTGTATTTTATGATTTATGAATTGTGGGAGTATGTTGTGGAATTTTTAGATACATATAAAAGTCCTTAACGAATAATACATTTTATGATACTTTATAATTATGATTTTAAAATCTTAATATTTCTCTTGAATTTTAAAAATTAGTGTTGTATATTAATAACATAGTTTTATATTTTTAGTAAAAAAGTTAATAAAACAATTAATTAAATCTATTGTACTAAAATTGTATTAAAATGAGATTTTAAGATTATAAAAATGTAGGCTATGAGCGAGTTATATACGACACTCAACTTGGTAATAGCCTCCATAGAAAAACCGAAAAAACGTTGAAATATCAATGTTTTCTCGGTTTTTTATATATTTGATGTTGGAAATAAGAATGCAGTGTTTTCAAGGGTTTCATAGGTTAAAAAATTAAAAATTCAGACTAAATGTTATAAAATTGTTATAAAAAACAAATTGCATATGTTAAAAAATGTTATAAAATCTAGCTTATTGAAAAGATACTAATAAATAGGTTTATTTCTATAGATAATATGATATAATGTTTTCATAAAAAGTTTTTTATAAAGCGAGGATAATAAAATTGAAAGATAAAGTGGTTTTAATACAAGGGGCAATGGATATTGAAATAGAATGTCTATTAAGTAAACTAAAAAATAGAAAAGATAGAACAATAGCAGGATATCAATTTTATGAAGGAAGTATTAATAATATAGAAGTAGTAATATCAAAAACATTAGTAGGAACAATAAATTCAACTATGGCGACTACTATTGGAATTATAAATTTTCATCCCAATATAGTTATAAATCAAGGTATTGCAGGAGCACATAGAACTGATTTACATATAGGAGACATTATTGTAGGAGAAAAGTGTTGTAATATTAATGCATATAAAATGCCAAGCAAAGATAGAGGAAAAGGTTCGAATCCATTTGAATGGGAGCCAAATAAACGTGCAAAAGATATACAAAATTCAGATTTAAAATTAGTTAATATTATTGAAGAAATCCTAAAACTAAATTGTTCAAATAAAATATATAGGGGAATATTAGGAAGTGGAGATGTATTCAATAGAGAAATAGATAGAATAGATTGGATAAATAATATATTCAAAAACTATAGTGAAGATATGGAAAGTATAGGAACATATTCAGTATGTAATAAGTTTAATATTCCTTGTATAGGCATTAGAATTATTTCAAACAATGAAATATTATTAGAAAAATTAGATAAAACAAAAGCTATAGAACTACAAGAAATATTGATTAGTATATTAAATAATTTGATAAACATATAATGTGGTGTATGATTTTTTAGAATTCTTGTAGAATTTTCATTTGTTCATGTCAATAACTTTTGAAAATGTCATAAAGAAATTTGAAAATTAACTTTTAATT
>CAOMRW010000003.1 GCA_948485625.1 uncultured Clostridia bacterium | reverse complement strand
TGACATAATCAATTGTTAATTTTACTATGACATTATCAAAAATTAATTACAAAAAAAGGATAAAAATATTTACACAAAAAAAAGAATATGATATAATATTAGATGATAGTAAAAATAAATGGAGGTCTTTTAAATGAAAGAAAATGTGAAAAATATAACAAAGATAGCTTTAATAATGTTAATGATAATTTGCATAACAGGAAGTGTATATGCAGCACTTAAATGTAATATAAGTATCAAAACAGAAAAATCAGAATATAATAAAGGTGATACATTTACAGTAGATATTAATATATCAAATATTGAATCTGACAGAGGGGTTATCTCATTTGGAGGAACTTTAGAATATGATAAGGATAGTTTAAAATTAGAAAAAATAGAAGGTGTAAATGGATGGGAAACACCAACAAAAGGTAGTTCATATAATGAAGCAAATGGAAAATTTGTAATAACAAAAAATGGACTTGGAAAAAATGATGAAACCATCTTTAAATTGACATTTACTGTAAAAAATGAAAGTAAACAAAATGTTGTTATATCATTAAAAGATATGACATTAGCAGATGGAATAGCACCAGCAAAAACAGATGCAACTAGTAAAAGTATTACTATAAAAGATGGAACTCAAAATCCTGACCAAAAACCAGGAGATGGTTCTAATACAGATAACAACCAAAAACCAGGAGATAGTTCAAATACAGACAACAATCAAAAACCGGGAGATGGTTCTAATACAGGAAATAGTTCTAATAACAATAATAATCAAAAACCAGGAAACAACACAAATACAACTAATATTATTTCAAAAGGAGATAATACTATTACAAATCAAAAGATACCTAAAACAGGAAATAAAAGTTCAATTGTTATAATAGGTATAGGAATAACAATAGTAATAGCAATTTTATTATTAATCAAAATGAAATTTATAAAAGAATAATATTATTTTATAAACAACTAAAATCTTTCAGTTAATTTGACTGGAAGATTTTTAATATTAATTGAAACTTTTAAATAAAGTAGTGTTAACACATCAACATACAATATAAAACTTAAAAATATAACATTTTTTTATTTAATTTATGTTATAATAAAAAAGATAGCGAATTCAAATAAAAAGGAGCCAGGACAAAAATGCAAAAAATATTAATAGTAGAAGATGACGAAAAATTAAGAAATGAATTAGAAATATTTTTAAATAATAATGGATATAAAACTGAAACACTAAAGAAATTTAATAATACTATAAAAGATATATTAGAAATAAACCCAGACCTAATACTATTAGACATAAATCTACCAGGAGCAGATGGAGAATACATTTGTAAAGAAATAAGAAAGAAATCAAATATGCCAATCATAATAGTAACAAGCAGAGATAATGAAATAGATGAACTATTAAGCATAAATAATGGAGCAGACAACTATATTACAAAACCATTTAATATACACATACTACTCGCTAAAATAGGAGCACTATTAAGAAGAACAAGTATGTTAGTAGAAAATGGAGATAAGATAGATGCAAAAGACTTTATTTTGAATATAGCAAAAAGTACAATAGAAAAAAATGGAAAATCAATAGAATTAACAAAAAATGAATATAAGATTCTAAAATATTTAGTTCAAAATAGAGAAAAAATAATATCAAGAGAAGATATAATGGAATGTTTATGGGAAAGTGAAAGTTTTATTGATGATAATACACTTACAGTAAATATAACAAGATTAAGAAATAAACTAGAAGAACTAAATTTAAAAGAATTATTAGAAACAAAGAGAGGACAAGGATATATACTAAAAAGAGGAGAAATTAAAAATGAATTTTAAAGATTTCATAAAAGATAAAATAATCTCAATATCTTTAATTATTTTTGGAATTTTAACAATAGAAATATTTCTAATTCCATATAAATTTGGTAATTTTATAAAATTATATATCCCAATAACTATATTGAGTTTATACTTTATTGCACTGATTATAGAATATTTTACAAAAAAGAACTTTTACAAAAGATTATCAAAAACAATAAATGAACTAGACGAAAAGTATTTAGTCACAGAAATATTAAAAATGCCTAACTTCATAGAAGGGAAAATATTAAAAGATTCATTAGAACAAACAAATAAATCAATGATAGAAAATGTAAACAAATATAAGTATAACCAAGAAGAATATAAAGAATATATTGAACTATGGATACATGAAATAAAAATACCAATAGCAGCAAGTAAAATGATAATAGAAAACAACAAAAATACAGCTACAAAAAGCATAGAAGAGGAATTAGACAAGATAGAAAATTATATAGAACAAGCACTATTTTATGCAAGAAGTAACACTGTAGAAAAAGACTATTATATTAGAAAAAACAATCTAAAAGATATAGTAAATGAATGCATAAAGAAAAACAAAAATATACTTATCCAAGAGAAAATAAGCTTAAAATTACACGATTTAGATATAACAGTAAATACAGATAGCAAATGGATTATATTTATTTTAAATCAAATAATACAAAACAGTGTAAAATATAGAAAAAAAGAAAACAATCTTGAAATTGAAATATATTCAAAAAAAGGAAGAGAAAATGTAGTTCTATACATAAAAGATAACGGTATAGGAATAAAAAAAGGAGATATTACAAGAGTATTTGAAAAAGGATTTACAGGAGAGAATGGAAGATTAAGCAATAAGAAATCTACAGGAATAGGACTATATTTATGCAAAAAACTATGTAATAAATTAGGAATAGCAATAGAAGTTAATTCAATTGAAAATAAAAGCACAGAAATAAGATTGGTTTTTCCAATAAGTAGCTTTATAGAAAAAAATTTCAATTAATTTTAATTTATAAATTTATATTTTTTATAAAACAATTGAAATTAACACTATTATATGCTATAATAAATAATATAAAAAGCAAATAAATAAGCATTTTGTAGTACATTTGCAAGAACCAAAAGTATGATGCACAAAAATCAAGGAGGCAATATGAAGAGAACAAAATTCAAAGTAAATCTTGGGGTTGTAGATTATACTATATCATTAGATGAACAATATAAAATAGAATATATACAAAATGGAAGTAAACCACCATATTATAGAGAATCAGCATTTAAGAAAAATAAAATTAGCGAAAATGCAAAAATCCTTAAAGACATTTTTAAGTATATGATAGTTTTTGACACAGAAGATTTCAAAATTCTATATAGGAAATTAAAAAAGAATGATATAGAAATGCTTAAATATGCTCAAGAAGCAATAGCAGAACTAAGAGAAACTTGTTCTTGCGTAAAAGAAATTGAATAATATGCATCAATACCAACAATCTAAATCGCTAGAAATTAGCGATTTAGATTGTTTTTATATATAAATTCTATAAGCATATTTTTTATATCTAAACATTACAAAAATGAAAGATAAATTTAATATAAATCTATACAAAAAGATAAGAAAAAAATATATAATATAAACATATTAAAATAAACAAAAAAATGGTATAATACTAAGGGAGTTGACAAAAATGTTCAAAATAATAATAATTGAAGATGATAAAGAAATAAGAGAAGAACTAAAAATATTATTACAAAATAGTGGATATGAAATAAAAACAATTTCAGAATTTGAAAATGTAGATGAAAAGGTTTTAAAAGAAGAAGCACATTTAGTATTATTAGACATAAATTTACCAAACAAAAATGGATATGAAATATGTAGTAAAATAAGAACAAAATCAAAAATACCAATCATATTTGTAACAAGCAGAAACAACTCAATGGATGAACTAAAAGGAATAATGCTAGGAGGAGATGACTACATAGAAAAACCATATAATGTGCCAATTTTACTTGCAAGAATACAAAATTTATTAAATAGGACATATACAAATGAAAACAAAAAAAGCAAAATAGAATATAAAAATATTAGCTTAGACATTCTAAAATCAATAGTAAATTACAATGGAAAAAAAATAGAATTAACAAAAACAGAACTAAAAACATTACACTATTTTTTCACAAATACAGACAAAATTATACCAAGAGCAGACATCATAAATTTCCTATGGGATAATGGAGTATATGCTGATGATAACAGTTTAAGTGTAATAGTTACAAGATTAAGAGAAAAATTAAAAGAATTAGGAATAGAAAACTTAATTGAAACTAAGAGAGGTCAAGGATATAAAATATGAAATTCAGTAAATATATTAAGGACAAAATAAATTTTATATTAGGTTTTATTATATATTGCGTTATTATAACACTATACACAAATGCAATGAAAACAGATAAAAATACACAAGTTTTTATAATAATAATTTCTGCTATATTTTTTATATCAGGATTCATAATAAATTACTTTGTAAAAAACAAATATATAAAAAATATAGAAAAAATGATGGATAATTTACAAGAAAAATACTTAATAACTGAAATAATTAAAAAACCAAGAAGAGAAGAAAATAAAGCATATTATAGAATACTAAAAAGAGCAAATAAATCAATGCTTGATAATGTAAATGATACCAAAATATCTAAAAAAGAATATAAAGAATATATAGAAAGTTGGGTACATGAAGTAAAAATACCAATCACATCAGCAAAACTATTATGTGAAAACAATAAATCAGAAATAACAAATAAAATAGATGAAGAAATAGAAGAAATAAACAACTTTGTAGAACAAGCACTATTTTATGCTAGACTAGACCAAATATCAAATGACTTTATGATAAGAAAAATTAATATAGAAGAAGTTATAAGAAATATAATTGCAAGAAATAAAAAAATTATGATTCAAAATAATATGAAAGTAGAAATAAAAAATATAGATATATCAGTGTATACAGATGAAAAGTGGTTAGAATTTATATTAAATCAAATAGTAATAAATGCAATAAAATATAAAAGAGAAAAAGACTCAAAAGTAACAATATATACAAAAGAAAATAAAGAAAATGTAGAAATAACAATCGAAGATAATGGAATAGGAATCAAAAAAAGTGAAATAGACAGAATATTTGACAAAGGATTCACAGGAACAAATGGGAGAAAAGAAAAAACATCTACAGGAATAGGGCTATACTTATGTAAGAAACTATGTGAAGGACTAGAAATGAAAATAGATGCAGAAAGCATAGAAAATGAATATACCAAAATAAAAATAACAATACCAAGAAATAAAAAAGAAACCAACACATAAAATCCTCAACAAGGGGATTTTTTATCTTACAAAAATTTAAGATAAATTTAAGAAACATCTATATGAATGTGATGAAAATTAGACTATAATATTTTATAGAATGATTTTATAAAGTTAACTTTAACATCTTTCCCAAAAGAAACATCTTTTGGGAGAAAAAGGAGGAAAAATTTTGGAAAAAATATTAAAAGTAGAAAAAATACAAAAATATTATGGAAATAAAGAAAACATCACAAAAGCAATAGATGAAATAAGTTTTGAAGTAGAAGAAGGAGAATTTATAGGAATAATGGGAGCTAGTGGAAGTGGAAAAACAACACTTTTGAATTGCATATCAACAATAGACACAGTAAGTTCAGGGCATATTTATTTAGAAGAACAAGATATTACTGAAATAAAGGAAGAAGATATAGCCAAATTTAGAAGAGAAAATTTAGGCTTTATATTTCAAGATTTTAATTTATTAGATACACTAACAATAGAAGAAAACATAGCATTAATATTAACAATAAATAAAATACCAGAAAAACAAATAGATAAAAAGATAATAGAAATATCTAAAAAATTAGGAATAGAAGAAATATTAAATAAATACCCATATCAAGTATCAGGAGGACAAAAACAAAGATGTGCTATTTGTAGAGCAATTGTGAATTTACCTAAAATAATTTTAGCAGACGAACCAACAGGAAGTTTAGATAGTAAATCAGCTAGGCAGTTATTAGAAATAATGGAAGATATGAATAAAAATATGAATGCAACAATTTTAATGGTAACACATGACCCATTATCAGCTAGTTATTGTAATAAAATATTATTTTTGAAAGATGGAAAAATTTTTAATAGAATAGAAAAAGGAGAAAAGGATAGAAAAGGATTTTACAATGAAATATTAGATGTACTAGAATTTCTTGGAGGTGATGATAGAAGATGTTAGGAAAATTATCTTTAAGAAATGCTAAAAGACAAGCAAAAGATTACATTATATATTTTATAACAGTAATTATATCTGTTTCATTAATGTTTAGCTTTAATTCTATTGCAAATTCAAATGATGTAACTGAATTGTCATCTTATATGAGCGAATTTTCAAATGCAATAACAGCAATTAGTATAATAATTACTATAGTTATGGCTTGGCTTATAAATTACACAATGAAATTTATGTTAGAAAAAAGAAGCAAAGAATTTGGAACTTATCAAATATTGGGAATAGAAAAGAAATCAATTAGTAAGATGTTCACATTAGAAAACATAATAATAGGAGGAATAGCATTTTTAATAGGGATTATACTAGGAACATTTTTATATCAAGTATTTGCCACAATTATAATGAAATTATTTAACCAACCATATGAAATAAAAATATTTTTTAGTATAAAAGCAGTAATTATGACAGCAATTTACTTTTTTGGAATATTTGGAATAGTATTATTAAATTGCAAAAGAAAAATAAAGAAAACAAAAGTATATGATTTATTATATGCAGAAAAGAAAAATGAAAATAATATAATAAAAAAGCAAAAAGGAAATTTATTAATATTTATATTGTCAATAATATTATTAATAGTAGCTTTATTAATAAATAATAAAGAATTTACAGATGTAAAAAATATGTCAGGAAACAATATATTTATTGCAATAATAATGCTTTTCATTGGTATATATTTATTTTATATAAGTATATCAAGTTTTATTATAAAAATATATTTAAACAATAAAACAAAAAAATATAAAAAAGACAATATGTTTTTATATAGAAATATAACATCAAAAATAAACACAATGAGTATTACTATGGGAACAATAGCGATAATGCTTACAATAATATTAATAGGAGGAAATGTAGCATTATTATTAAATAATATGCTAAATAATGAAATAGAAATGTTATATCCATTTGAAATTATGGTAAGTACTTCAGATGGAGAATTCTCAAAATATAAAGAATATATAGAGAAAAATGCAAAAGTAAAAAACATATATGAATATAGATTATATTACATAAAATCAATAGGAATATCTAAAGCATTAGATAACACTACTTTTAAAGGAAGCTTTATAGATGATATTGAATATGTAATGAAACTAAGTGATTATAATAAATTGAGAGAAATATTAGGAAATGAAAAAGTAGAAATTAAGGATGATGAAATAATAATTAATTGTCTAAAAACAACAGAAAAAGCATTTAAAGAATATATAAAAGAAAATAATAAAATTGAATTACTTGGAAAAACAATGAATATAAAAGAAATTAAAAGTGAAAATATAGCTCAAATGGGATTTAATGGATACTGCTATACAATTATAGTTCCAGATGATATAATTAGTATTATAAGAAATGATAATAAAGATAATATGATAGGAATTAAACAAGAAAATGAAAATGTAAAAATATACCATTATGACTTTATGTATAAATTAGTTGTGCAAACAGAAGAAATTACAAATGAAAAGTTTTATAATGATTTAAGTGATTTTATAATAAAAAAAGAAAAAACAATGACAGGAGATTTTAATGGAGAAATAAAAGAATATAATATGCAAATATCATTAGGAAATGTTCAAACAAAAGGAGAAAGAACTAGTGAAACAAAATCATTTTATACAATAGTATCATTTTTAGCATTTTATATAGCATTAATTTTTGTAATGTCAACAGCTACACTTTTAGCAATACAACAATTAAGTGATTCAGAAAAATATAGATATAGATATGAATTATTAAATAAGTTAGGAATGGATGAATTTCAAATAAATAGAACAATATTTAAACAACTATTATTCTATTTTGTAATTCCAATGATAGTACCAATTGCAGTTAGTATTCCAGCAATATTAAGTATTAGTAAAATATTTACAATTGCAGTAACAACAGAAGAAATTTTTAGAAACATAACACTAGTACTATTTATGTTTATTTTAGTATATGGAATTTATTTTATTGCAACAGATGTACAATTTGATAGAAATATAAATGGAGATAGATAAAAATGAGTAGAAAAAATAAAATAAAAATATTTAAAATTATATTAACATTATTAGTAATAACATTATTTGTGGGAATAACTATATATTTATTTCCTGTTATGAAAAATTTATCTACAACAGATGGACAAGTTGCTTTTAAAGAAAAAGTTGATAGTTCAGGAATTTGGGGATTACTTTCATTATTTGGGCTTCAAGTAGCACAGATATTTTTGATAATAGTTCCTGGAGAGCCAATAGAGATATTAGCAGGAATGTGTTATGGTGGAATTTGGGGTACTGTATTTATTATGATATCAGCAGGAATTATATCAACATCGATTTTTTTATTAGTTAGAAAGTTTGGAAGAAAGTTTGTATATGACTTCTGTGATAAGGAAAAAGTAAAAAAAATAGAAAATAATAAGTTGTTTCAAAATCCAAGAAAAATTGAAATGATTATGCTTATATTATTTTTAATTCCAGGTACACCAAAAGATTTATTGGTATATGTTGCAGGTTTATTACCTATAAAGCCTATTAGATTTATTTTAATATCAACATTTGCGAGATTTCCATCAGTAATTACTTCTACTTTAGCAGGACAGAATCTTGCAATTGGCGATTGGAAGATGAGTATTATTTTATATGTGGGAATTTTAATTATAGTTGCTATAATTGTGTTTATTATTAATAAGTTGGATAAAGATAAAATAACAAAAGATGCAATAAATAGTATAAAATAAAATTAAATACTTTATACAAATGTATAGAGTATTTTTTTAAGTTATGATAAAATTTAGATAATATAAAAAATAAAATAAGGAAAGGAAGATTATGGAATATAATAATTATATAGAGTATATAAAAGAGAAACATAAGAACCAAAAAAGAAAACAAGGAACACCATATTATTTACATCCTGTTGAAGTAAGTAAAATATTAGAAAAAAAAGGTTTTTCAAAAGATTATCAAATAGCAGGATTATTTCATGATTTATTGGAGGATACAGATACTACTTTTGAGGAAATTTTACAAATTTCTAATATGGAGATAGCAGAAGCAGTAAGATTAGTAACAAAAGAAAATGGCTATATAATGGAAGAATATATGAAAAGAATAAGTGAAAATAAAATGGCTAGAATGGTAAAATTAGCAGATAGAATACATAATTTGTCAGAAGCAATATATACTTCAAGAGATTTTCAAGAAAGATATATAAAAGAAACAGAAAAATGGTTTATAGATTTAGCAAAAAATACAGTTTTTGAAAATGATTTAATAAAACAATTAAAAGATTTAAAAAATAATATTGGATGATAGGGGACCAGATATTTGGTGATAGGGGGCCAGGTCTTTAATCCCTACTTTTTTATTAAAAAGTAGGGATTAAAGACCTGGCCCCCTATCACCACTTGTACTCAATCACCATAATTACTTAATATATTTTTTATAAAAAGTATTGACAAAAAATAAAAAGATATATATAATGCAAATGTAATACTTAATATGAAAATAATAATAAGTAAAGGGGGAGTATTATGAATAAAGTAAAAGTTGTTTTAGGAAGCTTTTTTGGAGATGAAGGAAAAGGAAAAATTATTGATTATCTATCACAAGAGGCAGACATATCAGTAAGATGTACAGGAGGAAATAATGCTGGACATTCAATAGAAATAGATGGAAAGAAATTTGCATTTCATTTAATTCCATCAGGAATACTAAATAAAAATACAATTGCAGTTATAGGAAATGGAGTAGTAATAGATCCCAAAGTATTAATTGAAGAAATCAATAATATAAAGGAAAATGGATATAATGTAGACAATCTAAAAATTAGTGACAAAGCACATGTTATATTTCCATACCATATTGAAATGGACAAATTACAAGAAGAGTTAAGAGAAAATAAGATAGGAACAACAAATAGAGGAATTGGACCAGTATACTGTGACAAATATGAAAGATGTGGAATAAGAATAGGAGATTTAATAAATAAAAAATTTGAAAAACAATTAAGAAAAAATATCGAAGATAAAAATAAAATTTTTAAACTATATGGTCATAAAACAATAGATGCAGATGAAATAATTAAAAAATATAATTTTTATGCAGATACTTTAAAAAAATATGTAGTAGATACAGTAAACTTATTACATGAAGCAATAGAAAAAAATAAAAAAATTTTATGCGAAGGAGCACAAGCAACATTACTAGATATAGACTTTGGAAACTATCCATATGTAACATCATCAAGTCCAACTATTGGAGGAATATGCACAGGAACAGGAATTGGAGCGAAATATATAGGAGAAGTATATGGAGTATTAAAAGCATATTCATCAAAAGTAGGAGAAGGTCCTTATTTAACAGAACAGAATAATGAAATAGGAGATAAAATAAGAGAACTTGGACATGAATATGGAACAACCACAAAAAGACCTCGTAGATGTGGATGGCTAGATTTAGTAGCATTAAAATATGCAGTTATGATAAATGGAATAACAGGACTTGCAATTAACCATGTAGATACAATTGGTAAATTAGATAAAATAAAACTATGTGTAGGATATAAAAAAGATGGAAAAATAAGTATGCAATATTCAACAGATATTGATTATATTTCAGAATGTGAGCCAATATATGAAGAATTTGATGGAAACTTTGGAGATATAAGCAACATAGAAAACAGAGAAGACTTACCAGAAAATGCAAAAAAATATTTAAATAGAATTGAAGAAATAGTAAAAGTGCCAATTAAGTTTATTGGAACAGGTGCGGGAAGAGAATCAATGATTGTATGTTAAAAGGAGAAAATAGAATGATAAATTATATATATAATATTTCACCAATAGATGGCAGATACAAAGAAATGACAGAAGAAGTAAGAAATTATTTTAGTGAATATAATTTAATTAAAAATAGGATTATAGTAGAAATAGAATGGCTAAAGAAATTACTTCAAATAGAAGAAATAAAAATAGATTTTGACAAAAAAGATTTTAAAATAATGGATGAAATAATAGAAAAATTTGATTTTGAAGAAGCAAAAAAAGTAAAAGAAATAGAAAACATAACAAAACATGATGTAAAAGCCATTGAATATTATTTGAAAAATAAATTTAAAGAAAAGAATACTGAAAAATTTAATCATTTAATACATTTTGCATGTACTTCAGAAGATATAAATAATATAGCTTATGGAATAATGACAAAACAATTAATTGAAAATGTTTACATTCCCAATATAAACAAACTAATAAACACATTAAAGAAAAAAGCAAATGAATATATAGATATACCAATGTTATCACACACACATGGACAAAATGCAACACCAACAACAGTAGGAAAAGAGATAGGAATATTTGCATATAGATGCAATAAAATTTTAAATAAAATAAAAAATGAAAAGATTTCAGGAAAATTCAATGGAACTGTTGGAAACTTTAATACACATCTAATTTCTTATCCAAACATAGACTGGATAAAAATAAGCAAAGAATTTGTAGAAAGTTTTGGATTAGAATACAATTTATTTACAACGCAAATTGAATCACATGATAATATATGTATTATATTTTCAGAAATTAAATTACTAAACAATATAATTCTAGATTTTAATAATGATATGTGGATGTATATTAGTAGAAATTATTTTAAACAAGACAACATTAAAGGAGAAATAGGTTCATCAGTTATGCCACATAAAATTAACCCAATTAATTTTGAAAATTCTATGGCAAATATAAAAATGGCAAATGGTGTATTAGGAACATTTATTGATAATCTTCAAGTTTCTAGAATGCAAAGAGATTTAAGTGATTCATCAATGTTAAGAAATATAGGAATAGCAATTGCATATACAATTATAGCAATTAAACAATGTACAATAGGTATGAACAAATTAAAAGTAAATGAAGAATATTTAAAAGAAGAATTACAAAACACACCAGAAATTTTAGCAGAAGCAGTACAAACAATTTTAAGAAAAAATGGTTATGAGAATGCTTATGAAATTTTAAAAAATATGACAAGAGGAAAAAACATAACAATTGAACAAATGAGATGCTTTATAGAAAATTTAGAAATAAACAAAGAAGATAAAGACAATTTACTAAAGTTAGAACCAGAGAATTATTTAGGGTTAGCTCGTGAAATAGGAAGAATGCTCTTTTAAAGAGATAGCTTATATGAAAGATTTAAAATGCTAGCTTATTCTAATAAGGAAAGTTTAAAAAGAACATATGAAACAGAAAAAGCCACTTATTATAGTAGAAGTAGAAAAAGATTATGGACAAAAGGAGAAAAAAGTGGTAATATACAAGAAATTAAAAATTTGTTTAACATGTTTTGATATCTAGAAAGAAGGAAAATTATGGCAGGATATATGATACATTTAGCAATAGGTTCAGTATATGCACAAAACAATGAAATTGAAGATTTACAAAGCTTTTATAAAGGAATAATTGAGCCAGATATGATAGATAATAAATCAAAATCACACTATGGACTAGTTACAAGTCAGCCAGGGTTAAATAAATTTATTAAACTAAATGGTATTTCTACTAGTTATAAAGAGGGGTATTTCTTACATTTATTAACAGATTACTTATTTTATAATAGATTTTTAGAAAATTGGAATCCAGATATCTATAATGATTATGATAAATTAAATACTAGAATAAAAGAAAAATACAAAATATTAATTCCAAAGGAAATAGAAAGTGTAGTACAATTTAGAACAGGCAAATTAAATGTTTTAAACGAAGGAAAATTATATAGATTTATAGATTGTGTAGGAAAAATAAATGTAAGGGAGATTATTTCAAAAAAAGACATTGATTATGAAAATGAATTACAACAAATTGAGTTCTAGAAAATTAGATATAAAGATTAACATATAAAAGGAGAAGTATATAGGAATGAAAGTTAAAAGTAATGTAATCATATTTAGTACAGATAATGAAGAAAGAAAAGACGTTAGAAGATTAAAAGAAAAAAAGCTACAAATAGTTCTAGATGAAAAAAATGAATTACCAGTATTTGAAATAAACAACAAAGAATATATAAAAAACACGGTAATAAAAGGTGTACAAGAATTATTTGGGACATCAAAATTTTATATTGAACAACTATATACTTGGGGTGAACCAAAATATTATAAAAATGATGAAGAACTAATTGTTACATATTTAGTAATAATAAATAAAAATGATATTAAAAACCTAACAAACAATATAAAATTTTATGATATTTCTATTGAAAATATAGAAGGCACAAAAAAAATACAAAATGTTAATCTAAATAGTGAAAATAAAAAAATAGAATACAAAATTGAAACAAAAGCTAAAATAGAGAGAAATAATATAGAATATACTCATACATTAGTAAAAGAGTCTGAAATTAATGAATTAACAGCAATTATAATTCACACAGGAATAAAAAGATTAAGAAACAGAATAGAGAATACTAATATTGCTTTCAGTTTTTTAGAAGAAGAATTTACTATTTCTGAATTACAACAAATATATGAAATAATATTAGACAAAAAATTAATTCCAGCAAACTTTAGAAAAAAGATAGAGCCTATGATAAAGAAAACTGATAAAATAGTAAAAGAATCAGCATATCGACCATCAACAAGATATGTATTTAATAAAGATTATATAGAATATTGGGTATAAATTAATAAAGACTCTTTAAAATTAAAAGATATTTCAGTAGTAAGGAGAAATAATATTATGATAAAAAATGAAATAATAATGGCTTCAGGAAATTCAGGAAAAATAAAAGAAGCACAAGAAATATTAGAACAATACAAAATAATACCAATGAAAGAAATTGGAATTGAAATAGATGTAGAAGAAGATCAAGACACATTTTTAGGAAACGCAATAAAAAAAGCAGAAACAATTGCAAAAAAATTAGATGGAAAAATGTGTTTAGCAGATGACTCAGGAATAGAAATTGAATATCTAAATGGATTTCCTGGAGTATACACAAAAAGATGGCATGTAGGAACAGATAGAGAAAGAAATTTAGCAATTATAGAAAAAATGAAAGATGTACCCAAAGAAAAAAGAAAACTAAAATTCATTACAGCTATGGCTATATCAGATGGAAATAATACAATAACATCAGTAGAATATATAGATGGATATGTTGCAGAAAATGTTAGAGGAAATAATGGATTTGGATTTGATGAAATATTTGAATTAGAAAATGGGAAAACTTTAGCAGAGATATCAAATGAAGAAAAAAATAAATTAAGTGCAAGAAAAAAAGCATTAGAAAGTTTAAAAAACAAAATACAATTAAATAATATATAATAAAATATAAAAATTTTTAATAAGATTATAAAAAATAAAAGAAATACAGGTAGGTTCTACTAGAACTTATCTGTATTTTAGTAATTACCAAATTGTATTACAAAAAAGTTAACAATTAAAAATAAAATATTATAATTTTATTACAAACAAAAAATTATAAAAACTATATACAAAATAAATAAGAAATGATAAAATAACACGTGTTAGGCAACGAAAGTTATTGAAAGGAGATGAAAAAATGCCACCAAGAATGATATTTAAAAAAGAAGATGTAATAAATGTAACATATAAAATAGTAGAAAAAGAAGGTTTTGAAGGAATAAATGCACGAAGAATAGCCAAAGAATTACAATCATCTGTACATCCAATATTTAATCATTTTAAAGATATGGAAGAATTAAAAAAAGCAGTTTATGAAAAAATATATAACAAATATAAAGAATATATCTTAAGCGGAGAAAATAAAGAAAAAGCATATAAAGAAATGAGACTATCATATATCAAATTTGCAAAAGACTATCCAGAGTTTTTTAAAATAATATTCATGCAAAAAACAAATCTAAATGCAGAAAACTTTGTAATGGCAGATGCAATAGGAGATAATGTAATAAAAGCAGGACAAAAACTTACAGGACTATCAACCGAAGAGCAAAAGAAATTTCATATAAAAGTATGGATATTTACACATGGAATAGCTTGTCTAGTGGCAACAAAGACAGTAGAATTTTCAGATGAAGAAATAAATACAGTAATAGAAAATACAGTAATAGAAATGGTAAGAGGAATGTCTCAATAGTAAAGGTTATTTTTGAGATATTTTAACACAAATATGTGACAAAAAGGGACGCCCCTATGTGACGAAAAAGGAGGAAACAAAATTGAATAATATAATAGAAGTTAAAAATTTAACAAAACAATACAAAAATTTAAAAGCAATTGACAACTTATCATTTGAAGTACATAAAGGAGAGATATTAGGATTATTACGGACCAAATGGAAGTGGAAAAACAACAACAATAAATTGTATATTATCTTTATTAAACTTCAACAAAGGAAGTATAAAAATATTTGACAAAGAAATGAAACCAAATGCTTATGATATAAAATCAAAATTAGGAGTTATATTCCAAGATGTAGCAGTATTTGAAGAATTAACAGTATATGAAAATATAGATTATTTTTGTGGGCTATATATAAAAGACAAAAATAAGAGAAAACAATATATAGAAGAAGCTATAGAATTAGTAGGACTAGAAGAATTTAAAAAATTCTATCCAAAACAACTATCAGGAGGACTTTTAAGAAGACTAAATATAGCATGTGGAATAGCACATAAACCAGAATTAATATTTTTAGATGAACCAACTGTAGCAGTAGACCCACAAAGTAGAAACAACATATTAGATGGAATTAAAAAATTAAGAGATAATGGAGCTACAATAATTTATACAACACATTATATGGAAGAAGTAGAGATTATTTGTGATAGAGTAATTATATTAGATAAAGGAAAAATATTAGCCACAGGAACAACAGATGAATTAAAAGAATTAGCAAAAATAGAAGAAAAAGTAACATTAGAAGTAAATGTTTTAGAAGAAAAATATATAGAACAAATAAAGAAATTAGAAAATGTAGATGAAGTAAATTATAATGGAAATATATTACTTGTTACATACAAAAAAGGCAAAAACAACTTAGTGGAACTAATAGAGTATTTAAAAAAAGAGAGTATAAAATATAATAAAATATATTCAGAAAGACCAACATTAAATGATGTATTTTTAGAATTAACAGGAAAGGAACTTAGAGACTAATGTTTGGACATAATTTTAAATATACATTAAAAACTCTCTTTAGAAATAAAACTCTAATATTTTGGACATTTGCCTTTCCAATAATATTAGGAACATTTTTCAATATGGCTTTTTCAAATATTGAAAATAGTGAAAAATTAGAAATAATTGATATAGCAATTGTTAATAATGAAGAATTTGAAAATAATAAAATATTTAAAGAAGCTTTTGAAAACTTAAGTGATGAAAAAAATGAAAATAGATTATTTAACACCAAATATGTTACAGAAGAACAAGCAAAAGAACTATTAGAAAATGATGAAATAAGTGGATATATGATACTAGAAAAAGAAGAACCCCAAATAATAGTTACAACAAGTGGAATAAATGAAACTATATTAAAATCAGTAACAGAGGAAATTATACAAACAAATGAAATTATAAATAACATTGCTAAAAATGAAATTGAAAAAGAAATAATATCTCAAAATTATAATATAGACTATGAAAAAATTTATAAAAATATAATAGAAATGACAGAAAATCAAGAAGTAAATATTAAAAATATATCAAAAAATAATTTAAGTTATACTATGATAGAATATTATACATTAATAGCAATGACATGTTTATATGGTGGGATACTTGGAATGGTAGCAATTAATCAAAACTTAGCAAATATGAGCAATAATGGAAAAAGAATATCAATAGCACCAACTCAAAAAGTAAAAACAATTCTTAGTAGTATTTCCGCAAGTTATATAGTACAACTGATAGGACTTTCATTATTATTTATATATACAATATTTATATTAAAAGTAGATTATGGAACAAATCTACCACTAATAATCTTATTAGGGTTAGTTGGAAGCTTTACAGGATTATCTATGGGATTAGCAGTAGGAGTATTATTTAAAACAAATGAAGGAATAAAAACAGGAATACTTATATCGATTACAATGTTAGGATGTTTTCTATCTGGAATGATGGGAATAACAATGAAATATATTATTGATAAAAATATTCCTATTGTAAATAAATTAAATCCAGCAAGTATGATAACAGATGGATTTTACTCATTATATTATTATGACACATTAGATAGATACTTTTTTAATATAGCAAGTTTAATCATTTTTGCTTTTATAATGATAACAATATCAATAATTAGTTTAAGGAGGCAGAAATATGACAGTATTTAAAACATTTTTAAAAGTATTAAATAAATGTAAAGCACCAATAATAATGTATACAGTAATTTTAATTTTCTTTGGTGGATTTAATATGAAAACAAGTGAGAACAATCCAAATTTTATAGCGACAAAGCCAGATATTTTAATTATAAATCAAGATGAAGAAAAAGGAATAACTAAAAATTTAGTAGATTATATTAAAGAAAATAGCAATGTAAAAGAAATAGAAAATGATGAAGAGTCTATAAATGATGCTTTATTTTATAGAGATGTAAATTACATTATTTATATACCTGAGAACTATAGAGAAAACTTTTTAAATGGAAAAAATCCTGAAATTGAAATAAAAAGTACAGGAGACTATCAATCAAGTCTTGCAGAAATGATAATAGAAAGATACATAAAAATAGCAAATATATATCAAAAAAATATAAATTCTGAAGAAGAGATAATCGAAAATATAAATGAAACATTATCAAAACAAACAGAAATACAAATTACATCAAAATTAGATACAGAAAACTTAAAGAAAGCAACATTTTATTATAATTTTGCAAATTATAGTATATTAGCAGGATGTGTATATGTAATTTGCTTAATATTATCTAGTTTTAAAGAACAAAATATATCAAAAAGAACAATTATTAGTAGTATGAACTATAGAAAATACAACAGATATTTACTTTTATCAAATAGCTTATTTGCTATAATACTATGGATATTCTATGTAATATTAAGTTTTATATTAGTAGGAAATATAATGTTCACAACACATGGATTAATTTATATTTTAAACTCATTTATATTCACAATATGTGCAGTAACAATAGCATTTTTAATAGGAAATTTAGTAAACAACAAAAATGCAATAAATGGAATTGTAAATGTAATAGCACTTGGTTCAAGCTTTCTATGTGGAGCATTTGTGCCAATGGAATGGCTACCAGATGCAGTATTAAAAATAGCTCATATATTACCATCTTATTATTTTATTAGTAATAATGAATTACTTACAAAAATAGAAAATATTAATATTGAAAGTTTAAGACCAGTATTAGAAAATATGGGAATAATTTTTATATTTACAATAGCATTTATTATTATTACCAATATAGTGTCAAGAAGAAAAAGAAAAATAGGATAAAAAAATCTGGGGATAGAGACATGGATCTCTATCCCCACATTTTTATGCTAGATTTACCAAGAACGGAAATTGACTTGCCGAACGATGACCCCAAGCTCCTCACTAAACTGAACCCAAACAAGAATACTCAAGTCACTATACTGCAGACCTAAGACAGTATAGCTAGAAGAACTCCTTGTAGTAACAGGAAGCGGTTCCATCCTGCAAACATCTTCCAAAGAGATAGCTTCAGGGCCAAGCTCTTTGTTAATATGTTTTCTAATAACAGTTGCTGTTTTAATATCTAACATAGCTCTCCTCCTTATGTGACAATCGCCACTGATAAAAATGTTAATAGTTCATGATGTAATGGAGTAAAAAACATTCATCAATCATAATTATAACATATTTACATAAAAATATCAAATTTGTAAAAAAGTGAAAAATGTGGTATAATTTATATAAGTTGTTAAAGAGTAAAGTAAGTGAAAACTTATGACGCAAAGCCATAGGTCTAAAAGCAAATATGCTTATGATAGCTAGGCTACACATAAGATAAGAGGTGATGTATATGGAAAAGAAAAAATTCAAAATATGGCAAATAATAATGCTATCAATTTTAATCATATTATGTATTTTTGCTATTAATGTTACAAGAAAAACAATAATATTAGCTCAAATAGACCAAAAAGTAACAAATTGTGAAAATAATAATAACAATATTTATATTAAAACAATATTAGAAAATACAGTTAAGATAGAAACATTTATAAAAGAAAATGTTAATAAAACGACAATGGAAAGAAAAGATTCAGATGGTAATGAAAGTAAAATAATACAAATAACTTATCCAAATGAAAGAAAATTGTATACAGAAAGTAAAGAAGGAAAAGTAATGTATACATATGAAGAAAAAGCACCACTTAGAGGTGCCCATATAGAAAATAAATCATCATATTCAACAATTGGAAATGTAGGATATAGTTGGAGTATATTTAATAGAATATTTAATGCAATGGTAACTAGAATTAAAACAGTTGAATTAGATGGAGAAAAATACTATGAAATGTCAAGTTTATATAATACAAATTTTATTTATTCAGAAAATACAAAAAATATGATAACATATGTTAATAAAGACACAGGATTAAACACAAAAAGAATTGAAAAAATTGAAGAAAATGGAAATATAGAAGAAAAAGTAACAACATTTGAATATGAATTTAATACAGTTACAGATGAAGATATAAAAGAACCAGAAGCTTCTGATTATAAAATTATGGAGAAAAAAGTAATAAAAAATAATTAATATAAATCCTAAAAAGAATGGAATAGTAAATAGCCAATAATTACCTTGATAATTATTGGCTATTATGCTATTATAAAGCAAACAAAATTCTATCATGGAGGTAAATATGTCTTTAATAAATGTAAATAATTTAACATTTGGATATGAAGAAAACATAAATAATGTTTTTGAAAATGTATCATTTAATATTGATACAGATTGGAAATTAGGATTAATTGGAAGAAATGGAAAAGGAAAGACAACATTTTTAAGACTATTATTAGGAAAATATAAATATACAGGAACAATAACAAAAAATGTAGAATTTGATTACTTTCCATTTGAAGTAAAAAACAAAGAAAAAATGGCAATAGAAATTGTTAATGAAATTGCACCAAATGTAGGAGATTGGGAAATAATAAAAGAATTAAATTTACTTAATACAGATATTGAAATACTATATAGAAATTTCAATTTATTAAGTGGAGGAGAGCAAATAAAAATATTATTAATAAGTTTATTTCTAAAAGGAAATAATTTTTTACTTATTGATGAGCCAACAAACCATTTAGATATTGAAACAAGAAATAATTTAGTACAATATTTGAATAAGAAAAAAGGATTTATACTAGTATCACATGACAGGAAATTTTTAGATAAAGTAGTAGATCATATAATTTCTATAAACAATACAAATATTGAAATTCAAAAAGGAAACTTTTCATCTTGGCAAGAAAATAAAAACAAACAAGATAAATTTGAAACAACTCAAAATGAAAGACTAAAAAAAGACATAGAAAGACTACAGATTGCATCAAAAAATACAGCAAATTGGTCAGACAAAATAGAAAAATCAAAATATAATACAACAAATTCAGGTTCAAGTATAGATAGAGGATATGTAGGACATCAGGCAGCAAAAATGATGAAAAAATCTAAAGTAATGGAAAAAAGAATTGAGAAATCTATTGAAGAAAAATCTAATTTATTAAATAACATAGATAGAAATGATAATTTAAAAATAACACCATTAGAAAGTAGAAAAAATCCACTAATTATAGCAAATGATTTTCAAATAAAATATAATAATAAAGAAATATTCAATCAAATATCATTTGAAATAAAAAATGGAGATAGAATTGCAATTACAGGAAAAAATGGAATAGGAAAATCTAGTATATTAAAATTAATTATAGGAAATCAAATACAATATAATGGAAACATAAAAATTGCAAACGACTTAAAAATATCATATGTATCACAAAGCACAGAAAATCTAAAAGGAAATTTAAAAGAATTTGCAAATGAAAATAAAGTAGATGAAAGTATTTTTAAAGCAATGTTATCTAAAATGGGGATTTCAAATTCAGAATTTAACAAAAATATACAAGAAATGAGTGAAGGACAAAAGAAAAAAGTTTTAATAGCAAAAAGCATCTCAGAATCAGCTAATATATATATTTGGGATGAGCCACTTAATTATATAGATATTCTAACAAGAATACAAATAGAAGAAGCTTTAATAAAATATAAACCAACAATTATATTTGTAGAACATGATGAAACTTTTATAAAAAATATAGCAACAAAAATTATACATTTAGATAATTAGATTAAAAAAGATGTAAATGGAAAATATTATATAATAACATTAAATATAATAAAAATATAAAAGTTTAAAATTGAAAGGAATATTAAAAATGAAAAATATAAATATAACAAGGAAAATAACTCAAGGAATGTATATACTAACAACAAAAGGAGGAGGCTGTGTAGTAGACGCAGTATCACAAATAAGTTTTGGTAGCAATCCATTAATTTCAGTTTCAGTAATGAAAAGGAACTACACAAATGAATTATTAAGAAATAATAATAAATTTGCAATATCCATATTAGGAAAAGATGTAAAACCAGAAATAATAAAAACATTTGGATTTAATTCTGCAAGAAATATAAATAAATTTGAAAAAATAGAAACTACTAAAATAGAAGAAATGGATATTATAAATAATTCATTAGGATACATGGTATGTGAAATAATAGATAAAATAGAAAATGACACACATACATTATTTATAGGAAAAATTATAGAAGCAGACGTTTTTTCAGAGAATGAAGCTTTAAGTTATCAATATTATCAAGAACATAGAGAAGAGTTACTAAATACAAATACATAGAAAATTAAAAGATAATTATAAAAAATTTTAAATAATAAATAGAAAATATAATTTAGAAAAAATAAAAGGAAATATTATGATATATACTACAAATTACAATTCACCAGTTGGAAAATTATTGATAGCAAGTGAAAATAATAAATTAATAGGACTTTGGATAGAAGGGCAAAAATATTATTTGGGAAAAATAAAGGATGAGATTAAAGAGAAAAATAATGAAGATATATTATTAAAAACTAAGATATGGCTAGATAAATATTTTAAAGGGGAAAATCCTAAAATTACAGAATTAGAGCTAAATCCTATTGGAAGTGAATTTAGAAAAAGAGTCTGGAAATTACTTTGTGAAATTCCATATGGAGAAGTTACAACATATGGAGAAATTGCTAAAAACATAGCAAAAGAAATGAATAAAGAAAAGATGTCAGCACAAGCAATACGGAGGTGCAGTTGGACATAATCCAATATCTATAATTATTCCATGCCATAGGGTAATAGGAACAAATAGAAATTTAACAGGATATGCAGGTGGTATTGATAAAAAAATAACATTACTTAAACATGAAAGCATAGATATTAATGGGGATAGGGGGCCAGGTCTTTAATCCCTACTTTTTATTAAAAAGTAGGGATTAAAGACCTGGCATTCTATCCATATTAAAATTATTTCAATAACTATTTAGAAAAATATCTAAATAGTTATTGACAAAACCACAAAATAATAATATAATCTATTTAGATATATATCGAAATAGTAAAAGGTAGGTGATTATATGGGAATGTCGGAAACATTAAAAGCAATTAGTGACCCAGTCAGAAGAGAAATACTAGAATTATTAAAAGATGGGAGAAAAACAGCAGGAGAAATATCGAATAGTTTTAATTTAACAGCTGCAACAGTATCATATCATTTATCACATTTAAAAAAAGCAAATTTAGTAACAGAAACAAAACATAAAAATTTCATATTTTATGAATTAAACAGTTCTGTGTTTGAAGATGTTTTAGTTTGGATTTATAAGTTAGGAGGAAATAAAAATGGAAAAGAAAGATAAAAGAACATTAATACTAAGTGTTATTATATGTTTATTACCAATATTATTAGGAGTAGTACTATATAATAAATTACCAGAACAAATGCCAATACACTTTACTATAAATGATATACCAGACAATTATGCACCAAAAAACTTTGCATTATTTGGAATACCAGTAATAATGGCAATTGTACAATCAATATGCTTATTATTTACAATGAATGTAAATAAGCTAAAAAATAGCGAAAAACCTAAAATTGTAAAAATAATGGAATGGTTTATTCCGATTATGACAGTATTAATATATATTATTATGGTAGAAGTTCCATTAGGAAGTACAGTCTATGTAGGAAAAAGTGTATGTCTAATTTTAGGAATATTATTTATGATAATAGGAAATTACTTTCCAAAAATGAGTTATGAATCAGGAAAAAATTTATTTCATCCAATGCCTAAAAGTGAGAAGACATTTAGAAAAATGAGCAGAATATTAGGATACTCTTTTATAATTCTAGGAATAGTTTTTCTTATACTTATTATCTGGGTATAAAAATAAAAGGGGCTGTAAAAAGTCTATAGTGGTGATAGGGGGCCAGGTCTTAAATCCCCATTTTTTATGCAAAAATGGGGATTTAAGACCTGGCCCCCTATCACCACTATAGACTTTTTTTACAGACTTATAGGATTATAAATACTAGCAATATTACCAGTTTGTTCACCAGTTGCTAAAATAATAGGATAATAATTATTTTTAGCCATCCATTCATAAACTTCATAAGAATGATTACAACTCATAGTATAAGCATCTTTTAAGAACTGCCTTAATGTTGGATTAGTAGCTTCCATAGAAGCGATTGCATATTCTTTTCCAGCTCTTTTTAATGTTAGAAAATAAGATAAAGCAATTTCTCTATCTGTCAAAGTAGTAACATTAGTATTTACAGTAATAGGTTCTGCAGTTTTTGAAGTATCACTATCTGAAGAAAAAATAGAAGTATTAAGTTCAGGAACATTTAATTTTCCTGATGCAGTATCTGCATTTTTTACAAATTCTACTTTTTTATTGTAATCTTCAATGTGTATTGGAAAATGAGTAGATAATAAAGACTTTAATTCTTCATTAGTAACCTGATTTTTAAATAAAGACATACATGTAATAGTATTAACACAACTTGTAATTAATTCATTTAAATAACTTAATTCACATATAGTTAATTTCATATATAAACACCCCCAAATTTCTTCAATAGTATAACCATATTTTGAGGATATATTCTAAATGCATAAATTGTTTATTGAAGATTATTATTCCTTTATGATATAATAAAAAATATTATTTATAATTTTAATAGATAGAAAGAAGGTTAATTCAAAAAAATAATAATTTATAAAAGGAGAAGTATTTATGTACAAGAAACCAATAATATTTATAATTATATGTATAATAATAACTTGTAGTATTTTTATACTATTATATAAAATAAACATAATCGAACACAAGAAATACAGTAACAGTGATTTTAATATTGAGAATTATATTAGCGAAGTTGATAAAGACAATGATGGAATAGATGACCAAACTGATATATTAAATAATGTAAAAAAATATATATCAACAAAACCCAAATATCAAAGTAAATACTATAACACAGGATATCCAAATGATGAATATGGAGTTTGTACAGATGTAATTGCTTTTGGACTTAAAGATGCAGGATATGATTTAATGGAACTAGTAAATAAAGACATTATAGAAAACAAAGGAAGATATGCTATTGACACAATTGATAAAAATATAGATTTTAGAAGAGTAAGAAACTTAAATATATATTTAAAAAACAATGTCAAATCACTTACAACAGATTTAGCAAAAATCGAAGAATGGCAAGGAGGAGATATTATAGTTTTTGATGAACATATAGGCATTATTTCTGATAAGAGAAATAAAAAAGGAATTCCATATTTAATACATCATGCAAATCCTCAACAAATTAGATATGAAGAAGATATTCTAGAACTATATCAACAAAACAACATAAAAATAATAGGACATTACAGAATTACTTAAATAAATTATGCATTAATGGTTATAAAGAGGCAGGTATTTAATGGGGATAGGGGGCCAGGTCTTTAATCCCCACTTCTTTTGTTAAAAAGTGGGGATTAAAGACCTGGCCCCCTATCCCCATTAAATATCTGCCCACTTATAAAGAAACTTACAAAAATGTAAGGATAATGTAAGAAAAATCGATAGGAACTATAAAAAAAGTGATTTATAATAAAGATATATTTGAAAGGAGTTTTTATAATGGAAAAAGTATTAGAGGTAAAAAACATAGAAAAATACTATGGAAACAAATCGAACTTAACAAAAGCAATAGATAACATTAACTTTACAGTAGAAAAAGGAGAATTTGTTGGAATTATGGGAGCAAGTGGTTCAGGAAAAAGTACATTATTAAATGTGATTTCAACAATAGACAGAGTTACAGCAGGTCATATAAATGTTAATGGAGAAGATATTACAAAATTAAAAGGAAACAAATTAAATAAGTTTAGAAGAGAAGAACTAGGTTTTATTTTTCAAGATTTTAATTTATTAGATACGCTAACAGCTTATGAAAATATAGCTTTAGCATTAACAATTCAAAAAGTAAATGTTAGAGAAATTGATAAAAGAGTAAATACAATTGCAGAAAAGTTAGGAATTAAAGATATCCTAAAAAAATATCCATATCAAGTATCAGGAGGACAAAAGCAAAGAATTGCATCTGCAAGAGCTATTATTACAAATCCTAAATTGGTTTTAGCAGATGAGCCAACTGGAGCATTAGATTCAAAGTCAGCAAGACAATTATTAGAAAACTTTGAATTTTTAAATCAAAAAATGAATGCGACTATTTTAATGGTTACACATGATGCTTTTACAGCTTCTTATGCAAATAGGATTTTATTTATAAAAGATGGAAAAATATTTAATGAGATAATTAAAGGAAATGATACAAGAAAACAATTCTTTGAAAAGATAATTGAGGTGCAAACACTTCTTGGAGGTGATTTAAACGATGTTATTTAAGTTATCTTTTAATAATATGAAAAAGAGTATAAAAGATTATACAATATATTTTTTAACATTAGTATTGGGTGTAGCAATCTTTTATATGTTTAACTCTATTGATAGTCAACAAGCAATGCTACAAGTATCACAATCACAAAGAGAAATTATAAAGCTAATGATAACAATGATTGGATTTGTATCAGTATTTGTTGCAGTTATACTTGGATTATTAATTGTGTATGCTAACAATTTTTTAATTAATCGAAGAAAAAAAGAATTTGGAATTTATATGTCTCTTGGAATGGGTAGAAGACAAATATCAAAAATTATTATAATGGAAACAATATTTGTCGGAATAATTTCACTTGCTGTAGGAATAATTTTTAGTATATTTGCATCACAATTTATGTCAATATTAGTTGCTAAAATGTTTGAAGCAGACATGAGCGAATTTAAATTTGTATTTTCAAAAGATGCATGTATAAAAACTTGTATTTATTTTACAGTAATGTATATTGCGGTAATGCTATTTAACACATTTACAGTTTCAAGATACAAATTAATTAATCTATTGAATGCAACAAAGAAAAATGAAAAAGTAAAAATAAAAAATCCATTTATTTGTATATTAATATTTTTAAGTGCAATATCAATACTAGGATATGCCTATTGGAAAGTAACAGCAGATATAAATAGTTTAAATACAGCAAATAAGATATTACCTCCTATATTTATGGGAATAGTTAGTACAATATTAATTTTCTGGTCTTTATCAGGTTTTATAATACAAATAATTCAAAAAATGAAAAATACATACTTAAAAGGTACAAATATGTTTGTATTAAGGCAAATTAATAATAAAATTAATACAATGGTAGCTAGTATGAGTGTTATATGCTTAATGCTATTTATGACAATATCAATACTTTCTTCAAGTTTAGCACTACGAAATACTATGCAAAGAGAATTAATTGAAATGACACCAGTAGATTTAAATCTATATAAAAAAGCAAATTTACCAGAAAATTATAAAAAATATGGAATAGAAACAAAGACTACAAAAGAACAAAGAGAAGATTCAAAAATACCAATAATAGAAACATTAAAAAATAATGGACTAGATATAAATGTATTAAAAGATATGATAGAAATAACAATATATGCAAGTAATGATTTGACTTGGAAAGATTTTTTTGGAGACAAACTAGAACAGTTAAAAGCCAAATTTCCTAATCTTGCATACGATACAACAGAACAAATTGTAAAAATATCTGATTACAATAAAATAGCAAAATTGTATGGAATAAATGAATATAATTTAAATGATAATGAATATATAATGCTTTGTGATTTTACTAACATGAAAGAAGTAAGAAATGAAGTATTAGCAGATAAAAACAATACTTTAACAATCGCAGGAAAACAATACAAAACAAAATATAATGAATGTAAAGATGGATTTATAGCAATGTCAACAAATCATACAAATACAGGAATTATATTAGTCCCAGATAATTGCATGCTAACAGATAATATGAAAGAAATGACTTTTCTAGTTGCAAACTATAATGCAAATACAAAGGAAGAAAAAGAAAAAATAGAAATGATATTTTCAAGTAGTGATTCAGGGTTTATACAAAATTTATCTAATAATGGATTAGATATAGATGGACTAACTAAAATAAGTATTATGGAAGCGAGCATAGGAGTAGCAACAATTATTACATTTATAGCAATTTATCTAGGAATAATATTCTTAATAGCAAGTTCAGCAATACTTGCACTAAAACAACTAACAGATAGTTCAGATAATAAACAAAGATATACTATTTTAAGAAAAATCGGTTGTGATGAAAAGATGATAAATAAAGCATTATTTAGACAAATTGGAATATTCTTCGGACTTCCACTAGTTCTTGCCATTATACACTCTATATATGGAATACAATTCGCAATAAAAACTATGGCTGGAATAGCTAGTGAAGAGGATTTGTTACCATCAGCAATTAATACAGTTATTATTATAGGAGTAATATATGGAGCATACTTCTTAGCCACTTACTTTGGAAGTAAAAATATCATTAAAGATGAAGAATAAAAATACAATAATTCTAAAGTGAAATAATAGATTTTTCAAGTTGCTCTTCATTTATAGACAAGTATTAACAAGAAATATTGAGTATAATAAATGTTACATAATAACAATAAGTAGGGAAGATAATAAGTTGAAATTATCTTCCTTTTGTTATATAATAATAAAAAAATTAGGGATTTTTAGAAATGATTGGAGAAGAATAAAAAATGGAAAATAAAATATGTCAAAGTTGTGGTATGCCTATAACAGCAAATGAACAATTAAGTACAAATAAAGATAGAAGTATCAATGTGGATTATTGCAAATATTGTTATGAAAATGGGGAATTTATAGACAAGGTTACAATGGAAGAATATATAGAAATGTGTTCTCAATATGGCTCACAAGCAGGAATGACTAACAAAGAAATGAAAGAATATTGTATGAAATTATTTCCTACTTTAAAAAGATGGAAATGTACTTGTACTGATGAATGTGCTAGTGGCTATAATTCTAATTGTACTTGTGAAAATCCAGAGTGTCATTGCAGAGAAAAATAGTTAAAGAGGAGGAAATAATTTGAATACTTTAATTATTTATGCTAGTAAAACAGGAACAACAAAAAAATGTGCTAAACAAATAAATAGACAGATAAAAGATTCTAAAATGGTAAATATATTAAATCAAAATGAAGATATAAATATATATGATTTAATTGTTATAGGTACTCCAATTAGAATGGGAATGATAGACAAAAAAATAAAAAAATTTTTAATTAGTAATATTGAAATTTTGAAGACAAAAAAAGTGGCATATTTTATTTGTTGCGGTTTTAATGAAAATTATAAAAGTTATTATGAACAAAATATTCCAAAAGATTTGTTAGATAGTGCAATTATTTATGATACTTTTGGTGGAGAAATGGATATACAAAAACAAAAAGGATTCGATAAATTTATTACAAAGATGGTAAGTAAAAATATAGATAAAAATAAAGAAATAAAAATATTAAATGAAAATATTGATAGATTTATAAAACGATTAGATTACTGATAAATTACAATTTTAAGGAGAAATAGAAATGGAAACAAAAATTATAAATGATATAGCAATAGTAAAAAGTAATGAAATTATAATAAAAGACATTCAATCAGCAATAGATTTTATTATGACTATAAGATATGAAACAAATTGTTATAAAATAGCATTAAATAAACACGCAGTAACAGAAGATTTTTTTATATTAAGTAAGGGATTAGCAGGAGAAATTTTACAAAAATTTATAAATTATCAGACTAAATTTGCTATATATGGAGATTACCCAAAATATACAAGTAAACCATTAAAAGATTTCATATATGAAAGTAATAATGGTAAAGATATATTTTTTGTAGAAAATGAAGATGAAGCAATAAAAATGTTAAGTAAGTAGAACAAAAATTGCAATTTTAAGTATAGTCAAAAAGTAGACAAATTACAACTTTTTAACAAATTACAATTATGAAAGGAGATAAATTTATGGATAGAAAATTAAAAATAGTAATAAAAAATTGCCCACAAAATCATAAATGCCCAGCTGTAAATGTTTGTCCAGTTGGAGCATTAACTCAGAAAGATTTTGAAGCACCTAAAATAAATTATGATAAATGTATAAGATGTGGCAAATGTTCAAATTTTTGCCCTAAAAAAGCATTAGTATTAGAATAAGAAAATCATTAGATGATGAATTTATAGGAGAAATATATGATAAGAAAATTTGAAAAGAATGATATAAACGATATAATGCAAATATGGAAAAGTAAAAATATAAAAGCTCATAAATTCATTTCAAGAGAATATTGGGAAAATAATTATAAATATGTAAAAGAAATTTTACCAAATGCAGAAATTTATGTTTATATTATTAAAGAAAAAATTGTAGGATTTCTTGGATTAGATAATAATTATATTGAAGGAATTTTTGTTAATACAAATAATCAGTGTAATGGAATAGGAACATCTTTATTAAATAAAGTAAAAGAAAACAGAAATAGTTTGAGCTTAAATGTATATAAGAAAAATATAAGTGCCATCAATTTTTATAAAAAGAATGATTTTAAGATTACAAGTGAAGATATAGATGAAAAGACAAACGAAATAGAGTATATTATGACTTGGAATAAGCAAGAAGAAAGGCACAACTGAAGCAGTTATAATGGGAGTAGAAGATATTCTTTAAAATAAATATCATGTTAATAAAAATAGCAAAATAGCAAAATATAATTGATAGAAAAAAATTGATTAATGTTATACACTTAATTCGGAGGTGGATAAAATGAATTTAGGAAATAATTTATTTCAATCAAGAAAAAAGACAGGATTATCACAAGAGACAGTTGCTGAAAAATTGGGTGTAAGTAGACAAACAATTTCAAAGTGGGAAACAGATGAAACTGTACCAGATATTTATCAAGCAAAGAAATTAGCAAAACTTTATAAATTATCTTTAGATGAATTAATTGAATTTGATGTAGACTTAAAAGAAATTGAACAAGTGATAAAAAATACTAATGAAGAAAAAGAAGAAAAAATAAATTGGACAAATGCTTGGAGTAAGAAATATCCAATTCTTGCAAAATATCAAAAGCAAGTAAATATAGAAGAGTATGCAAGTAAAATTAGAGAAATGCTTATTAAACTCCAGAAAGAATATGACTTTAATACTTTAGAAAGTATGCTAGTTTTAAAAGATATTTTATATCATGAGTGGAAAGATAAAAAACAATAATAAAATACAATTTTGAAAGGAGATAAGGTTATGGCAAGAGCATTAAAAGATAAAGAATTAGTAAATACAAGATTAGCAACTAATTATGGTGGATGGATGTATTGTGATAAATGTAATGAAAATATAGGTTATTTATGTTATTCAACTTATGATAGGTTAGAATTAAAATATAAATGTAATTGTGGTAGCATTGGGAGTGCATTATTAAATTTTGAGGATAGTAAAAAAGGCAAAAATTGTAATAATGAATTAGTTGTTATAAAAAATAGACTTTGTTGTCCAAAAGATAATGAGCCATTAATTACAATATTAGACAAAAAAGTAGCTAGTTATGAAATGAAAATTACTTGTAAAGCTTGTGAAAGTATTTATAAAAAAGTGAAATAGAAATTACCACTTGTAGAGAGGATAAAAAATGATTAATATTAAATTTATAAAAAAAGAAAATAGGGTAGTGGCTTATGACAATGAAATTGAAATTGGTGAATGTGAATTTAAAGAATTAGATAATACATGGAATATAATTTATACTGCAGTAGACAGCAAATATCAAGGACAAGGAATTGCAAAAACATTAATAAAATGTGTTATTGAAAATTCAGAAAAATACAATAAAAATCTTATTGCAGAATGTTCTTATGCAAAAAAGATATTAGAAAGTAATAATATTTAAGCATATAAAAGAGATTTAATAATGAAAAGTAAACATTAATATAATTTCTGGCACAACTTAAATATTGCTTATGGGTAGCAGGAAGTTTTAAAGGAAAAGGAATTGGAAAAGAATTACTAGAATATGCAATAAATGATTCAAAACAAAAAGGAAATAATCAAGATTTTACTATTTATTATAGTAATGAATGACCTTATGTAGAATATGAAGTAAAAGAATTATCAGATTATGCTAAAGAAAAAACATTAAAATAAACTTTATAAAAATAGATTCATTAGAAAAAGCGAAAAATGCACCTTGTATTTTTAATAACTGGGCTAATTTTTATAAGGGAGAATTTATATCTAATACTATATTAAATGCAAATTCATTTGAAAAGTTAATTAAATAACAAATTATAATATAATCTGTTGTCAGAAGAATAAAAAAGATTTAAAAGAATTTATAGACCATATGTAAATTAGAGAAAATTTTCAAAAAATATTGATTATTACCTAAAAATACTTGTGAGTATTTTGCACCATTATCACTCCAAAGTCTAAACACAAAAATATGAAAAATACAGTTGACTTTTTCAAAATTAAAGATGGCGAATTAGGAGCTGTTAATTTTAATAATATGATACCAGTAAATGAAAATAATTACTCTTTAGTAGATTTAAACAAGAAACTTTACTATTGCAGAATTAAAATATCAAAAATTATTAAGAGAACAGTTAGATTGGTTAAATGCAAATTATAAGCAAGTAAAAACAAATCTTTTAAACTATATCAATTATATAGCAATGGAAAATTACCAAAAAATATAAGAGCAAGATGCTGTAATTTTAAATTATTAGAAGAAAAATGTGTAGAATATAATAAATAACATCTCAGCAACAACTTACAATAAATAGGGCAGATAATTAAGTTGAAAATTATCTGTCCTTTATGGTATAATCGGAACACAAGATAGTAATTTGTAGGGAAATAATGTCTTTAATAAGTGTAAATAATTTAACTTTTGGATATGATGGAAGTTATAATAATATATTTGAAGATGTATCATTTAATATAAATGCAGATTGGAAATGCTTAATTATTAGAAATGGCAAAGACAAAACAAGATGAGTCTACAAATCATCTAGATATTGAAACGAGAGATATGTAAAAGGAAAAATAAATGTGATTTTAAAAGTATAGATACATTTTATGACCAAAATACTGGATGGAATATATAAAGTTTGATAAAATAAATAAATGAAAGAAAGGGATTATATGGAGAAAGTACATTTGTCTAAATCTAAATACTGCAAAGCAAAACAATGTAATAAAATACTATGGTTAAATAAATACAAGCCAGAATGTGCTGAAAAAACAGCAAGTGAATCTGTTTTAGAGAATGGAACAGCAGTAGGGGAACTTGCAAAAGAACTATTTGGAGAATATATAAATATTGAATATCAAAGTGATTTATCTAAAATGATAGAGCAAACAAAACGATATATAGAAAAAAAGCCTAATATTATTACAGAGGCATCTTTTGATTATAACAGAAATTTTTGTAGTATAGATATTTTAAAAAATAATGTAGATGGAATAGAAATATATGAAGTAAAAAGTTCTACTTCAATAAACAATATTTATTTGGAAGATATTTCATACCAAGTATATATACTTCTTAATTTAGGATATAAAGTAAAAAAAGCAAATATAGTGTACATTAACAATCAATATGTAAGAAATGGAGAACTTGAATTAGATAAGTTGTTTAATATAGAAGATGTAACAGAAATTGCATTTTCAAAACAAGATGAAATCAAAGAAAAAATCAAAGAAATTAATAAATATATGGAACAAGAAAGCGAACCAATACAAGATATTGGAAAACATTGTTTTAATCCATATAATTGTGAGTATTGGAATTATTGTACAAGAAAGTTACCAGAAAACAATGTATTCAAAATTAGAAGAATGAGAAAAGAGCAAAAACTTAATTTATATAATAAAGGTATTTATACATTTAAAGATTTATTAAATCAAGATATAAACTGGAAATTTAAGCAACAAGTGGAATTTGAAGAATTAAATAAAACACCTGTAATAGATAAAGAAAAGATTAGAACTTTTATGAAAAATTTATACTATCCATTATACTTTTTGGATTTTGAAACATTCCAACAACCAATTCCAAAATATGATGGAATAAGACCATATATGCAAATACCTTTTCAATATTCCTTGCATTATATAGAAAATGAAAAGGAAGAACTTAAACATAAAGAATTTTTAGCAGAGGCAGGAATTGATCCAAGAAGAAAATTAGCTGAGCAATTAGTAAATGATATTCCAGAAAATGCCTGTGTATTAGCATATAATATGCAATTTGAAAAAATGGTAATAAAAAATCTAGCAGAATTATATGAAGATTTAAGAGAAGATTTATTAATAATACATAACAATATAAAAGACTTAATGATTCCATTTGTAAATCGAATGTATTATTGTAAAGAGATGCAAGGTTCGTATTCGATTAAATATGTTTTACCAGCATTATTTCCAGATGATCCAGAACTTGATTATCATAATTTACCATTAGTACACAATGGAGGAGAGGCAATGAGTGTATTTGCAACACTTGACCAAAAAACAAAAGATGAGCAAGAAAAAATAAGACAAGGACTTTTAGATTATTGCAAATTAGATACTTATGCGATGGTTAAAATATGGGAAAAATTGAAAAATTTCTAATAAGAGGAGAATAATCATGAAATTTAAAAATAATTTATTTAATTATGCAACATCAGAATTATCACAAGATGCAATATTATGTTATATATTTAAAAATTTTTATAATGAAAATAAAGAAGAAAAGGAATGTTCAATTAATTTTATAAAAAAGTTTATTTTTAAAGATGATAATATACAAATAAAAGAAATAAACAACCTAAAAAATAATAATGATAATATTAAGCAATACTCAAAATATGGAAATATAGATATTTATTTGGATATAGAAATAGAAAAAGAAAATAAAAAAGAAGATTGGTTAATATTGATAGAGGATAAAACTGAAACATTTTTACACCCAAGAATTAAGAAAGAAAAAAATATATATGGAGAGGAAATAGGAAAAGAAGTTCCAGGACAATTAGACCGAGAAATTAATGGAGCAATAAACGATAAGACGAAAGCAGACTATAACATTATGTACATTTTATTTAAAAGTAAAGAAAACTACGAAATGCAATATTTTTATAATTTCGACTTTTATAAAGCTGAATATGAAAAAAATCCTCAAATAAACAGAAAAATAGAAATTCATAGGAGAAATGTAGATGATTTTTTAGATGCTTTAAAAGATGTTAAAAATAATATAATATTGCAAATGATAATAGAATACTATGAAAATATAAAAACAGATGAAGAAAAAACAAAAGGATTATTAGAAAAATTAAATTACGAAGAAGTAGAAGAATTAGATAAGTGTCTACGAAAAACTTTTGGGTTTAATAGCAAAGAAGATGATGATGCAATAACTTTTTTTAGACCAGGTGGAAATTCGAAACAACAATATATAACAAGAATTAATATAAATAAAAATGTAAAAAGTGAGATAAAAAATCACATTTCATATATAGAAGAAAGGAAAGAACTGATAGAAAAAAGTCATTTGGGGTTAGATATTGAGTGGATTGATTCAAGCGAAATTGAAATAGCTGTAATATTAAATATGTGTGAAGAAAAATATTGTAATTATATGCCATACCAAATTTTATGTAATAGAAATAAAGAAAAATATGAAAGAAAAAGCGAAAAAAAAATAGAACTAATAGATATTCTAAATACCAATTTAGCAGAAAAGAACGAAAACTATTGTAAGTTAAAAAGAGAAAAAGGTGCTTTGAAAATATTAAAGTACAAAATGAAATGCTCACCAAGTATTACAGGTAATGAATTAGTGAAAGTTATTATAGAAACAGTAGAAAAAGTATATAATGATTTAATTAAAGTGTTAAAAGAATATGTAGAAGCTAAAGAATAGATTATTTGAATTTATATAAAAAATAAAAGAAATTTATGATATGTAAAAATTACAATAAAAGAGGAAAAATAAATGAAAGATAAGCTACATACAAATTTAGGAAATATAATCTATATTTATGACGTTCTAAAAAAGTATTCAGATGTGGATCATATTTTAAGTGTAAAAGATATTATAAAATATGTAAAAGAAGAATTTGATGAAGAAATAGAAGACAGAACGGTAAGAAGAAACATAAGAGTGCTAATAGAAAAATTAGATATAGATATAGAAACATTTAAAGAAAATAGACAAGGTTACTATTTAAGAACAAAAGATTTTGAATTTAGTGAAATAAAAATGATGATAGATTTACTACATTATTCAAAATTTATGGAAGAAGCATTTTCAGTTGAGATAGTAGAAAAATTAAAAGGTTTACTAAGTATATATGAACAAGAAACAATTAATGAAACAGAAGAAATAGAAGTATACAGTAAAAATATAAAGACAATAAACAAAGATGTATTAAATAACATAGAAGTATTGTCAAATAGTATAAAATCTAAAACAAAAGTTGAATTTGAATATTATAAATATGATATCAATAAAAAATTAAAACTAGAAAAAACAAAAAGAGTAAGTCCTTATGCTATTCTTTGCGAAAATGAATTTTATTACTTAATAGCATATAATGAAAAATTTAATGAATTGTCATATTTTAGACTAGATAGAATTAAAAATATCAAATCAACTGAAATATCAAGTGTTAAAACTAATCAATCAATCAAAGACTTTGTACAAAGTTCTGTATATATGTTTGGCGGAGAAAGAAAAGTAATAGAGTTAAAATGTGATATGTTAATATTAGATGCAGTAATAGAAAAATTCGGAAACAATATAGAAATTCAAAAAATTGATGAGAATCATTTTAAAGTGAAATTATATGTTTGTCCTAAGGGACTAAAAATGTGGATTATGCAATATTTGAATTATGTGGAAATTTTAGAACCACTATCAATTCGAGAGGAGTTAAAAAGCAATTTAAAAGAAATACTAAAAAAGTATTAAAGAAAAATTAATATAGTGTAAATACATAATATGACCAATGCGTTTTACAATAAATAAAAAATCTTATATACTAATAATGTAGATAGGATTTTTTTTTAAAATTGTGAAAGGAATTGAAACTAAAATGGAAAATTTAAAAAAACAAAGTATAATAATGGAAGAAGAGACTACAGAAGATATTTTAAAAAGTTTAGACAAGTGTTATGGTGTAACTTATTTTAGAAATAAACTGAAAGAATATGTAGAATATATTAGACTAAAAAAAGAAAATAAGATAAATATAGGAAATAATAATATTATACTATTTTGTGATAACAATTCTAAAGAGTATGAAAAAGAAGTAGAGATAATTAGTAAAATATTGGTAAAAGAAAACATAATAGAAGATGATAGAATAACAATTATCACTGATTTATATACTTTAAGAAATGCTGAACTTGAGAAAAATAAACTTTATATTATAGATGATGAAAATAAGATTGATAGAAAATTAGAATCAATCATTAAGAAGAATCCAGATAGTATATTTGTTGTTATAATAAAAGATTCAGAGTTAATGTCAAAAAGAAATAAAGATAACCTACTCGAAATGTTACAAAGAAACTTTTATTGGGAACTAAAGATAATAGAGCCTACACAAGAAGAAAAGATACAATATATAAAGAATATAGCAAAACAAAATGGTCTAAAAATAAATTTAGAAGATTGGATGATAGAAGCTATTGCAAAAGATTCAATGATAGAATTAGATAAAACACTTATTAAAGCTTGCATTAAAGCTAATAAACAAAAATTAAAAGAAATAAATATAGATTGTTTTGATTGTAACGATATTTTGTTTAAATGGGATAATCCTAAATCAGATAAAAAATCCCAATATGGATTACGCCAATTAAATTCTTTAATTGGATTAAATGATGTAAAAGAACAAATAAAGAAAATATTGAGCTACGTTGAAGTAGATTTAGAACGAGGCGGACATGGAAGAACTATGCTACATATGTGTATGAGTGGAAATCCTGGTACAGGGAAATCAACAGTGGCAAGAATAATTGGGGACATATTGGCAGAAAATGAGGTATTAAGCACTGAAAGAATTTTTGTAGAAGTTGGTAGAGAAGATTTAATCGGTGAATATGTGGGACATACAGCAGCAAAAACAAAAAATGTTATACAACAAGCAATAGGTGGTGTATTGTTTATAGATGATGCATATTTGCTAATACAAGGCTCAGATGGCCGAAGGAATGATTATGGTTATGAATGTATAGCAACATTAATTAAAGAAATGGAAGATTATAGAGATGATTTGTGTGTTATATTAGCAGGCTATCCAGAAGAAATGGAAAGACTAATCAATGCAAATTCAGGCTTCAAAAGCAGAATACAATTTTTTATAGATTTTCCAGATTATACTGTAGAAGAATTATATGAAATATTTTTAAAACAACTTAAAGTAGATATTCTTAAATTAGAAAAAGGTTGTAAAGAAATTGTAATCGAGTATTTTAAAAACGAAGTAAAATTAAAAAAAGAAAATTTTGGAAATGGATATTTAGTAAGAAATCTAGTAGAAAAGATAAAATTTGAACAAGCTATGCGAATCAAAGAAAAAGGCAGTGATAATTTGAGAACAATAATACCACAAGACATAAAAAATGTGGTAGATAAAATTAAAACAGTATAAAACAAAAGAAGAATAGGATTTGGAGGATAAGACTATGACTGATTATTTAATAGTCAGTGCTTATTATTAACCATATTTAAAGACAAGTAAAAAATATGAAAGGGATGTATAAGAAAATGAGTTATGTAATACAAAAAATAAGTCAAGATATATTGAAAAGTAAGAAGTTTGAATATTTGGCTTTATGGTTTTCAAACTCAGACACAGCAATTATAGAAAGAAAAGCAATAAAGAAATTTGAAATAGATACTATTTTGACAGGTGGTAGGTTTAATGCAAAGAGTGTATTGAAATTTAGATTAGAATTAAATAAAGCATATTGTGATAATAAATTATTAGAATATGATTATGATCCACATGGTCGAATACCCTTAGAAGAAAGAGAAACAATTACGGAATTAATAGACAATAAAAAACATATATCCATTCAAGACATATATTTATTAGACAAAGAGTTGGAACAATATGATGAATATAACATTTTTTACAAATATACAGATATAGGTACACCAAATACAGATGTGTATATTCGTAAAAGAATAACAGAAGATACGATTAGTCTAATGATGGATATGTCCTTTGAAACAGCAATCATAGATTCAGAATTTGAACTTGCTTCTGATAAATATCTTTCAAAAAGAGAAGCAGAACAATCAAATAAAATGGATTTCATGAGAGAAAAGAAAGCGGTAGAAGAGTTTATGAAAAATAACAATGAAATGGCTGATTCTGACTTTGGTGCTACTCCTAATTCAGTATATTTTTATAGAATATACTTTCTAGAAGATGAGTTAAATGTTTTAAACAGAAATGGTTATATGACAATTGAAGAAACAATAGAAGCATTAAAAAAAGAATCACCAATAAAATATCCAAATCAATATGGAGATATACAAATAATAATAGAAAAACATTATTTTTCTGATGAATATGCTTATTGTAAAGTGACATTTAATAGAGAATGGGAAGTTACTAAAATAGAAACAAGTAGAAAGTAGGAGTTTAAAAATAATGAAAAATGTATATGAAAGTAGTAGAAAGAATGAAATTACAATGAAAGTAAAAGAAATTACTGATATCAATAAATTTTTAGAAGAAATCTCAAATATAGATGATAGTACGAAAAAGTCGGATAGAGAAGAATTAGTTATATTGAATTTAAAAGGTTATACAAAAGATGTAGCTTTGGATGTTGTTTCTAATGTGTTACAAAAAATAAATAATCCAATTGCAATTTTTAGTTCAAAGATAAACAAAAGACAAATTATAAATAAAATCTTATCTAATATTTCAAATATTGATTATAGCAAAATAGAAAGTGGCCAAATAAATAGTGAAGAATGGGAGGGAATTACAAAAATAATAGAAATACTTTCAGAAAAAGAAATTTATATAGATGATACATTAGAAAATTCAATGCAAGAGATTATTGCCAAAAGTAAAGATTTAAAAGAAAAGAAAGATATAAGAATTATAATATTGATGAATTAATATTGTTATTAATAGGATAAGTAAAGAAAGGAAAAACTATAAAATGAAGTTATATTTGTTACAAGTTGATATGCATGACTATGGTTCTAAACTTCTTGATGCAAACTCTTATTGTAATATATATAGTAGTTTTGCAAAAGCAAAAGAGCAAGGCATAAAAAACTTAGAAGAAAGAATAAAACAAGTAGAACAAGATGAAAACATAACATTTGATGAAATGATAGAAAAAGAAAAACTAAATTATTCATTTACAATAACACGGGATAGATGACTTAGAGTATGCAGAAAGTTTTGACATTAATTTTGATGGATTTAACAGTGATGAGTATAATAAATTAGAGCCCACACATAAGGTATATGAGTTAGATTATAAAGGCAATATTATTAAAATCTATTATGAATATAGATATAAAAATGCACTTACAGATATGGAAAAGATGATTGAACTATATCCAGAAGACTTAGAAAAAGGAGCAAGTGAAAAGTTTAAAATTGGAGATATAGTAAAATTAAAACGAAATTTAGAAGTTCCAGATAGACACATGGACGATAATACAGATAGAATATATGTTGTAAGATGGCTACCAAGGAAGTTCAATGGAGAGAAATATTTTGAAAACAAATATGGTTTAATTTCACTTTATAAAACAGATTATAATGAATGGGGAAATAAAGAACTATTTACATTTGAATATTGGGAAAAAGACATAGAGAAATATATGGGAGTTACAGAAAGGGATTCTGAATATGATTTACTAAGTAGAATTTTAAAAAGAAATTTAGCTGTAAGTAAAGAGTATTGGAATAAAATTAAAATTGGAATGTTACCATTAAATATTGATACTTTTAAAGAGAAGCATGCAGAAGATACAGACGACTGGGGATTTTATAGTACAGTACTTCCACCAAATAGAACAGGTTTAAAAGTTACTATATTTCCAGAAAAAAATGAGTTTGGAAGAAATATAAAAGATTATTTACCTAAAATTAGAATACAAAATAAAATAGACAATTACGAGAATACATTTTTTATTTCACTAGAAGAAAATCCAAGAGTAGTAATAGGAGAGAACAAATTATCTAAAGTAGATTATGAAGAAGTTTGTAATTTTGTAAAAAATAATTTAGATATACTATTAAAGCACTTTGAACCTAACAATAAATTTTTTGATGATGAATTATGGAGTGCATTAAAAGAAAACGGTTCAATTAAGAGAATGTAAAATTAAGGAAGAAAAATATTTAAATATTGCTTTAAATATAATATTCTTGTTTTTTTTATTTTAACAACAATTTAACTTTTCATTTAATAAATTAATCTAAGCGACAACTTACAATAAATAGGGCAGATAATTAAGTTGAAAATTATCTGTCCTTTATGGTATAATCGAAACACAAGATAGTAATTTTGTGTTAGGATTGGAGATGAGGAAATGCCCCAAATTATATGGAAAGGTATAATAAAAAGTGAAAAAGATTTTCCTACTGCTGATATACCTGAAAATGCTAAAAAATTGGATAGCGAAGAAGATATGAAGAAAATGCAAATAAAAGCATTACCTTTTATGATACCATCTGTTCTAATTTGTTTTATATGTATGTTTACAAAAACATTTATAGCAAATGAAAAAGTAATAAATGTAGGCTTTCTATTTCTAGGAGTTATTCTAGGATTTTTATTAATACTTGTTCACGAATTACTACACGCTATTGCTTTTCCAAAAAATGCAACAGTATATATAGGTATAATGCCCAAAAGTTTCACAGCAGTAGCATTATCATCAAGTTCGGTAAATAGAAATCGTTTCATATTCTTAAGTATATTACCAATTATTTTAGGATTGATTCCATTAGTTATATTTTGTTTTAGTAGCAATGAGTTAAAGGAATTAAATGGAATATTGTTTGGAATGTCAATAATGGGAATGATAAGTGTTTATCCTGATATTTATAATATATTTAATATTTTAAAAATAGTGCCAAAAAATGCTACAATTCAAAATAATAAAAATGAAACATATTATTTTGTAGAGAGGATTTAGTTATGGAAAATATAAAAAAAGAAGAACTTGAAAAATTAATTGGAATTGATAAAGTTAATGCTTTTTATGAAATTGTTAATGAAATATCAAAATTTTATGATATGGAACAAATATGGAATAATAGTGGCAAGAAATGGACTTATGAATATAAGTTTAGAAAAAGTGGAAAAACTTTATGTGCATTTTATTTTAAAGATAATACATTGGGATTTATGATTATCTTTGGTAAAGATGAAAGAACTAAAGTTGAAGAAATAAGAAGTGAACTTTCATCTAGTGTATTGGAAACCTACGACAATGCCAAAACATTTCACGATGGAAAATGGGTTATGTTTAATATAACAAATAATTCAATATTAGAAGATTTGAAGAAATTACTATTTATTAAGAGAAAACCAAATAGAAGTAATACAAATTACAATTTAGGAGTGAATAGAGATGAAACTAATTAGATTAAGAGATGAAGATATTGTTGATTTTAAAAAATATATGCAAGAATCTTTTCAGTATGGGTATGAATCAGTATATGGTAAAGATAACTCAGAAGTATTACCAGAAAAAGATATAGAAAAATCTTTAAATAATCCCAAGTGTCATTCTTATGAAATGATAGATGATAATAATGAAATTATTGGAGGTGTTATTGTAGAAATAAATGATGATAATATCAATCATTTAGATTTCTTATTTGTTAGAGTTTGTGTTCAAAGTAAAGGAATTGGTCAAGCAATATGGAAAGAAATTGAAAATATTTATTCAAAAACTAAAATATGGAAAACTTGTACTCCATATTTTGATAAAAGAAATATTCACTTTTATGTAAATAAATTGAAATTTAAAATTGTAGAGTATTATAATGAAAAACATCCCAATCTAAATATGAAAGAAGATGTATATGAAGAAGATAATGGAATGTTTGAATTTGAAAAGGAAATGACTAAATAGTAAGTTATAGAGGAGGAATTTATATATGAATAAAACAGCATGGATATTTTCATATAAACTTAAAAAAGGTGTAAGTGAAGAACAATTTGTAAAATTAACACAAAAATTACATGATGAAATTATTTCTAAAGCAAAGGGATTTATCTCTTGGGAGCATTACTTACAAGGTAATATATGGACAGATTTTGTTCTTTGGGAAACGGAAGAAGATGCAAATAATGCAACAACAATTGGGAAAGGTAAAGAAGTAACGAATAATTTTTATGCTTGCATTCAAATGAATACTTGTAGAGCATTAATTTCGAAATTAATAAAAAAGTATTAGATATACAACTTACAATTTTATGGGTATGCATATTGAATGTTAATAAGCATTGCTTGTAGCAACGGACTATTCTTTATATAATAGTTTGTAAAGAAAGGAGTTGTTTAAAATGTTAAAAGAAAACATTAAATCAATAAGAAAATCAAAAGGACTTTCACAAGAAGAACTTGCCATCAAATTAAATGTTGTAAGACAAACAATTTCTAAATGGGAAAATGGATTGTCAGTTCCTGATGTAGAAATGTTAATCACAATATCAGAAGTTCTTGAAACACCTGTAAGCACTTTACTTGGAGAAAATATTTCTGAATCTAAAGTTGACGATATAAAAGCAATTTCTGAAAAATTAGAGATAATAAACTTACAACTATCACAAAAGAAGAATGAGAGAAGAAAAATAATTCATTGGTTGCTAATCTCATTATGTATAATTATAATAATTATTTTTATATCTTTAATTTTATTAAATAGTCCATACTCAAATTGGGATTATAATAATCCTGAAAATGCTGTTTTAGGAGTTGCTTTTCACTCTTTTGAATGGCTATTTATCAGAATAGCACCGATTATCCTTATTGTATTAATTATTGGAATTTTCTTAAATAGAAAGAAAGATTAAAAATATTTTCTAAATTATTTAGATTAAAAATTATAGGTTAGTTTTATAGCTAATCTATAATTTTTTTTAAAAGAAATTATTATAGTAAACAAGCTTATTGACAAAAATTTTTTGATTCCTAAACTTAAACTAGTAAGTACTTATAAGATAAATTTAAAAAGAGAAAATTAATATGTATCATGGAAGATTTAAAGGAACTCATAATGATGCAGGTTATAAATAGGGAGAATTGTTATACAAAAATAATAATATCATAAGTAATAAACATACATTTATTATTACAGAAGAATAAAGAAAGTTTGCTAATGAATGCTTAACAATTTATGGAAAATACGTATTCTAAAAATAATAAAAAGTAGATAGCTACCTAATTTACAAAAATTTATAATAAAGTACTATGGTACAAAAATACTCTTCTTTATAAGTTTGTAATGAGAAAATAATGAAATGAATTTATAAAAATAAATTTTAATGAAAAATTGTAAATAAAACAGAAAAATAAAAAATACAATTTTTATTTGTGAAAAATACTACACAAATTTAAAATAATGTGATACAATACTTTGGGGTAGAAAAATAGCCTTAAAAATTCACTAAAACGATTTATTAACATAACACTAAAAATTTGGCACAATTTGTTCAACACAGAACTACAAAACCCTATAAAAAATCAAAAAGTTCAACAAAGAATTTTTAAAATTAAAAATACAAGTAAAAACATTGGAAATGAATTAAATACAAGGGAAAATAAAAAGGAGGAGATTAAAAGTGAGTGGTCACAGTAAATGGCACAACATACAAGCCAAAAAAGGAAAAGCAGATGCAGCAAGAGGAAAAATATTTACAAAATTAGGAAGAGAATTATTAATAGCAGTAAAAGAAGGTGGAGCAGACCCAGCAGGAAATTCGAAATTAAAAGCAGTTATAGCAAAATGTAAAGCTGCAAATATGCCAAATGATACAATAAACAATGCAATTAAGAAAGCCTCTACAAGTAATGAAAATTATGAAGAAATGGTATATGAAGGATATGGACCATGTGGAGTTGCAGTAATAGTAGAAGCATCAACAGATAACAAAAACAGAACAGCAGCAGATGTAAGACATGTATTTGACAAAGCAGGAGGAAACTTAGGAACAACAGGATGTGTATCATATATGTTTAACAAAAAAGGTATAATAGTTATAGAAAAAGCATCAACAGAAATGACAGAAGATGATATAATGATGTTATCACTAGATGCAGGAGCAGAAGACTTTATGGCAGAAGAAGAAATATATCAAATAACAACAGAACCATCAGACTTTACTGAAGTAAGTAGTAAACTAGAAGAAGCAGGACTAGAATTCTTAGAAGCAGAAGTTCAAATGGTTCCAACTACAACAGTTCAATTAGATGAAAAAGGTGTAGAAAAAATGGAAAGACTAATAGAAAGACTAGAAGAATTAGATGATGTTGCAAACATCTATCATAACTGGGAAGAATAGAAAAAAATGAGGATTAGGGGACAGGTCTTTAATCCCCATTTTTTTAATAAGGTAGGAGTAAATGAAAAATGTATAAAATACCAGTAGAAAAAAATGAAGAATATATAGTAGATATAATAGATAATGGATTTGAGGGAGAAGGAATAGCAAAAATTGATAATTTTACTATTTTTATTCCAGGTGCAATAAAAGGAGAAAAAATAAAGATTCTAATCGTTAAAGTATTATCATCACATGCTTTTGGAAAAATAACAGAAGTAATAAATAAATCAGAGTATAGACAAGAAACAGATTGTGAGACATATAAAAGATGTGGCGGATGTAACATGAGACATATAAAATATGAAGATACAATAAAAATGAAACAAAATTCTGTACAATCATTAGTTAATAAAACATTAAAAAATAAAATAGAAGTAAAACCAACAATTGGAATGGAAAATCCATTTCACTACAGAAATAAAGCACAATATCCAATAGGATTAAACAAAGAAAATGAACCAATAGTAGGAGTTTTTGCGCAGAGAAGTCATGAAATAGTACCAATGCAAAAATGCTTGATACAAAATGAAAAATCAGAAGAAATAGCAAAGTTCATTATAAAATACATAAAAGATAATAACATTTCTGTATATAATGAAAAAACTGGAAAAGGAATATTTAGACATATTGTAATAAAAGTAGGGATTAAAACAGAAGAAATAATGTGTGTACTTGTTATAAATGGAAAAGAAATTCCAAAAGAAAATCATTTAGTAGAAATGTTAATAAAAGAATATCCTAATATAAAAACAATAGTAAAAAATATTAACACAAAAAATACAAACGTTATTTTAGGAAAAGAAAATATCAATTTATATGGTAATGGATATATAAAAGATGTTTTAGGAGATTATACATTTAAAATATCACCACTTTCATTTTACCAAGTAAATCCAATTCAAGCAGAAAAGTTATATAATTTAGGCGTTGAAGCTGCTAAAATAACTAAAGATGATATAGTATTTGATTTGTATTGTGGAATTGGTACTATTTCTTTATTTATGGCGAAATATGCTAAGAAAGTTTATGGTGTTGAAATTGTAGAACAAGCAATTGAAGATGCAAATGAAAATGCTAAATTGAATAATATTGATAATGTTGAATTTATAGCAGGTGATACTGAAGTTATATTAGAGGATTTAATAAATAATAAAAAAATAATTCCAGATGTCATTATGGTTGACCCACCTAGAAAAGGGCTAGATAGTAAATCTATTGAAAATATTTCAAGAATTAAACCAGATAGATTTATTTATATTAGTTGTAATCCTGCAACCTTAGTCAGAGATTTAGCTAAATTTGAAGATATTTATGAAATTAAAGAAATTCAGCCAGTGGATATGTTTCCATTTACAAGTCACGTTGAGTGTGTAGCAGTGCTAAATTTACAAAAAGACATATAAGCCTTGATATAAGCGAGTTTTAAAGAAAATGTAAAAAAGAAAAAATTATGAAAAAAAGCATTAAAATTGCTAAAAAAAGTAAACTTAACATAATGCGAAAAATGATAGGGTAGACGGAGATATATTTCCGTAACCAATAAAAATAAAAAAATAATTAAAGGAAGTGCTTGTTACATAAGAGATAAAGTAGAAAAACTTTATCTTTTTTTAATATAGAGAAAAGGAGAGTGAACAAAAAATGTGGCAATTTATTTTAGGTATGATGATAGGGGGAACTCTATCAATTTTTTTATATGCTTGTATATTAATTAACAAAGATGAAAATAAAAATAAGAAATAATCTGTTATGGAAAATATTTTTTCAGGTAGTTATTATGCAATAATACCAGCATATATAAGATACAATAAAGTATTAAAATTTGCAGAAAGGTTAATGTATGGGGAAATAACAGCACTAAGTAACAAAGAAAGCTATTGTTTTGCAAGTAATAGATACTTTGCTGAACTATATGGAGTTAGTATAAGCACAATATCAAGGTGGATTTCACATTTAGCAGAAATAGGAAGTTTACATATTGAAGTAATAAGAAATGAAAAGAAAGAAATTATAGAAAGAAGAATTTATGTAATAGACAACCCCTATATACAAAATAGTCAATACCCCTATGTGCAAAATAGTACATACCCTATATGCAAAAAGAGCAAAGATAATATTATAAATATTAATATGTTAGATAGTTTTTATAATTATATTATAAATAAAGAGGAAAAAATTCCAAAAGAATTTGAAAATTTAGAAGTACAGATTTACAAAGTAGCTTTACCAAATGAATATAAAAAATTTTTATTTTACTTTTTTCAATAATTATGATATATATAAGAAAAAATAACTGGAGTATGAAATGAAAAAACAATATTTAATAATTTATATAGTATATATATTATTGGGATTATCTTTAGGATTATGGGAAGTATTTAAACCAATATGGCTATTAGAAAGAGGAATATCAATTGAAAGTTTAGGAGTAACTTTTTTTGTGGCATTATTTATTGTAGCAATTATATCTTTAACAATTGGAAATAAGGTTATGAAAATTGGTATAAGGAAATCTATTCAATTGGCTTTAATAGCAAGAGTATTAATATTTTTTAGTATGATAATTACTAAAAATAAACATTTTATGATTTTATTAAGTTGCTTAGATTTATTAATAGATACCCTTATTATTCAATGGATGTACCCATTATTATCACAAATAAGAATAAGTAATGTATTATTTGGGCTAAAAGATAATTTATATGATTTAGCAGGAAATATTGGTACTATTATTGCAGGAATTTTTGTTGGAATTACTTTATATAAATTAACTTCATACCAAATTTGTATAACTATATGTATGACACTATTCTTTACTTGTTTTGTACTTTTATTTAAAATTGAAAATAAGAAAATTATTTTACAACACAAAAATATAACAAAAGAGATATTAAAAGTAGAAAGTTCAAGGGAGTATATAAAGTATTCTTGTTCTAGAAGATTACAGTTGTACTTAATTTTAGGATTTTTTATGGTAATGCTTACAGAAAACTTAGGAATTGATAAAAGTTTTGCTGGAATATCATGGGCTATATTACAAATTATTTTCAATGTGATAGGAGTATTAGTTTCTTTTAAAAGTGATAAAATTAATAGGGTTAAATTCTTCAAGTGGGCAAATATTTCTAGTATTATAATTTTGTTGATAGCAGGATTATCTAAAAATATCATATTTTCTTTCATTGCTATTTTATGGATAGATATATTAAGTGATTTTTATAGTCCTATGATAGATGCACCACTAACAAATGAAATACCAAAAGAATTACAACTACATTTTGCAAATTTAAAACATATTTTATCATATATAGGTAGAGGAATAGCTTATTTTATAGCAGGATACTTGATAAGTTATAATTATAAAATTATATTTTTAGTAAGTATACCATTTTTAATATATCAAAACTATATAGGACTTAGAGCATTAAAAAATTGCAAAAAAACTAATGTATATGGAAAAAGTGCAAGTATATCAAATGAAATGAATTGAAAATTCATTTGCTCTACCTTTCTATAGCATGTTTTTCTAGTAATAAAAATTAAGAAAGATAGAAGAGAATTACAGCGCAAAGTAATTTAAAGAGAAATATTATAATATAGAATATGATGTTTTAATATTATTTTTGGAGGTTAAATATGCAAGGGAAAAATAAAAATTTGATAATAAGAAGTAGTACAGCAGAATTTTTAATATTCGAACAACAAAAGAAAGAAAAAGGAATAGAAGTAAGATTTGAAGATGGAGATTTATGGTTAACTCAAAAATTACTTGGAGAACTTTATGACACGACCAGAAATAATATAACAATGCATATACAAAATATTTTTGCAGATGGAGAATTAGAAGAAAAATCAGTTAGTAAGAAATTCTTACTAACTGCATCTGATGGTAAAAGCTATAATACAAATTATTACAATTTAGATATGATTATTTCAGTAGGATATCGTGTAAATTCCGATAGAGCAATTCAATTTAGAAGATGGGCAACAAATGTATTAAGACAATTTGTCCAAAAAGGTTATATTATTGATAAAAAAAGGATGGAAAATGGAACATTTTTTGATGAAGATTACTTTGAAGAATTACTTGCAGAAATAAGAGAAATAAGATTGTCTGAAAGAAGGTTTTACCAAAAAATTACAGATATATATGCTACATCTATTGATTATGACAGTAAATCTCCTACTACTATTAAATTTTTTAAAAAAGTGCAAAACAAAATGCATTATGCAGTAACTCATCAAACGGCAGCAGAAATTGTTTATAATAGAGCTGACCATACAAAAGAACATATGAATTTAACATCATGGAAGCATTCTCCAGATGGAAAAATATTAGAAACAGATGTAGTTATTGCTAAAAACTATCTAAAGAAAGAAGAATTAGAGCAGTTAGAACTTATTGTTTCAGCATTTTTAGATTTAGCAGAAGCAAGGGCAAAAAGAAATATTCCAATGACTATGGAAGATTGGGCAAATAGAATAGATAAATATTTATTATCAGATGATAGAGATATATTGAAAGATGCAGGAAAAATATCACATGAAATTGCAGAAGAAAAAGCATTAGCAGAATTTGAAAAGTATAGAGTGATACAGGATAAATTGTATCAATCAGATTTTGACAAATTAATACAAAATAGTAATAAATAGTATAAATTTACAGTTATCATAAAAGAGGTTTTACTATTCCTAATAAAAATGGATGTAAAAGAAAATACAGAGGAAACTTTATTATCTACATTTTATATTAAGATTTATATCATAAGAAGTGTGTATCATAGACATGAATATAAACTTCCTGTGACGCATGTGGAGTGTTGTTCGGTGCTATATCTAAAGAATTAGACAAAGTAGTTGAATTTACTGCTTTTGAGGATTTGGTTAGTTTTGAGAAAAAGGTAAAAATAAGGTTAAACGAGTGGGAAATAGTAAAATTAAGGTAACGATAGAAGTTAATATGGTGTGTGGAGTAGTATAAATTTGATAAGAAAATTTTATAAATGTTTGGAGATAAAACTTAATTGGAAGTGTTTGGAAAAGCACTTTCTTTTTTTGACTTTTTATGATAAGATATAAAAAATAAATAGTAAGGAAAGTAGTATGAAGATACAATTAGTAGATATTGATAAGGCTTTTAAGTATTATCAAATAAATGATATAAATTATAAAAATAGATGTTACAAATGTATAGAAGATATAAATACAATAGAAGATTTTAATATAAAAACAGAAGAAATTTATAATATTTTATATAATGATAAAACATTTAAAATAGATACACTTTGGAAAAGGCAGAATATCATAGAACTTTTTGGAGAACAATATAATCCTTTTGTAACAAGTGTTTTAGTATTATTAGGTTATAAATTACATGAAAAAAATATGATAGATAAAAATTATAGCAATATACAAAAAGAAATATATAGGAGAAGAGTTAAAGAGGCATTAACTAATGATATTTATGTTAGAGAATTAGAAAGTATTAGAATTTCACAAATGATATGGGCAGCATATTTTATTAATACAAAGTTAATTGAAGTTGGAAGATTACAATATGAGAAATGTGAAAATCATATAAAAATACATATACCTTCTGGAGAAAAATTAGAAATAGAAAAAGTATTTAATTCGATTAAAGAGTCTAAATTAGAAATAGAAAAATACTTTGATTTGAGAAATGCAGAATATCGCTGTGATTCTTGGTTATTAAGTAATCAAATAAACGATATTATTGATTCTAATTCTAATATTGCTAAATTTTATAATTTATTTGAAGTGCAAGATGGACCAGATGCCAAAAAGGACATATTAAATTTTGTTTTTAATATGAGAGAGTGTGATGATTATAATAATTTATTAGAAGATACATCTTTACAAAGATTATTAAAAAAACAATTACTTGAAAATAAAAGTATAAAAATAGGATGGGGAAAATTAAAAAAAGAGGTACTTTAAATTCGCCACATACTGTGTGACGAATTGAGTTGGTCGCATTACAAAAAAAGATAAAGAAGAAGGGAATACAATATAAAATGAGAATAGGAATTGCTATAGACAATTGTATATCTAATTTTGATGATACATTATTAAAAGAATATTTAAAACATGACAAAGAATTAAGAAATACTGGAATTATAAATGAAAATCCTGAATATTTAAGAAAAGGAATGTTTGATTGGACAGCCGAAGAAGAAAATAGTTTTTATAATGCAAATATTGAATACTTTGCAAGAAATCTAAAACCAATAGAAGATACATCTTATTATATAAAAAAATTAAAGAATAATGGACATGAAATATATATTATAGCTGGAAGAAATAATGGAGAATACACAAATCCTAATGAATTAACAAAAGAATGGCTAGACAAATATAATATTGTCTATGATAAACTAATATTTACAAATGCTTATGACAAACATGCAAAAACAGAAGTATGCTTAGAAAATAATATTGACTTAATGATTGAAGATAGTACAAGAATAAGTTTAGATTTAATCAGTAATGGAATTAAAGTTTACACAATGAATACAAGATACAATCAAAAAGAGCAAACATTAGATAGAGTTTCAAAATGGAAAGAAATATATGAAAGAATATCAAAATTAAACAAAAAAGAAGATAATAAAAAGGTAAATGTTATTTTAGACACAGATATTTACAATGAATGTGATGACCAATTTGCATTATCTTATTTATTAAAATCACAAGACAAATTCAATATTGAGGCAATTACAGTGGCACCATATCATCATGATAATAATATATCAATAGAAGAAGGAACAGACAAAAGTTATGATGAAATTATCAAAATATGTAATTGGTTAAATTTTGATTGGAACAACAAAGTATTTAAAGGTTCAACAGATTATGTAGTAAATGACTATAATGAAGAAAATGATGCAGTAAATAAAATTATAGAGATAGCAAATAAAAATGACAAAACTTATATTTTAGCAATAGGAGCAATAACAAATGTAGCATTAGCAATAAAGAAAGAGACTAAAATAGTAGATAAGATTGAAGTTGTTTGGCTTGGAGGACATAGCTTTTTAAGTAAAGATAATAAAGAATTTAATTTTAAGCAAGATATACAAGCTGTGAGAACTGTTTTTGAATCAAAAGTAAAATTAACCATTATACCTTGCAAAAATGTAGCATCAAATTTAAGAACTTCAATATATGAATTAGAGCATTTCTTAAAAGGCAAAAGTGAATTAAGCGACTATTTATGCCAAAGATTTTATAATGATGGTGTACATGCTATTCAAGAAAGAAGAGTTATTTGGGATATTAGTGTTATAGCTTATATGATTAACAAAGAATGGTTTGAAGCAGAAAAAATAAGTTGCCCAAATATGAATGATGATACATCTTATGAACGAACAACCAATAATCATAAAATTACAGTAGTTAATTATTTAAATGTTGATAAGATATATAAAGATTTATTTAAAAAATTAGGAGAGTAGTATGAATACTTTTATAAATTATGCTCATAGAGGTGCATCTGCATATGCACCAGAAAATACAATGTCAGCTTTTAAAAAAGCATTTAAGATAGGAGCCAATGGAATAGAACTTGACTTACAAAAAACTAAAGACAATAAAGTAGTTATATTTCATGATGAGAGAATAGATAAAAAATCAAATGGCAAAGGAAAAATATCTGATTATACTTATATTGAATTATTAAAATTAGATTTTGGTAGTTGGTTTAGTACAGAATACAAAGGTGAAAAGATAGTTTTGTTTGAAGATTTTATGAAAGAAGTATCAAATAGGGATTTAGTGCTAGCTATAGAATTAAAAGAAGAAAATATAGAAAAACAAGCATTAGAAATTATAAACAAGTATTATGACATTAATAATGTGTATATTACTTCATTTATATATAATGCTTTATTAAAGATTAGAAAACTAGATAATCTTATAAAAATAGGATGGCTTATTGAAGAAGATATTAATGAAAATAATATAAAAGAATTAATTAATATTAATGGAAATCAAATATGTCCACCAGCTAACTTAGTTTCAAAAGAGGGAATTAAGTTAGCAAGAGATAATAAGCTTAGTGTAAGATTATGGGGAATTTCAAACATTGAAATTATGAAAAAAGCATATTATTTAGATACAGATGGAATGACTGTAAATTTTCCAGATAAATTAAAAGAATTAATTGAAAGGAAGTAAAGATGAAATTATATGTAATTAGACATGGGCAAACAAATTGTAATAAAGAAAATAGGTATAATTGTAGATATGATGAAGACATAAATGAAATCGGAATAGAACAAGCAATCAAAGCAAGTGAAAATGTAAAAAGACTAGATATTGATCTTATAATATGTTCTCCTATGAAAAGAACTAAACATACTATGGAATTAGTAAATGTGAATAAGATTCCAGTAATATATGATGATAGGTTAATGGAAAGAGAAGGTGGGAAATTAACAAGAACCATATTAGATGATTACTATTATACAGAGTATTACAATTATTACTCAACTAAATAAAGTAGTAGTTACAAAGTATAAAGAAGATAATAAAAAATTAGGATATTATGATATACCTGGTAGGAAAATTGAAGAAAGAGAAAATCCTGAACAAACAGCAATTAGAGAAATGAAAGAAGAAACAGGTTTAAAAGTTGGAAATTTAAAATATAAAGGAAATATGATAATCGAATATCCTAATAGAATATTTGACTTTGATGTATTTGTTACAAATGAAAGTGAAGGTGAGACACAGGAGTTTGAAGAAAATACATCTGAATGGATAGATATTAAAGAATTACTACAAAAAGAAAAAATATTGTCTAATATAATAATTTTAGATAGATTCTTTATAAAAGGATTAATTGATGATAAATATAACTTTAAAATGCATATTCAAGTAGATGAAAAAGAAAACATTTTAGATGTTAAATATAAATTAAAAGATAATGAATAGCTATACTATTAAAAATTAAGAAAGAGAGTAAATATGATAAGAAATATAATATTTGATATAGGTGGAGTGTTACTTGACTACAATCCCAAAACATATTTAGACAAACTAAATATAGAAGAGAGTAAAAGAAAAGAACTAAATGATATAATTTTTCATAATCAGAAATGGAAAGATTGCTTAAATGGATTTATAACTAATAGTGAATTAATAGAATATTTAGTTAAGGAAAATCAAAAATATAAAAGTGAAATAGAACAGATACTTAGCAAAGAAAATTTAAAATATATGCTACCACCAAAACAAGAAATGATAGAATATTATAAAACTTTAAAACAAAAAGAATATAAAATATATTTGTGTTCAAATATAACAGAAGATACTTATAATTATATTAAAGATTGCTTTGAAATAATACAAGTATCAGATGGAGGAGTATTTTCTTGTTTTGAAAATATAAGTAAACCTAATGTTGAAATTTATAAAAAGTTAATTGAAAAATATAATTTAGATATAGAAAAATCAATTTTAATAGATGATACTAAAAGAAATATAATAAGTGCTAATGATATTGGATTAAATGGAATATTATTCAATAATATTGAAGATATAAAGAAAATTCTAAAATAAAGGTAGGAAAAATATGATTAGTTATAAATGGTGTAAAGGAACCATTAACTTATTAAATTGGGGAGATGTTGGGAAAGAACAAATATAAATCAATGTATTTTGAAAATTTAGAAGATATAAAACAATATGCAAATGAAATAATATGTTTCTATTCAGATAATGACACATATGTAAAATATGAAGTAGAAAAAGATTTTGCAGATAAAATTGCAACAGAGCAAGTTTTAATGCCAAATGCAGGACATATCAATAGTGAAAGTGGATATGATACATTTGAAGATATAGTAAGTTATTTATAGGTTTACACATCACCTAAATTATAAAAGGAGAAAAAATATGTTAAAAGAGAGATATGAAAAATGGACAAAAGAGTTTATGGAGTCATGGAAAGAATTAGACTGGAAAAGAACATTAGAAACATTGGACAAAAATGTTGAATACTATGAAAACCCAATAGATAAGCCATGTGCAAATTTTGAAGAAGTAACAAATTTGTGGAATGTAGTTGCAGATAATCAAAAAGATATAAATTACAGATTTAATATAGTTGCATTTAATGAGGATACTTGTATAATAAATTGGCAAATGATGGAATGATAGAAAAATATAGACCAAGAAATTGTGAGATAAGAGAATATGAAATATAAAGAATGGAGAAATAATAATGAACAAAATAATTGTAGAAGTTGGTTCGACCTGTACTAAAGTTGACAAATTTGATGGTAAAGTAATAAAAAAACTAAATGGAAGAACAATACAATTAAAAAAACATTATAACGAAGATAAAAAACTAAGAGAAAGTGATATAGTAGAGTTGATTTCTAGCATAAATGAATTAAAAAGCATATCTGAAGATATATATGTATGTGGAACAAGTATTTTCAGAACTTTAAATGATACAGAAAGAAAAGGATTTTTAAGCAGATTCAAAAATGAAACAGGATACAATTTTGATATTATTTCTCAAGAAAAAGAAAATGATTTAACAGTTTTTGGAGCAACCAGATTTGTAAAAGAAAAAGTATGTGTATTTATAGGAGGAGGAGGCTCTACTGAAATTGCAATTTATGATGAAGAAATAAAAGAAAGTGTAAACACAAAAATAGGTGTTATAGATGTAATGCAAGAATTTCCAGACTTAGCAGAAAACTATGCAACAACTAATCTTGAAAAAGTAAAAGATTTTATTAAAGAAAGATTAAATTTACCAAAAGAAAAAGCAGATATATTAATATTAGCAGGTGGAGGACACGAAAAATTTGCAAGATACTCTGGAATAAAATATGAAGAAAATACTTTATATAAAGATGAAGTATCTCCGATTATGATGGACATAGAAACAAGAAAAAGTGAAACAGAAAGATATTATAAAGAGATTTCTTTAGAAGAAATAAAAACAAGAGTAACTGATCCAAATTGGTGGTATGCAACAAGAGCAATGGCTGCTTTTACATTAGTAGTTGCAGAAGAAATAGGTGCAAAATATATAGTTCCAACTGACATAGCAATGGTATATGGGATTTTAGATAAACAAAACAATAATTAATAAAAATACTAAAAAACATTAACTATAAAACAACATTATTAGAAAGAATGTGCTTATTAACAGAAAAAATAGGAGAACTAGCAAAAGAAGTAAGAAAAACAGACAACAATATAGGAATAGATATAGACAAAGAATACAATTCAAATTTAGAAAACGAAATAACAGACGTATTTATATGCCTAATAGGAATGTGTGAATTACTAGATATAGATATTGCTGAAAGACTAAAAAACAAAGAAGAAATAAACTTTAAAAGAGAATGGATAAAGAAAAGTACTTAAAACAAGGATAGGAAACAGAAAATGAATTATTATGAAACCTTAAATAAAATCATAGATAATATAGAAGAAAATTTAAGTAATAAAATAGAATATAAAAACCTAGCAAAAATAGCAGGAACATCATCATACACATTACAAAGAATATTTACATTTTTAACAGGAATCACATTAACAGAATACATAAGAAAAAGAAGACTAAGCAAAGCAGCAGAAGAACTTCTATTATCAAACATAAAAATAATAGACCTAAGTATAAAATACCAATATGATTCACCAGCATCATTTTCTAATTCTTTTAAAAAAATGCATGGAATAAGTCCACAAACATTAAGAAAAGAAAAAACAAAAATAAAAACATTTCCAAAAATAAAATTTAAACCAACAATAGAAACAATAGATGAAATAGAATATAGAGTAATGGAATTAGAAAAACAAGAATTTTATGGAATAACAACTGGAATAATAAAATTAGAAGACAATAAATCCATACAAAAACTATTTGAAAAAAGTAGAAAAGAAAAAATACTAAATTTTATAATGGATAACAACAATGAAGAAAACTTGTATTACGGAATTTCAATAGATATATATGATAATGAAATATCAAACAAAATACAATATTATATTGCAGGAAAAGAAAATAGAGAAGACTTTGTAAAAATTGAAATTCCAAAAGCAACTTGGGCATGCTTTAAATTAAACACAAAAAAACAAGAAGAAATACTAAAATTATACAACACAATATATACAAAATGGCTACCATCATCAAAATATAATGAAGTATTGAACTATCCACAATTAGAAATTTATCATGAAAACAATTGTGAAATATGTATAGCTGTAAAATAACTTAATAAAAGTGATACCAAAAAAATAAAGAAAGACACTATCAAAACATATATAATATAAATATGTTTTGATAGTGTCTTTATAAAATGGGGATTGGGGGCCAGGTCATAAATCCCCATTTTTATACAAAAAAATGGGGACTTAAGACCTGGCCCCCAATCCCCACAAAACAAAAAAGATAATAAAAAGAAAGTTGTAGAAAAAATGAAAAACAATATAATAAAAATATCACTAAAAAACACAATAAAATATATAATCACAATATTTTTACTAAGCATATCTATATCATATATCACAATACAAATATCATTAAATATAAAATATGCAATAGATGGAGTAATATTAAACAATTATACAAACATACCAACATATATAAATAAAATACTAAAAGAAAATTACATATATGACTTATTTATTTTTGCAAGTATAATAATTATCTTTAATTTTATATATACGATATTAAATTACTTTAGAAATATAATAACATCTAAATTAAAAATAAAAATTAATATAAACTTAAAAGAAGCATTATATAAACATTTATTGAATTTAGAATATAAAAGCTATAACATATACAGCAAAGCAGAAATAATACAAAGAATAAATGAAGATGCAGACATATTTTCAAACTTTTTTAATAGTCAATTTAATATAATATTAGATATTATATTTTTAAGTATATTCATAATAAAAGAAAGTACAACACTAAATCTGACAGTAACAATATACATATTTGTAACAATAATAGTAATACTAGAATTTTCTTTATGGTATTTTAAAAGATTAAACAAAAGTGTAGAAAAGCTTGTAAGCAGACGAAAAGAACTTTTAAACTCTACAATGATAAATATAAATAATATAAAATTAATCAGAATGTTCAATAAGCAAAAGCAAGAAAAAGAAAATTACGAAAAATTAAATGATGAATATCTAAAACAAAATATATACTTTATAAAATTAGTACTTTTTTATGACATAATTTTAGAACACATAATATACTTAAAAAAACCGATTATATATATGATAGGCGGAATAGCAATAATAAAACGGGAAAATGACAATGGGAGCTCTAATAGCATTATTAGAATTATCAAGTAAAATATTTAATTATCTATATAATTTTGGAGAAAACTTAGAAATAATAGATAACTTCTATGTAGTAAGTAAAAAAGTAAACAAATTCTTAAAATTAAAAGAAGAAGAAAAAGAAAATTATATATATAATCTAAATGGAGAAATAATATTTAGTAATGTAACAATATACATAAAAAATAAACCAATATTAAAAAACATAAATTTTATAATAAACTCAGGAGAAAAAATAGCAATTATAGGAGAAAATGGAAGCGGTAAAAGCATTTTAGCAAAAACAATTTTAGGATTCTATGATTATAAAGGAAATATTTATATAAATAAACACAATATTAAAACAATAAATAAAGAACACATCAGAAAATATGTTGAACTAATTTTAGGAGAAATATACATGTTCTCAGGAAGTATATTAGAAAATATTAAATTAAAAAATCAAATAGACAATCACAAAATAAAAGAAGTAGCAAAAGATGCAGAAATAGAATCAGATATTGAGAATTTTGTAGATAAATATAATACATTAATAGGAGAAAAAGGAACAAAATTATCTGGAGGACAAAAACAAAGAATATGTCTAGCAAGAAGTTTGCTAAATAATAAAGAAATTATAATAATAGATGACGCATTAAATAAGCTAGACAATAAAACAAGAAGAAACATATTAATAAATCTAAAAAATAAATATAAAAATAAAACAATAATATTTATAAGCAATAATTTAGAAATTATAAATTATGCAGACAATATAATATTTATAGATAAAAAAACAACAACAAAAGGTACACACAAACAATTACTAGAAAAAAATAAAAATTATAAAAAACTAATTGAAATTAATAAAGATATGATATAGGTAGGAATGAAATAAAAAATGAAAGAAAAATTAAAAAAACTAAAACAAATGTATAAAATATCTGGATATAACAAACAATTCATAATTCTATTTACTATTATAATATCAGTAGCAATAATTGAAGTAATAACAATACCATATATAACAAAACAAATTATAGACATAGAAATACCAAATAAAAACATAAAAGCACTAATTATCTTAGGAATACTATATATAATATTCTTAATATTACAATGTTATATGGTACTAAAACACTGTAACATAAGATCAATTTTAAAAAGAAAAATACAAAAAGACTTAAGAGACAAAGTATTCTGTAAAATGCAAGAAGTAAAAATGAAATTTTATGACGAAAATGAAACAGGATTAATATTACAATTTTTACAAAATGATGTAAATGAAGCTGGAAGATTATTTCCTGAAATTATAGTAGAAATGTGCTTTATGGGGATAATAAGATTTTCTATTATTGCAATATTTTTATTATTTATAGACTTAAAAATAACAATACTAATATTAATACTATATATTATAGGATTTTTAATAACAACTTATTTTAATAAAAAAACAATAAGTATAATAAACAAAATAAGAAAAATAAATATAGAACTATATAATTATATAAATGAAGGAGTACAAGGATTTCTAACAATAAAAACATTAAATATAATAGACAAAAAAGAAAATGAATTAAAAGAAAAATTGCAAGAATACTCAAACAGTAATAATAAATTAGAAAAAACCATTGCTAAGTACAATAATATATTTATATTTATAATATCTTTATCAACAGCTGTAATAATATATTATGCAGGAATCAATACAATACAAAAAATTACAACATATGCAAACATATTATTATTAATAGAATATAGTTCAGCACTTGAATATGAATTCAAATGGTTCACAAAACATCTAACAAATTTTAATAAATCATTTATTTCATATTCAAAAATTATAGAATTTTTAAACATAAATGACGTTGAAGAACTAAATAATGGGAATAAAATAGATAAAATTAATAAAATTGAATTTAAAAATGTATCTTTTTCATATAATACAAATCAAAAAAACATAAAAGATTTTTGCCTAAAAATAGAAGAAAATAAAAAAATTGCACTAGTAGGGAAAACAGGAAGTGGAAAAACAACAATTGCTAATTTATTATGCAGATTTTATGAACCGACAAAAGGAGAAATTCAGATAAATAATGACGATTATAAGAAGTATAGTATTTCTTCAATAAGAGAAAAAATAGGGTATATAATGCAAGAAGTTCAGATACTTCCTAATTCAATAATAGATAATATAAGATATGTTAATAAAAATATAGAAATATCTGAAATAGAAAACATTTTTAAAAAATTAAAATTACATAAAAAAATAATAGAACTAGAAAATGGATATTATACAGATATATATAATAATCCTGACATATTATCAACTCGGAGAAAAACAAATGATTAATTTTGCACGAGTAATGGCAGTAGATTCTGATGTGATTATTTTAGATGAAGTAACATCTGCTTTAAGTTATGAAGCAGAAGTGCTTGTTAAAAATGCAATTGAAAAAGTAAGTAAAAACAAAATATGTATAATAATAGCCCATAGATTATCAACAATAAAAGATTGCGATGAAATAATTGTAATGAAAAATGGAGAAATAATTGAATATGGAAAACATGAAGAACTAATAAAAAAACAGAGTGAATATTATAAATTAATTAATGGGGATAGGGGGCCAGGTCTTTAATCCCTACTTTTTTATTAAAAAGTGGGGATTAAAGACCTGGCCCCCTATCCCCAAAGACGTGGACACAAATCATCACATCTAATCAATAGAATATTTTTAGTTTATATTTTAATTTCATTGTAATAAATTATTATGTATGTTAAAATGATAACATAATAAGGAGAGGAAATTATGGAAGAGCAAAAAATACAAAATCTAATACAATTTTATTTATTAGCAACAGAACTAAAAGACAAGATAAGAAGCGGATGGAAAGTTTGGAACATAGAAAGAGAAAGAGTAGAAAGTGTAGCTGAACACATATATGGAACATGTATTTTAGCAATCGCTATAGATTCAGAATTTAAGCTAAATGTTAATCTAAATAAGGTAATAATGATGTTAGTATTACATGAGATAGAAGAAATCAAAATAGGAGATTTAACACCATTTGACAAAGTAACAAAAGAAGAAAAAAGAAGAATAGGAAAAATAGCAGTAGAAGAAGTACTAAGTACTCTAAGTGATAAAATAAAATACATTGAATTAATAGAAGAATATGAAGAAATGAAAACAAAAGAGTCTATTTTTTGCAAGATGTGCGACAAATTGGAAGCAGATATACAATGCAAAAAATACTGTGAAGAAAATAGTATAAATATAAATAATGAAAAAAATACGGAATTACTTAAAGATGAAAGAATAGAAAAACTAATACAAAAAGGAGCAAAGTCTGTTGCAGATTTATTCATTGAAAATGATAGACCACTATATACAGAAAAAGTATTTGAAAATATAGCAGATTTTATAAAGGAAAATGATATATTAAAAAAGAGAAAAAGTGATTAATAAAATAAAGTAAGAATAATATGATAGAATAAAATCAAAAAATAAAAAGATATAACATAAAAATGAATGGAGAACAAAATGTTATCAATAAAGGAAATGAGAAATAGACTGCCCAAAGAATTTATGGAATTCTTATATGAAAAATACACACCAATTAAAGTAGATGAAATACTATTAGGAATGACATCAGAAAGATATACAACATTAAGAGTAAACACATTAAAATATGACATACAAAATCTAATGAAATATTTTAAAGAAAAAAATATAAAATTTGAAAGAGTATCTTGGTATAAAGATGCACTAATAATAAAAAATGCAAATGAAAAACAACTACAAAAATTAGACATATATGAAAAAGGATATATATACATACAAAGTCTATCAAGCATGATACCACCAATAATCTTAAATCCAAAACCAGAAGAAAAAATACTAGACTTAACAGCAGCACCAGGAAGCAAAACTACAGAAATAGCAGCACTAATGAACAATAAAGGAACAATACTAGCAAATGAACTAGACAAAATAAGATGTGAAAGACTTAAATACAATGTAGAAAAGCAAGGAGCAAATATAATAGAAGTAATAAACGAAAGAGGAGAAAAAATAGGAGACAAATATCCAGAAAATTTTGACAAAGTACTATTAGACACACCATGTAGTGGAGAAGGAAGATTTATAGTAAACAGTGTAGCAACATATAGAGACTGGACACCCAAAAAAGTAAAAGAACTATCAAAACTACAGAAAAAATTATTTTTAAGTGCATACAAAGCATTAAAACAAAATGGAATAATGGTATATTCAACATGTACACTAAACGAAGAAGAAAATGAAAACATACTACAATGGGCACTAGAAAACCTAAAAATAAAACTAATAGATATAGAACAAGAAATAAAAGAAGCAAAAACAGGATTTAATGACAACAAAGACAAAACAATAAACAAATCAATCAGAATATTACCATCAAAAAATACAGAGGGATTCTTTGTAGCCAAAATAAAGAAAATACAATAAGAGAAAAAGGAGAAAAAATGACATACGAATTCGAAGTACCAGGAAAAGTAATAGGAAAAGGAAGACCAAGACTAAACACATACACAGGAATAGTATATACGCCGACAAAGACGAAAGACTATGAAACACTTGTAGAACAATACTTTTTATTAAAATATCCAAGATTTAAAATGTTAGAAGGAAGACTAAAAGTAAGTATAATAGCATATTTTTCAATACCAAAAACAACAAAAAAATCAGATATAAACGAAATGCTAGAAAACAATATAAGCCCAACAAAAAAACCAGATATAGACAATATTGTAAAAGTAATATTAGACAGCATGAACAAATTTGCATTTAAAGATGACACACAAATCACAAAATTAGAAGTAGAAAAAAAATATGCAATAGAAGAAAAAATCTATATAAAAATTGAAGAATACTAGTGTCCCAAAGGGACGTTTCTTTTGGGACATTTTTGTCCCAAAAGAACCAATCTTATTATCAATCTATACAGTTAACTAAAAAATATATTTTAAATATAATATATAAATATATTTGGAGGTTAAAAACATGAAAGAAATAGAATATAACAGACAAAAAGCAATAGAATATGCAAAAAAATGGGCATACCAAAGAAATCCTAAATACTATAATTTTGATAATGTAGGAGGAGACTGTACAAGTTTTATATCACAATGTATATATGAGGGTTCAGATGTAATGAACTATTCAAAACAAAATGGATGGTATTATATAAATGGAAATAATAAATCACCATCATGGAGTGGAGTAGAATTCTTATATAACTTTTTAACAACAAACAAATTAGCAGGACCATATGGTAAAGAAGTAAAACAAAATGAAATACAAATAGGTGATATTGCACAATTATCTTTTAATGGAAACAATTTTGGACATAGCCTGATTATAACGAAGATTGAAGATAATTCAAATTTGAATAAAATTTTTATAGCTTCACACACCTTTGATTCATTTAATAAAAGAATCTCAGAATACAATTATGAGAAAATAAGATTTATTCATATAGAAAAAGTAAGAAAGTAAATGTCCAAAAGGGATGTTTACTTTTGAACAAAAATATCCAAATAATATTATAATAATTATACAAAATAAATCAGAACAATATTTAATAAGTAAGGAGAATAAATATGAAAGAAATAGATTTTTTGAAAGAAGTTGTTAGTAATGCCAATGAAATTTCAAAAAAGGAATTTAATGTAAATACTAAAGGAGGAGAAAACGATTTAGTTACAAACCTAGACTTAGAGATAGAAAAATTTATAATAGAAAAAATAAAAAAAGAATATCCTAATTATGATATTGTCAGTGAAGAATTTAATAACAATAATCAAATAAGTAATAATTGTTTCATTATAGACCCAATAGATGGTACTATTAATTTTGCAAATAATTTACCACTTTGGGGAATTCAGATTGCATGTGTTAAAGATGGTAAAACAGTTGCAAGTATTATAAGCTTACCACATATAAACGAATTTTATTATGCAGATGAAACAGGAGCATATTTAAACGACAAAAAAATAAAGGTAAATGAAGTCCCTATTAAAAATACATTATATTCTATAGATGGTAATAATAATCTACCTTGTATGCAAAGAATGAGAAAATACTCATCAAATAGAAGAAATTTTGGAGGAGTTTGTGTATCAATGGCATTTGTTGCAAGTGGAAGAATACATGGAGCAGTCTTCAGAAGTGATAAGCCATGGGATTATGAACCAGGATTATTTATATGTAAAATGGCTGGAGCTAGTATTTGTAACAAAAATGGTTTCCATGCAGCTGCAATGAATAAAGAATTTCTAGACATACTAGAAATGGAAACAGCAAAGAAAGAAAACATTTCAAATATATTTGTTCTTCATTCTCTAAATGGTGACACATTAGAAATGTGGGGAAAAGATATAAAAACAATATTTGGAGAAAAAGAAATAGATGTTTATATGCCAGAGTTTCCTATAAGAAAAGAATCAAGCTATGAAAAATTTAAAGAAACATTAGAATTTTATATAAAAAATGGACAATTAAATAGCAATTCAATTGTTGTAGCACACTCAATCGGAAATGCATACTTTATTAGATTTTGTAAAGAATTAAATTTTATTCCAAAAGCATATATAGCTGTTGCACCTGGAGCAGTTTATGAATATCCAACAACAAGAAATGATTACATAGTAGAAGTAAAAAAACAAGCATATCTAAAACAGGAAGCATTAGATTATGCCAAAAATAACCTAAAAAATAAATATTGTTTATATTCAGATGAAGACGATAAAAATATTGAAAAATTTACAAGGTTCATATATGATACCAAATCAAAAGGAATTTATCTAAAATATTACAATCACTTTGATGGATATCATAGAATATATAAAATTCCAGAATTAAATGAAATTATAAATAATTTATTATAAAAAGAAAAATGTCCCAAAGGGACGTTTCTCTTTGGACAAAAATGTCCCAAAAGAAACGTCCCTTTGGGACATAGGAGGATAAAAAATGCCAATAATAGAAGTAAAAAATTTATTAAAAAAATATAAAATAATAGAAAAAGAACCAGGAATGATAGGATATTTCAAAAACTTAATACATCCAAAATACAAAGAATTTACAGCAGTAAATAATATAAATATAACAATAGAACCAGGAGAACTAGTAGGATATATAGGAGAAAATGGAGCAGGAAAATCAACAACAATAAAAATGCTAACAGGACTATTAACACCAACATCTGGACAAGTTATAATAGATGGATTAGTACCATATGAAAAACGTATAGAAAACAACAAAAAAATAGGAGCAGTATTTGGACAAAAAACCCAATTATGGTGGGATTTACCCGTGATAGAATCCTTTAGACTAATAAAGAAAATGTATAAAATACCAGAAAATGAATATAGAAAAAACCTAAAGAAATTTACAGAATTATTACAACTTGAGGAATTACTAGAAAAACAAGTAAAAAATTTAAGTTTAGGACAAAAAATGAGATGTGAGATTGCTGCTACATTTTTACATAATCCCAAAATAGTTTATTTAGATGAACCAACTATTGGACTAGATGTACTAGTAAAAGAAAATATAAGAAAATTTATAAAAGATATAAATAAAGAAAAAAATACAACTGTAATATTAACAACACATGATTTGAAAGACATAGAAGATGTATGTGATAGAATTATTTTATTAGATAAAGGGCAAATAATTTATGATGGAGAAAAACAAAAATTTAAAGACACATTTGGAAACAGTATAACAGCAGAGATTTTATTAAAAAATAAAAAGGAAAATATTACACAAAAATTATATGACGAAGATTTTGAAATCATAGAAGAAAATGAAGACAACATAAAAATAAAATTCAGCCATGATAAAACAACAATAGTAAAAATAGTACAAATACTATCAAACTATGGAGATATAGAAGATATACACATGAAAGAAGCAGAATTAGAAGACATATTAAAAGAAATATACAGAGGTGTTAAAATATGCTAAAAACAATGTTAGAACTAGGAAAAATACATTTTAAAGAATACACAATATATAAATCAAATTTTTACTTATTTACATTAAACAGACTTGTAGAAGTAATTGTATACATATTTGTATGGCAAGCAATATACAATCAGACAGGCAATGCAGGAGGATTTTCAATTGAACAAATGATAACATATTACATATTAGTAGTATCTTTAAGTTCAATTGCAACATGGGGAATTAATGAAGATATGTCACATGCAATAAAAAGTGGGAAAATAAATAAAGAACTATTAAGTCCAATTTCATATTTTAAATACTATTTTGGAATTTATTTAGGAGAAATAGGATTTGCAATACCAGTATCATTAGCAACATTTATATTATGTTCAATATTTTGGAAAGTTGCTATGCCAGCAAATTTAATAAACTTTATACTATTTTTATTAGTAATAATATTAATATTGCCAATATCATTTTTTATACAAATGATAATAGGAACAGTAGGATTTTACACAAACTCAATTTGGGGAATGCAAATATTAAGAAAATCAGTAATTTCAATGTTTTCTGGTTTAATAGCACCACTAACATTATTCCCCGTATGGTTTCAAAAAATTGCAAATATATTACCATTTAAAGAATTCATATATACACCTATAAATATTTATTTAGGAAGAATAGAGCCAAATGAAATATGGATTATAATAGCAAAATTATTAGCATGGATAACAATATTATATTTAATAGCAAAAATATTTTTTAATAATGCAGTAAAGAAAATAACAATAAATGGAGGATAGAATGAACAATATAATACATAATGCAAAACTATATTTATCTTTTTTGTCAGCCTCATTAAAAGAAATGCTTATATATAGATTAGATTGTATTGCTGGAATGATATCACAATTAGTAACACAATTAGTAGAAGTAATATTTATATGGATAACATTTCAAAATACAGATAATCTTGCAGGATGGAGATTTGAACAAAGCCTTTTATTATATGGAGTAATGTTAATATCAATAGGAATAGTAGACTTTTGTTTTGATGAATTATATGAGATAGGGCCTAAATACATAAGAAATGGAGATTTTGATAAAATCTTATTAAGACCAGTGCATCCATTAATATCAATAATAGGAGCTTCAAATGAATTCACATGTCTAGGATACTTAGCATTAGGATTATTTATAACAATTAGTATGCTAATAAAATTAGCAATACCAATAACATTCTTTTTAATTATTAAAATAATATTTTTTAGTATAATCGGTGCAATGATAATTGGAGCAATAAATACAATATTTAGTATAGCATCATTCTGGACATACAAATCTAACGAAGTAATATGGACATTTTTTAGAATGTATACATTCACAGAATATCCAATTGATATATATAATAAATTTATAAAATTCTTAATAACATACATATTACCATTTGCATTTGTAGCATATTATCCAACCATGAATTATTTAGGAATAGACAAATATATGACTTATTTATCCCCATTAATTGCAATTATTTTTTGGATAATAGCAATAAAGATATGGAATTGGGCACTAAAAAGATATAGAAGTACAGGAAATTAAATAAAAAATATTATTAGAGGAAAATATAATATGAATAACAATGATATAAAAATAGAAAATCTTTCTGGAAATTTTAAATTCAGAGTAAATGGCATATTAATACATAATGATGAAGTATTAGTTGTAAAGATGGAAAACAATGATTTTTACTGTCTACCAGGAGGACATGTACAAATATGGGAAGATTCAGAAAAAGCAGTTATAAGAGAAGTAAAAGAAGAAACAGAATATAATACCCATATTAATAAATTAGTAACAATAACAGAAAATTTCTTTACCAGAAAAAATGGAAAACAAATACATGAATTAGGATTTTACTATTTACTAAATTTAGATAATAAAGAATATATAAATAACAAAGAATATGATGTAGTTGAAGATAATATAAGTTTACATTTTAAATGGATTTCTATTAATGAATTAAAAAATGTAAAATTTAAGCCAAAAGAAATAAAGAAAAAAATAGAAAATAGAGATTTTGATTTCCAACATTTAATAATAAATTGTAAAAAATATCCTAGTTATAAATAAGATATCTGTAACTACATTTGATTGAATAGTCATCTTAAAAAGAACTGTTTCTAATTGAACACATATAATAATATAAAGGTGATGTTATGATAAAAGGATTAAAAGAATTATATATAGATGCAAAAAATATTTGCTACAAAGACCCTGCATGTAGAAATGTATTAGAAGCAATAATCTTATATCCAGGATTTCATGCTATATTCTTTCATAGAATAGCACATTTTTTATATTGCAAAAAACTATTTTTCCTAGCAAGACTAATATCTCAAATATCCAGACACATAACAGGAATAGAAATACACCCAGGAGCAAAAATAGGAAGAAAACTATTTATAGACCATGGAATGGGAATAGTTATAGGAGAAACAGCAACAATTGGAGATAACTGTACAATATACCATAATAGTACACTCCGGAGGAACAGGAAAAGACAAAAACAAAAGGCATCCTGACTTAGGAAACAATGTAATGATAGGCTCAGGAGCAAAGATATTAGGACCAATAAAAATAGGAAATAATGTAAAAATAGGAGCAAACTCTGTTGTACTAAAAGACATAATTGACAATACAACTGTAGTTGGAATACCACGGAGAAATAGTAAAAAAATAACAACCCAAATGAAAGCATATCCAAAAAAAGAGTCTCACTTGGATAACACAGAATAATTTGACTAAAATAAAGTAAAAAACTTGTTATTTTATGTTAAAGGTGATAAAATGTAAAAAATATAAAGAGAAAAATGTAGAAATAGGGGGACTCAAATATGTATGAAAGAAGTGCTATTTTATTAGAAAAATATTATAATAATATATTTGAATTTTACAAAAAAATAAATTTAAAAACAATCTACAAAAATTATAGTCAAATAATTGAAGAAATAGAAAAATACCAGAAAATACTTGAAGAAGAAGATGAAATTATAAATGAATTTGATGAATATGCAAATAAAATAAGAAAGATTCAACAAGAACAAAAAAAGATTTATAAAAATAATATAAAACTTGAAGAAGAAAGAAATCAATTATTTGATAGTTTAGATGAAGATGCTTTATTAGTTGAAAAAAGGCTAAAAAAAATAGAAGAAGATATAAACAAAAATAATATAAGACTTGAAGAATTAGGTAAAGAATTTATAGAAGCATTAACAATATTTAATAATAAACAAAAAGAAAGAAATAAATATTCAAGAGAAAAAAGAGAAAAAGAAAAAAATTATATTCAAGCACTTGATAAATCTAATAAAGATATAAGTGAAATTGATATAAGCTTAATAAGAGAATTAAAAGAATTTATTAATTCAGATACAGAAGATGAAAAAGAAGAGATAACAGAAATTATGACTAACAATGGTAAAGATGAAAGAGTGCCATTTAATAAAAATGTTATAGAAAAAGCTATAAATACTAGAAAGCAAATTGCTAAAAAAGAAGCTGGATGCTATATTATAGCATATGAAAAAATGAAAAAACTTTTAACAGAAATTAATGATGATGACATAAAATTAGATAAATATAAAAAAATACAAAGAGATACAAGTGTAAAACTAGCATTTTTAAAAGCTCAAAAAATATATATAGTAAGCTTTTTGGATAATGAAAGAATGACATCAATAAATGGAGTGAAAGTTCACAAACAACTAATGAAAGACGCATGTGAAAACTTCGAATTAGATATGGAACAATTTAATAATTTATATGAATTAATATTAAGAGAAATATCAGGAAAAGCAACAAAAAAAGCATATAAAGAATTATATAATAAAGAATATTTAAAAAATATAGAAGAAAAAGAAAAAAGCTTTGAAAAAGAAATAAATAGTATAAAAATCAAATCAGGAACAATCATAAATTCAAACTACTGGAGAACCGAAGAAATAAAAAATATATATGAAGTATTCCAAAATGAAGTAAGTAAAAAATTTGAAAAGGATTTATCAGAATTTAAGTTAGAACAAGTTGAAGAATTAGACGAAGAAAATGAAAATAATGGAAATAATGAAAACACTAAATATGAAGACAAACATTATGATGAAGATGATATATTTAAAACACAAATTAATAATGATGATGTAGAATATATTGAAGAATATGAATATGATAATGATGAAGAGGAAGAATATTATGAGGAAGACGAAGATGAAGAATATGATAGTGAAGAATATGAAGAATATGAAGAAGATGATGTAGACGATGTAGAATATGATGATGAATATTATGAGGTAGATGAAGCAGAATATGATGATGAATATTATGATGTAGATGAAGAAGATGATTATACTGATGAAGAAAAAATCAAAGATAAAAAAAATAACAGAAATAATAAAAAACTAGAAGAAAAAAACACAAAAAATAAAAAAGGTCTATTTAATAAATTTTTCAAAGATTAAAATAAATAATATAAGGTACTTGGCAAACTTAATAAAATAATGTATAATAAAAAAGATAAATGTAAAAGGTCTCTAAAAGTTATTCAGAGACTAATAAATTAATTTTCCATATTATATAATTATAAGGAGGACAAGAAATGCTTGAATTAAAATGGACACGGAAAATGCTAAGAAACCAAAGACAGCTTTCAAAAAAAGATATTGAAATGATTTGTAGAATCGCAAGAAGAGAAGAAATGACAGAAATTATAGAAAAACTACCAAAAATTGATTTCATATATATCAATTTTGATAGAAACACAGGAAAAGATGAAATCAAAATTTGGCTAGGACAAAATGGAAAAGAGGAGGAAAAATCAGTAACAATATCAAAAAAGAGTATGTTATACTTATGGTTGAATAGATTTTGCAAAGCCATAATAAAGAAAAGCATATAAGAAAAATTACAGAGAATCTATAAAAAGAAAAAAATATAATGAAGTGAAATAAAAATATTCACTTCATTATATTTTTTTGATTTTTATTGAAAAATAATATAAAAAATGATAAAATTATGTAAAATATATAGTAAAAGAGGAATTAATTATGAAAGTAACATTTTTTTCAAATTTTTTAACACATCATCAAGTGCCATTTTGCCTAGAAATGCAAAAGAAATTAGGAAATGACTTTAAATTTGTATCAACAGTAAAAATATTTCAATGGAGATTAGACTTAGGATTTAAAGACTTAGATAAAGAATATGACTTTGTAGTAAAGGCATATGAAAATGATGATGAGTATGAAAAAGCAAAAAAATTGGCACTAGAAAGTGATGTAGTAATAATAGGATCAACAACAGATGAACTAATAGAAGAAAGGTTAAAGCAAGACAAATTAACATTCAGGTACAGAGCAAGAATTTTTATATTTTTAGATGGATTTTTCAAAACAATATTTGACAAAGAAAAAATGAAACTATTTTTCAATAGACATATAAAATATAGAAAAAATAAAAACCTATATCTTTTATGTGCAAATGCATATGGAGCAAATGATTTTAACCTTTTTAGATTGTATAAAGATAAAATATATAAATGGGGATTTTTTTAGAAACAAACAAATATGATATAAAAGAATTAATAAATAAAAAAGAACAAAATGAAAAAATACAAATAGTATGGGTTGCAAGATTTATAAAATGGAAACATCCTGAAATTGTTTTAAAATTAGCAAAAAATTTAAAACAACAAAACTATAATTTTAACATAAAAATGTTAGGAACAGGTATACTTGAAAACAAAATAAGAGAAAAAATAAAAAAAGAAAATCTAGAAGATGTAATAGAAGTAGTAGGACAAGTGCCAAGCGATAAGGTCAAAGACTATATGGAAGAAGCTAATATTTTTATAGGAACAAGTGATAGCAGAGAAGGATGGGGAGCTGTAATTAATGAATCAATGAATGCAGGATGTGTAGTTATAGCAAACCAAAGAATGGGTTCAGTTCCATTTTTAATTAAACATAAAGAAAATGGACTAATGTATAATAACTATAAAGATTTAGAAAATTATGTAAAAAATGCAATAGAAAACAAAGAATTAAGAGAAACATTAGGAACTAATGCATATAAAACAATAACAGAAGAGTGGACAAGTAGTATTGCAGCAAATAACTTAACAGATTTATTTGAAAGTATTGTTAATGGAAAGGAGATTGAGATAAAAGATGGACCAGCAAGTAAAGCAAAAAATTATAAAAGAAGAAAAAAGATTTAGTGTAATAGTAACATCATACAATATACAAGAGTACATAGAAAGAGCCATTTCAAGTGTAGAAAATCAAACATTTAAAAATATAGAAATAATATTAATTGATGATGGTTCAATTGACAATACAGAAAGCAAGATTTTAGAATTATGTTCAAAATATAAAAATATAATATACATAAAACACTCTGAAAATAAAGGAATTGGTGGAGTAAGAAATTCAGGATTAGAAATTGCAAAAGGAGAATATATAGTATTTTTAGATGGAGATGACTATTTGGCACAAAATGATGTATTGGAAAAACTAGATAAAGTTATAGGAGAAGATAAAACAGATATAATATATTTAGGATTTAAAATTGAAGGAAATAGAGAGGAACTAGTTATTCCAACAGAAGAAACTTGTACAAAAAGCTATAAATCTTCAACAGACAAATATCCTAATGTTTGGAGTAAATGTTGGAGAAGAAAATATTTAGAAGAAAACAACATTAAATTTGCAGAAAATAGACTTTATGAGGATGTATTATTTGTATATAATGGTGTTATAAAATCAAAAAGTTATAAAATAGCAGATTTTGTTGTTCATAAATACATAAGTGGAAGACCTAATAGTATAACGACAAAAATAAGCTTAAAAAATGTAGAAGATACTATATTAAACTTAAAAGATTTGCTAAAAATGAGAGAAACTGAATATACAAAAGAAATAGATATAATAATAAAAAAAGAAGTAGATATGTGTAAAAAAAGGTTAGATGATGCAATGTCTAAAATAATTAACTAAAGAAAAATAACAAGAAGCAAAGAGGTCACAATTTGTGACCTCTTTATCATCTATAATTCAATTTTATAATAATAACATATTAAAAAATGTAATTACAAAATTTATTAGGTATGTAGAGAAAATAAGAAGAATTGGTTGAAATAATAATGGAATAATGTTAGAATATATATAAATTTAGTAAAAAATCCTCCTGCGCTACTTTATGGCAGGTTTATTAAATATAAATAAGTAATACAATGTAAAACTTAATGTCAAAAAGGAGGAAAAAGGATGGATAATAGCGATAATAAAGGGATGCATATATATGATGGAGATCCAGGAGAACCAATATTTAAAACTAAAGATAATTTCTCCACATATTATGATTATGTAGCAGATAGGCAATGTAAAGTTCCAATAAGAGATATATCGGAAGTGAGAGAAGAATTGAAAAAGAAACATAGAAAATCCTGACTATAAACTTTTATTCATTAAACTTGAGGTCGCAAATTGCGACCTCTAAATTATTTTATAATTCAATCTTTGGCTGATAGTTTTCAAGACACATATTCACCTGGCAAAGATAAGCCATAAGCTGAGGGCCAGTCGTAAAGTGTCAGTAAACGGTACGCGTGTAAAGTGTTGAAAAATAAACATTTTTTAAAAGTGTAATTACCTATTTTTAAAAAAGTAGTAAAAAAGTGATAAAATATATGGCGAAATTTTAGTAAAAATGTATTGACTTTAAAGAACAAATGTTTTGGAATGATATCACAATAGTATCATATAAATTAGAACAATAAATATACCAATAAATGAACTAAAAGATAATCTTAAATATGCTATTATTAGTATTTTATATGGAAGTGATATTTATGGAATTTGAAAAAACAAAACTAATAGAATTAAAAGAAAAATTTGATTCTATTATTAATACAGAAGAAAAAGAAAACATAGAATTTTGGTATGCCAGAGATTTACAAATTCAATTAGGTTATACACAATGGAGAAACTTTTTAGAAGTAATTAATAAAGCAATAGAATCTTGTAAAAACTCTGGAATTAGAGAGTTTGATCATTTTGCTAAGGTCAGCAAAATGATAGATATAGGAAAAGGAGCTAAAAGACAAGTAGAAGATTATATGCTAACAAGATATGCTTGTTATTTAATTGCTCAAAATGATGATTCAAAGAAAGAAGAAATAGCATTTGAGTATAAAGATTATAAAAATATTAGAAAAGAATCATTAAGAGATAATATGACAGATATTGAAGTAGCATTAACAGATTTAGGGGAAATAGCGACAAGAGAACTTGCAAAAGAACATAGACCTTATGGATTAAAAGCAAATAGAGAAGTAGCAAAAATGGGTGGTCATACAGCAAAAGTTGCAAGAGAAGATTTAGAAAAGAATTTAGGCAAAACAGTTATTAGCAATTCAAATGCATTAGATTATAAATATTTAAATACAGATAATTTAGATAGTAACAAAATATTGAAAGAAGGAAAAATGATGAATTATAGTTATATTATGGGAATTAGCAATATAGATAAACTACAAGAAAATAATTTTGAAATAAAACCCTATGGAAATAATTATGGAATTTCATTTTCTAGTGATAAAATAGAAATGTTTGAGAATTTTATTTTTGAGACATTACAAAATGGATTTTGGAACGAATATTTAGGCAAAGAAAAAGTTTTTATTTTTAAATTTAATGATGGAAAAATTAGAATATATGTTTTAAGTAAAGATAATGAAAAAGAAATACTTGATTTGTGTCAAGAATTTGCAGATTGTAAGTTTGAGTCTATCAATAAAATGTTAAGGGACAATAATTTTTATACGGAAACATATTTTAAAAAATAATTTTATATAAAACAAGGGGAAAATAGGTGCAATTTACAAGAATTTATCCCCTTGTTTTTTTACTAGTTTGTTATTGAGAAATGGCTAAAAATATTACTTTAATAAGAAAATTCGTTAAAAACATATTTCCTTAAATTATCCAAAATGTATTCTAGTCAAAAATTCATTAAACTATTGATTTTTAAAGTATAATCTCAAAAACAAAAAGGTTAAATAGAATATTTTACAACTCAATTTTCGGCTGATATCTCTCAAGCCACATATTAACTTGGCAAAGGTAAGCCATAAGTTGAGGACCAGTCATCAACTGTCCAAACCAAGGTCTCGTAAAAGAAGAACCATCAGTATTCAAAATATCCAAAATATAATCACGATTAAGCAAATTATTAATAGGAGCATTTGTATCTTTCATAATATCAGAAAGCATACCCTTAACTTTAGCCAAATAAGTAGGATTATGAGTTTTTGGATAAGGAGACTTCTTTCTATCAACAATTTCATCAGGAAGAAAATCTCTACAAACATATCTAAGCAAACCCTTTTCACGACCATTTAAAGCCTTAATCTCCCAAGGAATATTCCATACATATTGAGCCAATCTATAATCACAGAAAGGAACACGAATTTCAAAACCATTATACATAGCCATTCTATCAGAACGGTCCAACAAAGTCTGCATAAACCAATTTAAAGTAAGATGAGAAATTTTTCGCCTTTCAGCAGTATCTTTTGAATCACAATCCAATATTTCCACTTCAGACAAACTCTCATTATATCTATAATCAATATAACTCTTTAAATTTACTTTAGAACCAATAGATGGATTTAATAATTTTTGTCTTTCATCAATTGCAATAGACCAAGGGAAAGTACCACTATTTAAACTATCTTCACGGAAAAACCAAGGATATCCACCAAAAATTTCATCAGCACATTCACCAGTCAAAGAAACCGTCATTTCATTCTTTACATTTTTACAAAACAAAAGTAAAGAAGAATCAATATCAGCCATACCAGGCATATCACGAGCAATCATTGCATCCTCTAAATATGAAGCAAGTTCAGGTGTATCAATAACAACTTGATGATGATTAGTATGAAGACTCTTATTCATCAAATTAATATAATAATTATCAGAATTAGGTTGAAAATCACTCTTAACAAAATTTTTATCATTATCAACATAATCAATAGAATAAGTATCTAATGGAGGCAATCCATTTTCCTTACAATAATCAGCAGCAAACTTTGTAATTATACTAGAATCTAATCCTCCAGAAAGAAAAGTACATAAAGGAACATCAGAAACCAATTGACTTGTAATACTATCTTGTAATAAATATTTAACTTTATCACATGTAACATGTAAATTATCAGTATACTCTTCAGACTTTAAAGCCCAATATCTATTAATGTGTAAACCATAACTATTAAAAACAGCATAATGAGCAGGTTTAATCTCATATATATTTTTAAAAACAGTAGTACCAGGAGTATGAGCTGGGCCAATACCAAATAATTCACAAATACTTTGATTATCTAATACTTTCTCAACCTCTGGATATTCAAATAAAGCCTTAATTTCAGACGCAAAAACTAAACAACCATTTTTAATTGTATAAAATAAAGGTTTAACACCAAAATGGTCTCTAGCTAAAAATAATTCTTTTTTTCTACTATCCCAAATAGCAAAAGCAAAAATACCATTAAGATAATTAACAACATCATTCCCATAATGTATATAAGACTTTAACAAAACTTCTGTATCAGAATGAGTATTAAAAGAAAAACCATTTTCAGATAAAGTCTTTTTCAACTCTTTAGTATTATAAATCTGTCCATTATAAACAATAACATAATCGCCATAAGAACATTTTTCTATCATTGGTTGTTTACCACCGAACTGGGTCAATAACAATAAGCCTTTTATGAGCAAGAGCTACATTCTTATCTATGTATAAATTATCCTCATCAGGACCTCTTTTAGACAAAGAAGAATTCATATTTAATAAAATATTTTTCCTACTAGAAACATTATTCTTAAAGTCAACAAATCCTACAAAACCACACATAAAATACCTCCTATAATTTATTTTATTATATGCAGTGTTTTTTTAAATGTTGATTTTAAAAAATATATATGTTAAACTTAAAAAAGTAATAAGGGAGATGAAAAAAAATGTACCTAAAAAATGCACTAAAACATTTTGCTGTAATTACAAAGCATAGATGGATAGTTTTTAAATTATGTATAAAAGTAGGACAACCATGGAGAGGACTAGTACATGATTTATCAAAATATTCACCAACAGAATTTTTTGAAGGAATAAAATATTTTAATGGAAAACATTCGCCAATAACAGATTGCAAAAAAGATATTGGTTATTCAAATGCATGGTTACATCATAAAGGAAGAAATAAACATCATGCAGAGTATTGGGTAGACTTAAGTGCACCAAATAAAACACCAATTATACCTTATAAATATGTAGCAGAAATGTTATGCGATAAATTAGCAGCTGGAATTGTATATAAAGGGAAAGATTGGACAAAAGAATATGAATTAGAATATTGGAAATATGAAAGAAATAAAATATATGTAAATGATAATATTGATAAACTTATAACGGACTTTCTTGAACAAGTAAGTGAAAATGGAATAAATAAAGTTCTAACAAAGAAAAATGTAAAACAATTATATAACAAATATTGCTATGAAAATCATGAAAAACAATAAATAATTATTAAATAAAACAATTTTTTAATAATTACAACACACAAACAGTTGACAAATAATAAAAATACTTGTATAATTTTATAGTACAAAAAACGAAAAAATTTCAAATAGATATAAATAAGTATATCTTTAAACAAGGGGGGAATAAAAATGGCACAACCAAAAAGAAGATGGTCAAAAGCAAGAACACATTCAAAAAGAGCAACATGGAAAAAAGAACAACCAAATTTTGCTACATGCGCAAATTGTCATGAACCTGTAATGCCACATAGAGTTTGCTCAAATTGTGGATATTATGATGGAAAACAAGTAGTAGCAAAAAAAGAAACTGAAAATGCATAAATAATGGATAGCACATATTAAGGTGCTATTTTTTCTTTTAATAAACATATATACAAATTTTGTAAAAAAATTACAAAATTTGTATACTTTTATTTATTAATGTGATAATATGTATAAAAATACAAAAGAAAGAGAGGGAGAAAAATGTTAGAAAAATTTCTAAAAAGATCAAGCTGGACAGATATAGTTATTTCAACAATATTTGTATTATTTGGAATATTACTAATAACAAAACCAGATGAAACAGTAGGAGCAATCTCTGTAATACTAGGAGTTGTATTTATTGCTATGGGTGTTCTAAAATTAATAGAATACTATACATCAGAAATTAGAGAAGACTATTTATTAACAATAGCATTAGTAGCAGTAATTTTTGGAGTTGTAATATTATTTGCATCTAACGCAATATTATCATTATTCAGAGTAATATTAGGAATTTGGATCATAGCAACTGGAATAATGGATTTACAAACAATATTAGCCTGGAAACAAGTTAAATCACCATATTGGTCTATATCATTAGCATTAGGGATACTAATGACACTTGCAGGCATTATAATTTTAATAAATCAAAATATAATATATACAACAATAGGAATTATAGTAGTAGTCTATGCTATATTAGATATTATTGATAGAATAATATTTATGAAAAAGATAGATAATTACATGAAAAACGATTAGGAAAGAAATTAAATAAATTAAAGAAAAAAGCAGCTCATATGAACTGCTTTTTTTGAGCAAAAGCTCAGCTAAGTAAAACCTGAATAAAAAACAATTGCCGATACCATCCGGTCTATACCTCCGTGGCGCAACTTCGGCGCCCATCACAAAATTAATTATTTTTCATTATTCTAGGTCTTGTAGCTATACAAAACCTGACGTATGCCGTCCTTTCATATGTACTTACCTCCGGCTACCGCTGCCTAGTCAAATTGAATTTAAATTTGAAATTGTTACAGGTTTACCACGAATCATATGTCTTACCTCCATAATGTATTTGTTCGATTCTATATTTCTGTTGAACATAAACTTATTATAATACAAAAAAACATAATTTGTCAACATAAAAATGAAAAAATTTTGAAAAATCTTGCAAAATGTCGAAAAATATAATAAAATACTTACATATTGGAGGTAATAAAATTGGAAACAAAAAAAGAAATAGAAGAGCAAAAAGAATATATAAAAAAAGTAAAAGAAATAAACCAAAATAAAAATCAAAAATACAACATACTAACAATGGGATGTCAACTAAATGAAAACGACTCAGAAAAACTATGTGGAATGTTAGAAGAAATGGGATACACGAAGACAGAAAATCAAAATGAAGCAGATATAGCACTATTCAACACATGTTGTGTAAGAGAAAATGCAGAAGACAAGCTATTTGGTAAATTAGGAGAACTAAAAAAGATAAAAGAACAAAAAGGAACTATAATAGCAATTGGTGGATGTATGATGCAAGAAAAACACATAACAAACAAAATAAAAGAAAGTTATCCATACACAGATATAATATTTGGAACACACACACTACATAAATTTCCAGAAGACTTATATAAAGCAATAAAAGAAAAAAAGAGACAAGAAGACATACTAGATATAGATGGAAAAATATATGAAGACTTACCAATAAAAAGGAATAGCAACATAAAAGCATCAGTAACAATAATGAATGGATGTAACAATTTTTGTAGTTATTGTATAGTACCATATGTTAGAGGAAGAGAAAGAAGTAGAGAGCCAAAAGCCATAATAGAAGAAGTAAAAGAAATAGCAAAACAAGGATATAAAGAAATTACATTACTAGGACAAAATGTAAATTCATATCTAAGAATAGAAAAAGAAAAAAACATAGAATTTGAACAATATAAAGAAGTAAACTCATTTGCAACATTATTAAAAGAAATAAACAAAATTGAAGGAATAGAAAGAATAAGATTTGTATCACCACATCCAAAAGACTTTACAGATGATGTAATAGAAGCAATAGCAACATGTGATAAAGTATGTAAACTAATACATTTACCATTACAATCAGGAAACACAAAAGTACTAAAAGAAATGAACAGAAAATACACAAAAGAACAATATCTAAACTTAGTAGAAAAAATGAAAGCAAAAATACCAAATCTAACACTATCAACAGACATAATAGTAGGATTTCCAGGAGAAACAGATGAAGAATTTGAAGACACATTAGATGTAGTAAAAAAAGTAAAATTTGAGCAAGTATATATGTTCATATATTCAAGAAGAGTAGGAACACCAGGAGACAAAATGGAAAACCAAATACAAGAAGAAACAAAACATAAAAGATTTGACAAACTAAAAGCACTAGTAGAAAGTCAAATTGAAGAAAACAATCAAAAATATGTAGGAACAACACAAAAAGTATTAGTAGAAGGAACAAGTAAAAACAACGAAGAAATGCTAACAGGAAGAACAGACAGCAATAAAGTAGTTATTTTTGAAGGAAGCAAAAACTTAATTGGAAACATAATAGACTTAAAAATAACTTCAGAACACATGTGGTATTTAAAAGGAAAACTGTTTTTGGGGACGGAGGAAAAAAACAGTTTTTAAGAAAATAAATAAAATAATAAAAGTTAGCAACAATAAAGAAAACTGTTTTTTTCCTCCGTCCCCAAAAACAGTTTTCGAAAGGAAGTAAAAATGGAAAAAGAAATTTTAGAAAACTTATTATCTTCAAGATATCTAAAAATAGATGCTAATAAAGAAAAAGTATTCAAAATAATTCCAGAACTAAAAGCAGAAGATGGATTCGAACATAAACATCCACATCACTGCTACAATGTATGGGAACATACAATGGAAGCACTAAAAAGAAGCAAACCAGATTTAGAAATAAGACTAGCATTATTATTACATGACATTGGAAAACCATATTGCTATCAAGAAGATAAAGATATAAGACATTTCAGAGGACACCCACAAAAATCAGCAGAACTAGCAGAAAAAATCTTACAAAGACTAGGGTATTCAGACGAAGAAGTAGAACATATTAGATATTTAGTAAATAATCATGATACAATAATAAATGTGAACAAAATAGATGAAAGCAATATAGAATTAATGAAAAAATTACTGTATATTCAATATTGTGATGCATATGCACATGCACCACAATATGTAGATAGAAGAATAGAAAAATTAGATGCAATATATGACAAAATGAAACATTGGGGACAGTGCAAAAATGTTTCATTAAATTGTAGAAATATGTCGAATGAAATAAGAGAATAATTAATAATAAAGTATCGACAAAAAAAGACAAAAAAATGAAACAAAATTGCACTGTCCCACATGTTTCAAAAAAGGAGGAAATCAAGTTATGGCACAGTTTTCGCCAATGATGCAAAAATATTTAGAAACTAAAGAAGAATATAAAGATTGTATATTATTTTATAGATTAGGTGATTTTTATGAAATGTTCTTTGATGATGCAATAACTGCTTCAAGAGAACTAGAATTAACTTTAACAGGGAAAGATTGTGGACAAGAAGAAAGAGCGCCAATGTGTGGAATACCACATCATGCAGCAGAAATATATGTTTCAAGATTAATTGCAAAGGGTTATAAAGTTGCGATTTGTGAACAATTAGAAGACCCTAAAGAGACAAAAGGTATAGTGAAAAGAGGGGTTATAAGGGTAGTAACACCTGGTACTTTAGTTGAAAGTAATATGCTTGAAGAAAGAAAAAATAATTTTATAATGTCAATATTTAAATCAGGGATTTATTTTGGTATCAGTGTATGTGATATTTCAACAGGAGAGTTCTATTCAGCAGAAATAAAAGATAGTCAAAATTTTCCATTATTATTAGATGAGATAGCAAGATATATGCCATCAGAGCTTGTAATAAATAGTATGATGTCAGATTGTACAGAAGAAATGTCTAAAATAAAAGAAAGATTTGATTCATATATAACAAAATTTAATAATAAATTTTTTACAGATGATATAGAAAAATTAAAATATAGATTTAATTTTGTAGATACTAATCAAAAAGAAATAGAAAATCTTGAAGATAAATCATTAGCAATATGTTCAATAAATGCTTTAATAGAATATATAGAACAAACTCAAATGACTACTATTGATCATATTAACAAAATTGTTATATACAATATATCAAAATATATGTCTCTTGATATAAATGCTAGAAGAAATCTAGAAATAACAGAGAAGATGAGAGATAAATCAAAAAAAGGAACACTATTATGGGTATTAGATAAAACATCAACATCAATGGGAGGAAGAGCTTTAAGAAGATGGCTTAATGATCCACTTATTGATACTTTAGAAATTAATAGAAGATTGAATTCTGTAAAAGAATTAAAAGATGATATTATGTTAAAAGGAGATATAATAGAAAACTTAAAAAAGGTATATGATATAGAAAGACTTGCTGGAAAGATGGCATATGGTAATGCAAATGCAAGAGATATGATAACATTAAAAAATTCATTATCAAAATTACCAGAATTAAAGAAAGTTTTGCAGAATACTAAATCTGATATGTTAAAAGATTTATATGAAAATCTAGATGAATTAAAAGACATACATGAATTAATAGAAAAATCAATAATAGAAGATCCACCAATGACTGTTAAAGATGGAGGAATTATAAAACTTGGATATGATGAAGAAATAGACAAGTTAAAAACAGCAACAACAGAGGGAAAAAATTGGATTATAAAGTTAGAAGCTGAAGAGAAAGAAAAAACAGGAATTAAAAACTTAAAAGTTGGATTTAATAAAGTATTTGGATATTATATAGAAGTTACAAAATCAGGACTAAATCAAGTACCAAATAGATTTATAAGAAAACAAACTCTAACAAATGCAGAAAGATTTATAACAGAAGATTTGAAAAATCTGGAAAATCAAATATTAGGAGCAGAAGAAAAAGTTGTAAATTTAGAATATAATGCATTTACGCAAATAAGAGAAGAAATAGCACAAAATGTAAAAAGATTACAAAAGTCAAGTAATGTAGTATCAACATTAGATGTATTAACATCATTTGCAACAGTTGCAGAAGATATGAATTATTGTATGCCAACAGTTGACAATTCAGGAACAATAGATATAAAAGCAGGAAGACACCCAGTAATTGAAAAAATGTTAGGAGCAGGAAGTTTTGTTGAAAATGATACATATTTAGATAAAGATGATAATAGATTATCAATAATAACAGGTCCTAACATGGCAGGTAAATCTACATATATGAGACAAGTGGCACTAATCGCATTAATGGCACAAGTTGGAAGTTTTGTACCAGCTACTTCAGCAAGAATTGGAGTAGTAGATAAAATCTTCACAAGAGTAGGAGCTTCAGATGATTTAAGTATGGGGCAAAGTACATTCATGGTAGAAATGATGGAAGTTGCAACAATTTTAAAAGAAGCAACATCTAATAGTTTAGTAATATTAGACGAAATAGGAAGAGGAACATCAACATATGATGGATTATCAATTGCATGGGCAGTTGCAGAATATATAGCAGACAAAGAAAAATGTGGAGCTAAAACATTATTTGCTACACATTACCATGAACTTACAGAACTTGAAGAAAAATTAGATGGAGTAAAAAATTATAATATAGCAGTTAAAGAAAAAGGTGAAGATATAATCTTTTTAAGAAAAATATTAAGAGGTGGAACTGATGAAAGTTATGGTATTCATGTTGCACGTTTAGCAGGAGTACCTAAGGTAGTTACACAGAAAGCTGATGAAATATTAAGAAGTTTAGAGAGAAAAAATATTTTAAGTGGTAAAAAACAAGAAAAAGAAGATAAGAAAGTTGTTGAAGGACAATTTGATATGTTTAATTATAAGCTAGCAGAGATTGCTCATGAGGTTGATAAAATTAATTTAAATGAGTTAACACCAATTGATGCTTTAAATACTTTAGTTAGAATTAAAGAGAAAATGAAATAGGAATTAGGGACGGGTCAAAAATCCTTATTTTAAAAATAAGGATTTTTGACCCGTCCCTAATTCCTAAAAAGGGTTTCCTAAAACAGGAAACCCTTTTAAGAGAAGTTAAGAACGTAAACTTTTGACAATATTACAGATAGAAGAAATGTGATAATACATTATCTGGATACTATAAGAATAATTAGGATAATGCTTAATCCCATATTCACACAAGGGATAAATATATTTCTCACATTCTTCAACATAAGAATGTATCTCACTAGGAGATGAATCAATTAAAGCTGTACATGTATGAGCCCGATTAGACAACTTCAAAAGCATAGCTTTTGGATTTTGTTTTAAAGCTTCATAATACAAATCAATAGGATATTGTTCTGTATTAGATACCAGTCTAATTAACTCTAAAACTGAAAAATCTAAATGATTTTCAGTTACAATCTCAATACCATTATAATCCAAATGACATTTTTTAATTATCTCATGTAATAAAGCAGCTGCACATATAATATCATCATCAATCTTCAAAGATATAAGATATGAGCAAACTCTTAAAGGATGAATAATAAAAGCATCACCACTTTTTCTAGTAAAATCTTTGTAATACTTCTTGGCAAGTGGAATAGCTTTAAGAGTATTCTGCATAGATGGTTTACCAATTGAGAATCCTTTTATAAAATAAAGAGTTTTATAATAGTTTTCTTCATTAATAATATCTTTAATATCCAATGCAGAAGCCACAGTTTCACATATAGATACAAACAAATACTTAATAATAGTTGTCTGCCGTGAAAACCAAGGATAATTATTTTTAAGATTAGATGCCATGGTATAAAAGTATTGCTTTGTTTCCTTTACATACTTCTCCATTCTAGGAGCTGTGAAGCTATCAATTGTTGAACAATTATTAACTCTATCAACCAGCTTAATAAGAGAAGTTTGCCAATACAGAAATATTTTCTGAAAATAACCATCTAAGGTATAATCAGGATCTGTCTTATCCTTTGTCAAGATAGTTGCATATAATAAGATGTCAGGATGAAGATTATAATCTGCAACAAATTCCTGACCTCTGTTTGGCAATTTACTTTTACAATCTTCAATTGTATCATGTAATAAACTTGTTGCAAATAAAATATCAAGGTCATGTTCAGTTTGCGATTCTGCTGATTTTTTGTCATGCAATACATCCAAATTCATATCAAAAATAGCATTTCTAATATTAAGAAGAATCAGATAATTAGTTATCTCTAATGGATGTATGATGTAAGGAAAACCACTATCTCTGAATTGTCCATTATGGAGTTCAGCAGCTAAATCTAATGCCATAAGTGTATTTTGTAAATTGTACCGATTTGCATATTCTTTGATGTAATTATAGTAATTCACACATTCATTAGATAAAATACCATTATTGTCCAAAAACAATGTTGTCATAAATTTTCCTCCTCTTAGAAATAAAACAATTTTGTTAGTTAGGTATCATTATAACATTATGTATACATATTGTAAAGTATATTTCAAAAAATACATTGACAAATTTACATAAATATTATACTATATTAATACAAAATATTCAGAAAAAAATAATTAGGAGGATAAGACATGAAAACAGTACAGGAGCTTCGGGAAAGATGTAACAACATTAGGGAAGAGCAAATAGAAGAAGTAAGAAAGACAATTGAATATTGGATTGAAGAAGTAGTCATACCGAAAAATGTACCTTGGCGGGCTGTAATAGGAAACAGAAGATGTAAACCAGTGCCAATCCATAAAGATTTTTCAGTGAGAAAGAAAAATATTAATGGAATAATTTTAAAGAACGGAGAAATTTGCTGGCCAAACTTTGAAGATGAAATAATCAGGGAGTATATTGAATGCTTAGGATTTGTAATAGGAAAGAGAAGCGATTATTTAGCAATTTCAGTTCCACCACATGAAAAAGGTAAAACATTAACATTTGCACAAGAGTGCGTGAGAAAAGTTAATGATAATTATTCTTGTTATTGTCAAAGAGAAAAAAGTAAGGCAAAAGAGTTGTTTTCAGAAGTTATTGAAGAAATCTATAACACATCTATATATGAGATACAAGAAAATGATGATTGTGTTATTTTTAAAGATTTTAAATTTAGCAAAAAGGTAAGCAAAGAATGTGCAAGATTTAGTAATAGACTTCTTAGAAAAAATGGTATCAAACCATATTATGAAGAAGTTAACGGTAAAAGGAAATATATCGGCCTTGCAGTCATGAAAGAGTTCTAATTATTTTAAAAAGCTAGTAGCTAAAACGCAGTATAGATTAGTTATTACTATCTATACTGCGTTTATTAATATTTTAACTAAAAACACTATTGACATATAATTATTTTAGAAATAAAATATAATCATCAACAAAAAGTTGATTAATTTTCTAATATATTCACAATAACAATATATAAAGAAAATTAATAAAATTTTAAGGAGGAAATAAACAATGGCTTTAGTAACAACAAAAGAAATGTTTGAAAAATCAATGAAAGAAGGATATGCAATAGGAGCATTTAATGTAAATAATATGGAAATAATACAAGGAATAGTAGATGCAGCAGCAGAATCAAATTCACCAGTAATATTACAAGTATCATCAAGTGCATTAAAATATGCAAGAATAAACTACTTAATGAAAATGGTGCAAGCAGCAGTAGAAGAACATCCAAATATTCCAGTAGCAATACATTTAGACCATGGACCAGACTTTGAAACAGCTAAAATGTGTATAGACAATGGATTCACATCAGTAATGATAGATGGTTCAAAATATGATTTTGAAGAAAATATTGCTTTAACAAAAAAAGTAGTAGAATATGCACATGAACATGGAGTAACAGTAGAAGCAGAACTTGGAAAACTTGCAGGAATAGAAGATGATGTAAATGTATCTGAAAGTGATGCAATGTATACAGATCCAGAACAAGCAAAAGAATTTGTAGAAAGAACAGGATGTGATTCATTAGCAATAGCAATTGGAACAAGTCATGGAGCATACAAATTTAAAGGAGAAGCAAAATTAAGATTTGATATATTAAAAGAAATTAAAGAAAAAATACCAAATACACCAATAGTATTACATGGAGCTTCAACAGTAATACCAGAATTAGTAAATATGTGTAATGAATTTGGAGGAGATATACCAGGAGCAAAAGGTGTACCAGATGAAATATTACATGAAGCAAGTATATCAGGGGTTTCAAAAATAAATGTAGATACAGATTTAAGACTTGCGATGACAGCAGGAATTAGAAAAGTATTCGCAGAAAATCCAAATGCATTTGACCCTAGAAAATATTTAGGAGAAGCAAGAGAATTAATAAAAGAAACTGTAAAACATAAAATTACAGAGGTATTTGGTTCAGAAAATAAAGCATAGAAACTATTAGGTAAGAGGAAGAAATAATAACAAACTTAATTATATAAATAATAAAAAACCTAACTATTTGAAAAATTATCAAATAGTTAGGTTTTTATTAAAAATGTTATTATTATGACAATAAATCGAGTAGCCAAATTGCAGAATCCGCCTCAGATGGCATTCTTAAATCACCACGAGGAGATACACTTACACTACCAACTTTAGGACCATCTGGAACAGCATTTCTCTTAAACTGATTATGGAAAAATCTGTTTATAAAACCATTATAATATTTAGCTAATTCTTCCTCAGTATATAAGTCCTTAAATGCTTGTTTTGCTAAGAAATATATCTTTTCTTTTGAAAAGCCATTTCTTAAAAAGTAATAAATACAAAAATCAATTACTTCATAAGGTCCAACAGTTGTTTCTGTTTTCTGAACCACCTTTTTGCCATCACTTGGTAACAGTTCAGGACTTATTGGAGTATCAATAATATCCAAAAGAATTTCCATAAGAGCATCATCTTTACAATTGAATCTAGCATACCATTCTATTAGATATTTAACTAGTGTTTTAGGAATAGAGCCATTTACATTATACATGCTCATATGGTCACCATTATAAGTGCACCATCCTAACACCAATTCTGACAAATCACCTGTTCCAACAAGGATTCCATGGTGTTTGTTTGCCATATCCATAAGAATTTTTGTACGTTCTCTTGCTTGTGAGTTTTCATAAGTGATGTCATGAACTTCAGGATTATGGTCAATATCCTTAAAGTGCTGAATACAAGCATCACGTATTGGAATTTCCTTTAAAGTAACACCTAATTTTTTACAAAGTTCAACTGAGTTATTAAATGTTCTATCAGTTGTTCCAAAACCAGGCATTGTAATTGCAATAATTCCTCTTGGGTCTAATCCAAGTTTCGAAAATGCTTCATAGCATACTAACAAGGCAAGTGTAGAATCCAATCCACCAGATACTCCAATAGTAACTTTACTGTTATTGATAGCAGATAATCTTCGAGCAAGTCCCATGGCTTGAATAGAGAGAATCTCTTTGCAAGTTCTTCCACCAGTTTCATCCATAATATTAGGAATAAATGGGTGAGGATCAATAAATCTGCAAACTTCTTTGATACGTTCTTCAGCTTCTTGATAGAAATTTACAATAGTAAAATCACAATTCAAATTTCTTTTACTATCGCTAAAAGTTGTATTTTTGATTCTCTGATTAGAAATATATTCTATATCAACATCAAAAATTTTTGTTTCTTCTTTCATATCAAGACGTTCTAAAGAAACAAGTTCTTTACCATTTTCAAAAGCATAACCACTGCCACCAAAAACAAGGTCAGAAGTAGACTCAGAAAAACAGTTAGCAGATACATAAAGATATGCAGATACTGTTCGTGCACTCTGATTTTTAATGAGTTCCTTACGATAATTATCTTTACCAACTAATTCATTACTTGCAGAAAGATTTGCAATAATATTTGCACCTGCTAATGCAAGATATGAACTAGGGGGAATTACAGACCATAAATCTTCACATATTTCAACACCTAGCTTATATCCAAGTGAAGAAGAGAAGATTATATTACCAAAAGGTACTTTAGTTCCATCTCCAAAAACATCAATTTCTTTACATGAGAAATCAGTATATGGAGTAAACCATCTTTTTTCATAGAATTCATTAGAATTTGGAAGATATTGTTTTGGAACAACTCCAAGAATCTTTCCTGCCTGAATTGCTACTGCACAATTGTATAAAGCATCATTAATCCTTAAAGGACAACCTACTAATACAAGTGTATCAGAACATACCAAGCATGATTTTGTATAATTACATATTTCTTTTAAAGCATCCAAAGAACTTTCCAAAAGGTCTGTTGTAGTAAAAAGGTCCTGACAAGTATAGCCTGTTAATGATAATTCAGGTAATACTAAAATCTTTACTTTTTCTGCTGTCAATTCACCAATCAATTCTTTAATTTTTGTTGCATTGTACTTGGAATTAGCAAGCCTACCATTAAATGTTGATATAGCACATTTTACAAATCCAAAATTTTTCATAAAGTTTACCTCCTTTAAAAATTAAAATTGATTAAATGTAACATTTTTATTTTGTTTTTGATATCAAAATTTAAAGATAACAACATACAAAATATGAGCACATTATAGCATTAGGAGGAAATTATGTCAAGCCATAAACAGGTTGACAAATTATGTAAATATTAGTATAATATAAACATATTTTTTATGTTGTAAAAATTTTAGTAACAAAACAAAATATCAAAGGAGGATGCAACATGATTAGGCTCAATGGTTATGAAATCCAAACAGAACGGTTTCCAAACAATGAAACTAGGGTAAAAGATTTTGAACAGCACATATTTTTAGATGGAATGAGAGAAAATGTGCTTGAATTCAAATACTTTAATGATGAAGATCTGGTTTTATTAATGTTTGTAAAAAAGCGAATTGACGAGTTCAATGTCCCATGTACACTATTCATTTGGTATATGTCATATAGCAGAATGGATAGAAAAATAGAGGGAGATTTATTTAATCTCAAATATATTTGTGATTATTTAAATTGGCTGAACTTTGCAAAAGTTATAGTTATGGAACCACACTCTGATAAAACAATGCAATTATTGAAGCGAGCAACAGCAATTTATCCTGTAAAAGATTGGGTAAAACCTGAAGAACTAGGAAAAAATGTACAAATTGTATTTCCAGACAAAGGAGCAGTTGCAAGATATAGTGAATGTAACTATCCAAATGTATGTATTATGGAAAAAATCAGGAATCCTTATACAGGATGGATTACAGACATACATCTGAAAGAAGGAACAATTATACCAGGTTCAAAGTGCATTGTTATTGACGACCTTTGTGCTACTGGAACAACTATGTACAAAACGGCTAATATATTAAAAGAAGCTGGTGCAAGTGAAATTGTTCTTGTAGTTTCACATTGCGAGACTAAAGTATTTGATGGAGAATTACTGAAAGATAATTCGCCAATAAGCAGAATTTATACAAGCAAATCAATCATGTGTGTGGAACACCCCAAAATCCATTATATGGATATTAATGTATTGGAGTATGTAAATCATTGTAAATTAATTGACATTTGTTTTGACTAGTCTAATTTAATAAATAAGATTAGTAGGATTAAAATAACGTTCAAAATATCAAAGGAGGATACAAGATGATTAGACGACACAATGGTAGTGAAATTCAACTAAAACGGTTCTTATTAGACAAAGACTACAAATGGCAAGTTATTAGAAAACGAAACGAACCTTTAAAGATTCTCTTAGTAGTTGACATGCAGTTCGATTTCGTGTATGGAACTCTTGGAACAAAAGAAGCTAGAGCTAGAGTAAGAAAAGTCAAGAAAAAAATTGAAGAGTGTAGAAAAAAAGGATATATTATCATTTTTACAAGAGATACTCATCATGAAAACTATCTTGAAACAGCAGAGGGAAATAAATTGCCAATTATACATTGTATAGAAAACACTCTTGGATGGCAAATTATTCCTGAGATAGAAGTTTTAGAAAATGATATAATTGTTGATAAGTCTACATTTGGTTCTATAGAACTTGCAACATTGTTGGGTAACTATGAAATTGAATCTATAGAAATAATTGGCTTATGTACAGATATTTGTGTTATTTCTAATGCAATGATACTTAAGGCGAAGTTTTATGAAGTACCAATTATTGTGGATCCTTCTTGTTGCGCAGGTGTTACACCTGAAAGCCATGAAAACGCTTTAAATGCAATGAGAATGTGTCAAATTGATATATTTGAACAAGCTGCTTAAAGTGATAAACTTCTAAAATTGATATTTAATTGAATAGTTAGATTAAAAAGAGGAAGATTATTTCCTCTTTTTTGATTTTTCAGAATAAAATTTAAAAACACAAACAAAATTAACATAATGTTTACTTATGTTTAATATTGTGCTATAATATTAAACAGATTAAAATTTATAGGAGGTAAAGCAAATGCTTACAAAATCACATGCAATAGACAGGTTACTAAGAGAACGGTCAGATTTAAGAGAAAGGAGATTTGGATTACCCAATATAGGGAATCGGTTTGATGGAGAAAAATTCAATCCAACTGTACAGGAAATTGCAGATGCAATTGACTTCTATGGATATGGAGTTCGAGATGAAAACATTGTAGAAATGCCAGATACTGATTTAGGAAGTGGAAATCCTACAAAGTTTAAAGGTTTTCCACCAGCAGTAGAGGCAATGAAAAAGTCATTGGAAAATGATATGATGTATCGATATCCATATACAGAAGGAGATGACAGAATCAGACAGCAGCTACTTGATTATGTGGAAAGAGAAGGTTTTATAAATACAGAACCTTATTTCTTTCCAGATATTGATGAAAAAGGACTTTCAGTACACAATATTACATTTTCAGTGTCCACATCTATGCTCTTTAATCATATAATTGATATTATATGTAAGCCAGGAGATGTTGTTTTGGTAACAGCTCCAAATTACGGTCTATTTACTATAAGAGCAGAAAGAGCTGGAGCAGAAGTAGAAAAGCTTGAACTTGAAAAGGAGGACAATTTTTTAGTAAATCCGTCAAAGCTTGCAGTAAGAATTGATGAGATAAATCAGAGCTTACAGCAGGTATACCACAGGAGAAAAGGCTATGTGCCAAGAGTGGTTGCATTTATAAATGCAAATCCTAACAATCCAACTGGAAAAGTAATGGGGAAAAAGCAATATTCTTTACTATACAAAATAGGGAAGATATGTAAAGACAGAGGAGTCTTTATAATAGATGACTTAGTATATAGAGATATCACCTATGATAAGGACAATATTGCGATGCCGATTAGTACTATCCCCGGAATGTTTAGGAACACAATTTCACTTTTTGGACTTTCAAAAAGTTATTCAATGGCTTCTGAAAGAGCAGGATTTGTAGTTGCTGATGAAATTATCATCAGAGACATTGTAAACAAAATATTCCAAGGAATGGATTCAGTTCCAGATATCATTGGAAAAGCATTAGCAGGAGCATTCAATGCTACTGAAGAAAGATATGAAGCTTATGAAACTTATTTCAGTGAATTAAGAGAGATATACAAATATAAGTATAACTTACTTAAAGCACTTGTACTAGGAGTTGAAACAGTAGAAGACAGATTCAAAGACAAGATTATAAAAGAAACTATAAACGTCTTAGGATTTGCAGAAGGAAGCAAAGCTCTAGTTGGTATTCCAATGGTCGAGTTTCCAAAAAATTTAGAGCCAGAATCAGGTTTTTTTGCAATCCTTGATTTCACCAAACTTAAAGGTATGAAATATAAAGGAAAAGCAATAAGAAATGATGAAGACTTACTAAAGTTCTTTTATGAAACATCAAGAACAAGATTTCTTGTTGGACAATCTATTTCATGGCCATATAAGGATGAACTTGTTGGAAGAATAACTTTTTCTATTGAAGATGACAGAATAATAAAAGGCATTTTAAATATTCATAATGCAATTTTACTTTTAGAAAAGAAAGATGATTATTCAATACGCAAAAATCTGTACAAAGACCAAGCACAGATGGCAATGATAAAAGTTGATGGATGGAAAAATGCATATGATTCTATTATTTCTTCAGCTTATCTTAAATCTCTGAATTATGAAGAACAAACAAAGAGATATCAAGCAAGCTATGAAGAATACAAAGATTTAGTATTTGTAGCAGTTCGAGAAGAAGAAGTTCTGGGATATTCTTGCTTTAATCCAATCCCTAATGTAGACCAATTTGATTCAGAACTAGTTAGTTTATATATTAAACCAAGTGAAATTGGAAAAGGAATTGGAACAGCTTTGTTTTTAGAAACTTGCAAAGAATTAGTATCTTTTGACAAAAAGCATATGATTGTATGGTGTCTTAGCGATAATGAAAATGCAATCAAGTTTTATAAAAAGCTTGGTGGAAAAATCGTGAAGACAAAAGAAGCAAAAATAGGAGATAAGTGCTATAAAGAATATGGTTTTTATTTCCAATTAAAATAGAAACTTTACAAAAGGGGCAGTTGATTTAACTGTTCCTTTTAAAATATGTTAATAAAATAAATATATTAATGTAACTATAAATAGTAATAGATAGTTAGAATTCACGGATATTTAATAGGCAGTCAAAATGTTGATATATTAAAATTTAAAATTAATTTCTCCAAACGCAATAATAGAGAAGATTTTGGTTTTATATAGATATAGTAATGATAGATGTTTTAAATTTATGAGAATCTTTGACTTTATGTAAATATTGTAATATAATATTAAAAAATTTATCCTAGGTATAAGGAGTAATAATATGTACCAGTTACATCAATTTAGTAACTACTAAGGAGGTAATATGGTAGACTTACGGAGACTTTCACCAAGAACTAAAATTGCATTAGCATCTGATGAGTATACACTAGCAAAATGGTTGGATAAGCTTGCAGATGACGAAGATGAAGATGTAAGAAAAGCAGTTGCCCAAAATGCAAATACATCTTCAGAAACATTAGACAAGCTTGAAGATGACGAAATTGAAGATATAAGAAAAATAGTGAAGATTAAGAGGAATAAATAGTTTAAATCTTAGATAAAAGGAAGCAAATAAATAATTGCTTCCTTTTAAAAACTTTCACATTTTATTAGACATCTGCTGTCTAATTCTTCTTTCAGCATCTTTTTTAGCAATATCTTCACGTTTATCATAAAGTTTTTTACCCTTACCAATACCTAATTCAACTTTAACTAAACTTCCCTTAAAATACATATTCAAAGGCACTAGGCTATAACCTTTTTGTTTAGTCAAACCAATTAATTTATTAATTTCACGTCTATTTAGTAAAAGTTTTCTATCTCTTAAAGGGTCTTTATTAAAGATATTCCCATGTTCATATGGACTAATATGCATTCCAACTATGTAAACATCACCATTTTTAATAATAGCATAACTATCTTTTAAATTAATTCTACCATTTCTAATAGATTTTATTTCAGTACCAGATAGAACAATACCTGCTTCTAATTTATCATCAATAGTATAATTATGAAAAGCAGTAGGATTTTTCGCAATCAATTTAGTTTCCATATAAATAACCTCTCTTTATAGTAATTTTATATAGTATAACACGAAAAACCCAAAACTGCAATTAAAAACTAATCATCATTACGATTATTATTTGTGAACTGCATTGAATAATACCAAATAAGAGCAATTATAGCAATAGCAGCAATACCAACTATAAGCCAAGTCCAAGCAGTAGAATTCATTCCTAGAACAGTTGCATCACCAGTATTTACTCTTGAAGCAGTATATCTGCCATTATCACCATCTGTTGATCCCATACCAGTGTAACCAGTACCAGAATCTCTATCAGTAGCTCTATTCATTCCTCTTTCCATATCACCAGTTACATCTTTTGATGTATTAGAAACATCCTTAGCTGCATTTTCAACAGTATCTTCTACACCACCAACAAAGTTTCTAACACCATTAGTAGCATCTTTTAAACCATTTCCATTATCAGTAGCAAAACAAACTGTAAAAGAAAATATAGCAGATATAATAATAGCTAAAGAAACAAAAAATTTCTTTTTCATATTAAAAGTCCTCCTTAAAAATTAACAAATAATAGATTTAAAATTAATAAATCTATTAATATTATTTTAAAATTTGGACAAAATATACATACAAAAAATGACTATATATAACAAAAAACTAAAATTTTCTTGAAATAAGAAAATTTTAGTTTGAAAATTATTATAAAAATGATTAACTAATTTTTTAATTTAATTAAAATTGCTATAGCTAATAAAATTATAAGAATACCAATTACAATTAAAAAAATATTTAAAATATTTGATAAATCTAAATTAGATGATGAAACACTACTAACTGTTGCTGACGGTGGATTAATTGAAGAACTATCATATGATGTATTTGAGTAATTAGAATTAGAACTTGTATAATCATTATTGTCATCATTAGATACAGAATTTTCAGATTCTGTATTATCAGCTGAACTAGTATTCTCAGAAGAAGACGTATTTTCAGTTAAATTTAAATCTACAGAATTTACAAAATTAAAATTAAACAAAATTACCAAAAATAATAAAAATATTAAAACAATTTTTAATGTTTTAGACATAAAAATTACCTCCTAGATTTTTCATTTGCTAATAAAGTAATAATAACACAAAACATGAAAACAGTCTAGTATAATTTAAAAATATTTATATTGTTTTTAATTTTAAAGCTGTTAATGTTTTATTTAATCATTAGTAGAAGCTTTAAAAGCTATTATATAATATTGTTTATGATTTATTTTTCGTTGCCAAACCTCAAGAAGATGAAGATGATATAAAAAATGGTAAGGTTTATACAGTAGAAGAATTAAAGGATAAAATGGAGGCAAAATATGAAAGTTATAGTAACTCAAAGAGCTAAAAACGGCTTAGTACAATTGTTTGAATATAATATAAAAATTCGTTAGATTATGCAATAAGAATTGATAGAAAATACAGTCATATATTAAAGATTTAGAATTAATTCCATATATAGGTTGAGATATTGAATAAAAGTTATAGAGAACGAATTTGCAAAAAGCTTAGAATTATTTATTTCAGAAAAAGAAAATATTATTTTTATAATATACATTTTTAATACAAGACAAGATAAAAGAACACTTTTTAAAATACATAAAAGTGAAATTGCTAATTTTTTTAATCATTTTTTAAATTAAATCTTTTTAAATAGATTCCAAAACCATAATATAAAAATATACAGTAAATAAAATATACTTGTTGTGTCATTATATCGTATAAAAGTGTATACAGAATTTTAAATAAAATTTAGAGAGTTATATAGGTTCTTATAATTTGCAAAATTTTTTGTTATACAATAAAAACTGACCGTTCAGAATAATGAAAACAATAAAAAGATATTATAAAATTTTAAAAGCCAGGAGGAGAAAAATGGAAATACAAAGATACAAAGAAATAGATTCAACACATAAATATGTAAAAGAAAACCAAAGTCAATATAAACAGACAACAGCAATAATAGCAAATAAACAAACATCAGGAATTGGTACAAAAGGAAGAAATTGGTTTACAGGAACTGACAAAAATATTGCAATAAGCATAATATACAAGCCAGAATGTGAAGTGAAAAAACTGGAAAGAATAACAATAAAGATAGCAGAAATATTACAGAAAATAATAGATGATTTATATAATATAAAATTAAAAATAAAAGAACCAAATGATTTAATATTAAACAACAAAAAAATATGTGGAATATTAACAGAAAGCAATATTATTGGAGATAAAGTCAATTATTTAATAATAAGTATAGGCTTTAATGTTAATGAAACAAAATTCCCTAAAGAATTAAACAATATCGCAACATCATTAAAAAAAGAAACAGGAAAAGAATTTGACAAAGAAGACATATTACAAAAAATAATTACAAATTTAGAAAACATAATTTAGGAGAATATATGGAAAATATAGAAATAATAGCAACAGGAAGTTATCTACCGCAAAACGAAATTGACAACAAAATTATTGCAAAAGAATTAAGGACAACAGAAGAATTTATATATAAGAGAACTGGAATAGAAAAAAGGTATTATGTAAAAAATGAAACAATTGATAGACTAGCAATAAAAAGTATAGAAAATTTATTAAAAAAGAATACAACAATAGATATAAATAATATAGATTTAATTATAGTAGCAACAACATCGACAAACTTATTAATGCCTGGAATATCATATAAAGTACAAGAACATTTCAAAATAAAAAAATGTATGTGTATGGATATTTTAGCAGGATGTGCTGGATTTATAAATGCAGTAGATATAGCAAGAAATTATATCGCAATAGGAAAAATAAAAACAGCTTTAGTTATAGGTGTAGATATATTATCAGAATATTTAGACAAATCAGATATATCAACATCAATAATATTGTCAGATGGAGCAGGAGCAATTTTAATTAAAAAAACAGAAAATGTTAAACAATACGAATCAATTATAAATAGCCAAGGTGAAAAAGGAAATTTATTAGTAAGTAAATCAAATGAAAATATAAAAATGAATGGAACAGAAATATATAAATATGCAGTAACAGAAACAGTGAAAAATATAAATCAATTATTAAAAAGTAGCAATGTTGATATAGATGAAATTAAATATATAGTTCCACATCAATCTAATATAAAAATTATGAATTCTATAGCAAACAGACTAAATATAGATGTAAAAAAAATGTACATAAATATTAAGTATGTCGGAAATACATTTTGTGCAAGTATACCAATTGCTATAGATGAAATGTTTGAAAAAAATTTATTACAAAAAGGAGATAAAATAATTTTTATTGGATATGGTGGAGGATTGAATACAGGAAGTATTTTATTGGAGGTCTAAAGCAAAAAACTATATTATTATAATAGTGTAATAATTAATTACGATTATGTGATTTGTTATTACACTTTTAATTATGTATTTAATAAATTGAAATCAAAATTATGTAAAAAGTAATTACTAAAATTAAATGTTTTTGTTGTTTTATGAAAATAATAAAAGATATAATTAAGGCAATTGTTTAAGCAAAGCAAATTACTATATATTGTATATGAATAAATCACAATGAATTTGTGAATAATATTGCAAAAATATTTCATAATTTTTACAAATGTATAACATTAAATATAAAGATTGAATAAATTGTTTGATAGTGTTATATTAAATGTGCAGGATGTTCCTGTAAAAAACAAAGGAGAAAGAAAAGATGAATATGAAAATTAAAAATCAAAGAGCTATAACATTAATAGCATTAGTAATAACAATAATAATTTTATTAATATTAGCAGGAATATCAATAGCTTCTTTAACAGGAAGTGGTTTATTTGCTAAAGCAGGAGAAGCTAAAATAAAAACAGAAATTGCAAATATAGAAGAAGAGGCAAATTTAATATATTCAGAACTATTAATTTCTCAATATATAAATGAAATAGATAAACCAGAAATGTCAAATATAGTGAGTAAATTAATAGATAGAGGATATAAAATAGAAGAAGTAATGGCATTAAGTTTAGATAAAGATGCAATTTCATTATCAATAAATGGAACAGCAACAATAACAGTAAAATATAATGGAAGTCCAGATCCAATAAATTATTATGTAGTAATAAATGAAGAATATTATAAAATGACATTAACAGAAAATGCTGTAAAAGTAGATAGAAACCCAAGTGAAATGGATAAAACAGTAACAATAGAGACATTAAAAGCAGAATCAAATAATACAAATGTAACAGTAGAAAGTATAAATGGAAGTGTAATAACATTAAAAGGAGGAACAACAGCAGGAACATCAACAATAACAGTTACATATGGAAGTCATACAGCAACATGTGAGATAAATGTAGTAGTAAGACCAACAGAAACAAGTGAGGTTGTAGAGGGAACAACATTTTCAACAAATCATGGAAAAATAGATGTAATATGGCTAAAAGACAATACAAAAGAAGTAGTAAGTAACCCAAATACACCAATATTAACATCAGGTGGAGAATCGATGACACCAGTAAAATGGAATGATTCAAATAATATAGTACCAACAACAAATACAGATACAAATTGGTATAATTATGAAGAAAATAGATGGGCAAATACAAGAACAGCAAATGAGAGTTACTTTGTATGGATACCAAGATATGCATATAGAATAACATATTATGAAAATGAAACAAGTACAACACCAACAGGATATTATGATGGATATGGGCAATGGAAAGCAGAAGATGCCTCAATAAGACTAAAGCTAGATGAGGGAGTAGATACAGTAGATTATAATGGAGAAAAATATATAGTACATCCAGCATTTGACAATAATGTAGAAATGGGAGGATGGAGTAATAAATTATCAGGATTTTGGTTTGCAAAATTTGAAATGAGTGGAGCAACAGCAACAGAATTAAAAAGTACTTATGGTGTTAGAAGTATAGGAGATCAAACAATAGGAACACAATATAAAAATGCAAGAACAGCCACATATGGATATATAGGAACAATAGATTCATTTGATAATAACAAAAGTTATATGAATAGCCATATGACAAAGAAAAGTGAATGGGGAGCAGTGGCATATTTAACACATAGCAAATATGGAAGAAATAGTAAAGAAATAACAATTAATGACAATCAAAGTTTTTATACAGGAGGAGCACCAGGAACAGCATATATACAAAATACAAATCAAAGTACAACAGGAAATACATATGGAATATATGATATGTCAGGGAACTCATTTGAAGTAATGGCAGTGTTTAATTCTGTGGACAGCAATAACTATTTTACAACAAATGGATGGACAGAAGCAACTGAGTTAACAGTAGAATCCAATAGTACAAAATATGCAACAAAATATTATAATTCAACAACAGAGCAGTCAAGAAATATTATAGTAAATAAAACTGGAAAAATAGGAGATGCAACAAAAGAAGTAAATACAGGGGGAGCATATAGTACAACAAATACATCTGGATATAGAAATTGGTTTACAGATAATGAATATTTAGCAAATTCTGAATATCCATTCTTATTATGTGGAGGATATTGTGGCTATAGTGTAGAGTCAGGTATTTTCTCATCTAATTGCGCAGTTGGTTATGCAATTTACTACTACAGTTTACGTACAGTATTAACTCCTTAATATTATAAGTATAATAACAAAAATTAAAAACTATACAAAGACTCAAATAAAATTGGGGGATTTGTATAGTTTTTTAGTGACCATTTTATAAAAAACTGACCGTTCAGAATAATGAAAACAATAAAAAGATATTATAAAATTTAAAAGTCAATATAAGAATAAATATATATAAAGTATTTTGTTGGAGGTTTACAAAAATGAAAATAGCATTTTTATTCCCAGGGCAAGGAAGTCAAAAAGTAGGAATGGGAAAAGATTTATATGAAAAATATGATGAAGTTAAAGAAATATATAAAAGAGCATCAGAAATAACAAGAATAGATGTAGCAACATTATGTTTCAATGGAATTAGAAAAGAATATACAAATAAAGAATATATTGAAACAGAAGAAATAGGAGAAGATTTAATAAAAACCGAGAATACTCAGATTGCAATAGCAACAATGAGCTTAGCAATTTTAGAAATACTAAAAAGAAATAATATAAAAGCAGAAATTGCTACAGGATTAAGTCTAGGAGAATATCCAGCATTAATATATGGAGGACAATTAGAATTTGAAGATGGACTCAAATTATTAAAACAAAGAGGATATTTAATGCAAAACAGATTGCCAAATGGTGATTACACAATGGTTGCAGTAATTGGACTAGAATCATCTAAAATTGAAAAAATATGTGAAGAACTAAATAAAGAAAATCAATTTATTGTTCCAGCAAATTATAATTACTCAGAACAAACAGTAGTATCAGGAGAGAAATCAGTAATAGAAAGAGCAAGTAACATATTTAAAGAAAAAGGAGCTAAAAAAGTAATAGAACTAAAAACAAGTGGACCATTTCATACAAAAGCATTAGAAGAAGCAAGAAAAGAATTCATAGAAGAATTAGAAAAAATAAATTTTAGAAAAGGAAATATTAAAGTAATAAAAAATATAGATGGAACTTTCTATAATGAAAAAGACAATATAAAAGAAATTTTAGCAAACCATATAGTTAGCCCAGTCAGATTAGATAAAGCAATACGGACTTATGAAAAAAGAAGAAATAGACACTTTTGTAGAGATTGGCCCAGGAAAAGCATTAACAGGATTTATAAAAAAAGAGCTTAATAATGAAGACATAAATACAATAAATATATTTGATGTAGTTTCATTAGAAAATGCAATTACAAAATTAAAACAAAGTTAAGAAAGGAGTATATGATATATTTAAATATTAAATATATCATAAAAGAAAAAATATGGAAGAAAAAAAAGTAGCCTTAATTACAGGGGGAACACGAGGAATAGGAAAAGCAATAGCAACAAGATTTGCAAAACAAGGATATAACTTAATAATTAATTATGTGTCAGATAAAACAGACTTAAAAAGCTTAGAAGAAGAATTTAAACAATATAATTCAGAAGTACTATTTATAAAGACAGATGTTTCTAAATTTGAAGACTGTGAAGAAATGGTAAAAAGTTCAATAGAAAAATTTGGAAAAATTGATGTTTTAGTAAATAATGCAGGAATTACAAATGATAACCTTATTTTAAGAATGTCTGTAGAAGATTTTGAAAAAGTTATAGATATAAATTTAAAAGGAACATTTAATGTTACTAAAAATGTAGTTCAATATATGATGAAAAAAAGACAAGGAAAAATAATAAATTTAGCATCAGTTGTAGGAATATCAGGAAATGCAGGACAATGTAATTATGCCGCTTCTAAAGCAGGAATAATCGGTTTCACTAAAAGTATAGCAAAAGAACTTGCAAGTAGAAATATATTAGCAAATTGTGTTGCACCAGGATTTATAGATACTGATATGACATCAATATTAAATGATAATGTGAAAGAAAATATATATTCACAAATACCATTAAAAAGAATGGGAAGTAGTGAAGAAATTGCAAACACAGTTTACTTTTTAGCAAGTGAAGAAAATACATATATAACAGGTCAAGTTATTAATGTAGATGGTGGAATGTTAATGTAAAAGAAAGGATTTAAAAGATGGAAAAAAGAGTTGTAATAACAGGATTAGGAGCAATAACTCCTATAGGAAATAATGTAGAGGAATTTTGGAAAGGAATAAAATCAAATAAATGTGGAATACAAGAAATCACACAATTTGATACAGAAAATTATAAAGTTAAGTTAGCAGCCGAAGTAAAAGATTTTGAACCAGAAGATTATTTCGATAAAAGAAGTAGTAAAAGATTAGATAGATTTTCGCAATTTGCAATAGTTGCAGCAAAAGAGGCAATGGAAGATAGCAAAATTACACCAGAAAATACAGATATGACAAGAGTAGGTGTAATTGTAAGTTCAGGAATAGGTGGTCTTACAACTATTGAAAAAGAAAATAGAAATTTAGTAGAAAAAGGACCAGATAGAGTTTCACCAATGTATATACCGATGAGCATATGCAACATGGCAGCTGGAAATGTAGCAATTGAATTAGGTGCAAAAGGAGAATCTGTATCAGTAGTTACAGCCTGTGCAGGAGGAACACATTCAATAGGTGAAGCTTATAGAATGATAAAACACGGATATGAAGATGTGATTTTTGCAGGAGGAACAGAAAGTACAATTACTCCAACAGGAATAGCAGGATTCACAAATATAAAAGCACTATCACAATCAACAGATCCAAATAGAGCAAGCATACCATTTGACAAAGAAAGAAATGGATTTGTAATGGGAGAAGGAGCAGGAATCCTAGTACTAGAAGAATTAGAACATGCAAAAAGAAGAAATGCAAAAATATATGCAGAAGTAGTAGGATATGGAGCAACATCTGATGCATATCACATAACATCACCATCACCAGATGGAGAAGGTGCAGCAAGAGCAATGAAAAAAGCAATGCAAGAATCAAATATAAAACCAGAAGAAATTACATATATAAATGCACATGGTACATCTACACACTTAAATGATGCAGGAGAAACATCAGCAATAAAATTAGCATTTGGAGAAGCAAGCAAAAATGTAATGGTAAGTTCTACAAAAGGAAATACAGGACATTTATTAGGAGCTGCTGGAGGAATAGAAGCCATTATATGTACAAAGTCCATTGAAGATAATTTTGTACCACCAACAATAAATTATAAAGTTCCAGATGAAGAATGTGATTTAGATATAGTACCAAATATAGGTAGAAATGTTGAAGTAAAATACGCTATGTCAAATTCATTAGGATTTGGAGGACATAATAGTTCAATATTATTAAAAAAATATGAAGAATAGAAAGATTTAAAAATTAATAGGAGGAAATCATGGAATATGAACAAATAAAAAAGCTAATTGATGATATGGGAAATGCCAATATTGACGAATTAGAAATTGAGTTTCCTGAAGGAACAAAAATAAGTATGAAAAAGAATAAAGAAACTGTAATAACACAATCACAAGTACAACCACAATTAGTAACAACTTCCACAAATTCAATACCATCAATACAAGTTAACAATGAAAATACATTAATTAGAGAAAATGAAGATAAAAAAATTGAAGAAAATTACAAAATAATCAAATCACCAATGGTAGGGACATTTTATTCAAAACCATCACCAGACAAAGAAAAATTTGTTAATGTAGGAGAAAATATAAAAAAAGGTAAAGTTGTATGTATTATTGAAGCAATGAAATTAATGAATGAAATTGAATCAGAATTTGATGGGGAAATAGTTGAGGTTTGTATAGATGATGGTGATGTTGTTGAATATGGTACTCCATTATTTAAAATTAAATAAATAAAAAGTAGCCAGTATAAAACTGGCCACCAAAATCATTATAAAGTATTACGAAAAGTAATTTTTGTGGATACACATGGGTAAACTTTTCCAGCAGGAATACGTTCAATAGAATAACTATGATATCCTAATTGATCAAGGATTAGAGCAATTTTTAGTACACCACTATATTCCCCTGGAATAACTATAGAATTTTCAGTAGAAGTAAGTTCGTTTTTGTAATCATACAGATATATCCAGATATGTCTTAAGAAAACAATGGCTTCGCCATCACCTCTTTCTTCATACATATTCCGAAGTTTGATGAACTTATCAATAATCTGATTATCAATATTCTTAACCATAATGCTACCTCCATAATGATGAAATAATTATTTGAAACAATGATATTTTACCATAAAAATATTATGAAGTCAACATAAATAGAAAGAGAGGATAAAAATGCTAAATAAAGAACAAATAAAAGAAATAATACCACAAAGAGAACCATTCTTAATGATAGATGAAGTAGAACAATACATACCAGGAGAATCTTGTACAGCTTACAAAAATATAAAAGAAGAAGAATATTACTTCAAAGGGCACTTTCCAGGAAACCCAATAATGCCAGGAGTATTAATGGTAGAAGCACTTGCACAAACAGGAGCAGTAGCAATACTTTCAATGGAAGAAAATAAAGGAAGAAACGCACTATTTGGAGGAATAAATAATCTAAAATTCAAAAAACAAGTAATACCTGGAGATAGATTAAAACTAGAAGTAAAAATAATAAAGAAAAAAGGACCTATTGGAATAGGAGAAGCAATAGCAACGGTTGATGGAAAAATTGCAGTAAAGGGAGAATTGACTTTTGCAATTGTATAAAAATTGTATAAAAAAAGAAAGGCACCATAAGGCACCTTTTAGATTACTATTTAAGAATGTAAATAGATTTAAGAGATTCCAGACTTTCAGAAACTACCTCAAAACCAAGCATATTTGCAACCCTTTCTAAGACGAATTCATTCACACACTTATGATTCATACGTGATTTAGGTGATGTTGGTTTTAAGGGTGGTATATAATGCAAGTTTGCATCTCGTAGTTTGTCCTCATAACAAGACTTATTAAACTCATTTAGCTTATAATTGACAAACTTATAAAAATATGAAGGCATGTCTGAAAAAATATATCTAGGTACATGTTTCCAGTAATCATTTCCAAATTTAATTTTAATTTGGTTTTTAAACAGTCCTTGTATCATAAAATTAAAAAAGATTTTGTGATAATAAGAATAGAAAAGAGGATTTCTAATTCTTTGGTATTTAAACTGTTTTGGTAAAACTACAAATCTTTTCAATTGCCGAAAATATTTAGTTAGTTTCATAGGAATACCATCCTTTCTAATTTGTTAGGACAATTATAACAGAAAAAATAGAAAAAGTAAATAATGAAACATTTGGGACAGTCCAAAAATGTTTCATAAATTTGTCGAAATGTGTAGAATATAATACCATGTATAAAAAACGACAAAAAGTGACCAAAAAAATGAAACATTTTTAGACTGTCCCAAATGTTTCAAAAGGAGTTAAAAATGTTGAAAAAAGTACTAATTGCTAACCGTGGTGAGATTGCTGTAAGAATAATAAGAGCTTGTAGAGAATTAGGTATTAAAACAGTTGCTGTTTATTCAGAAATTGATAAAAATTCGTTACATAAAGAGTTAGCTGATGAGTCTGTTTGTATTGGTCCCGCTCCATCAAACAAAAGTTATCTAAATGTAAAATCTATAATAGAAGCTGCTTGTCTAAAAGGATGTGATAGCATTCATCCAGGTTATGGTTTTTTATCTGAAAACAGTAACTTCGCTAAAATGTGCAATGAAATAGGAATAAAGTTTATAGGACCATCAAGTAATATGATAGAACTAATGGGAAATAAATCAAAAGCAAAAGAGACTATGAAAAATGCAGGGGTACCAGTAGTTCCAGGTTCAGATGGTATAGTTGAAAATGTACTAGAAGCAGTAAAGGTAGCTCTAAAAATTGGATATCCAGTAATATTAAAAGCATCAGCAGGAGGACGGAGGAAAAGGGATTAGAGTTGCTTATAATGAAGAAGAGTTAGTGAAATTCTATGATATTGTAAAACAAGAAGCAAAAATATCATTTAATGATGAATCAATATATATAGAAAAGTTTGTAGAAAATCCAAGACATATAGAAATTCAAATAATTGCAGATGAACATGGTAATTGCATACATTTGGGAGAAAGAGATTGTACAGTACAAAGAAAAAATCAAAAAATGTTAGAAGAAACACCATCAGGATTTATATCAGAAAAATTGAGACAAAAGATGGGAAAAGTAGCTGTAAATGCAATTAAACAAATTGGATATAGTAATGTAGGAACAATAGAATTTTTGGTTGATAAAAATAAAGACTTTTACTTTATGGAAATGAATACAAGAGTACAAGTAGAACATCCAATAACTGAAGCAATCACAGGTATAGATATAATAAAAGAACAATTAAAAATATCATCTGGAGAAAGGCTAAAATACAAACAGGAAGATATAAAATTTACAGGTCATAGTTTAGAAACTAGAATAAATGCTGAGAATCCAAATAAAAATTTTATGCCATGTGCTGGAGAAATAAAAGATTTACATATACCAGGAGGAAATGGAATAAGAGTAGATACAGCAATTTATCCAGGATATAAGATACCACCAACATATGATTCTATGATAGCAAAAGTCATAGTACATGGAAAAGATAGAGAAGAATCAATAGCAAAAATGAAAAGTGCATTGGCAGAATTTGTAATTGATGGTATTGATGTTAATATAGAATTTTTATATAAGATTCTTGAAAATGAGGATTTTGTAAAAAATAATTATGATACATCATTTATAGAAAAAATGCTTCATTAGACAAATGGTACTTAGATGACAATGAACGGAGTGGAAAGAGAAAATAAGGAGAAAATTATGAAATTAAAAGGTTTAAAAATAGGAGAATATACTTCTAAATATCCAATAATTCAAGGTGGTATGGGAGTTGGAGTATCAATGCATAAACTAGCAGGAAATGTTGCTAAAGAGGGTGGAATTGGAATAATTTCTACTGCTGATATTGGATATCAAGATAAAGAATTTAGCAAAAATCCAATGAAAGCAAATTTAAAGGCAATTGGAGAAGAGATTAAAAAAGCAAGAGAAATAGCACCAAATGGCATAATCGGTGCAAATATAATGGTAGCACTAAATAATTATGGTGATATAGTAAAAGAATGTGTAAAAAATAAAATAGATTTAATAATATCTGGAGCAGGTTTACCAAAGGATTTACCAGAATTTATTAAAAATACAAAAACAAAAATAGCACCAATAGTGTCTTCAGGAAGATGTGCAAAATTAATATCAAAAATATGGATGACAAAATATAATTATACACCAGATATGATAGTAATAGAAGGGCCAGAAGCTGGAGGGCATTTAGGATTTAAGGAAGATGAATTATTTTCTAATGATAAACCTAAATTAGAAGATATAACAAGAGATGTAATAAATGAAGTAAGAGAAATTGAAAAAGAATCTGGAAAAAATATTCCTGTTGTTGTAGCAGGTGGGATTTTCGATGGAAAAGATATTGCAAAATATATAAAACTTGGTGTAAGTGGGGTGCAAATGGCAACTAGATTTGTAGCAACAGAGGAATGTGATGCTTCTAATGAATTTAAACAAATGTATGTAAAAGCAAAAAAAGAAGATGTTAAAATCATAAAAAGTCCAGTAGGTATGCCTGGAAGAGCAATTAGAAATGAATTCATAAAAAAAGTAGAAAAAAGCAAAGAAAAAATAGAAAAATGTTATAGATGTATAAAAACATGTAATCCAAAAGAGACACCATATTGTATAACAAAAGCATTAATAAATGCAGTTAAAGGAAATATAGATGAAGGATTAATTTTTTGTGGCAGTAATGTAGAAAAAATAAATAAAATTACTACAGTAAAAGAACTACTACAAGAATTAAATAATGAAGCAGAATTAGAACTCTGTTAAAAGGTAGGTGAATATGTTGGTAATAGATAAAATTAGAAAAGTAAATAAAGAACAACAAACTGAAAAAAATGAAAAGGCATCAGACATGTTAGTTGGCAAATGGGTTAAATGTACTAATTGTAAAGAAATTTTGTATAAAGAAGATGTAAAAAATAATTTTAGTATTTGTCCAAACTGCGGAAAATATTTTAGAATATCTGCTAGAAGAAGAATTAAACATATTATAGATGAAAATACATTTGAAGAAATAGATAAAGATATGAAAACAAGTGATATGCTTAATTTTGATGGATATAAAGACAAAATAAAATCATTACAAGAAAAGACAAATATACAAGAAGCCATACAAATAGGAACAGGAAAAATCAATGGTGAAAAAGTAGCAATTGGTGTTATGGATAGTAACTTCTTTATGGGAAGTATGGGAAGTGTTGTTGGAGAAAAAATCTGTAGATTAGTTGAAATAGCTATAAAAGATAGATTACCAGTAATATTATTTTGTGTATCAGGTGGTGCAAGAATGCAAGAAGGTATGATTTCGTTAATGCAAATGGCAAAAACAGCTGCAGCAATTGCAAAATTAGATGAGGCAGGATTATTATATATTTCAGTATTAACTGACCCTACAACAGGTGGAGTTACTGCAAGTTTTGCAAGTTTAGGTGATATCATTTTAGCAGAGCCAGGTGCATTGATTGGATTTGCAGGTCCTAGAGTAATAGAACAAACTATAAAACAAAAGTTGCCTGATGGATTTCAAAGTTCTGAATTTTTGTTACAACATGGTTTCATTGATAAGATAGTTGAAAGAAAAGATATGAAACAAACACTATATAATATTGTAAAATTACATAAATAATATTACTAATTTTTATAATTTATAGTTATATACTACAAATTTAAAGAACTTATATATAATAAAAAACTGAGGGTTATTTACCCTCAGCATCTGTAAAAGCTATAATTGTATGTTGTGTGATAGGAAAATCAAGGATTGAAAAATCAGTTCTTCTTCTGAGCTTTATTAATGAGTAATTCAAGTCGGACAGAGCTAATCTAATAGTTTTTTCCCGAAAATAACCATTTAGTAGTAGCTCACATCCAATAATACTTTTGGGAGCAAAGAAATATTGAGTTTTTATAAGTTCTCTAACAAACTTCGCTCTTTCATAATATCCATCTTTTTTATACTGGCATAACAACTGATAAGCTTTGACTGTATCAAACATAATATGTCCTCCTTAAAAGTATATATTGTAGTTATTAATTAATAGTTGTAAAAGTGAGTACAGAAAAAGTATATGTTTCTGTTCCATATGACGAACAATTAGTTTGAGAATAAAAACTAATCATTTTGTAGTCCATGTCAGCTAAAACAGACTTAACAGTTTTCTGACGAAAAACTTTAGATAAACCTAACTTACAATTTACAATGCTTGTATTACCAAAAAAATTTTGATAGCTGATTAATTCAGCAATAAAACTTGCTTTAGCAAATTTATTATTTTTAACATAATCAACAAGCAAAGAATAAGCTTTTTCAATATCAAATTTTTTGTTACTAGAATTATCCATAGGGTATCCTCCTTAAGGTGTGCTACAATTTAGTTACAATAATTAAAAATATTTCTACATAAGAAAAAGTATAACATAAATTTACATAAAAGTAAATGGGTAAAGGAGAAAACAATGAAAAATAATAAAATATCTGAAATATCTAAAACTGCATGGGACAGAGTAATAATTGCAAGAAAAACAGAAAGACCTAAATCATTAGATTATATAAATGAAATATTTAATAATTTTATAGAATTACATGGAGACAGGTCATTTGGAGACGATAAATCTATAATAGCTGGAATTGCAGAATTAAATGGCATTCCTGTAACAGTTATTGGAGAACAAAAAGGAAAAAGTGCAAAAGAAAATATAGAAAGAAACTTTGGAATGCCGAATCCAGAAGGGTATAGAAAAGCATTAAGACTAATGAAACAAGCAGAGAAATTTAATAGACCAATAATCACATTTATAGACACACCAGGAGCATATCCAGGAATGGAAGCAGAAGAGAGAGGACAAGGAGAAGCAATTGCAAGGAATTTATTTGAAATGTCAAGATTAAAAGTTCCAACAATATCAATTGTTATAGGAGAAGGTTCAAGTGGTGGAGCATTAGCAATAGGAGTAACAGACAAAATCATAATGCTTGAAAATTCAATTTATTCAATATTGTCACCAGAAGGATTTGCAAGTATTTTATATAAAGATTCATCAAAATCACAAGAAGCAGCAGAAAATATGAAAATTACAGCAAAAGAATTGAAAAAATTAGGAATTATAGATGGAATAATAAAAGAACCAGAAGAAGGTGCACAAGAAGAGTTTGAAAATATTTGTAAAAACTTAAAAAATATGTTATTAAAAAATATAAAAGAGTTATCTAAATTATCAAAAGAAGAATTAACAAAACAAAGATATGAAAAATATAGAAATATAGGAGGAATATTATAATGTTACTAAAAAACAAAAAAGTATTAATAATGGGAATAAGAAATAAATGGAGTATAGCATGGGGAGCTGCAATTTCTGCATATGAAAATGGTGCAGAAGTTATATTTACATATAATTCAGCAGACAGTGGAGAAAAAGTACAAAAATTGATAGAAGAAATACCAGGAGCTAAAGCATATGCTTGTAATGTTTCAAATGATGAAAATATTGAAGAATGCTTAAAAATTATATTAAAAGAACATGGAAAAATAGATGGAATTTTACATGCAATAGCACATGCAAATACAGAAGACTTAAGAAATGATTTCATAAAAACATCAAGAGATGGATTTGCACATGCAGCTGATGTAAGTAGTTATTCATTAGTTGCAGTTTCAAGAATTGCAAAAGATATAAATATATTAAATGAAAATTCTAGCATAGTATCTTTAACATATTATGGTTCTGAAAAATCAATTGAAGGATATAATGTTATGGGAGTTGCAAAAGCAGCATTAGAAGCAAGTGTTAGATACTTAGCGAAAGATTTAGGAAAAGATGGAATACGTGTAAATGCAATTTCAGCAGGACCAATAAAAACACTTTCAGCAAAAGGAATAAAAGACTTTAATAACATTTTAGATATAGTAGAAGAAAAAGCGCCATTACATAGAAATGTAACTGCAAAAGAAGTAGGAGATTGTACTACATTTTTATTTAGTAATATGTCAAGTGCTATAACAGGTGAAGTAATTCATGTTGATAATGGATTTTCGACTGTTGGAGTTTAATATACAAGGCAAAGGGCTGTAAAAGTTTGTGGTGGTGATAAAAAGCCAGGTCTTGGTGATAGGGGGCCAGGTCTT
>CAOMRW010000002.1:95997-132113 GCA_948485625.1 uncultured Clostridia bacterium | reverse complement strand
TTTAATACTTTAAAATTTTTATTAATTAAATTTTCATATTCTTCATTATATTTTAATTTTCCTATTATTTTATTTTATAAAAAATGTTTTTTAGTATTTTTTCGTTTATTGAATATTTATTATATTATTTATTATTTATTTTTATTTTTTAAATTTATTATTTATTTTTATTTCTTATTTTTATTTTTTATTTTTAATTTTATTTTTAATTTTATTTTTTAATTTTATTATTTATTTTTATTTCTTATTTTTATTTTTTATTTTTAATTTTATTTTTTAATTTTATTATTTATTTTTATTTCTTATTTTTATTTTTATTTTTTATTTTTTAATTTTATTATTTATTTTTTATTTTTTATTTTTAATTTTATTTTTTAATTTTATTTTTATTTTTTATTATTTATTTTTATTTTTTTATTTTATTTTTATTATTTATTTTTTAATTATTTTTATTTTTTAATTATTTTTATTTTTTAATTATTTTTTTTATTTTTAGTATATTTATTTAAAAATTGTACATAATAAAAATATAAGGTTGATAATAGTTGAGCAAAGAGTATTAATGGATCTCTTTTGGTTTATTATTATTCGAACAAAGATGTATAATGGTGTATAAAATATATTATTATATGTCGGCGATAAGAGTATATTATGTGTGTGTAGGCTATATAATTTGTTTTAATTCTATCTATATATGGTCAAAATATATGTAATATATTCGAGCTAAGATTATTCTTGTATCTAGAATTTAAGAAGTGGTTATTAGTAGTCCCTCGTTTTGGATGAATATAGTTACTTGTGGTGGATTAATAGTCGAGCGACTGATTAATATATGTGGTATCGAGCTTATTTATGTAGCAATATATATTAGGTTTTAATATTAGATATATTAGTTTTAGCTAAGATTATTATCGGCTTTATCGATTAATGGCAGGTTATTTATATAAATAGCCTGCCATTAAATTTTATTAATTTTCACAAATATTTTGTTTAAGTTTAAAAGTTTGCCAAAAAGGAATACTCCCTTTTGGCAAACTTTTTTATTTATATATCTAGATTTTTTACATACTTTGCATTTTGCTTTATAAATTCTCTTCTCGGTTCTACTTCATCCCCCATTAATAATGAAAATGTTTCATCTGCTTGTATTGCATCATCCATTGTTACTTTTACTAAAGTTCTTGTTTCTGGATTCATTGTTGTTTCCCATAATTGTTCTGGGTTCATTTCTCCTAAACCTTTATATCTTTGTAGTCCTAGTTGGTCTCTTGTAATTCCTTTTTCTTCTAAATTTTTATATGCTTTATCTAAATCTTCATCTGTATAACAGTATACATCCTCTATTCCTTTTTTAGATAGTTTATACAATGGTGGTTGTGCTAAATAAACATTCCCATTCTCTATTAATGGTCTCATATATCTGAAGAAGAATGTTAATAATAATGTTCTGATATGTGCTCCATCTACATCGGCATCTGCCATTATTATTACTTTTCCATATCTTATTTTTGTAATATCAAAGTCTGGTCCTATTCCTGCTCCAACTGCTAAAATTACTGGATTTAATTTATCATTTCCATAAATTTTATCTGCTCTTGCTTTTTCAACATTTAACATTTTTCCCCAAAGTGGTAATATTGCTTGGAATTTTCTGTCTCTTCCTTGTTTTGCACTTCCTCCTGCTGAGTCTCCCTCTACTATGTATACTTCACATTCATCAGGATTTTTGCTACTACAATCTGCTAGTTTTCCTGGAAGTGTTGATGTTTCCATTGAGTTTTTCTTTCTTACTAATTCCCTAGCTTTTCTTGCTGCTTCTCTTGCTCTTGATGCACTTACACATTTTTCTAATATTGCTTTTGCAATGTTAGGATTTTCTTCTAAAAATGTTGATAATGCATCATTTACCATACTTTGAACAACTCCTGTAACTTCACTGTTTCCTAATTTTGTTTTAGTTTGTCCTTCAAATTGTGGTTCTTTTACTTTTACTGAAACAACTGCTGTTATTCCTTCTCTTATATCTTCACCTTGTAAATTGTTATCTTTTTCTTTTAATATATTATGGCTTCTTGCATAATCATTAAATACTTTTGTTAATGCTCTTTTAAATCCTTCTAAATGAGTTCCACCTTCTACAGTATTTATATTATTTACAAATGTATATATATTTTCATTGTATGCTGTTGTATATTGTATAGATATTTCTACTGGTATTTCTCCATTTTTTTCTATATATATTGGTGTTGGATGTATTTTTTCTTTATTTTTATTTAAAAACTCTACAAATGATATTAGTCCACCCTCATAACAAAATTCTGCTTTTTTAATGTTTTCTTCATCTCTTTTATCTTCAATTGTTATTTTTAGTCCTTTTGTAAGAAAAGCTATTTCCCTAAGTCTTTTTTCTAAAACTTCATATTCGTAATCTAAACTTTCAAATATTGTATCATCTGCTAAAAATCTTACTAAAGTTCCTGTTTTCTTTGATTCCCCTATCTTTTCAAGTTTTTTTACAGTTTTTCCTTTTTCAAAACTCATTTGATATAGTCCACCATCTCTTTCAATGGTAACTTCTGTCCATTTTGATAATGCATTTACAACTGATGCACCAACTCCATGTAGTCCACCAGATACTTTATATCCACTATCTCCACCAAATTTTCCTCCAGCATGTAATACAGTATAAACTGTTTCAGCTGTAGATATTCCTGTTTTTGGATGTATTTCTACTGGTATTCCTCTACCATTATCTTGAACTGCTATTATATTTCCAGGTTCAATTACTACATTTATTTCTGTACAATAACCTGCTAATGCCTCATCAACTCCATTGTCTACTATTTCATATACACAATGATGTAATCCTCTTACTGATGTACTTCCTATATACATACCTGGTCTTTTTCTTACGGCTTCTAATCCTTCTAATACTTGTATTTGGTCAGCTCCATATTCATGATTGTATTTTTCCATTTGTCTTCCTCCTCTTTTATTAAATGAAAAATTATTATTTTTATATTTATTTTTATTTTATAACTTTTCCACTACACACATTATATTCCAAATAATTTAAATTTTCAATATCTAATTTTTCAGTTCCTGTAATTATTACTTGTGTATGTTCTATATTTTCTAAGAAATTTTTTCTTCTTGTTTTATCTAATTCTGACATAAAATCATCTAATAATAAAATTGGATATTCTCCTATTTCATCATTTATTACTTGAAGTTCTGCTAATTTTAAAGATAACATTGCTGTTCTGTTTTGTCCTTGTGAACCATATATATTTATTTCTTTGTTATTTATATATATCATAAAATCATCTCTGTGTATACCTTTTGTTGTAAATCCTTTTATTATATCTAATTTTCTTCTTTGTTTTAATATTTTTATATATTCTTCTTTTTCCCTACATTCACTTATATATTCTAATTTTATTTTTTCTTTTTCATTTGTTATCTTTTCATGAATTATTTCTATTTTTTTTATTATTTTATCTATAAATTCTTTTCTATATTGATATATTTTTATTGCATATTCTGCTAATTTTTCATCCCAAATATCTAAAAGGTCTTCACTTTTATTTTCTTCTTTTATTTGTCTTAGATATTTATTTCTTTGTTCAATTGTCTTTAAATATAAATTTAAAACATGCATATAATTAGGTCTTAATTGACTTATCATTATATCTAAAAATCTTCTTCTATTTTGTGGTCCGTCCTTTTAAAATATTTATATCATCTGGTGTAAATATTACTATATTTAAATTTCCTAATAATTCACTTAATTTTTTTATTTTTATTCCATTTAAATATATATTTTTTTTATTTCCTAATTCTATTTTTATTTTTCCTTCTCTATCTGATTTTTCATATTCTATTTCTACAGTTGAATTTTCTTGGTTTAATCTTATCATTTCACTATCTTTCTTAGCTCTAAAAGATTTTCCTAAACTACATAAAAAAATTGCTTCTATTATATTAGTTTTTCCTTGTGCATTTTCTCCATAAAATATATTTATATTATTATCTAAATTTATTTCTTCTTTTATATAATTCCTAAAATTATTTATTTTTATATTTTTTATCCACATTTTTTTCTCCAATATTATTTTATAATATTTTTTTTATATTTTTATTCTTTTTATTTTAATATTTAATTATAATTATCCACATTTTATAATCTTTTTTATTCTAATTTATTCTTTTTTTTTCTATTTTTTTCTAATTTATTCTATTTTTTATTATTTTCAATTTTAATTAATTTTATTTTTTTTATATTAAATTATATTTATTATTTTTTTAATTGGCTTATTTTTGATTTTTATTTGTTTTTTTATTTTTTATTATTTTTTAATTTAATTATTTTTATTTTTTTTTATAAAATTTGTATATTAATTATTTAATTTAACTATATTTTTTATTTATATTTTATTAATTATATTTTTATATTAAAAAAACTCTTTTATTCTAATTTATTCTTTTTTATACTATTTTTTTCTAATTTATTCTATTTTTTATTATTTTATTTTTTTGTCATTATACTTTTTAACTATTTTTAACTATAATTAATATTTTTTCCACATTTTATTAACTTTTTTATTCTTTTTTTATCTTTTTTTTTCTAATTTATTCTAATTTTTTCTATTTTTTATTATTTTCAATTTTAATTAATTTTATTTTTTTTATATTAAATTATATTTATTATTTTTTTAATTGGCTTATTTTTGATTTTTATTTGTTTTTTTATTTTTTATTATTTTTTAATTTAATTATTTTTATTTTTTTTTATAAAATTTGTATATTAATTATTTAATTTAACTATATTTTTTATTTATATTTTATTAATTATATTTTTATATTAAAAAAACTCTTTTATTCTAATTTATTCTTTTTTATACTATTTTTTTCTAATTTATTCTATTTTTTATTATTTTATTTTTTTGTCATTATACTTTTTAACTATTTTTAACTATAATTAATATTTTTTCCACATTTTATTAACTTTTTTATTCTTTTTTTATCTTTTTTTTTCTAATTTATTCTAATTTTTTCTATTTTTTATTATTTTCAATTTTAATTAATTTTATTTTTATTAATTAAATTATATATTTATTTTTTAAAATTGGCTTATTTTTGATTTTAATTTGTTGTTTTCTAATTTTAATATATTTTTTTCTAATTTATTCTTTTTTTTTCTAATTTTTTTATAAATATTATATAATTATTATCCACAATTTTTTAATAATTTGTGGATAATATAACTAATTTGATAAAATAAAATTAAGAATTTCTAAATAATAAAGTTCATATATTTAGAAATTCTGTTTATTTTTTATTAATCTTCTTTTAGTCTTATTGGTAAAATCATATATACATAATCTTTATTTTCTATTGATTTTATTAAACATGGTGATATACTTGTCCCAAATTCAACATATATTTCTTCATCATCTATTGATTTTAAGCTATCTAAGAAATATTTTGGGTTGAATCCTGCTTCTAAATTTTTACCTTCTGTTGAAATAAATAATTCTTCTTTTGCTTCTCCTGTTTGATTTGTACATGATATTAATACTTTTCCTATATCTACATTAACTTTTACTGGATATTTTTTTTCTTTTTCTACAGATGATGATGATATTAAACTTATTCTTTCAAAGCTGTTTTGTAAATTGTTTTTATTTACTTTTATTCTTGTTTCCCAGTTTTCTGGTATTACATTTTTATAATTTAAGAATTCTCCATCTAATACTCTTGTTACTATTTTGCAATTATCCATTTCAAATAATGCTTGATTTTTTGATACTCCTATTTTTACTATTTCAAAGGAATCTAATAATATTTTGTTTACTTCATTTAATGTTTTTCCTGGTATTACTGCACTAAAGTCATTTGTTTGTTTATTTAAGAATATACTTCTTAATGCTAATCTAAATCCATCTACAGCAACTATATTTAATTTATTTTTTTGAATTTCAAATAAGCATCCTGTAAATATTGGTCTATTTTCTTCACTACTTACTGCAAATATTGTTTTTCTTATCATATTTTTTAATACATTTTGTTCTACTTCTATTGAATTTTCAACTTCTATTTTAGGAAGTTCTGGAAATTCTTCTGGATTCATTGTTGCTAGTTTATATAATGAACCTTCACATTCAATTTCTAATAAGTTTTTTTCATTTACAGATATATGTATTTCTGTATCTGGTAATTTTCTTATAATTTCACTAAACATTATAGCATTTACTACTGTACTTCCTTGTTCTTTTACTTCACATTCCATTATGTATTCTATTCCAATTTCTAAGTCATATGTTGTTAATTTCATTTCATTATCATTTGTTTGAATTAATATACCCTCTAGTATAGGCATTGTTGTTTTTGATGCTACTCCTTTAACTACGGAATTAATAGCTTTTATTATTTTGTCTTTGTAACAAACTATTTTCATTTTTGTTCCTCCCTTATATAATTAATATAATAATAAATATATTTAGTAGTATTAGTATTAGGTCTTGTGGAAACTGTGGAAAACTATGTTGAAAGTTGATATCCCTAGAAAAATTATTGTGAATAAGTAAGTGGATAAGTTATTGTATTTTCCACATATAAAAAATATGAGTGTGTATAAATAAGTTTTACACATGTTTTAAACAGGTTATTCACAATATACTGTGGATATCAAATACATTGCTTCCGTAAGAACAATTTGAAATTTTTTATCCAAACAATCTTTTTTACAAACATAAATTTAAAAATACTACTGTTTAAATTGATATATCTTATTTTTTTTCACTAGTAATTATGTTTTTCACACTTTCCACAATTAGTTTAGTACTATTTTTTTCTTTTATCTCTCTTGTTATTTTATTATAACCATGCATTACTGTTGAGTGATCTCTATTTCCAAATTCTCCTCCTATTTGAGGGAATGACATTCCAGCAACTTCTCTACATAGATACATTGCAATTTGTCTTGGAAATGCAATATCATTTGACCTTTTACTTCCTGATAATTCTTCTTTATCGATACTGAAGTATTTAGATACAGTTTCTTTTATGAAATCACAAGATATTACTTTTTCACTTTCGTATTTAAATTCATTTATTATATTTTCTGCTAATTCTATTGTTATTGGACTATGTGTTAAAGATGCTCTTGCTACAATTTTGTTAAATACCCCTTCTAGCTCTCTTATGTTTGAATCTATTTTATTGGCTATGTCTGATAATATAGCATCTTCAATTATTATATTTTCATCTTGTGCTTTTTTTCTTAGTATTGCTAATCTTGTTTCATAATCTGGACATGAAATATCAGCTAAAAGTCCCCATTCAAATCTTGATTTTAGTCTATCTTCTAGAAATTCTATGTCTCTTGGTGGTTTATCACTTGAGATTATTATTTGTTTTCCCTCTTCCCTTAATGTGTTAAATGTATGGAAGAATTCTTCTTGTACTCTGTCTTTTCCTGCTATAAATTGAATATCATCTATTAATAAAGCATCTATATTTCTATATTTATTTTTAAATATTTCTGTTTTATTATCTTTAATAGAATTTATAAACTGATTTGTAAATTTTTCTGAAGTAACATATAGAACATTAGATTTTGGATTATTTTCTAATATTCTATTTCCTATTGCATGCATTAAGTGAGTTTTTCCTAAACCTACACCTCCATATAAAAATAAAGGATTGTATGATTTTCCAGGTTCATTTCCTACTGCTAATGCTGCTGCATGTGCAAACCTGTTATTATTACCTACTACAAATGTTTCAAATGTATATTTTGGATTTAATGTTAGGTGATTACTTTCTAGTTCTGTTTCTGATACATTTGATTTTGTATTTGATATTATTTCTCCAGATGTTGATTCTTCTTCTAATTCTTTTACTGAATATGTCCATTCTTTATTTGTGATGTATCTTAATGTATTAAATATTAAATCTTTGAACTTATTTTCAATAAAATCTCTTTGAAAATCTGATTTTACAGTAAATATAATGTGGCTATCATTAATATCTTCTATTCCTAATGGTTGTATCCATGTATCATATGATATTGTTGAAAGTTCTTCTTTTAGTAATTCTTTCAGTTTGCTTAAAAGTTCATCTTTTTGAATTGCCATTTTATTCATCCTTTCTAACAAAACTTATCCACATAGTTATCCACAACTGTTGATAAGTTTGTAATATTTAAGTAAAAAAACAAAAAAAATTACGAACAGATTTTTAATTGATATTCTAATAAAAATCTTGTCTTTTTTTGTAATTCATATAATAACAAAAATGATATTAATAAGTCAATAGAATTGTGGAAAAAATTTTTGAATTGTGGATAATAATTATAAACATTGTGGATAACTGTAGATAGATTACAAAAATATTACAAACAAATTTTAGAAGTTTACATAGTATTTTTTTACTTTTTTTAAAAAACTATTGACAAATGATAAAATTTTAAAGTATAATCGATATACTGATTATTTTGCAAAAAATATCCAGTAATGGAATTTAAATAAAAACAAAGCTAGTAGGAGGTGCAGGTAATGAAAAGAACATTTCAACCAAAAACAAGACAAGAAAAGAAAGAACATGGATTTATGAAAAGAATGAAAACTAGAGCTGGCAGAAACGTTTTAAAAGCAAGAAGAGCTAAAGGTAGAAAAAAATTAAGTGCTTAATTTTTATATTAATTCTAAATTATAAAAAGATTTATATGAAGTAAGGGAGTTATATTTTTTTATTTTTCAATTTCAATATTAAATAAATAAAAAATATAATTGCCTTTTTACTATAATTAAAAGTTAAAATTAAGTTTTTTCATTTGATTTCTACTGGAATAAGAGAGGGAAAGAAATAATGAAAAAAACAGAAATGTTAAAGAAGAATTATGAATTTAGAAATGTTTTATCAAGAGGAAAATATTATTCTGGTAAAAATATAGAGGCTTTTATAAAAGATAATAATAAAAATTGTAATTTTTTAGGACTAGCTATAAGTGTTAAAACAGCTAAAGCCGTAAGAAGAAATAAGATAAAAAGATTAATTAGAGAAAATTACAAAATATTAGAATCTGAGATAAAAGGAGGAAAAAGTATAGTTTTTTTATGGAAAAAGAAAGCAGATATAGAAAATGCTACTTTTGATAATATAAAAACAGATATGAATTTTATTTTTGATAAGGCTAATATAAAAATAAGGAAATTTAAATGATGAAGAAGATTTTATTGAAAATGATTGAATTTTATCAAAAAAATATTTCTTTATGGTTAGAAAGTAAAAATATAAATTGTAAATTTTATCCTACATGTTCTGAATATACAAAACAGGCAATTGAAAAGTATGGAGCATTAAAAGGTACAATTTTGGGGATATATAGAATTTTAAGATGTAATCCTTTCTCAAAAGGAGGGTATGATCCACTAAAATGAGTAGGAGGAATGTAGATGTTTCAATTTTTTGCAAACATTTTTGGTTATTTATTAAATATTATAAATGATTTTGTGGGTAATTATGGATTGGCTATTATATTATTTACAGTAATTATTAAATTAATAATGTTACCATTATCTATTAAACAACAAAAAACAATGAAGAAAAGTGCTAAACTTCAAGAAAAAATGAAGATTTTGCAATTTAAATATAAAAATGATCCAGAAAAATTAAATAGAGAAATGATGGATTTATATAAAAAAGAAAATATGAGTCCATTTAGTGGATGTTTAAGTGCTATAGTTCAATTTATTTTATTAATATCAATATTTTATATGGTTAGATTTCCATTAACTTATATGGAAAAGATTGATAATACACAACTACAGTCTTATATACAACAAATGAAAGATGATGGAATGGTTGTTAGTCAAGCTTATTCTGAAATTGATATAGTAAGAGAAATTGATTATTTAAAAGAGAAATTTCCAGAAGATGAAGTTTTAAGTAAAATTAATCTAAATATGCAATTTTTAGGATTAGATTTAGGTAAAATTCCACAACAAAATTTAGGAGATTGGACTGTTTATATAATACCAATTCTTTATATAATTTCAACTTTTGTATCAATGAGAATTACTACATCAATGCAAAGCAAGAAGAAATCTGATAAAAAAGATATAATTGATATTACAGAAAATAAAGAAAATAAAGAAAATGAAAGAAATGAGATGGAAGATGCTATGGCTCAATCTAATAAGATGATGTCTTGGATGATGCCAATTATGTCTGTTTCAATATCTCTTGTAGCACCTTTAGGGCTTGCTTTATATTGGTTAGTTAATAATATTTTAATGATTGTTGAAAGATTAGTTTTAGATAAAATAATTAAAGATGAAGATTAATAAACTGCAAGAAGGGAATGTTAAAAATGGATAATAGAAGTATTATTTCAGAGGGAAAAACTACAAATGAAGCTATAGATAATGGTTTAAAAAAATTAAATGTTTCTAAAAATATGGTTGATATAAAAGTGTTAGAAAGTGAAGATAAAAGAAGCTTTTTTAGTATATTATCACCTAGAATTGTTAAAGTCCAATTGACATTAAAAGAAAATAAAGTAAATGATTCTTATTTAAAAAAAGATAGAAAAGAAATTGAGTTATCTGAAGAAGAACAAAAAAAGGCTAAAGATAATATAGAAATATTTTTAAAAGAATTTATAAGTAAAGTTAGCGAAAGTGCAGAATATTCTATTGATATGTCTAAAAATGGATTAAATATCTATTTAAAAGATAAAAAATTAGGATGCTTAATTGGTTATAGAGGAGAGACTTTATATGCTCTTCAAAATATTCTGTCATCAGTTGCTAGTAAAGGGATAGAGAATAGAGTAAGAGTTATTTTAGATATAGAAGGATATAAAGAAAAGAGACAAAAGGCATTGGAAGATTTAGCTGATAAATTAGCTAAAACAGTTATTAGAACTAAGAAATCAGTTACATTGGAGCCAATGCAAGCATATGAAAGAAAGATAATTCATACAAAGTTGCAGGAAAATAATATGGTTGAGACAAGAAGTATTGGTGAGGAGCCTAGAAGAAAAATTGTTATTTCTTTGAGAAGAAAGTAATTTAATATAAAATCGGAGGTCAAAGGTCAGATTTTTACTTTTTAGTAATTAGGATCTTTGGCTTTTTTTATTGGTTAGATAAAAGATTGTTATTAATAGGGTTAAAATTGTAAATATATTAATAAAAATATGTTATAAATGATGATGTTTATTATTTAGTATATAATTTTTAATAAAAAAGCTTTTAAAAAGTTACATAATGTGGTAAAATATTGTAGAAAATTGAAATTTTAAGGAGATATAATTATGAGTGTTATTGCTTCGATATCTACGGCTCCACGGTATTGGTGGAATTGGTATTGTAAGGATGAGTGGGGATGAATGTTTTGAGGTTTTAAATAGAATGTTTAGACCTAAAAAAATAGATAAAATTGAAAATATTAAGGGATATACTATAAAATATGGATTTATTGTTGATAATGATGAAATTGTTGATGAGGTTTTAGTTTCATTTTTTAAGGCTCCAAGGAGTTATACTACTGAAAATATGTGCGAGATTAATACTCATGGAGGAAATATTATAGTTAGAAAAATATTAGAATTATGTTTGAAAAATGGAGCTGATTTAGCTGAACCAGGTGAGTTTACTAAAAGAGCTTTTTTGAATGGGAGAATTGATTTATTACAAGCGGAGTCTGTTATTGATATTATAAATAGCAAGTCAGAAAGAGAATTAAAGACAGGTGTAAAACAGCTAGAAGGTATTTTGTCTAAAAAAATAAAAGATATTAAACAAGAAATATTAGATGTAATGGTTAATGTAGATGTTAGTATTGATTATCCAGAATATGATGTAGATGATGTAACAAATAAGCAAATTTTAGATATGTTAGATAGTGTCCAGATTAAGTTAGAGATATTAGAAAAGAGTTTTGATAATGGAAAGCTTATAAAAGAGGGAATAAAGACTGCTATTATAGGTAAACCAAATGCAGGAAAGTCGTCTTTATTAAATGCTATTTTAAAAGAAGATAGGGCTATAGTAACTGAATATGAGGGGACTACTAGAGATACAATAGAAGAATTTGTTAATATAGAGGGAATTCCTTTAAAATTAATTGATACAGCTGGAATTAGGGATGCAAAAGATGAGGTTGAAAAAATAGGAATTGCTAAATCTAAAGAAATTGCAAATGAAGCAGATTTAGTAATCGCAATTTTTGATAGTTCAAAGGAATTAACTGAAGAAGATAATCAAATTTTAAATATAATAAAAGATAAAAAGTCTATAATTTTATTAAATAAAGCAGATTTAAACAGTATTTTAGATGAAAGTGATAGTAGATTTAGTTGTATTACAAATAATATTATAAAAATTTCTGCTATTAATGGAGATGGTTTGGAAATGTTATATTCTATTATTTCTAAAATGTTTAGTTTAGATGAGATTAATTTGGATAATGATATTGTTATTACTAATTTAAGACATAAAAATTTAATATCTAAGGCAATTGAAAATGTAAAAAATTCAAGAAATACTGTTTTAGATGGAATGCCAGTTGATGTTATTGCAATTTTTATAAAAGATATTTTAGAAGATTTAGGAAATATAACAGGAGAAGTTGTGACTGATGATATTATAAATGAAATTTTTTCTAAATTTTGTTTAGGAAAATAGTTATATATAATTGCTATTAAAATCGAAAATAAGACAATTATATGTAAAAAGGTATATAGTTTGCTGTAAATGATATAAAAACACAAATAAATGGAAAATGAAAACAAAAATGAAACATGAAATGTAACTAATAAGAAGATAAAAAATATTTTTATAATGGTTATGTGTTTAAAATATGTGGATAATTTATTTTAAAAATATAATAAGGCGAACAAATTGATTAAGTGAACATAAAATGTGTGATGGTTTTTAGAGTTTTTTATTAAAATGTAAAAGTGAACTAAAATTGATATATTGTTTGCTAAATAAGCCATTCGACAAAATGTGACAATTTTAATATTTTAACTTTAATGTAAAATTATTTATGAAAGGTTAAAAAACACTGATTTCTGTTTCATAAGGAAAGGAAAATAAAATGAGTTATTATGCAGGTGATTATGATATTGCTGTTATTGGAGCAGGACATGCAGGATGTGAAGCAGGCCTTGCTGCTGCTAGGTTAGGAATGAAAACATTAATTTTTTCAATAAGTTTAGAGGCTGTGGCGAATATGCCATGTAATCCTCATATTGGTGGTAGTTCTAAAGGTCATTTAGTGAGGGAGATAGATGCTCTTGGGGGTGAAATGGGGAAAAATATTGACAAAACTATGATACAAATCAAGATGTTAAATACTTCTAAGGGACCAGCAGTTCATTCTTTAAGAGCACAAGCTGATAGAAAAAGATATCATGCAGAAATGAAACATACTTTAGAGAAACAAGATAACTTGTTTTTAAAACAGGGAGAAATTGTGGATATCAAGGTGGAAAATAATAGTGTAGTGGGGATAGAAACTTCTGTAGGTGCTATTTATGGTGTGAAAGCTGTTATTGTTGCAACAGGAACATATTTAAAAGGGAAGATTTTTATGGGAGATTTTTCTGAGGAAAGTGGTCCTGATGGTGTTGCAGCTGCTAATAAGTTATCTGATTCTTTAAAAAAGTTGGGTGTTGATTTGGTTAGATTTAAAACTGGTACACCTGCTAGAATTAATAGAAGAAGTATAGATTTTAGTAAAATGGAAGTTCAAAAAGGTGATACTAATATAGTTCCATTTTCTTTCGAAGATGAGATAAATAATTTAGAACAAGTTGATTGTTATTTGACGTATACTAATAATGAGACTCATAAAATAATAAAAGATAATTTACATAGGTCTCCTTTATATGCTGGAAAGATAGAGGGGACAGGGCCTAGATATTGTCCATCAATAGAAGATAAAGTTGTTAGATTTAGTGATAAGCCTAGACATCAAGCGTTCGTTGAACCAGTAGGTTTAGATACTGATGAAATGTATATTCAAGGGTTGAGTTCTTCTCTTCCAGAAGATGTTCAAATTGCTTTATATAGAACTATTCCAGGTCTAGAGAATGCAGAATTTACTAGGTCTGCATATGCTATTGAATATGATTGTATAGATCCTTCTAATTTAAAGCTTTCTTTAGAATATAAAGGTATAAATGGTTTGTTTATGGCTGGACAAACTAATGGTACATCTGGATATGAAGAAGCTGCGTGTCAGGGATTAATTGCTGGAATTAATGCAGCTCAAAAGATAAAGGGAAAAGATCCTGTTATATTAGATAGAACTCAAGGATATATAGGTGTTTTAATTGATGATATTGTTACAAAAGGTACAAATGAGCCATATAGAATGATGACTTCAAGAGCTGAATATAGATTGCTTTTGAGGCAAGATAATGCTGATTTGCGTTTGACTGAAATTGGACATGATGTTGGTTTGATTTCAGATGAGAGATATCAAAGATTTTTAGTTAAAAAAGAGAATATTAAGAAAGAAATTGATAGATTGAAAAATACTATAGTTAAACCAACTAAAGAGGTTAACGAGCTTTTAGTTAAATATGGAACATCTGAATTGACAACTGGTACAAAAATGGCAGAACTTTTAAAAAGAACTGAATTGAATTATGATGTATTAGCGGAAATAGATGAAGATAGACCAGAATTATCATTACAAGAGAAAGAAGAAGTTGAAATTCAAGTAAAATATGAGGGATATATAAAGATGCAAGAAGCTCAAGTGGAAAAATTTAAAAAGCTAGAATCTAAATTATTATTTGAAGATATTGATTATGAACAAATAAATGGATTGAGTTTAGAGGCTAGACAAAAACTTAATAAGTTTAAACCACTTTCAATTGGTCAAGCTTCTAGAATATCTGGTGTTTCTCCTGCTGATATTTCTGTGCTTTTGATTTATTTGCAAATGAATAAAAAGTAGTATTTATCATTTGGAGTTATTTTATTAATTAGTAAATTAAGGAGTAGATATGGATATAGTTAAATTTAAAGAATTGATGTGTTACTATGGTAAGGGTATAGATATTGTGTTTAATGATGAACAATTAGATAAGTTTTATAGGTATATGAATTTGCTTTTAGAATGGAATGAGAAGATTAATTTAACTGCTATTACTGATTGTGAAGAGATAATATTAAAACATTTTGTTGATTCTTTGACAATAAATAAGTTTATAGATAAGAATACTACTATAGCAGATGTAGGAACAGGTGCTGGATTTCCAGGTATACCATTAAAAATATATAGGCCTGATATAAATGTTACATTAGTGGATTCTTTGAATAAAAGGGTTAATTTTTTAAATGAAGTTATTTCTGAATTAGAATTGAATAATATTTCTACTTTTCATAGTAGGATTGAAGATTTTGGTAAAAATAAAAAGTATAGAGAGAATTTTGATTATGTTACAGCAAGAGCTGTTGCTAATTTGTCTGTTCTATCTGAATATTTAATTCCTATTGCTAAAGTTGGAGGGAAATGTATTTGTATGAAAGGTAGTAATGTAGATGAGGAATTGTCTGATAGTAAAAATGCTATAAGTATATTAGGTGGAAAAGTAAATTTTGTACATGAATTTGAATTACCAAATTCAGATATTTTAAGGAATATTATTATTATTGATAAGATTAAAAATACTTGTGATAAGTATCCTAGAAAGGCTGGTTTACCAGCTAAAGAACCTTTAAAATAAATTAGTGGAAAGGTTGGTGTTTTAGAGTTTGAAATACCAACCTTTTTATTTGATTTATAATAGTAGATAAATAAATTGTATGTTTAAAACCTTATATATAAATGATTTTTAAATATTAATGTATAATTAGAATAATTTGTTGTGAAATAGTTAAAAAATTATTGACTTTTGATGAAGAATTGTATATTATAAATATAGAAAAGTAAGAAAGTTATAAGTAAATATTAACTTTAATGAATGGAGGACTTATTGTGGGAAAAATAATATCAGTAGCAAATCAAAAAGGTGGAGTAGGAAAAACAACAACAACTATAAATTTAAGTACATTACTTGCTAAAAAAGGAAAAAAAGTATTATTAATAGATGCTGATCCTCAAGGTAATGCAACTAGTGGTGTAGGAGCTGAAAAAGATGTGGAATTTTCTACATATGATATATTAGTTGGAGATGCTGAGATGGATGAAGTTGTTGAAGAGACAATTATAAAGAATTTATTAGTATGTCCATCAAATATTAATTTAGCTGGTGCTGAAGTTGAATTGGTTTCTATGATATCAAGAGAACAAAGATTAAAGGAAAAATTGGAAAATATTAAAGATAAATTTGATTATATTTTAATAGATTGTCCACCTTCATTAGGATTAATTACTTTAAATGCTTTTACTGCATCTGATAGTGTTTTAATACCAGTACAATGTGAATATTATGCATTAGAGGGACTAGGACAACTTATGAATACTATAAATTTAGTAAAGAAACATTTGAACAAAGGTATTCAGATAGAAGGAGCTCTTCTTACAATGTATGATGCAAGGACAAATCTTTCAAATCAAGTTGTAAAAGAAGTAAAAAGATATTTTGATGATAGAGTATATAAAACTGTTATACCTAGAAATGTAAGATTAAGTGAGGCTCCAAGTTATGGAATGCCTATAACAGAATATGATGCGAGGTCAAAAGGTGCTAAAATGTATGAAAAATTCACAAAGGAATTTTTGAAAAATAATGAAGCTGAGAAGAAAGCTAAACATATGATGTAGAACTTAAATGAATTAATATGAATTATAATTTTAGAAATGGAAGTGATATAAATGCCTAAGAAAACAGGTTTGGGTAAAGGATTAGATGCATTGTTTGGTCCAACTCCAGAAGAAGAACAAATTAAAGAAAATGATGTATTAAAGAATTTGAAAATAACAGATGTTGAACCTAATAGAAATCAACCAAGAAAGAATTTTAATCAAGAAGCATTGGAAGAACTTGCTAATTCTATAAAAGAATATGGTTTGATTCAACCTATTATAGTAACTGAGAAAGATGGATATTATAGTATAATAGCAGGAGAAAGAAGATGGAGAGCTTGTAAATTAGCTGGATTAGAGGAAATTCCAGTAATTGTTAGAGAAGATGACGAAAAGAAAAATAATGAAATTGCTTTAATAGAAAATATACAAAGAGAAGATTTAAATCCATTTGAAAAGGCTTTAGGAATTAAGAATTTGATGGATACATATGGTTTAACACAAGAAGAAGTTTCTAAAAAATTAGGAAAAAGTAGAAGTACAATTGCTAATACTGTAAGAATTTTAAATTTAGATCCAAGGGTTTTAGAATTTGCAAAACAAGGCAAATTAACAGAAGGACATTGTAGAGGATTACTTGCTATCACAGACCCTGAAAAACAATATATGACTGCTGTTGATATGATTGAAAGAGGTTCTACTGTTAGAGAAATAGAACAAAGAAATAAAAAGATAAATCAAAAGCAAGTTTCAAAAGATGAATTAAAAAGAGTTAATGTTTTATATAAGGATATAGAAAATACTTTTCAAGGTTTTTTTGGTACAAAAGTTAAATTAAATCCAGGTAAGAAAAAAGGAAAAATTGTTATAGAATATGCATCAAATGATGATTTGGAGAGAATATTAAATTTAATGAAATAGGAAGGTTTAAGTAAATGCAAGAGATAATGGGATTTTTAAAATCAGATAATTATTTGCTAATTTTGAGTTTTATGGTGGTATTTTTATTTATTGCTTTCATAAGTTTATTAATTTGCAATATAAGTATGAGTAATAAATATAAAAAATTTATGAAGAAATTAGGAAATGGAAAGAATTTAGAAGAAGATTTAGAAAATTTTATGTATAAAGTTGATAGAGTAGAAAAGCAGAATGCAGAAATAAATAACTTTTGCAAATATATAGAAGAAGATTTATCTAAATGTATTCAAAAAATAGGTATAGTAAGATATAGTGCTTTTAAAGATACAGGAAGTGATTTGAGTTTTGCAGTGGCTTTATTAGATGAAAATAATGATGGAGTTGTTTTTAATGGTATTTATTCTAGAGAGATGTCTAATATTTATGCAAAACCAGTTGATAAGGGAAATTCTAAATATACTTTGTCTGAAGAAGAAGTTGAGGCTATAAAAAAGGCAGTAGATTCTAATAATATATATAAGGAAAATAAAATGTAAAAAATTAAATAATTTCTATTGACAAATGTTTTTAAAAATGCTAATATATATACTGTCGCTGGACATGCTAAAACATTTGTCTAGTATATGGAGAGGTGGTCGAGTTGGTTTATGGCACCAGTCTTGAAAATTGGCGTAGGTTAATAGCCTACCGTGGGTTCGAATCCCACCCTCTCCGCCAACATTTATATAGATATAAGACCATAAATTTATAACATTATAGATTTAAGTTTTTATATCTTTTTTTATATATTTGGAGATGTACCCAAGTGGTGAAGGGGACTGTTTGCTAAACAGTTAGGTCCCGAAAGGGGCGCGGAGGTTCGAACCCTCTCATCTCCGCCATGATTATAGTGGAGAAATTTATTTATAATAAATTTTTTCACTTTTTATTTTTGTATAACTATATATAATAAAAAGTTTTTATAATAAGTAAAGTTATAGTAATAAGGGGAGAATTAATTTATGAAAAAAAACTTAGAAAAGGTTAAAAAAATTATTGTTAAACATGATAATATATTTTTTTGTATAATATTTTTTATAATAGTTTTTGGAATTGATATTTATATAAAAACAGTTCCAACAGATGAAATGTGGAATTTCCAAAACATATATAAAATGTATAATGGTTATAAAATATATATAGATGCAAATGTTGTTACAACACCAATATTTCATTTTATAGGTATGATAATATTTAAATTATTTGGTGCAAATTTTTTTGTATTTAAGATTTATGGAATTGTGATTAATTTGTTATTGCTATTTTTTACATATAAAATTTTTAAGTCATTAAAAATGCCTAAATATATATCATTGTTTTTTACAATTATACTATGTATTGCGGAAATGGCTACAATACATAATACAGCTAATTATAGTAATTTATGTATGGTTTTTACTTTGTATGGTATTTTAATAATATTTAATAGAGATAGTTATTCAGATAATAAATTTGTGTTAAAAGAAGCATTATTAAGTGTTATGATATTACTTACAAAACAAAATATAGGTGTGTTTTATATATTTAGTTTTATAGTTTATATTTTTTTATATGAAAAGAGAAAACACAAAGTAAATAATAGCATTAAATATATAAGTATTATTTCACTTTTCCTAATGATATTTATATTATTTATGTATAAATATGGAATTTTAGATGGTTTTATTAGTTATGCAGTTCTTGGAATAAAGGAATTTGCTATAAATAATTTAGCAATTGAAAAAAATGTTATTAAATTATTTGTGATATCTATTGTTAGTTTAGTTCTTCTTATTATTTTTAATATAAATAAAAATAAGATAGTAGACTTTAATGAAATAAAAAATTTAAATATTATTTCATGTTTTGCATTTCCTTTTTTAATGATAGCATATCCTATATTTAATGTATCACATATTGATTTGGCTTTATTTTTAGTTTATATTTCTTTAATATATGATATTTATATATTGTTTAGAGATTTACTTTTTAATAGAGTGATAATTTGTAAATTGTTAAAGTTTTTGATTGTATTATTAGTTACTATATCTGTAATAAGAATATTTTTATATTTATATAAAGTAGACTATAGATATTCTTATAATAATTTATATTTTGGTTCTAGATTGAGTGAAGAAAACAAGATAAAAATAGATAAAGTTGTGGAATTTATAAAACAAAGTGAAGATGATGTAATTGTTTTTTCAACAGAAGCTGCAATGTATATGATGCCATTAAATAGAAGTAATGGAAATATGGACGAGCCGTTATTGGGGAATTTCGGCAAAGATGGGGAAGATGGTGTTATAGAAAGTATTTCTAATATGAAAAATACGAAAATTCTTATAGATAAAGAAAAGAAAGTATACCAAGAATCTGATAAGATAATTAATTATATTAAAGAAAATTTAATTTATATAGGTGACATATGTGATTTATTAATATATGAAACAAAGAGGTAAAATTACGATTTTATGTATTTTTTTGAATGAAAAATGGTGAAATTTAATAAAAAAACAATAAAAAAGTAAAAAAAAGTTGAAAAGTTAGAAAAAATAAGTTATAATTATTTTATAGGACAAGGAAGTTGGTGATGTTATGAAGAAAATACTAAGAATATGTGTATTTATATTTATAATTTTTTGTATTATTAGTATAGTTAATATAAATAAGACTTCTGCGGCTATTGCACCAGGTGATTATAAACCAAGTGATCTTAATGAAACTGTTTCAGCAGTTCAGTTTGGAAATAAGATAATAGGTGCTTTTCAGGCAATAGGAAGTATAGTATCTGTCTTTGCTTTAGTATTGATAGGTATAAAATATATGACATCTAGTATTGAAGAAAAAGCTGAATATAAGCAAACAATGATTTATTATATAATAGGAGCAGTATTAGTTTTTGCTATAAGTAATATTTCTGCTATGTTATATAATTTTGCTAAAACCCTTTGGTGAAAGAGGTGGGGTTATGAATAAAATGGTAAAAGTAGTTTTAGTATTTGTATGTATAATTCTTATTTTTAGTACAACAAATACATATGCTAGTACTCTAGGTGATGTATTATCTGGAGGAAAAGATTTTATAGGTAGTGGAAATAGTTCCATAAGTGAATTAGATGATACTAAATTAAAAGATGTATCAAATGTGGTATACAATATATTATTAATGATTTCTTTTATTGTGGTAGCAGTTGTAGGAATAATTCTAGGAATTAAATATATGATGGCTAATGTAGAAGATAAAGCTGATGTGAAAAATTCATTATTAGTATTTGTTATAGGATGTATTGTAGTGTATGGTGCATTTGGAATATGGAGAGTTGTAGTATCTTTCCTAAATAATTTATAAAGTTATTAAAGTTTCTTATTTTTAATAAGAAGGTTATATAAAATAAAATGTAAAATAAAAAGGAGGAAAAAACTATGAAAAAAATAGTTAAATTAATACCTATAATGTTACTTGCAATAATTTTATTATCAACAGTTTCAACAGTTTTTGCAGTAACAGATCCATCATCTTTAACAGGAACAGATACAAAATCTTTTGATGCTATAGGACAAAGAATAATAGGTATGGTTCAAGCAATTGGATCAATAGCATCAGTTCTTGTATTAGTAGTTCTAGGTGTAAAATATATGATGGGTAGTGCAGAAGAAAAAGCTGAATATAAGAAAACATTTATACCTTACTTAATAGGAGCAATATTAGTATTTGCTGCTTCAAACTTAGCTTCAATGATTTTCGGTTTTGCAAGTACTATTGCAAACTAGAATATAATATTTTATAGAAAAATAACCTTTAGTAAAATAAGGGTTATTTTTTATTTTAACAATATGTTACAAAAATATTACAAATCTATTAAATTTCCACTTTTTTTGATAAAAACTATACAATTATCCACAGGTTTGTGGTATAATAATTATGGATAATTATAAAATTAAGTACGGAGGAAAAAATATGCAGAGTTATGAGATACCAAGAAATTATAAAGGTGAGGGAAGAATATTATATATTTTTTCAACAAAAGGATTAATATATACAGCTGCTGGAATTGGAATTGGATTATTATTTTATGTAATTTTAAAGATGTTAGGATTTTCTATGATTGGTTTATTAGTTACAGTAATATTTGGAGCAATAGGATTTGCAATAGGAACATTAAAAGTACCAGAGATAGCTACTTTTGAAATGACTAAGAAGACAGGTGGAGAAAATATAGATGATGTTATTTTAAGATGGATTAGATTTAAGAAGAATGGTAATAAAGTTTATATTTATAAAACAGAGGAGGAAGCTAAAGATGAATGATAATCAAATGATAAATTATTTAACAATATTATTGGGAGTTATGGTAGGAATCCTTATTATATTATGTATTGTATTTATAATATTAAAACTAAAAAGTAATAAGCCAAATAAAAAGAAAAAAGATAAAAATATAGTATCAAAAGATAAAAATAATGTGGTTCAAAACTATAGTAAACAATCAATATTTAAATTTATGGAATTTGATAAGATTGATGATAATATGATTGTGCAAAAAGACGGAAAAAGATTTTTGATGATTATTGAATGTCAAGGAATAAATTATGATTTGATGTCAGGGTTAGAAAAGAATAGTGTTGAACAAGGATTTTTACAATTTCTTAATACTTTAAGATATCCAATTCAGATATATGTTCAAACAAGGACTGTAAATTTAACAAGTAGTTTAAGTACATATAAAGATAAAATAGAAAATATTTCTAAGCAATTTGCAACTAAACAAATGGAATATAATCAGAAAGTTCGTTCAGGCCAATATACAGAACAACAATTAGATAAAGAGAAATATGAACTTATTAGACAGAGAAATTTATATGAATATGGGGTTGATATAGTAAATAATACAGAAAGAATGAGTTTAAATAGAAATATTTTGAGTAAACATTATTATGTTATAATACCATATTATCCAGAAGAAGGGGCAAATGGTAACTTTGATAAAGAAGAAATTTCAAATTTAGCTTTTTCAGAATTATATACAAAAGCTCAATCAATAATAAGTTCATTAGCTGTGTGTGGAATAAATAGTAAAATATTAGATTCTACAGAATTATCAGAATTATTGTATGTTGCATACAACAGGGATGAGTCAGAAATATTTAATTTAAGAAGAGCTTTAAATTCTGGATATGAAGATTTATATACTACAGCTCCAGATGTATTAGATAAAAGAATGAAAGAATTAGATATAAAAATAGAAGAAGATGCTATAAGAAAAGCAAATGAAGTTATATTTAATGTAGTAGAAGAAAATGAAAAACAAAGAAGAGTTAGAAAAAAGGAAGAAGAATTAGACAAGTTAATAGACGAAATGGCAATGATTTTAATAAATGAAAATAAAAGAGTAATTGGTGAAGATGTTGCTAATAAGTCAATAGAAAAGATAAAAGAAGATTCTAAAAATACAAATGATGAAGGAGGAGAAAAAGATGGCAAAAAAACAAAAAGTACAAGAAGAACTACAAAATCAGTTTAGAGAATATCATGAAGATAATGTTGGAATTTTAAAGAGAAAAACAATTAAAGAATTAATAGCACCATCAGGGATAGATGTTTCAAATATAGACCATTTAGAGATAATTTCTAATACAAAAAGATATGCTAGAAGTTTTTTCGTATCATCTCTTCCTAGAATGTGTACTTTCCCAGAATTGTTTAGGGATATGTATATGTTTGGTGATATAAATACTTCTATATATATTAACCCTGTTAAAGAAGATAAATCTCAGAATGATTTAAATAGAGTAATAAATGAGTTAGAGACTGAAAGAATTGTAGCAGCAGATAAAGGTAATATAAACAGAGAGAGTACAATTACACAAAAAAGACTTGAAGCAGAACAATTAAGAGATGAGATTGCTGCTGGGTATAACAAATTATTTGAGGCTTCAATTATATCTACAATTTTTACATATAGTTTAGAAGATTTAGAAAGAGAATCAAAATTATTGGCATCTGAAATGTCTAAGTCATTAGTAGGTATAAAAACAGCATGGGGAATGCAAGAAGAGGCATTTAAGTCAAATTTACCTTTTATGAATGATAAGATAAATAGAACACATACTTTTGATAGAAATTCAATGGGTACAGTATTTCCATTTACAACTTCAGAAGTTGGACATCCTACAGGAGTTCCACTAGGATTTAATAAACAAACAGGTACCCCAATTTTATTTGATAATTTCCATTCATCACTTACAAATTATAATATGGTTATATTTGCTAAGTCTGGTGCTGGTAAGTCTGTTACTATGAAAACATTAATTTCTAGGTCTTCAGTACTTATGGGAATTGAAAGCTTAGCATTAGATGCAGAAGGGGAGTATACAATTGTTGCTGAAAGTTTAGGTGGAATAAATGTTGTAATTAGTCCAACATCAAAGACAGTTATAAATTTATTTGATGTTGAAACTGAAATTGTTAAAGATGAAATTACTGGTAAAGAAAGAGTAACTTTAAATATTGAAAATAAAGTAGAAGATGTTACACAAGCTTTAGTTACAATGGCTAGAGGTAGTACTAGATCTGATGAGGTAAATGAGCTTACAAAACAGATTATTGCAGAGTCAGTTGCTGAGGAATATGCAGCATTAGGAATAAATAGTAATCCAGATAGTTTATATAAAGCTTCAAATGGTAATTTGATACAGGGAAATATTTTCTCAAAAGAGAAGAAAAATATGCCAACAATAGGTTCTTGGTATAAGAGAATTGAAGGAAAAGCTAGAGAAAATACAAATAAAGATTATCAATATCATTATAGTTACTTACTAAAAGTTATGAAACAATACATAAGAGAATATGATGGGCAGATGGCGTATTTTGATGGTCAATCAACATTTGAGTTGTTAGAGGGAGCACCATTTATAAACTTAGATATTTCTCAATTGGAAGAAAGATTTGCAAGACCTCTTGCACAACAGATTTTACTTTCTTGGATTTGGGAGAAATTCGTTAAGAAAAATAGTGAAGATAGGAAAAAGGCTACACAAAAGAGAGTTTTAGTAGATGAGGCATGGATGTTATTGCCATATCCAGAAGCTGTAGACTTTTTAAATAAGATGGCAAGACGTGCAAGAAAAAGAAATGTTTCTTTGGCTATTGTTTCTCAAAGATTTCAGGATTTCTATGAGAGACCAGAAGCACAAGCAGTTCTTACTTCTTCAGATACAAAACTATTTTTAGCACAAGATAAATCTGAAATACAATACTTAAAAGAAGTGTTTAAACTTTCAGAAGGGGAAGCTAACTTTTTAGTAACTTGCCAAAAAGGTGAGGGATTATTAAAAGTAGGTAGTGATTCGGCAATATTAAAAATAATGCCAACTAGAAAGGAATTTGAGTTTGTTGAGACAAACTTAAATCAACTTGCAAAAAGAAATAATACCTAAAGTAATCGGGAGGTTTAAACTTTATGAAAATTATTGAAAATAAAAAAATATTTAACAAAATAATAATAATTTTATCGATTTTAGTTATATCTAACTTTTGTTTTGCTGGTAAAGTAAAAGCAAAAGATGATGATGCAAAAGGCGGAAAATTATTAAATCCTATAGTTGACTTGTTTGTATTTTTGGGTGATGGGACAATGGATATAATGCATAGAGCTCTTTATCATCAAGAAGATTCTACTATAGAAGTAGATATGAGTAGTTCAGTATGGGATAAAATTGGTGGTTGGGTAATAGGAATAGGAGTAGCTATACTTGCAGGAGCAGCAATAGTTTTGACAGGAGGAATTCTGTTGCCAGCATTGATACCAGCAATTACTGCTGTTGGAGCAGGAACAGTTCTCGTTGTTTCGTCGGTAGCAGGTGTTGCAGCTGGAGTATATTATTCTTCTAACTATTTACCACAAAATTTATATTTGCCAATTTATAATATTTCACCAGATAAAATATTTGCAAATGAAGTATTATTATTAGATGTAGATTTCTTTAATCCCAAAAGTAGTGAGAAAATATCATATACAAATGATGATGGAGAAGTACAAGAATTTGAAATAGAGTCTACAGCCAGTGTATTAAGAGGTACAATATCAAATTGGTATAATATTTTAAGAGATATTGCAGTTGTTGCATTACTTTCTATATTAGTTTATATAGGAATTAGAATAGTTATGTCGAGTACAGCTAAAGATAAATCGAAATACAAGCAATTATTAATGGATTGGTTGGTAGCAATTTGTTTGTTATTTATTATGCAATATATCATGGCTTTCTCTAATCTTCTTGTTTCAAAGATTACAGATGTGGTTAAAAATACAACAAAAGAAACGGCCTATATACCAGTATTAGAAGATGAAGATGGAAAGATTGAAGAGATTTTAACTGAAAGAGGATTTGATGTAAGTGAATATATACAAGATGGAACTATTTCATGGCCAACTGACTTATTAGGACATGCAAGAATTAATGCACAAATGGGAAAGAAATTGTCTACAGCTTATGCTGGTAATGCCGCTATTTTTGTTATATTAGTACTATATACAATTTATTTTTTATTTACATATTTAAAAAGGGTATTATATATGGCATTTTTAACAATGATTGCTCCACTTGTTGCACTAACATATCCAATAGATAAAATGAATGATGGAAAAGCTCAAGCATTTGATATGTGGTTAAAAGAATATATATTTAATTTATTAATACAACCAATGCATTTTATTTTATATACTATACTTGTAACTTCTGCTTTTGATTTAGCAGGTTCAAATATTATATATAGTTTAGTTGCTTTAGGATTTATGATGCCAGCAGAAAAATTACTACGTAGATTCTTTGGATTTGAAAAAGCTAAAACACCAGGATTATTAGCAGGTCCAGCAGGTGCAGCGTTAATGATGCAAGGAATTAGTAAATTAGCAGGAAAATCATCAAAAGGAAGTGGAAAATCAGCACAAGCAAATAATTCTAAATCATCAAGTCCTGATGATGATGGAAAACCACCAAGGATTAATACAGGATTTGATAAAGATGATGCAATATTTGGAAGTGGATCTAATGGAGGAGCAAATAACGATGCAGGAAATAATAATAATGGAAATGATGATAATATAATAGATTTAAATGAAGATGAATATTCAATTAGTGATTCTGAAAATAGTAGAAGACCACAATTAGGACTTCCTATGAATGATGATTATAATGATGACGATAATAACATAATAGATTTAGCAGATGATGAATATTCAATAGATGGTGAAAAATCTAATCCTACAAATTCATCATCTTCAGGAAATCAAGATGGAAATAATAATACAAATGATGGACAGATAAGAACTAATGCAGCAGTAGGTGCAAACCAGTATAAACCAATGAGAAAAGTTAAAAAGCATAGAATAAAAGCTATGCCAACTGCAGCAAAATATTATGCTAAAAAAGGAATTACAAGTTTGGCAAATAGACACCCATTAAGAACAGCAGCAAGACTTGCAGCAGGAGCAACAGCAGCAGTAACTTTAGGAGCAGCAGGAGCAATGGTAGGAATAACATCAGGAGACCCTAATAAAGTATTCCAATATACAACTACAGGAGCGCTGGGAGGATATAAAGCAGGAGCAGGTATAGTAAATAGTACAAATAGGATGTTAGATAATTTTAATCAAAATAGTAGGCCAGAAGAGATTGAGAGAGCTCGTTATGCGTCAGAAGAAGATTATAAGCAGGCTCAAATGAATAAATATATAAAAGAATTTAGAAGAAATGATAAGAATAAATTTGAATTAGAACGTAATTATGGAAAGAAAGAAGCAAAGAGAATAATGAAAAATGATATTCCATTTATGCTTGAAAATGGAGTAACAGATATAAAAGATATTATGGCTATTGAAGATGCTGTTAAAGATAATAGTGTAAATATAAATTCTGTACAAGAAGGTGTTTCAATAAAGAAATATGCTTCAAGAATGGGAAATACTGATACAACAAAAATGACTGATAAGAAAAAAGACGAATGGCGTAACACATTTAAAAAGGACTTTAGTCAAAAAGAAAAATATAAAAATCAAAATCATGATGAAATGGCTAATTCTATAATTAATAAAGTTGATGCATTTAGTAAAATAAGATTTCAATAATTAGGAGGACTATAATTATGTATAAGTTAATTAGATTTTATAATCAAAATAGGAAGACAATTTTTAGAATTATACTAATTATAGTCTTTGTATTTGGTATAATTCAGTTATTAAATTATTTGTCAAAATTAAATATGCAAAAAGATATTAAACAAAGTACTTTAAATACAGAAAATAGTAACAGTATTAATAAAGAATTAATATCAAATGAATCTCTTATTTCTGGTACTGGTGTATCAAGTACAAAATTGAAAAAAGATGTTTCTATTATAAATGAATTTATAGACTATTGTAATAAAAAAGATGTAGATTCTGCATACAAATTGTTGGCTAATGAGTGTAAAGAAGAGATGTTTCCGTCAATAGATGATTTTTACAATATATACTATTCTAAAATTTTTGATTCAAATAAAAAAATATATACAATAGAGAATTGGAATGGAAATATATATCAAGTTAGATTTTCGGAAGATATATTGGCTACAGGAAATTTGAATGATAGTGAAACAAAACAAGATTATATTACAATAGTTAAAGAGGATGGAGAAAGTAAATTAAATATTAATAGTTATATAGGAAGAACAAAGAAAAACAGAATTACAGAAATTAAAGATATAAAAGTTACTGTAACAGCAGTAGAGACATATATGGACTATGAAATATATAAATTATCAATTGAAAATAATTCTGAACAAGATATTTTATTAGACACAAGTGATAGTACTAAATCAGTTTATTTATTAGATGGGAACAACATGAAGTATTATTTTTATAATAATGAAATAATAGAAAATAGATTGTTAGTTAAAAGTAAATTTAAAAATGAAATACAAATAAAATTTTCTAATTCTTATAGTTCTAGTAGAAAAATTGAAGATTTAGTATTTTCTAAGCTAGTATTAAATTATGATGAATATAAAGATAATGAAAGTGATTATAACTTTTTTGAATTTAGAGTAGATGTGTAGAAATATAAGTAATAAAGAAAGGAGCAGATAATATGGATAAAGTTAAACAGAAATTGAAGCAATTTGGAAAATTTTTATTAAGATCAAAAATATTAAAAATTGTTATTCCTGTAGTTTTAATAACTTTTGCAATATTATCTGCTGTTTTGCACTTTTTTACTTTATTAGATGGTGTGTTTAATGCAGATGATAAATCTAATGTTCCAAATGCAGCACATACATATACAACGAGTGTAAAATTTACAGATAAAGGTATAAGATTTTTATATACAGATGAAGAAAGTGGTCAAGAATCAGAAAAAACTTCTGAGGAAATGGCTCAAATTATGTGGGACCAACTTATTAAAGAGGGTAGTACTGTTAAGAATTATTTAAATAATGTTGATGAATTAAGAAAATTAATGGAAGCAGAAGTTATAACACAATATCCTAAATTAGATGGAAATGTAGATTTAAATGGAACTATAGAGATTAAAAGAAATAAAACTGATGGAAGTAAAATAAAACTTCAATATACGGATTTAGATACATTTAATAATTTTATAAATAACAAAGATACAAATATAGTAAATTATTATACTCTTGATGAAAGTCAAAATATTTTGGTAGGAGTAGTAGATAAAACTACAGAAACAATAAATTCTGATGATGAAGAATTTGTTTTAAGTGAATATTCAGAATCTATGACTGATGAAGATTTAAATGGTGAAGGAAGTTATACAAGAACAGAATATAGTGTATATTCAAAACCTATAAATTATAAAAATGCTATAAGCAAATATACAATGCCATTTCAATATCTTTGGTCGATTATTGTTGCTGGAGATGATGCTGAATTAGGATTAGAACTTGCAGACTTAGTAAAAGATAGCTATATAGAACTTTCAATATTTGATAATATAACAACAACAACAACAACAAGTACATATACATATAATAAGGAAAATAAAATAGATGTAACTGCTACAGCAACTGCTAAAACAAAGGATAAAGGTGATTTTACTAAAACAGAAAATTTTAAACCAGTTGTTGAATGGCAAGAAGATGATTGTTTGGTTCAACAAGTAAATGTATATGAAAATAATATTCCTATTGTTGATATTACAGAGGCTGATGTTTGGATTGTATATTTGAAAAAGGAATATGATTATCAAAAAGAACAAAGTGATTCAAGCTATAGTAATGAAAGGGATTTAGAAGAGACAGAGTATGAAGGAGATGATAAAAATCCATATACATCAACTACAGGAGAAGATTTGCCATATTATGATAAATTTAAAGATAAAATAAATAAATTATGTGATGAAGCTGAAAGTTTAGCAGAAGGAAGTTCGATTGAATCTAGTAAAATAACATATTGCAGAGCGAACTATTATAAGAGAATTGCTAATAGAAAACAAAAAGATGAAAATCAAAGTAATTCACAAAAATATATTGCTGGAAATGTAACAAATAATCCTAAAATAAATAAAAAAACTCCTGAAGAAATAAAAAACGGAACAGGTCAAACTAATTTTGTTACAATAATGTGCGATGAAAAACATAAAGATGCTAGATTTAAAATAACAGATGAAATAACATTATGGTTTATTGAATTATTAGAGAAAAATCCAGATACTGTAAATATGGTAGAATTAACGAAGTATTTAATAAATCAAGTGTTAGGAAAAGAAAAGTTTGATACTGATTTTACTTTTGATGAATTTGAAAATAATGTCTTTTCAGGTTCTGCTACAATATATGGAAATAATTTTGAGGAAAAAGTATGGTTTGCTATGATAGATGCAGGATATTCAGAATATGCTACAGCAGGGGCAATGGGAAACTTTATGCAGGAATCTGGTTTTAAATCTAATAATATGCAAAATTCTTATGAATCAAAACTTGGAATGAATGATGAATCATATACTGCAGGTGTTAATAATGGAACATATACTAATTTCATTAATGATGGAGTTGGATATGGTTTAGCACAATGGACATATCCATCTAGAAAAGAAAATTTATATAGATTTGCTAAAGAAAATGGTGTTGGAATTGATGATGAGGATATGCAGATTAACTTTTTATTTAAGGAACTACAAGAATCAGATTGTCCAAAATGGAAAAGTGCAACTAGTGTTAAAGATGCTTGTTATTATTTTGAGAAAGAGTTTGAAAAAGCTGGTAATCCGCAAATGGGAAATAGATTAACATATGCACAAGATATTTATACTAGGTATCATGGACAACAAGCACCAACTGGAGCAAATATAAATTTATCAGGAGAAAGTAAATCTAAGATGCAAGCTTTATTGCAAGAAGCCCAAAGAATTGCTAATGATAATAGATATACATATAGTCAAGATAATAGATATGGTCAATTCCAATATGATTGTTCTAGTTTAGTAAGTAGATTATATAGTCAGTTTTTTGGAATTTCAGTTCCAGCTACAACAGATGCATATGGTAGCCAATATAGAGTAGGTCCTTCAACTAGTGTTGAATTACAGCCAGGAGATGTGTTATGGAGAAAAGGCCATGTAACTTTATATATAGGAAATGGATTATATGTTGCAGCACATTCAAGTAAATTGCCACCAGATAAACAGATTGATGTTTATAATGATAATCCTAGCAAATATACATATGTGTATAGATTTATAACTAACTAGAGAAAGGTTAAAAATATGAATAAATTTAAGAATATTATTATAATAGTAATTTTTATTATTTTAATTCTAATATTATCAATACTTTTGTTATATTTAAAACAGAATAATGGAAACAATATTGGGATTTCATATGGTGATCCAGGAGAGACTATAGAAATAACAAATGAATATGAAGATGTTAATAGTATGACTAATTTCAAATCAGTAGAACAATGTATTCAAAAATATTATAATATGCTTAATAATAAAGCAAGTCAGTTTTATGAAAGAAATGATAATGATGAATATGTAAAGATAAGTGATATAAAAATAAAAAAAATGAGGCTTAATTTATTAAGTGAAGAGTATATTAATAAAAATAATATTACTTCTGATAATATTCATAAGTATTTGAAAACTATGGATGAACAAAGTACAGTTATAGCATTAAAAATGAAAAAAATTGTTAACATTCCTGTTGAGAAATATGTAGTTCACGCAATTACTGTTAATTTTGATAATGAAATTTTAGATGAATTTTATATTTTTGTTAATTTAGATATTGATAATCAAACATTTTCAATAGAACCTATTTTAGAAAAATATGATAGTATTGAAGAAATAGAGACTAGTAATTCTAATAAATCTATTGAAATTAATGATAATAATAAATATAGTGAAGATGTTTATGATTATGAAAAGATGGCTAAAAATTACTTTTTAACGTATAAGAGGTTGGCTTTATCAAAACCAGAGATTTTATATAATTATATGGAAACAGAGTATAAAAATAAAAGATTTGGAGGCGTAGAAGTATTTAAAAGTTATGTAATAGAAAATAGGGAAGAAATTGAAAAATTGAAATTTACAGAATATTTAGTAAATAATAAAGAGGATATTTTACAATTTGTTTGTAAAGATCAATATGATAATCTGTATATTTTTGATGAGATTACTCCAATGCAATTTCATTTAAAATTAGATACATATACATTAATAACTGATAAATTTGAGCAAACTTATAAAAAGTCAGATGATATAAAAAAAGTACAATTAAATATAGATAAAATTATTAAGATGATAAATGCATATGATTATATAAATATATATAATTATTTATCAGATGGATTTAAAGAAAATTATTTTAGAACAGAAAGTGAATTTGAAGAATATATTAAGTCTTCTTTCTTTAGATATAATAAAGTATCATATAAAGATGTTTCTAAAAGAGGTACTAATATTTATGTTGCTACTATAGAAGTATCAGATTTAACAGAAGAAAGTTCAGAAATAAAAGAATTAAGTATTATAATACAATTAAATGATGAATTTGATTTTGAAATGTCATTTAGTATGTAAATAGAATTATAAAAGGGTTGCAAAGCAACTCTTTTTGTTTTATAATCCAATTATAGAGGAGTGGTCTTATGATTGAATTAAAAAATGTATCTAAGGAATTCAAAAAAGATAATAAGATAATAGATAATTTGAATTTTAAAATAAATGATGGGGAGATATTTGGTTTCTTAGGACCTAATGGAGCTGGTAAAACTACTACTATAAAGATGATGACAGGTATATTAGAAATAGACGAAGGAGATATTTTAATAGATAATAAAAGTATTACAAAGGATTCTATAGAAGCTAAAAAATTAATAGGATTAGTATCAGATAATCCAGATATATTTTTAAAATTAAAAGGTATTGAATATTTGAATTTTATAGCAGATATATATGATGTTTCTACTGAAGATAGATTAGAAAGAATAAATGATTTAGCAAAAAGATTTGAGATTATAGATGTATTAAATAATAAAATAGAAAGTTATTCACATGGAATGAGACAAAAATTGATAATAATAGGTGTTCTAATACATGAACCTAGTAATTGGATATTAGATGAACCAATGACAGGACTAGATCCTAAGTCTTCATTTGAATTAAAGAAATTAATGAGGGAATATGCAAGCAAGAATAAGACAGTATTCTTTTCTACACATATTTTAGAAATTGCAGAAAAATTGTGTGATAGGATAGGTATAATAAATAATGGTAAATTAATTTTTGTTGGAACATATGAGGAAATGAAAAATGAATTAAAGGAAAATAAATCTTTAGAGGAATTATTTATGGAGATAATAAAAAATGATTAAAAAAATAAAAAATATATTAAATTTAACAAAGATTTTTTTAAAAGATATATTTCAGAATACTCATATTGTAAATAAAGAAACAAAAAAAGTAAATAGAAAGTCTATTTTTGTATGGTTAATTGCTATAGTAATGATTACAATATCATATTTAAGTTATGAAATAATAAAAATATTAGTGGCTAGTAATCAACCAACAATATTTTTAAATAGCTTATTTTTAATTTTAAATATAATTATGATTTTTCAAGTCATTCTATCAAGTTTTAATGTATATTTCTTTTCAAAAGATATAGAATTAGTATTACCATTACCAATAAAACCAGAAGAATTATTAACTGCAAAATTTAATACATTATTAATTAATTTATATTTTACAGAATTTATTTTTGCTATTTTTCCATTATTAATTTATGGAATGGAAACAGATGCAGGATTATTTTATTATTTTTATTTATTTGCTATTTTATTAATTTTTCCTATATTAACAAATTTAATAATAAGTATAATAATGATGTTTTTAATAAAACTATCTAAATTTGTTAAGAATAAGGATATTTTTCAGGTTATTTTAACTTTATTTTTTATTTTTATATTATTTTTTATAGAATTTAAGATTGGAAATAATATTATGAATAAAACTACTAATAATATGAATATAGAAAATGAAGTGATTACACAAGTATTTTCTAATTTTAATGAAAAATTGGAAAATATAAGTAAAGGGTTTTTAATAATAAATCCTACTGTAAAAATATTAAGTAATTCTAATAAAATAATTTCTATATTTTATTTAGTAAAAATTATTTTTATTAATTTTTTATTTTTTATTTTATTTATTTTTATAGGAAAAAAATATTATTTAAAAAATATATTAAAAAATAATAGTAATTTTTATAGAAAAAAAATAAATAAAAATAATTTTGAAAAAAATACAAAAAAATTAAATAAGAGAAATTCATATATAAAAAAAGAATTTAAAGTATTGTTTAAGAATCCTATATTTTTTATACAGTGTATTTTTCCTATATTAATATTAATGATTTCTACTATTATAATTGTGCTAATGGCATTACCAAATATACAGGCAATATTGATGTCTGAACTATTTGAAGAAGGAATAGAGTTTTCAGTGGATTTGAGTATTATTTGTTTAATATTAGCATTAATTCAAATAATATTTACAATGTCAAACATATCTATAAGTTCAATTTCAAGAGAAGGAAAAAATGCTATTTTTATGAAATATATTCCTATAGATTATTATAAACAATTTGTTTATAAATCTGTACCTCAGATTTTTGTAAATAATATTATAATAATATTTATATTAATTATAATAAAATTAATTTTTTCAGAGTTCGATTTAATTTATTTAATATTTTTATTTATTTTATCAAATTTATTAAATATATTAAATAGTAATTTAATGCTTTTAATTGATTTATATAAACCAAATTTAAATTGGAATGCTGATTATGAAGCTATAAAAAATAATAGTAATAAATTGTTTCAATATGTTTTAACTATAGTCATTATTTTATTATTAGTTTATTTTTATAAAATATTTTTAGGATTAAATTTAAATTATTCATGTTTGGCTATTGCTTTAATTTTAATTATATTAATTTTATTTATAAATTTAATAATAAAAATAAATATTAAAAAATTATTTAGAAAAATAAATTAAAATTAAATTAAATTTGAAAATAAATTAAAAAAATAAAATAAAAATAATTTATAATATTATTTTTATTTTATTTTTTAATAATTTTAATTATTGTTAAATAAATTTAAGAATAAATCAATAATAAATTTAAAAATAGGATTACTAATTAAATAATTTTTTGTAAATGGAATATTCCATAAGATAATAAAAATAAATATTATAATACTAATTGTGATAAGTAAAGCAATAAAGTCTTTTAATGTTTTTTTGTATTTAATTTTATACCCTCTATTTTTTAATCTTTAATATAAGCATCATAATATGCTTGATTTACAGCATTATTTATTTCTTGTTTTATTTTATTATTTATATTATTATAATTTGTTTTATTATTAGGATGATAATTATTAATATTATTTTTTAAAGAATTAATTTCATTTTTTAGATAAATATTTTCTTTTATTAAATTTTCATACTCTTTTTTTGAAATTTCACTATTTTCTAATTGTAAATTATAATTTTTTCTTTTTTCTGGATTTGACAAAATTTCATAAGCTTCATTTATTTTTTTTATTTTTTCTTCATATTGAATTTTTAGATTATCTTTTTGTAAATCAGGATGATATTTTTTAATTAATGTTTTATATGCTTTTTCAAGTATTTCTGGAGAAGCATTTTTATTTATTTCCAAGATATCATAATAGTTTTTTTCCAATTAAATCAATCCTTTCTTAAATAATATAACATATAAATTTCGAAAATACAAATGTAATTATAAAATATGAATAATAAAATAAATAATAAAAATAAATAATAAAATAAATAATAAAATAAATAATAAAATAAAT
>CAOMRW010000002.1:0-95897 GCA_948485625.1 uncultured Clostridia bacterium | reverse complement strand
AAAATAAATAATAAAAATAAATAATAAAAATAAATAATAAAAATAAATAATAAAATAAATGATAAAATAAATAATAATCAATAGTTGAAAAGTAAATAATAAGAAGAGTAAAATTCCCAAATAAAATTATTTAATATAGTTTACACTTTTTTATGTAAAAATAATAAAGTAGAAAGAAGGATGAAAAAATTTACTAAAATATAGTTACGTATTTAAATAAAACGGGCTTTTTTGATATTTAATTTAAATCAACAAATATGATTAACATAAATAAAAATAATCAAGTATATTTTATAATTTTAATTTTTTAAATACATATTAGTTAGGATAATTAAATTTTTATTTAATTAATTATAAGTAAAATTTGGATAAAAAATAAAATAAGAAATAAAATAAAAAAATTAAATAAATGAAAAAAATAAATAAAAAAATAAATGAAAAAAATAAATGAAAAAAATAAATAAAAAAATAAATGAAAAAAATAAATAAAAAAATAAATAAAAAAATAAATGAAAAAATTAAATAAAAAAATAAATGAAAAAATTAAATAAAAAAATAAATGAAAAGATTAAATAAGAAAATAAATGAAAAATTAAATAGAAAAATAAATGGAAAATTAAATAGAAAAATAAATGGAAAATTAAATAAAGAATTAAATAGAAAATTAATTAAAAATAAATAATATAAAAATAATAAAAGTATAGGTAATAAGAATATTTAAATTTTTATATAGTTTACATTTTTTTAGAAAAAGTAATAGCAAATAAAGTAGAAAGAAAAAATAATATTAAAAATTGTTTACGTATTTAAATAAAAGAAGTTTTTAAGATTTTAAAATTGAAACCTTAAAAAATGTTTACGTAAATAAAAATAATGAGTAATAATTTATAATTTCGAGTATAAAATATTGTGTTATATAAAAAAATATATTAATGTGATAATTAAAAATATATAAATTAATTAGGATTTAAACAAAATAAATAATAATTAATAATATAAAATGAGTAAATTAAGATAGGGAAAATTCATATTATTAAATGGGTGATAATATGAGTTTAGGATTAGCATTGTCTGGTGGAGGAGTAAAGGGTGCTGCACATATAGGGGTTATAAAAGCTTTTGAAGAAGCAAATGTGAAAGTTGATTATATAGGAGGGACTTCATCTGGAAGTATTGTTGCAACTTTATATGCAGCAGGTTATAAATCTGATGAAATTTATGATATATTTAAAAAGTATTGTAAAAATATAAAGTATGTGGATATAAAAAATATTTTTAAATTGATTTTTGGAATAGTTACAACAGGTACTATAGTAATTGATGGTTTAAATTCTGGTAAGGCAATTAATAAATTAGTAAATAAGATGTGTATTAAGAAGAATATTTATAATATTTATGATATAAAAATGCCTTTGATTATTCCAAGTGTGAACATGAATACAGGAGAAGTGGTATGCTTTTGTTCTAAAAAAATAAGAGCTTTTTCCAATAATACAGTTTTTGTTAATGATGTGGAAATTGGAAATGCAGTTCAGGCAAGTTGCAGTTTTCCAGCTGTATTTTCTCCATGTGATTATAAAAATTCTAAATTAATTGATGGAGGTATTAGGGAAAATGTGCCTTGGAGAGAGGTTGAATTATTAGGTGCAGATAAGGTTATAAGTGTTATTTTTGAAAATGAAGTAGATAAAAGCTGTTGTAAAAATCTAATTGATGTAAGTTTTCGCTCATATGAGTTAATGTGTAAAGAGCTTTCTAAATATGAACTTAATGGTAGTGATTATTTTATTAAAATTAATAGTGAAAAAGTTTCTCTTTTAGATATGAGTAAGATTGATGAATTTTATAGATTAGGATATGAAGAAACAATGCAATTTTTGAAAAATAATAAGATATAAATATTATATAGAATAATATTTATTAAATTAAAGTATTGACAAACTATTAAATAAATATTGATATATGAGTAATGGTTAAGAGGTGATACTTTATGCAAATGGAGAAAAAATATAATATTTATACAGATGCAAGTTTTGATAATATAACTAAATTAGGAACATATGCTATTATAGTAATGCAAGAAAATAAGATAATAAAATCTATATCTAAGAAATGTAGAATACAATTGAATAATTCGACAGATTCTGAAGTTTTTGCAGTATTTCAAGCAATTAATATTATTTTATCTTGTTATTATAATCAAAATAAATTACAGAAATTTTGTATAAATACAGATTGTATAATGGCAAAGGAGTTTTTTATTCAAAAAAATAATAAAATAAGGATTTTTCAGGAGAATTCAGATATAGTTGAAATTATGAAAAAAGAGTATAATATATTATTGCAAAAATTATCAAAAAATAATTGTAGTTTTAATATAAAATGGATTCCTAGATCTGCAAATAAAATAGCACATAAATGCTCATATAATGTTTTTAAAACTTTAGTAAGAGTAAACAATGCAAAAAAAGAAGTTTTAGTAATAGATTCAAAAACTTTTATTGATATTTTAATGTGTTTAAATAGAATACATTATAAAGTTATTGTTTATTTGATAAGTGCTTCTAATAATGAGATGATTATTAAGAAGACACAAAAAGATATTTCTAGAGAATTAGATATGTCTATGTATATGCTTAATAAATGTTTTAAAGATTTTATAAAATTAAATGTTTTAGGAAAGATTAAAAATGGAGAATATACTTTATTGATATAAATAATATGAAAGAAGAAATGGCATTAATTAACCATTTCTTCTTTATATTTATCATTAATATTTTCATGATCCAATGCATTTTTCTCATTTTCTTGTCTTACCAAATTATCTTTAGCAACAGTCATTAACAATTTAATTCTGTTTGCTTGGTTTGTCTCACTAGCACCAGGGTCATAATCTACTGGAGTAATATTTGCCTCTGGGTATTTTTGTCTAATTGTTTTTATAACTCCTTTTCCAACAACATGGTTTGGTAAACATGCAAAAGGTTGGACACATATAATGTTTGGTATATCGTTTTCCATATATTCAATCATTTCAGCAGTTAAGAACCATCCTTCACCAGTTTGATTTCCTATAGATAAAACATCTTTTACTTTATCTTCAAGATGCCAAATATCACAAGGCTGTAGATATCCTTTTTTAGAGCTTGCTAATGCTATTTTAATATCCTTTTCTAGAATATCTATAAGTTTTATTGCTATTTTGCTTATTTTTGAAGATGTTTTATTTGTATTTAATAAATTATTAAATGTAATTTTGTGTGTTGCCATAAATTTAACAAATCCCATAAAGTCAGGTAGTATTACTTCTGCTCCTTCTTTTTCAAGCATGTCTGCTGCAAAGTTGTTTCCAAATGGATGATATTTAATTAATACTTCTCCAACAATTCCGACCTTTGGCTTTTTGATACTTGTATCTAGCTCTATTTTTTCAAAATCATTTACTATATCATATATACTTTGCTTAAATTCTTTATTAGTTGATTTTCTAACTAGTTGTTTACATTTTAATAACCATTGTTCATATAGTTTTTGTGTTTCACCTTTATTTATTTCATATACTCTGTTTTTAGTTAGCACTTTCTGTAGTAAATCAGCATATATAACACATTTTACCATTCTTTCAATCATTTTTGGTGTTAGCTTAAATCCTGGCATTTTTTCCATACCAACAACATTAAATGAGATTACAGGAATATTAGTAAATCCAGCATCTTTAAGAGCTTTTCTTATAAATCCTATATAATTTGTTGCTCTACATCCACCACCTGTTTGAGACATTATTAATGCAGTTTTATTTAAATCATATTTTCCAGATTCTAGAGCTTCTATCATTTGTCCTGTAACTAATATAGATGGATAACATGCATCATTATTTACATATTTTAATCCAGTTTCTACAGTATTAGATGTACACTCTCTAAGAAGTTCTAATTTATAGCCAGATTCTTGCATTGCAGATTCTAATAATTCAAAGTGAATTGGTGCCATTTGTGGGCATAGAATTGTGTAATTCTTACGCATTTCTTTTGTAAAGATTTTTTTCTTTATTCCGTAGTCTCCAGAGGCTTTTTCTTCTTCTTTTTTAGAAATTCTTTTATTCATACTTGCTAAAAGTGAACGTATACGAATTCTTACAGCCCCTAAATTATTTACTTCATCTATTTTAATTAGAGTGTACATTTTATCATAACTTGATAATATTTCTTCAACTTGGTCTGTTGTAACTGCATCAACTCCACAACCAAATGAGTTTAATTGAATTAATTCTAAATTATCATGTTTTCCAACAAATTCTGCTGCTGCATATAATCTTGCATGGAATACCCATTGGTCAACAACTCTTATAGGACGTTTTGCTTCTGTTTTATCACATACACTATCTTCTGTTAGAACACATAGACCAAGCGATGTTATTAATGTATCAATTCCATGGTTTATTTCTGGGTCTATATGATAAGGTCTTCCTGCTAAAACGATTCCTCTTAGATTATTTTCTTCAATATATCTTACTGTTTCAGATCCTTTATCTCTAATATCTTTTTTGCATTTTTGATATTCTGTTTCAGCATTTTCAGCAGCTTCTATTAATTCTTTTTTAGTGAAATTATATTCTTTAAATTCATCTAATTCCATAACTTTTTTTACTAGATTTTTTGTATCAAATGGTAGAAATGGGTTTAGGAATTTTATATTTTCAGAGTTTATATTTTCAACATTATTTTTTAATACTTCTGAATAAGATATTACTATTGGACAATTATAGTGATTATCAGCTTTTTCATATTCTTTTCTTGAATATGGCATACAAGGATAAAATATAGTTTTTATTCCTTTTTCAATTAGATTTTCTATATGTCCATGTGATATCTTTGCTGGATAACATACTGATTCAGATGGCATAGATTCCATACCTTTTTCATATGTTTTTCTAGTGCTTTTATCTGAGATAATAACTCTAAAACCTAGATTTGTAAAAAATGTAAACCAGAATGGGTAATCTTCATACATATTTAATACTCTTGGAATTCCAATTGTTCCTCTTACAGCATATTGTTCTTCTAGAGGTTTGTAATCAAATATTCTTTGATATTTATATTGTATTAGATTTGGTAGATTCTTTTTATTAGATACTACTCCAGCTCCTTTTTCACAACGGTTTCCTGAAACATGTATTGTTCCATTATTAAATTTATTTATTGTTAATTTGCAATGGTTTTCACAGTTATTACATCTTGTATGTGTTATTTTTATTTCTAATTTATCTAATTCATCATTTTTTAATATAGTTGATTTATATTCCATATCTAAATTTGATTCATATTGTTCTTTTGAAAGCAGTGCCATTCCATATGCACCCATTAATCCAGAAATATCTGGGCGTACAACGTTTTTATCAACTATTTTTTCAAATGCTCTTAAAACAGCATCATTATAAAATGTTCCACCTTGTACAACTATATGGTCTCCTAAAGTGGCAGTATCCCTAACTTTCATTACTTTTTGTATAGCATTTTTTATTACTGAATATGATAAACCACTTGATATGTCACCAACTGAGTATCCTTCTTTTTGAGCTTGTTTAATTTTTGAATTCATGAAAACTGTACATCTTGAGCCTAAATCAACAGGTCTTTTTGCTTTTATAGCTTCTTCTACAAATTCAGATATTTGTAAGTTTAGACTCTTAGCAAATGTTTCAATAAATGAACCACAACCAGATGAACAAGCTTCATTTAACATGATATTGTCAATTGCTCCATTTTTCATTTTAATGTATTTCATATCTTGTCCACCAATATCTATAATTGCTGTAACATTAGGCTCAAATTGTTTTGCAGCAGTGTAGTGGGCTATTGTTTCTATTTCATTTAAATCAACATTAAGTGCTGTTTGAATTAGTTTTTCTCCATATCCTGTGACACCACTATATCTTAATATGGCTTTTTCAGGTAATATTTCATATAGTTTTTTAAGCATATTAATAACACTTTTTAATGGATTTCCCTCATTATTTCCATATAAAGAATATAATAAGTTATTTTCATTATCTATTAGAACTAATTTTGTTGTTGTTGAACCAGCATCGATTCCTATATAACAGTCACCTTCATATGTTGATATATCTTTTTTTGTTATTTTAGCTGTATTATGTCTTTGTGTAAATTCTTGATATTCTTGTTCATCTTTAAATAAAGGTTCTAAGGGATTTGTTGTATTATCATGTGAATTTTTAAGATTTTCTATTTTATATAGCAATTCTTCAACAGTGATAGATTTAGCGTTTAGAGAATCAAGTGCTGCACCTTTTGCTACTAATAGATGGGCTTCTTCAGGAACTATGACTTCTTCAGGTTCTAGATTAAGTGTTTCAACAAATCTTTTTCTTAATTCAGAAAGGTAGTTTAAAGGTCCTCCTAAAAATGCAACATTTCCCCTTATTGGTCTTCCACATGCCAATCCACTTATTGTTTGATTAACAACAGCTTGAAAAATTGATGCTGCAATATCTTCTTTTGCTGCACCTTCATTTATTAATGGTTGTATATCTGTTTTAGCGAAAACACCACATCTTGATGCTATTGGATAAATTGTTTGATAACTTTTTGAAAGTTCATTTAATCCATGTGTGTCTGTATGTAGTAGTGAAGCCATTTGGTCTAAAAATGCACCTGTTCCACCTGCACATGTACCATTCATTCTTTGTTCTATTGATTTATCAAAATATATTATTTTTGCATCTTCTCCACCTAGCTCTATTACAACATCTGTTTCTGGTATATATTTTTCAACCGCTCTTTTACAAGATACAACTTCTTGAATAAATGATACTTCAAGAAATTTGCTTGCAGACATTGCTCCTGAGCCTGTAAGTGCTATTGTAAATTGATTATTTGGAAACATTTTTGTTAGATTTTCTAGTACATTACATATAGTGTTTTTTGTATCAGAAAAGTGTCTTTGGTAGTCCTTATATATTGTATTTTGATGTTCATCCATGACTATTATTTTTACAGTTGTTGATCCAACATCTAATCCAACATGTAATATTTCATTCATAATTTTTGCTCCTTTTTTATAAGTTTCCCCTTTTATTATCCCTAATTTTATATGGAAAAACACTATTTGTCAAATGTTAAAATATGGAAGAAATAGTAAAAAACCGAATTTGACATATAATAAGATATGAGTTATAATATACTAACAGTTCAATTATTAAAAAACGTAAAAAGACTAGGGGACATCCAAACTATCCCTAGTCTTTTCCTGTGTTTAATTCCCTAAGTGTTTTACAATTAAGTAAATCAAATATAGTTTTAACACTTTTAGCAGTTCTCTCACTAAAAAAACAACCTCCTTCCTACCCGCTTGAGTAAGTTGGCATAATTATAATATTACATTTATATGTAAAAGTCAATAGTTTAGTAAATATTTTTTATTTATAAGTTCAAGTGTATTGAATTGGTTAATTAAATAATTTATAGTAATTTAAAATAAATATAATTTTTTGCATATCTTGGACAAACAAATAATAGAATTGAATATGAAGTAAATGAAACTTTAAGAAGTAGGGAGGAGTTTATAATGAATAAAAAGATTGTTTTATTATTTGTTATTTTATTAATTTTAATATTTGTGATTGGATTTTTTTCTATTAAATATGTTAAGGAGAAAAAGATAAGGGAAGAGCAAAGTGAATATATTCCAGAACAAGAAATTTCTGAAGAACAATTGAGAGAGACTATAGTTAGTTTATATTTTCCAGATAAGGAAACAAATATGTTAAGACCTGAAGCTAGGCTTGTAAATGTCAAAGAGCTTATGAAATCACCATATAATATTTTAGTAGAGTTATTGATTCAAGGGCCTAAAAATGATAAGTTAAAGGGAATTGTTCCTGAAAATACAAAGTTATTGAATTCTTTATTAGAAGGTGAATGTTTGATATTAGACTTTTCTAGTGAATTCCTAAATTATAACAAGAATGATGAAAAAGAGAAAGAGAATTTAGTAAATATGATAGTTAATACAGTTACAGAATTGAATGAGGTAAATAAGGTGAAGTTTTTGATTAATGGTGAGACGAATGAAGAATTTAAAGATGAGTATGTTAGAAAATAAGTTTTTCATTTTATAGATTTTGTGGTGATAGGGGGCCAGGTCTTAAATCCCCATTTTTGTATAAAAAGTGGGGATTTAAGACCTGGCCCCCTATCACCATTTATTTTAAAATTTTATATAATTTAATGTAATTAGTGAAATTATGAATATTTCTTAGGAAGTGTTCAACTTCATTTAAAGAATTTAAGGTGTTTTTTTTACATGTTTTAAAATTAATTTTTTTCTTTTTTGGTGGAGTTTCTTTTTTTTCACTTCTTTTTTCATTTTCAAAATTATTTATCTTTTCTAGATATTGCTTATTTTCACATCTATATAAACTAGGCATTTTTTGTGTCCTTTCATTATAAATATTATAATATAATATTCTAATGAAAAATAATTGTGAAATTGTATGTGTTCGCTTGTTTTTTGTTTAATTTTATTGTATAGTATAAATTATAGGAAATGAGAATAAGCGGAGTGTGTTGCCACCTTTTCTACAGTTTTATATTGTGAGTTTTACATAGAAAGTGGTGCTATGGAAAGTATATTATTATCTATAATATCTTTACTTTTCTTTGGATTAGTAATAGTTTCTATTATGGAAATTGCCTTAATTATAGTTATAACTGTAATATTAAGCAAATAAAAAAGACCATTCTGCTTTGACGAGGGAAAGGTCTTTTCTATTTTTCTCGGCAACTATTTCAGTGGTTTTCATTTTCTAAATATATTATACACATATTATAATAAAAAGTATTTTTATTTATGAAGTTAGGAAAAAGTAATGGATATAGAGTTAAGAGAAAATGAGAGAATAGATGATTTAGAGTATAAAGGGTTGAAAATAATTCAAAACAAAGATGGTTTTTGTTTTGGAATTGATGCTGTATTGCTTTCAGATTTTGCTAAGAATATAAAGGCACATTCAAGAGTAATTGATTTAGGTACAGGGACAGGAATTATTTCTATTCTATTATGTGGAAAGACGAAATTAGAAAAGGTTATTGGGGTAGAGGTACAAGAAGAAGTATCTGATATGGCTCGTAGAAGTTCTAAATTGAATGGATTAGAAGATAAATTTGAGATTATTAATAAAAATATTTTAGAATTAAATCAAGTTTTTGAAAATAATTCATTTGATGTAGTTGTAACAAATCCTCCTTATAAAAAACAGAATACAGGAATTATAAATGATGATGAAAGAAAGTTAATTTCTAGACATGAAATACTTGCTAATTTGAAAGATTTTATTTATGTTTCAAGTAAAATTTTAAAAGATAGAGGAGAATTTTATATGGTTCATAGACCAGAGAGAATGGTAGATATTTTTTCAATAATGAGAGAATATAAAATAGAACCAAAAGAAGTTAGATTAGTATTTTCTAATGAGAAAAATCCTCCTAAAATGGTTTTGATTAAAGGTGTAAAGAATGGGGGAGAGTATTTAAAATTTAGAGAAAATTTATATATTTATAATGAAGATGGTTCATATACTGATGAGATTTTACAAATTTATAATAAAAGCAAATTTTAAGAAGATTATTTGTAAATTATGAGAGTATTTAAAATATTTATTAAATATTATGTTGATATTTAAGGTGCTTTTATTTAGAAAGGAAGAGAAATAATATATGGAAAAAATAGATAGAAAAGGTATATTATATGTTGTAGCAACTCCTATAGGAAATTTAGAAGATATAACTTTAAGAGCTATAAGAATTTTGAATGAAGTTGATTTAATAGCGGCAGAAGATACTAGACATACATTGAAATTATTAAATCATTTAGAGATATCTAAGCCTTTAATAAGCTATCATAGACATAATGAGGATGTTAAATCAGAAATTTTAATAGATAAGTTACAAGAGGGTAAAAATATAGCATTAGTATCTGATGCTGGTACTCCTGGAATTTGTGATCCTGGTGAAGAGGTTATTAATAGGTGTATTGATTTAGGTATTGATGTAATTCCAATTCCTGGTGCTTGTGCTATGATTAATGCTTTGATTTGTTCAGGAATTGATACAAAGGAATTTTCTTTTTTGGGATTTTTATCTTTGAATAAAAAATTAAGGAAGAATCAATTAGATGAAATTAAGAAATCTAAAAGGACAGTAATAATTTATGAAGCACCACATAAATTGGAAGCTACTCTAAAGGATTTAAAACAAATTTTAGATAGTGATAGAAAGGTTACTATAGCTAGAGAAGTTACAAAAATTCATGAAGAGTTTGTTAGAGGAGATATTGATTATTTAATTCAGAATTCTGATGGAATGAAAGGGGAAATTGTTTTAATAATAGAAGGTAGTAATAATGTAGAAGAAAATGAACTAAATAATTTGAGTATAGAAGAGCATTATAAGTTTTATGAAAGACAAGGTTTGGAAAAAAAGGATATAATAAAAAAAATAGCTAAAGATAGAAATGTTAATAAAAATGAAATTTATAAAATGTTTATATAGAAAAAAATTAGCTGTGAAAAAGTGGGGATTTAAGACCTGGCCCCTTATCACCACTTTTTTATAGCTAATTTTTTATTTTGATTTATTATTTTTCTAATCTTTCGTGTAAGATATTTAATTGCTTAGAACAGTTTTCACAAACAAGTTTGTCTTTGTATTCTACTAAATTTTCTGTGTTTCCACAGAAAACGCAATTAGGTTCATATTTTCTTAAGACTATTGAAGAATTATCTACATAAATCTCAATAGGATCTTTTTCGACAATATTGAATTGATTTCTTATTTCAATAGGAATAACAACTCTTCCTAATTCATCAACTCTTCTTATAATTCCTGTTGCTTTCATAGTTTTCCTCCTTAATGTTACTTTTTACAAATCCACAATTAATATACCATAAATATATTTTGCGGTCAATTAAAAAGTAATAAAAAATTTAAATAAATAATATAATTATGTAGGTGATTTGATGTTAAATATAGTTTGGCCACTTTTTATAATAATATCTATTATTTTTGCAATTTTATCTGGAAATATTGGAGAATTAAATAAATCTATATTTGAAAGTACTAATACTGCTGTTAATTTATGTATAACTCTTGTTGGTACAATGTGTCTGTGGAATGGAATAATGCAAATTGCTAGTCAGACTTCGGCTATGGAAAAAATTACTAATTTTTTTAAACCTGTCATGAGATTATTATTTCCTAAATTAAAAAAAGATAGTAAAGTTTATCAAGAGATTTCAATGAATGTTGTTGCAAATGTTTTGGGACTTGGAAATGCAGCTACACCATTACGGTATTAAAGCTATGAAATCTATGCAAGAGGAAAATCCTGATAAAAAAGTTTTAACAAATGATATGGCAACATTTATTGTTTTAAATACTGCTTCAATACAAATTATTCCTACAACTGTTATTGCTATAAGGAATTCTTTAGGTTCAGAAAATCCAACAGCTATTATTTTTCCTGTATGGATTGCGACTATTTGTGCAGCTATTTCTGGAATTATTGCAACAAAAGTTTTTATAAAGTTGGGTAAATAATTATTTTATATAAAAATAGTTGAGGAAATAGATTAAAATGTATAATTTATATTTGTTTATTAGTAATTTTAAAGGAAGTGTTTATGAGAGCTATAGAATATTTTTCAAATATTGCAATGCCATTAATGATAATTGTTATTGTTTTTTATGGTGTTATTGAAAGAAAAAAAGTTTTTGATATTTTTTTGGATGGGGCTAAAGAAGGAATTGGTGTTGTTATTAATATTTTTCCGACATTAGTTGGATTATTTGTTGCAATAGGTGCATTAAGAAGTTCTGGTGTAATTGATTTAATTGTTAGATTTTTGACTCCTGCTTTTAATATGGTAAATTTTCCAACTGAGATTTTGCCATTGTCAATTATAAGACCTATTTCAGGGAGTGCTTCAATAGCAGTTGCTACTGATATTATGAAAAATTTTGGTGTTGATTCAAATATAGGTCTTATAGCTTCTGTTATTATGGGGTCTACAGAAACGACAGTTTATACAATTGCAGTATATACTAGTAGTGTGGGTATTAAAAAAACAAGGTTTATTTTATGGGCTGCTTTGATTGCTGATTTTGTTGGAATACTTACAAGTGTAGTAGTTTGTCGATTTTTGTCTTAATTTTTTTGTTGACATTTTATGGAAATTGGTGTAAAATAAATATGTAAAAATCTTAAATATATAATTTTTAATTTTATTTTAGTTAATTAAAAATTAATATTACATGATAGGAGATTTTATGATTTTTAGATTCATTTTATTTATATCAATTTTTTTTGTAGTCAAAAAAATTATTGCTAAGTTATTAGCAATAAAAATTCAAAAAAAGATTAAAGAATAACAGTTATAATAGTTTTTAATTTTGTAGGGAAAATATTATATCATCATATTCCCCCAAAAATATATTTTGATAACTAAAGAGAAAGATTTTATTTTGTCCCACTAATTTTTTCTTGATTTTTTAATATATTTTCCCTACATTTAAATATAATAAATACAATATATTATTTATGATATGTTTCACCATTAGAAATTTTGAAGGCCCTATATATTTGTTCTAGTAAAAAAACTCTTATTAGTTGATGTGGAAATGTCATTTTAGAGAAACAGATTTTTTGATTAGATAAATTTAATAAGTTTTCTGTTAGACCTAAAGAACCACCAATTATAAAAGTTATTTGACTTGATTGCATTGATATATTTTCAATGTTTTTTGAGAATTGTTCTGAAGAAAATTCTTTTCCTTTTAAGTCTAGACAAATAATATAAGAGTCTTTTTTTATGTGATTTATGATATTGTTACATTCTTTTGTTTTTATTTCATTTTCAATACTACTATTTGATTTATCTGGGATTTTTTCATCAGGTAATTCTAAAATATTTAGTTTACAGTATTTTGATAATCTTTTTGAATATTCATCAATAGCTTCTTTAAAAAATTTTTCTTTTATTTTTCCAATACATACTATATTTATTGTTAACATTTATTTTATTAAATCCTTTCTTAGTTTAAGATATGTCCCAAATGGACAAAAATGTTCATTTGGGACAGTTTTTTCAGAATTTATTATTGTATATTTATTATATTTCCAGGGAAGTCCCTACTTGCTACACCTAATTTTATAGAGTTCTCATTATAATTTGTTGAAATTATTTCATCAATTACTGTTTTGTATGCTAGTTCCGGAAAATTGCTTTCTTTACTTAAGTGTCCTAATAAAGCTTGTTTTAGTCCTGATTGTAAAAGGTGTGCAATTGTTTTTCCAGCTAGCTCATTTGATAAATGTCCAGTAGGTCCTGCTATTCTAGATTTCAATGGATATGGATATCTAGAAAATTTTAGAACTTCAGGATCATAGTTAGATTCTAATAAAACAAATATACTATCTTCTAAGTTTTTTAGAATTCCATTTGTCATATGACCAATATCTGTTGCAATACTGATTTTTTGATTATCTTTAAAAATATTAAATCCGCAAGGGTTTGCGGCATCATGTGGTATTGAAAATGGCTTTATTTGTAAATCTCCAATTTCAAATTTTTCTTCAATTCTAATTTTGTTAATATTTTTTTCTGATATTTTTTCTTTTTGTTTAGGCATTGCATCTAATGTTTTTTGATTTACAAATACAGGTAAATCAAATTTTTTTGCAAATGTTCCTAATCCTTGTACATGGTCTGAATGCTCATGTGTTATTAATATACCATTAATTGAAGCGGGATTAATATCTAGATTTGTTAATGCTGTTTCTATTTTTTTGCTACTAACCCCTGCATCAATTAGTAGTTTTGTGTTTTCTGTTTCTACAAGTAAACTATTTCCACTACTTCCACTATATAAACTACAAAAATTAAACATAATGTATTTCTTCCTTTGATTATTTCTTATTTTATTAGTTTTTTTATTATTCTTCTACTCTTTGTATATTTGCACCTATTTTTCTGAATTTGTCTTCTATGTTTTCATATCCTCTATCAATATGTTCTAAATTATATACTTCAGTAACACCATTTGCAGATACACCAGCTATAATTAATGCAGCTCCTGCTCTTAAATCTGTTGAATATACAGGACTACCAAATAATTCATCTACTCCTTCAAATATTGCAGATTTTCCTTGTGCTGTTATTTTTGCTCCCATTTTATTTAGTTCAGCTGTATATTGGAATCTTGATTCCCAAATACTTTCGTTTATCATGCTTGTACCATTTGCTGTTGCTAAAACTACACCCATTTGAGGTTGTAAGTCTGTTGGGAATCCTGGATATGGTAATGTTTTAATAGTTGCTTTATTTGGTCTTTTATTATACCAAACTCTTATACTATCTCCATTATCTTCAACATTTCCACCAATTTCTATTATTTTAGCTGTTATAGAATCTAGATGTTTTGTGATACAGTTTTTTATTGTTAAATCTCCTTTTGAAGCAATAGCTGCTAACATAAATGTTCCTGCTTCTATTTGGTCTGGGACAACTGAATATGTAGTGTCTCCATGTAGTTTTTCAACACCATTAATTTTTATAATATCTGTTCCTGCACCTCTTATATCTGCTCCCATTGAATTTAAAAAGTTAGCTACATCTACTATATGAGGTTCTTTTGCAGCATTATCTATAATAGTAGTACCACTTGCTAGTACTGCTGCTAACATTATATTTATTGTTGCACCTACAGAAACTATGTCCATATATATTGATGTTCCTGTTAGAGTATTTGCTTTTGCTAGGATTGTACCTTTTCCAATTTCAACATTAGCTCCTAATAACTCAAATCCTTTAATATGTTGGTCGATTGGTCTTGCTCCCAATTTGCAACCACCTGGCATTCCAACTTCTATTTCTCCTTTTCTGCCAAGCATCGCTCCAATTAGGTAGTATGATGCTCTAAACTTACTTGTTAAATCTAATGGTGCTTGTGTTGTATTTATATTTCTATTATCTATAGTTAATTCATTTTGGCTATTCCAAGTTATTTTTGAACCCATTTTTTCTAATATTGTACATAATATTTGTACATCACTTATATTAGGCACATTATTTATAGTACATATTCCGTCTATTAATAATGTTGCTGGCAGAATTGCTACTGCTGCATTTTTTGCGCCATTTATTACTACTTCACCTTTTAATGGTGTTGGTCCTGTTATTACTAATTTTTCCAATTGTATTCCTCCCAAGATTGTATTTATTCTTTTTAGAATATAACATAAACAGTGAAGTATTTCAAGTGTCATTGATTATTTATTTAAATTTGTGTTAGAATGATTATTGGGAATAACCATTTTGACTCAAATTAATATTTTAAAATCATATAATTTTAATAATTTTTGTGTCAAAAAATGGTATTCCCAATTAACTTTATTAATTTCTTGCTGTTAATAAACCACTATTTGTAAATATTTCTAATAATTTAAATTTAAATTTTATTCCATAGTTAGAAGTATCAGATATTATTGAATATTCTTCTTCTGATAAAGTTTTTTGTAATTCTTCTTTTGATTCTTCAGGTACGATTCCAGAAGATACATCTATAAAACAAAGTGATGGAAACATTACACACCACCAATTTCTTCCTTTTGCTTCACCAATTTCTATTTTTAATGCATCATAAAATCCTGCTGGGAGAGATATGTCTCCATAGTGTTTTGTTGGAAATTCAAAATTTCCAATTTCTATATTTATATTATATGAATACCCCTCATTTTTAATAGTTTCTAATGCTACTTGTTTAAATTCATCTTGGTGAACTGATACAGTATTTATTGCTTCTTCTTTAGAACTACAATTTGTACATATATTATTCATATAATTTAATAGACTATCTCTAACTTTGTATTTTAATGATTGGTCTTCATCACTGTCACTGTTTGCTATTACATGTAATCTAAATACACTATCACTGATGTCAGATGATACAGCCTCTACATATGATATTGCGCAAACTATTATATATATAAATAGTAATAAACTTAAAATAAGTATAATTCCTATTTTGGAATTTCTGATATTATTTAAAAATTTTTTCATAAGTTACCTCCAATAAACTTTTTTTGTAAAATCTTCTATAAATTAATTATTTACAGTTTTTATAAATTTATACATTTATTGAAATAATAAGTTGCAAAGTTAGTCGAAAAAAATCGATGAAATATTAATGAAATATTAGTGAAATATTATTGACATATAATAAAATAAATGGTAAAATTTACCAGTACTCAGATTTAAGATTATTCTAAAGAAAAAACGTTTCTTTGTGAAATTGAAAGGATTGATATACGATGGTAAAAGAGAATAAAAGTATAGAAAAATTATGTTTATTTTTTGCAAGTGATTATCATTTTGAGATGATAAGTTTACCTTATATAAATAATAATTTAAAAGAAAATAAAAATGTAATAATGATTACTGAAAACGATTTAAATGATAGTGTTGATAAATTATTATCAAGTATTAATTTAAGTAAAGAAGAAAAAGATAGATTAAATAAAATTGATTGGAAAAGTAATGATTTAAATAAATTTAAAGAGATAAAAAGTGCTAATGAGGAAAATAGAGAAACAATAATTTTTGTAAAAGGTAATGAGAGTTATATTAATAGTATTAATAAAAATATCAATAATTGGATAGATGTTAATGATATTAAAATAATTGATTGTTATGATATTAATGAAGTTCATGATAATGTTGGTGATATTGCTAGAAAATATGGTAAAGTTTTATCTACTTCTGGTGTTGAAAAGCTATTATAAGTTGTGATGATTAATTTCTATAATTTGTAAAAGTAAAATGATATAGTGAAAAAGTTAATATATTAAAATTAAAAATTAAATTCTCTAAATGTAATGTTTGAGAGTTTTGTTAAACGATATAATAATGATAATTTATCAAAATATTATATTAGAAATACTAAGTTTAAACAAATTTTGGATTTTATATGTTAACTTTTTTAACATATTGTAAATTATTAAATTAAATATTATGATGGTTGTGAAAGTCCAAATTAATTAAGTGTATCTAATAAAAATTTGAAAAATACTTGATAATTTTGATTATTTGGTATATAAGTATATAATATAAAAGGAAATAGTGGATGTTGAAAGGATGGAATATATGAATAATACATTAGAAGAAGTAAAATCTATATTAAGAAAATATAATCAGGAACATTTGTTAAATCATATTGATAGTTTAGATGAAAATAAAAAGAAAGTATTATTAAATCAAATTTTAGATATTGATTTTGAATTAATAAATAGTTTATATGCAAACACAAAGAAGGATATAGAGTTTAATAATGATAAAATAGAACCAATGGAATATTTAGATAAATATAAATTAAATGAAGAATTTAAGTATTATGAGGGTATTGGAAAACAAGCTATTAAAAATGGTAAATTGGCCGCTGTAACAATGGCTGGTGGTCAAGGGACAAGACTTGGTCATCTTGGGCCAAAAGGTACTTATGATATTGGTTTAGATTCTCACAAATCTTTATTTGAATTATTAAGTGAATCTCTAAAAGAAGAGGGAAAAAAGTATGGTGTTACTATTCCATGGTTTATAATGACAAGTAGAGAGAATAATGAAGAAACATTAAAATTTTTCGAAAAAAATAAATTCTTTGGATATAGAAAAGATAAAGATATTTTCTTTTTTATTCAAGGTGAATTACCTATGATAGATACTGAGGGAAAAGTATTAGTTGGTGAAGATGGACTAATAAAACAAGCTGCTGATGGTCATGGTGGTATATATGAATCGTTAGTTAAGAGTGGTATGACAGAGAAGATGAGACAGCTAGATGTTGAATGGGTATTTATTGGTGGAGTAGATAATTGCTTAGTTAAAATGGTTGATCCTGTTTTAATGGGGGTTGCAATTGATAAAAATGTTACAGTTGCTTGTAAGTCTATTGTTAAAGCAAATCCACATGAAAAGGTTGGAGTATTTTGCAAAAGAAATGGAAGACCAAGTGTTATTGAATATTCTGAGATTAGTAGTGATATGGCAGAAGCGGTAGATGCTAATGGTGAACTTTTATATGGTGAATCACATATTCTTTGTAATTTATTTAGTATAGATGCTGTAGAGAGAATGGGAGCTACTCCTTTACCATACCATAGTGCTTACAAAAAAGCTAAATATATTGATAGTGAGGGAAATTTAATAGTACCAGATTCTCCAAATGCTTATAAATTTGAAGCTTTCTTGTTTGATGCTTTTGGTGAAGTTGATGATATGGCAATACTTCGTGTAAAGAGAGAAGAAGAATTTGCACCTGTAAAAAATGCAGATGATGCTGGTGTTGATTGCCCAAGTACTGCTAGAGATTTGTATGAAAAATTTTATAAGTTAAAGTAAAAATAAATAAAGTTATTTTGGACTTTTGATGAAGTTCAAAGTAGCTTTTTTTGTAGTTTCAATGATTCTACTGATTGAGTATTTCAATAAATAAATAATTAATTATTTAAAATGTCTTTATTTATTTTTTTATTAGTGATATTATAAATGCACATAAAAATAGAAAGGAATTGATTTTATGATTAATTATTTAAATGAGTATAAGAGATGGTGTGAGAGTGATGAATTTGATGATGAAACAAAAAGAGAGTTACTTGAGATAAGAGATGATGAAAAGGAAATCGAAGATAGATTTTATAAGGAGTTAGAATTTGGAACTGCTGGCCTTCGTGGGGTTATTGGTGCAGGTACTAATAGAATGAATAAATATACTGTTGGAAAGGCTACTCAAGGATTGGCAAATTATATTTTAGAGCAAGGTACACAAGATAAAGGAGTTGCTATTAGTTATGATTCAAGAAGAATGTCTAAGGAATTTAGTTTACAAACTGCTTTAATTTTAAATGCAAATGGAATTAAGACATATTTATTTGAAAACTTAAGACCTGTTCCAGAGTTGTCTTTTGCAGTTAGAGAGTTGAAGTGTACAGCTGGAATTATGATTACAGCTAGTCATAATCCTCCTAAATATAATGGTTATAAAGTATATTGGGATGATGGTTCACAAATAATTGCACCAAGGGATAAGGATATAATTGCAAAAGTAAGAGCTGTTAAAGAATATAGTGAAATTAAAGAGATATCAAAAGAAGAAGCTATCGAAAAAGGTTTATTTAATATTATAGGTATAGAAATGGATGATAAATATATAGATACTTTAAAGTCTTTGATATTAAATTCTGAAATTGTAAAAGAACAAGGTAAAGATATAAAAGTTGTTTATACACCATTACATGGTACTGGAAATACAATAGCAGAGAGATTATTAAAAGAAATTGGATTAGAAAATGTGTATGTAGTTCCAGAACAAAAAGATCCTGATGGAAATTTCCCAACAGTGGATTATCCAAATCCAGAAGATAAGAAAGCATTTAAATTAGCTTTAGAATTAGCAAAAGAAGTAGATGCAGATGTTGTTTTAGCAACTGACCCAGATGCTGATAGATTGGGAATATATGCAAAAGATAGTAAAACAGGAGAATATATGACTTATACAGGGAATATGTCTGCTTTATTAATTGCTGAATATAGAATTTCACAAATGAAAGAAAAAGGTATTTTGCCTAGAAAAGGAATGATGATAACAACAGTTGTTTCTTCAAATTTAACACAAGCTATTGCTAAAGAATATAATTTAAAATGTTATGAAGTTCTAACAGGTTTTAAAAATATAGGTGCTATTATGAAAAAAGAGGAAGAACTAGATGATGGATATAGATATGTATTTGGATTTGAAGAGAGTTATGGTTGTTTAATTGGAGATTATGCAAGAGATAAAGATGGAATTGCAGCTGTAATGGCTTTATGTGAGGCAGCTTGTTATTATAAATCTAAAGGAGAAACTTTATGGGATCAAATGAATAATATTTATGAAAAATATGGATATTATAAAGAAGACCAAGTTTCAATTGTTTTAGAAGGTGCTGAAGGTGCTGAAAAAATACAAGATATGATGACTAATATGAGAAATACACCTGTTCAAAAAATAGGAGAATATAAAGTTTTAACTTTTAAGGATATTGATAGAGATTATGTTAAAGATATGGTAACAGGCGAAGAATCAACAACTGGTCTTCCTAAATCAAATGTTTTATATTATGGCTTAGAAGATAATAGCTGGTGTTGTGTTAGACCTTCTGGTACAGAACCTAAAATTAAATTATATATGGGAATTAAAGGTATTTCAGAAGATGATGCTAATATTAAATTAGAAAATTTAAAAAATGCAATGGTTGCAATTGTAAAATAAATAAGTAAAAAACTGTTTTTGGGGACGGAGGAAAAAAACAGTTTTTTATTTTATATTATAATTTATAGATAAAATTCAATGGATATAAAAACTGTTTTTTTCCTCCGTCCCCAAAAACAGTTTATATTTTCCAATCTGGTAAATTTCTTTGTATTGCTCCAAATAAATTTGCTCTAATCATAGGAATGTTTTTTTGTAGAGTAAATATCATTTGTTTCATAGATTCTCTTTTTGATGTTCCATCCATTGGACAAACCTTTGCCATTACTGTTAAATTGTTTTTCTTTATAAATCTTTTAGTATCTTTTTCTGGTGTATAAATAAATGGTCTAATTAGTGTAATTCCAGACCTGTCCATATAACTTACTGGTGAGAATGTACCAATGTTTCCAGCATATAGTAGGTTAAGTAAGAATGTTTCTAATACATCATCTTGGTTGTGTCCTAATGCTATTTTATTACAGCCCTCTCTTACTGCTACTGAGTTTATAACTCCTCTACGTAAATTTGCACATAGTGAACATGGATTTTTTTCTTTTCTTATATCAAATACTATTTCTTTAGCATGGCTTTTTTCAATGAATAATGGTATTTCTAAATTATTACATATATTTTGTAAAAATTCTGTATCAAAAAATTCGAATCCAGGGTCGATGCTTATTGCTATTATTTCAAATTTTTTGGGATAGAATATTTGTAAGTTTTTAAATGCATGTAACATTGTTATTGAGTCTTTTCCTCCTGAAAGGCATATTGCTATTTTATCGTTTTCTTCAATCATATTATATTCTTCTATTGCTTTTCTCATGTGACTTAGTATTTTTTGCATTTTTGCTTCCTCCAACTTTTTTATTATATTATAACATGGATGTCAATAGATTGATATAGACTACTTTTGTTAAGAGTTTTGGCGAGATTATATTACAAAGAATATAAATATAATATGTAAAAATGAATCAAGATAGAATTATGTAAAATTTTTACTAAATAAATATGCAAGGAGCATATAAAATTGTAAAAAAGTATTGAAAAAATAAAAGTGTTTTGATAGTATTTAATATATATATTGTATATTTACATAAGTAAGTACTTTGGAAAATAAATAATTCACAAAAAATAAAAATGTGAATTTTGAATATATTTTTTACTTAAAAACTAAGAAGCTGATAAAAGTAAAGAAATATAAAACAAAGTATATTATTTGTAAAAATATAAATAATAAAAAGATATGAAAAACAAAGGAGGAAATGAAAAAGAATATGAAAAAACAGAATAAAGGTATAACACTGATTGCCTTGGTAATAACAATTTTATTCTCTTATGACGAAAAATTAAAATGTAGTAATAACAAGGGTTTCCTCCTAGCAACGATTTAGAAATAATAAAATTTTCACATATTTGAAAGATGAATTGTAAAAAATAAATACAAGTTCATCTTTTTTTGAATTTATAATGAAAAAATTGAAAATAAGTGATATAATGCCAATTAGTAAAGGATAATTAAATTTGGCAGACAGTGTCTGCCAAATTAGAAAGAAGGAAAATAATGGAAAATAGGATTGATATTAGTAAATATAAAGAAATTTTTGAGAATATAAGACAAGAAATATTAAAATCACAATATAAAGCAATGCAAGCAGTAAATACAGAAATGATATATATGTATTGGAATATTGGAAAAATAATATTAGACAATATAGAATGGGGCAATAAATTTATTGATAATTTATCAATAGATTTAAAAAGAGAATTTCCAGATATACAAGGATTTTCAAGTAGAAATTTAAGAAATATGAGAAATTTTTATAAGGAATATCCTAATATAGAAATATTGCAGACACTGTCTGCCAAATTACCTTGGTCTCATAACATCTTGCTTATAAGTAAAGTTAAAGATATGGAAATTAGAAAATGGTATATGAAAGAAACAATTAAAAATGGTTGGTCACACGATGTTTTAGCAGATCAAATAAAATATAAACTGTATGAAAGACAAGCTATTGCAGAAAAAATAACAAATTTTGAAAATACATTGCCAGATGTTCAAAGTGACTTGGCTATGCAAACAATGAAAGATCCATATATATTTGATTTTATTGTTTTAAAAGGACAAGTAAAGGAAAAACAGATAGAAGATGCTATGATTGAAAAAATCAAAAATGTATTAATTGAATTAGGAAATGGTTTTGCATTTGTTGGAAATCAGTATAAGATAACAGTAAGTGACACAGATTATTACATAGACTTACTATTTTATCATTTAGAATTAAGATGTTATGTTGTAGTAGAATTAAAAGCAAGAAAATTTAAACCTACTGATGCAGGACAATTAAATTTCTATTTATCTGCAATAGACGATATGTTAAGAAAAGATGGAGATAATCCAACAATTGGGATATTGTTATGTAAGGAAAAAGATAAACTAACAGCAGAATATGCTTTAAAAGATATAAATAAACCTGTTGGAGTTAGTGAATACAAACTTTTGCAAGATATACCAGAATATTTGCAATCACAATTACCAAAAGCAGAAGAAATCGAATTACATATTAAGGATATTGAAGAAATAGAAGAGCAACAAGATAATGAAGAGTAATTAAATTTTGTCGACACTGTCGGCAAAATTTAAAAAAGTATAGCTTTAGATTTAGAAATAAGTCTAAGGCTTATTTTTATGGAAATTTTTTGTCTACATTTAACAAATATAAATTATACTAAAAACAATTTAAAATGCTAAAAATTAAAAATAAAGCGAATAAACGGAAGAAGGTGAGGGAATGTCTAACTTAAATTTGAAAGGTATATGGATACCAATAGAAATATTAACAGATGACAAGTTAAGTGATAAAGAAAAAATTATATATGCAATAATCATGTATTTAAGCAAAGAAAAGCAATATTGTTTTCTAACAAATAAAACAATTAGTGAATTATTAAATATATCAGTAACACAAGTATCAAACTTGATAAATTCATTAAAGTCAAAAGAATATATTGACACAGAATTAATTTACAAAGAAAACACAAAACAGGTAGAAATGAGAAAACTAATACCAATAAAAAATAAAGATACCTATTTAAGAAAACTTTAATACCCCTATTAAAGAAAAGTTTAAGAATAATAAATATAATAGCAACAATAAAGTTTATAAAAAGAATAAGGCTAATTTTGAAGAACGAGATTATACAAACTATGATTTTACTAAACTATATGCAAATGCAGACATGCTAATATAAGCTATGGCATTTGCATATAGAAAATCAGCTACTAGAGTAGATAAACTACTTTTGTAGCTGATTTTTTTAGTTAAATTTGCGAATAGCAATTTTAACTAAAACCTAAAAAATATGTAGATATTTTTTAGGCAAAGGGGTGTGGGGAAAATAAGTTTTTCCCTGCCACACTAACACTTTTTGAAGCGACAAGCTAAAAAAGTGTTGTAGTGTGTTTACTGCACATTTTAGAAAAGTGCTTTTGAGCAAGTTCAAAGAAGAAATTTTATTCGTGTGAATATACACGAACGAGGAGGTTAAATATAAGTTATGCAATAATAAGAAATGCAAAATATAAAAGAGAAAATTTAATGGCTGTATATCGCCATGATGAAAGAAAAAATAAACATTATTCAAACAAAGATATAGATAGGACAAAATCACATTTAAACTATTTATTAAAAGATCCAGAATTTAATTATGTGAAAGAATTTGATAAAATTTTAAAGAAATATGATTTAAAAGGACAAATAAAAACAGTAAGCAATATAGCTTGTGAATATATGATTACATCAGATAATGACTTCTTCAAAAGAATAGGTGAAGAAGAAACAAAGAGATATTTTGCTACTGCATATAAATTTGTTTGTGAATATAAAGTTTAGGCGAAAAGTATATTTTATCTGCAAAAGTGCATTATGATGAGAAATCTCCTCATATGCACTTACTTTTTTTGCCTGTTGTTCACACATTAGAAAAAAAAGGAAATCCTATTGATAAATTAGCTTGTAGTGAATTTTGGAAAGCCAAAGATAGTTACAGACAATTGCAAAATGCTTTTTTTGAATATATGGTGTCAAATGGATTTGAATTGCAAAGAGGATTACCAAAAGAAGAAACAGACAGAGTTCATTATACATTGAAAGAATATAAAAATATAACAAATTATGAACAAACAAAAGAAACTTTAAAAAATATAAAATTAGAATTACCAAATGTTCCAGATATTGCTGATATTAATATAAATAGGCTTTCAAAAAAGAGAGATGAAAAAATACTTGAAGAAATAATCAAACCTAAAGATGATTTAATAAATGAGTTGTATCAAGATAAATTGATATTGCAACAAGAATTATTAAGAAAATCAAAAATGTTTGAAAAGGCAGAAAAATACCAAAAGGAACGAGATAATATAATAACTGATAATGAAAATCTACACAATCAAATGGAACAAATAAAAAGTGAATACAAGTAAAAAGAATTTGATATAGAATGGAAATATAAAAACAAAATTAAAAGCTTAGAAAAAGAGAATAGACGATTAAATAAAATAATAGATAAATTTTATGAAACTATTGATAAATTTATACATTGGATTTGCAAGAAGTTTGATATGGGTGCAGAAGATAACTTAATTAGAGATTTTCAAAAAGAAACAAATACTTTTTTAGATGCAGAAAAACAACTTAAACACGAGGAAAGAGAAAAAGAGTGGAATTTAGAAAGATAATTAAAATAGCAGGAGATAAATATGTGAGTATTTATTTCCTATTATACATATCAACTCTAATAGGCAATTTTTTAGCCATTTTTGCAGTTTCTTCATTGAAAAGTAGTTCTGGTTTTATTTTAAAGGATTTTGCTATAAAATCAATATTTTTACAAGTTAAATTAGCATTTCCAGTTTCAATAACACTAATATATGCCATTTTAAATTTAGTTTTATTTGCATACTGTTCTTGAGTTAAGTTATTTTTATATCTATACCATTTAGTATTAAGACCAACTAATTCCATAGAAGTCATAGAAGATTCCTCCTTTTGAATTATTAATAATGTAGAAATTATTTATATATAAATTATAAAGATAAAACACAAATAATTTAACACCTCTAAAACTTATTAAGTTAAAATATGAAAAGATTAGTTTTAAAAATATAAACTAAGAAAAAACATAATCTAAGCAGTGACGTCACTCAAACAGTGGCGTCTTTTTAGCATGTAAGGCTAAAAGACATATCCAACGAAAGGGGGCAAAAAACAAGGTTTAGTAAAATAATATAATTACTACAGAACAAAGATAAAAAAATAGTATTAATAATATAGGTACATTTTATATATTAAGAGGAAATTGGTATTATATTAAATTTAAAAGTGAATTGTATGTAAATAGAGATATGTAATAAAAATGCAAAATAAACTTAATTTTTTGTATGTAAGTATTCCCAAAACATTCTTCCCTAAAGACCTTAGAAATTGGTGTTGTAATATAAGAAGTTTGATAAAAACTGTGATTTGAATATATATACTATTGTAACTATAATTAACGTAAGGAAAATTGCTTCTATATCAAGGAGGAGAATAATGAAAAAACTACAGGAAAAAGTATTAAAACCAATTGTAATTGTTTTACTAATATTAATTTTGACATTTGTGGATTTTTTGGTGTTAGGTATGCAAATAATATCTTATGCTATAGATGAGATTGAAAAAACAAATGAGGAAAATGTATTATTTTCAGCATATTTTTTAAGTGATGAAAATAACAAGGAATCTATGTTAGAAAAAAGTATGATAGATGATAATATTAGATTATGCTTAGAAATAAAAGTGAATAATGAAGGCTATTTTAATGGAAAAATACAAATTAACAATAGTAACTTTAAATTTAAAACAGATATAGAAAATAAGTATGTTAATAGTATTACAGAAAATGGTATAGTTTTAAATCAAATAGAAGCAAATAAGCATGTAATACTAGAACTAAATATAATTCCTATTAAAGAAAATGTATATGATTTGTCATTATTAAATAGAAAAACTGATATAGAAATTACAGGTACATATGTAACAAGTTCAAGTAAAAATAAAGAAATATATGATGTGAGACATGTACAACTTGTATTAAATTCGCCATATTCAAATGATACAAAAGAAAATGGATTAGAAATAGATAGCCAAATTGTAACAAATAAAGTTTATGAAATAAATGGTGAAAATAAGAGAATACTTCAAATGGAGATAAAAACAGGTTTATTAGAAAATGAATATCCAGTAAAATCAACGAAGATAATGACAGATGTATTAGGTGGAGTAGAGGATATAAAAGTAGAAAAAAGAGGTACATATGCTACAAATAATGATGTAGGAGATATACAAAGTAATTGGGATAAAGTTCAAAATAAATTTGTAATTCAATTATTAAATGAAGAAGTAGATGGAAAAATTCAATGGATTCGTAATCAAAAAGATAGTATATTAGTTACTTTTATACTTGGTGAAAATGAAAGAGTAATTGGAAAAGAGATAGGAGTAAATGTACAAGTTGAATTGTATGATAGTGCAAATACAATTATTGTAAAAAATATAAAAATTATTAACAGACTTAAACAATAATGACCAAGTATTTGACAATTATATTGAATTACTAGAAGTATCAAACTCAGTAGGTAGATTCTATGGAGAAATGGTTGAAAATAAAGGATGGGAATTAGCGACACCAGGAAACTTTAATGTAAGAAATGCAACAGATAAAAACAGTAGTAATGACGAGTGTGATAATAGTTATTATGGAAGATATAATAGATATATAAATGACACAGAGATTCCAAAGCCAAGTCCAGGAACAGACCCAGACCCAAATGTGCCACCAGATGAACCATATACACCTCATGATGCAAAATTAGTAATAGTACCTCCAACAGGAGCAGAGAATATAATTATTTATGTTTTAGTTGGATTAGGAAGTTTAGTAATTTTATCAGGTGGAATAATATTAATTAAAAAGAAATTATTAGACTAAAATGGGCTGTGGTGATTGGGGGCCAGGTCTTAAATCTTCATTTTTTTATATAAAAATGAGGATTTAAGACCTGGCCCCTAATCACCACAGTTTCTTTTATTGTATATATTGTACTTTTTTGCATATAATATATAAACGTAAAAAAAAATAAAAAATAAAGTTTTACGGTTATAAACGTAAAACTTGACTATTTTTGAAAAATATTATAAAATATTATTAGAGGTGATAGTATGCTAAAAAGAGAAAAATATTTAAATCAATTAATTGAAAGCAAAGATTTAAATTTAATAAAAGTAATTACTGGTGTTAGAAGAAGTGGTAAAAGTACATTGTTACTTCAATATAGAGACTATCTAATATCTCAAGGAATATCCTCAAGAAATATTATATATATCAATTTTGAGAGTGCAGAATGGTATGATATAAAGGATTATAAAGATTTATATAACTATATTAAAGATAAGATTACAAAAGGTAAAAATTATATTTTACTAGATGAGGTTCAAAATGTACAAATGTGGGAAAAAGCTGTTAATTCTTTATTAGTGGATATTGATTGTGATATTTATATAACAGGTTCTAATGCATATCTTTTATCTAGTGAACTTACAACATTACTTGCAGGAAGAGTATTAACTATTAAAATTTATCCTTTTTCTTTCAAAGAGTTTTTAGCGGAATATCCATTTAATAATGATGAAGATAAATTTGATAAATTTGATAAATATTTAAAATTTGGTGGTATGCCAATGTTAATAAATATGAATGATAATGAAAACTTAATGACTAATTATTTAAATGATATCAAGGAAGTTGTTTTAAAAAAGGATGTTATAAACCGAAATAGTATTAAAGATGTTGTATTTTTAGATAATTTAATAAAATATATGTCTACTTGTATAGGAAATTTAACTACCCCAAATTCAATTGCTGATTTTATGAAGAAAAATGGAAGTAATATTACTAATGAGACAGTAGATTCTTACCTAAAGATGATTGAAAATGCTTATTTTATTTATAGAGTTCCTAGATATGAATTAAAAGGAAAACAATTATTAAAAACACAGGGAAAATATTATTTTGTGGATAATGGACTTAAAAATATAATTAGTGGTTTTTCTTTATATGATACTGGAAGTAGTTATGAAAATTTAATATATATCGAACTTTTACGTAGACGGATACGAAGTATATGTTGGTAAATATAATGATATAGAGATAGATTTTATAGCAATAAAACCAGATGAAAGAGTTTATTATCAAGTATCAAGAAGTATACTTGATGAAAAAGTTGAGGAAAGAGAAAAAAAATCTTTACTTTCAATTAAAGATAACTATCCTAAAATTATATTAACTATGGATAAAGTAAAAAATAAAGAAATTGATGGTATTAAAGTAATTAATATAATAGATTTCTTAATGAATTAACATATAATACTAAAAAGTGAGGGGAAACTAGAATAGACGTTGTTGAAATGGTTGAATTTTAACCATTTTAACAACGTTTTTTAAAATTTTTATATATCTATTTTGTCTGAAGTAAAAACTTTGTAATAAAAATGTAAAATAAACTTAATTTTAGATATATAAATATTATAAAAACGTTTTTCCCTAAAGAGTTCAAATATTAATGTTGTAATATAAAAACTTTGGAAAAAAATGTGACTTGAATATGTAGAGTATTGCAACTATAATTAACATAAGGATAATTGTTTTTTTATAACAAGGAGGATTTTATATGAAAGAACTAATGAAAAAGATAGTTGTTATTTTAGTCTTGATGATGTTATTAATAAATAGTTCATTGTTATTGCTTGTGTCTAAAGCAGTTGATGCAATACAAGGAATTATTGATGAGTCTAAAATACATTTATTGTATGAAATTAATTTGGAGAAATATGTCAATTATAATATTGATAATAATACAGGGGTATTGATGCAAATTAATTTAAAGACTGGAATTGAATATGGAGAGGGAGAAGAATATAAGCCATTACAGGCAATGGGGGGTTCATTAAAACTTTCTGAAATTAATAGTAAATATCCAGATAGTGTAGAAGTTATAGGCAAATCTACAAAAGCAACAAATGGAAATGATGAAGCAAAGGATTTTTCTTTTGATTATGATAAAGAGACAGGAGAACTTCGAATTGTAGCTGTTAATGAAAAAGATGATAATGGAAATATTTATAGTGAAAATGTAGATGGTGCAAGAGATGAATATACTGTTATTTGCTATTATGATTCTAATTGCTATAATGATAGTGATATTGAAAGAGTACTAGAATTTTCAGGATTTGTTCAATCAATTATAAAAAATGAAGATGATAGTGAAGTTAAAGTAAAATGTGATATTATGCAAGAATATACAGTAACAGAAAATATTTCTGGATTAATATCAACAAATGTAAAATCATCTGAAATTTATAATGGATATATAAATTCTAATGCTCAAAATGCTACAACATATGGAACTGAATATATTGAGAATTTTGAGATAGATATAAGCAAGAAAGATGTGTCTGATGAGGTTAATGTAAGTATAGATAATAATTTTGTAAATAAAAAAGGTGATAATATTGATACAGAGTCAATAATATATAAATCAACAAAAATTAACAAAAATGATTTAATGAATATGTTAGGTGAAAATGGTTATTTACAAATTTTAGATAAAGATGGTGATGTTTTAGGAGAAATAAACAAAGATACTGAAGTTGGAGAAAATGGCATTTATGAAATTATATATGAAAATGAAGTAAATAGCTTAAGCATAAGAACAAGTAAATTAATAAATATTGGTAAGCTTTCACTTCAAAATACAAAACAAATTAAAGAAGATATGACCGAAGTAGATAATAATAGAATTAAAGTTACAAGTAGTATTAGTTGTATTGATAAAGTACAAGATAAAAATGAAGAAACAGAAGAGATTGTAGAAGATAATAAAGAGATATATAGTTTTGTAAATAATAATGAAATAGAAATAAAAGATTCTGAAACAAAGATTGATTTATCACTTGATAAGACAGAATGGACAAATAGTATACAAAATGATGTTATTATGACAGCTATACTAGTTACTAATAATGTTAGATATAGTTTATTTAAAAATCCTGTAATTGAAATTAAGTTACCATCAGAAGTTGAAAAAGTTATTCTAGGAGATGTTTCTGCACTATATGACGATAATTTAAAAATAAAGAGTGCAGAAGTTATAGAAAAAGATGGATGTAAAGTTATTAAAATAGAAGTAGATGGAAGTCAAAAAGGATATATAGAAAGTGCAATTGTTGATGGTGCACATATTGTGATTCCTGCTACTGTTATAGTAAAGAAAGATATATCAGCGATTACGACAAATTTATCTGTTATATATTCAAATGAGAATAGTAGTGTAAATGATTATCAAAATGAAGGGAAAGATTTAAAACAGTATAGTATTAAGATAAATTCTATTAATACAAAAAATGATTTAGAGGATGATTCTCAAAGTAGTATTGTAAATGATGAAGAGAATATTACAAGTATAGATGGATTAAATGTTGAAATAAAAGCACAAGTTGGAAATGACATTTTAAAAGATGGTGATATAGTTTACGAAGATGAAGTTATAAATTATACAATTACAATGACTAATAATAGTATTAATTCAATAAAAAACTTAAAATTAATGGGAAATGTACCAGAGGGTACAGTGTATATTACAAAAGATGGGGAGGTAGCAAATCCTGATAGAGATGAATCAGAAGATGAAATATATAATGATTTATATATAAAAGAGGAAGATAGAAAACAAGTAGAATTTCAGATAGAGGAATTACCAGTAGGAGGAAAGATTGTTAAGAATTATAAGGTAATGGTAAAAGATTTAGAAGGAACATTACAGAAAGACATAGATAATGTAATAAATATTTCTAATAATGATAAACAAATATTAAGTAAGACAATAAAATCTATTGCTAAAAATGCTAAATTGAGTATTGAACTTTATCCAGGAAAGCAACAGTTCTTTCTTAATTCAAAAGATGCATGGACTTTTTTAGTTAATATAAAGAATAAGACAGATGAAGATATTAAAAACCTAATTGCAGAGTTTGACTTTTCAGAAGAAATGGAATTCCTTAAATGTACTGATGCTAATTCAGATGCAGATTATGATAAAGAAAGTAGAAATTTGAAATTAAAGTTTGATGAGATTAAGGCAAATTCAGAACATGGATTTTTAGTAACTCTAGCTGCTACAAATTTAAAGGATGATAAGTATGAATATAATATTCCTATAAATGTAATTGTATATGGAGAGAATACAGATAAATATAGAGCTGATAATCAAGAAAAAATTGTATATCACACAGGTGTAAGTGTAATAAAAGAAAGTCCTACTGAAGGTCAAAAATTAAAAAGTTTTGATGAAATTGAGTATGATATAACTGTAACTAATAATGGTTTAATAGCAACAACAATCAAGATAGTAGATAATATGCCAAAAGGAATAAAAGCTACCAAGGCAATATATGAGTATTATAAATTTAATCCAGATACTGGTAAAGATGAAAAGGTTACAGAAGAAAGAAGTCTTACTTCTGGGAAAGAAACTGATGAGAATGATTTTGAATTAAAAACATATATACTAAAAGAATCAAGTTTGAAAATAAAGATTTTTGCATATGTTGAACCAGTTGATGAGATTATGGAAGCAGAGAATACAGCAATAGTATATGGAGATAATATAGAAACAAAGATATCAAATAGCATAAAGAACACTATTTTACCAGTGGACTATGAAGATCCAGAAGAACCAGATAATCCAGATAAACCTGTAAATCCTGAAGAACCAGATAATCCAAATGGCTCAGAAGAAAATAAAGCCTATAATATAAGTGGGATTGTTTGGATAGACCAAAATAGAGATGGAAAGAGGGATGAGAAAGAAGAATTATTAGGAGGTGTTACAGTAAAATTATTTGATTCAGATACAAATTCTATTGTAGTAGATAAAAATAATAATATTGTAAAAACTCTAACTGGCAATGATGGAAAGTATAAATTTGAAGATATAGAACAAGGTAATTATCTTGTATTATTTGAATATGATACAAATAGATATAGTATAACCAAATATCAAAGAAATGGTGTAACTGATTCATTAAATTCAGATGCAATAAATAAAATAGTTTCAATAGATGGAATCGAAAAAGAAGTTGGAATAACAGATATACTTAAAGTGGATAATAAAGATTTAAATAATATAGATTTAGGACTTATATTGAATCCAACATTTGATTTTAGATTAGATAAATATGTAAGTAAAATAACAGTAAATAATAATAGTGGAACAAAAGTAACAGAGTATAATAATTCAAAATTGGCAAAAGTAGAGATACCTGCAAAACAATTAGATAGTAGTGATGTGTTAATAGAATATAAGATTATAATTACAAATGAAGGAGAAGTAGAAGGATATATAAAGGAAATTGTAGATTATTTACCAAGTGAATTGACATTTAGTAATGAACTAAATAAAGGATGGATTAGAAATTCAAGTGGAGATTTAAAAAATACGACTTTATCTAATGTAAAGGTACAGCCAGGGGAAAGTAAGGAATTAACATTAGTATTATCAAAGAGATTGTCACAAAATAATATTGGTAGAATAGTGAATGAGGCAGAAATAAGTGAATTAGTTAATACAAAAAATTTAAAAGATATTGATTCAGTAGCAGGAAATAGAAGTCAAACAGAAGATGATTATTCAAAGGCAGAAGTGATTATTTCTGTAAAGACAGGAATTGTTACATATCTTATATATGGAATAATAGGATTAGTTGCAATGCTAATTATTGCAGTTATAATAAAAAATAAAAAGAAAAGATATATTTTTATGATATGTATTATAATTTTGGCAATTTCAACAATTTTTATAAAATCAGTATCAGTTATTGCTTTTCAACGTCATTATCAACATTTAGATGGAACAGATTGTCCTAATAATGGAGATACTGTAGAAGAAAATGGACATTTTATAATAAAATGGTTTTCATTAGGAGAACATTATCAAAGTGGCACATGGTCTACTGTTAATCAAGGTCAACCATATTGGTGTTTAGATCCAGGAGAGCATTTAAGTAAAAATGGATGTGATTTATACTATTGGAAACAAGAATATTCAGTAGGAACTAGTGAACAAGAAGTAATGGCTTGGGTAGAAAGAGGTCCTTGTAGTATACCATTTAATTATAATGGTACAATGAGAGAATACTATCATAATTTATTTAGCAATGTTAGTTCAACAGGTTCTGCAGGTATAACATTAGATGCTATAGATAATAGTAATGCTAAAATGGTAAAAAATACATCTACATATAGTATTGTAGGGCCATATAAAGTTAATTATACAACTACTACTTCAAATGTAACTGGAGAAATAGTTAGTTGTAAGGTAGATGGGAAAGAAGTTAATGCCAATATATGTGATATAAATGGAAATACAGTCAGAAATATAAATAATGGAGATAATATATATATTTATGTGTCTGAAAGTTCTATAGGACAATTATATTTCGACTTACAGTTAAATACTGAGAAAGTGTTGTTATATATTGATGCAAGAGTGAATCTTTATTATAGATGTAAATGTACAGCAGGTAATCCTAAAAATGGATATCAGACTCTTATTACTATGAACCCAGAAGAAGTATATGGAGCTGCAACAGATACTAAAGGAATTAATACTATGTTAGGAGGAAACATAGAAATAACTAAGAAAGATGCTGATACAAATGCAGGATTAACAGGAGCACAAATAAGAATTACAGGTCCTAATGGATATGACCAAACTTTTACAATGGAGGCTTCAACAATAAAAGTTACAAATCTTTTGCCAGGTGATTATTATGTTCAGGAAGTAGGAGCACCTAATGGATATAATATGTCTTTACAAGTAGCAAGTACAACAGTAAATATAGTTTCTGGTAAAACATCTAATATTACTTTTACAAATAAAAAATATGGAAACTTAATTGTAGAGAAAGTAGACCAAAGTAAGAAACAGGATAATATGACAGGAAATACATTACATCAATTAGAAGATATTGTATTTAGAAATGTTAAGTTTAAGATTTATTATACGACTCCAACAGATGGAACACCAAGATTTATAGGTAGTGATTACAGAGAGAATGGAAGTGCACCATCGACATTTACGCCAACTGATGAAAATAATGCGAAAGTATTTGTAACAGATAATAATGGTCAATTTAGATTAAATAATATACCACAATATTATACATATCATATAAAAGAGATTGAAATACCAAGTGATATGTCTCAGTATTATGATGTTAGTTCAAATATACTTTCAGTTACATTACAAAATAATGCTGATGGAACAAATACAAATACACAATTCCCAAATGCACAATTACGAGTTGATTTAGAGGGATATGTATGGGAGGATATACAAACAAGTAAGACTGCAACAAGAAATGAGTTATATGATAATAATGGAATAGATAAAAGAATAGGAAACATATTAGTAAGTTTGAAGAAAAATGGAACAATAATTGCTCAAAGAAGAACAAATGCAAATGGTGAATATGTATTCCCAGCAAAAGGAACATATAATGCAAATGGAACAGGAAGTCAGTATACAATAAATATAAGTGAATTATCTCAATATTCAGTAGAGTTTGAATATAATGGATTAAAATATCAAAGTGTAATTAAAAATTTAACAAGAGATAATGGTTCAAAGGCAGATGAAAAATCAGTAGATAGAACAACGTTAAATGATAATTATTCAAGTATATCAGGAGGAAATACAAAAACATCTACAAGAACAGAAGGAAAAACAGGAACAGGTGTAGAATTGAACTATACTAGTGGAGAAAATTGGAATTCAGAATTAGTACAAAATACAGGGTATACAGCGGAATCACTAACAGGAAGTACAGATGTAAGCAAAGCAAAAATGTTAGCGGATACAGGGACAGCAGGGTATGCAATAAGATGGAGTACAGGTGTAAAAACAATTAGGAATATAAATTTAGGTATTTATAGAAGAGCACAACCAGATTTAGCGATTGCAACAGATATAGATGATATACAACTAGCAATTAATGGATATACACATACATATGAATATAAACAAAGAAATCCATATATGAATAATGGAGTGCCAGATGTTGATATAAATAAAGGATATGATGCAGCTTTAGATGGATTCTCTGTTGGAGTAAAAAATGCTAGTGGAAATTATAAAAATTGTAGTTATACAAGAGGAATATATGATTCATATATAGCATATACAAAAGAAGATCCAAGTAATGAGAATAGATTAAGAGTATTTGTAACATATAAAATAGCAGTAAAAAATGAAAGTGGAAGTTTATATTCAAGAGTAAGTTTAAATAATTATGCTGATACAAGATTTGAAAAGGTTGAAGAGTCATATTATACTAATAATAGTGGAGCAAGAGTAAATGTAAATTGGACTAATGTAGGAAATTCTAATGGAACTAATATATGGCAGACTAATGAATTAGAGAATATAAATCCTGCTGAAAGTATAATGATATACTTAAAATATGAAGTAAATACAGATACAATTGTAAGTTTAGCTAATTTGAAAGATGGACAAGAATTGAATATAAATAGAAATCTTACTGAAATAAATTCATATACAACATATGCTAAAGATGGAAGTAAATATGGTGGAATTGATGAAGATTCAGCTCCAGGAAATGTAGATTATAATTCATCAGATACATATGAAGATGATACAGATGTAGCACCAGATTTAAAATTCACAAGAAAAGAATCAAAAATAATTTCTGGTCTAGTATTTGAAGATAGTACAAGTGCTGAACTTAAAACAAATCAAGAAAGAAAAGGAAATAGTGTTTATGATGATGGCGAAAAGAAAATAGAAAATGTTGAAGTTAAAGTACAGAACTATGATGATGATACAACTACACAATTGTATAATTTAGATGAAGAAGGAAATGTTGTAATAAAAAATGCACAATATTTGACTGATAGTAATGGTGAATATAAAATTCAAGGATTAGTTCCAGGAGAATATTATATACAATATCAATATGGAAAATATGATTATACTGATACAAATGATGCTAATAAAGTGATTAATATACAAACAAAAATGGGAGATATACCAATTACAACTCAAGATTATAAATCTACAATTGTTAATGAAAGTAAATATAAAGTATTAATTGAAAACAATAAAAAAGAAACACCAAATGGACGTCAAAATTTATTAGCTAGTGGATTAATCCATGAAAATGAATCAAATCCAGATGATATATGGTACTGGTATAGAAGAAATGAGAATTCATTAGATTCTTCAGCAGTAGATGATAAAGAAATAAGAAACAACATTAATAATTATCTAAGTACTATAAATTATGCAACAAAGACTGATTATGAAAATTCTGAAAGTAATGAATATAAAAATATGTTAGCTTATACAGGAATCATGGATTTTGCTATAGAAGACCATAGACAACAAACAACGCCTAATGAATATAGTGAGGGTTCAAGAGTATATAAGATTAATTTTGGTATAGCAGAAAGACCAAGACAAAGTATACAAGTAAATAAAGAGATAAGTAGAATAGCAGTAGTATTAGCAAATAAACAAGTGTTAATAGAAGGAGATCCTAGAAAAGATGACATAAATTATGTAACTTATCCAGATTTTGGACCTGTAAAAATAGAAGTAGATAATGAAATTATTGAAGGTGCAACATTAGATATGACATATGATATAAGAATTGACAATAGATCAGAGCTTGATTATGATGATACAAAATATTATAGATATGGAGATACAAATGGATTAACGCCTGTAAAAATAGCATTACACTCTATTGTAGACTATGTAGATGAAAAATTATCAATAACATATGATATTAATAATAGTAGTGAATTTACATATTATAATCCATCAAATACTAATGAAACTAGATGGCAATTACAAGGAGATGTAGCAATGTTAGCAGATAATAAACTTACAGGAATAGATATTTCACCAGATGTATATAATGCAATAAAAAACAGAAATAATATAGTTGTAAAAAATCTTGAGAAAAAAGAACTTGCACCAAATGAGTACACAAGAATGAATTTATCAGCTAAAAAATTATTAACAGACTTAAATAATAATGACCAAGTATTTGACAATTATATTGAATTACTAGAAGTATCAAACTCAGTAGGTAGATTCTATGGAGAAATGGTTGAAAATAAAGGATGGGAATTAGCGACACCAGGAAACTTTAATGTAAGAAATGCAACAGATAAAAACAGTAGTAATGACGAGTGTGATAATAGTTATTATGGAAGATATAATAGATATATAAATGACACAGAGATTCCAAAGCCAAGTCCAGGAACAGACCCAGACCCAAATGTGCCACCAGATGAACCATATACACCTCATGATGCAAAATTAGTAATAGTACCTCCAACAGGAGCAGAGAATATAATTATTTATGTTTTAGTTGGATTAGGAAGTTTAGTAATTTTATCATGTGGAATAGTGTTAATTAAGAAAAAATTATTAGACTAAAATAAAAGAATGTAACAGAAATGTTGCATTCTTTTGTAATATTTATTTACAAAATTATAAAAATTTGTTATATTATATTTATGTTATGTTCTCATAGCTCAGCAGGATAGAGCAGTCGCCTCCTAAGCGACCGATGGTGGTTCGAGTCCGCCTGGGAACACCAATATATATTAGATTTTATTATCAGGCAATTTTTATTTCTGTGTGACTACATATAATAAAAATTGTCTAGTAATGAGATATTAGAAAATTGGAGGAAAAGTTGGGAGATAAAATAAAAAGAATAGTAAATACAGCACAATTTAATATGTTTATGGTAGCTTTTATAGTTATTACTATATTGTTTTTTGTAGGTCTTGTTGTTTTGAAATATAATGTAGAAGGTGAAACTAATTTACCATTTTATTTATCAAAAATATCTGTAATAAGTAATATAGAGGGTACTGATATAGAAGATAATTCAAATAGATGGAGTTTATCTGTTAATCAGAATAATGATATATATTTATATATTAAGAAAAATGATAATTATAAGAATTCAGAGATAATTGAGAGTATAAAGTTAGACAATTTTAATATTGTGCAAGGTCCAAAAATAGGAGAAATAAAACTGTTAAAACCTGATAGTAATGTAGAAAGTGTTATCTTTAAAAATATAGTTGAAAATGAAGTAGATAAGATAGAATATTTAGGTGGTATGGAGTCAAGTATAAAAGACATGAAAATATCTAATCAAGGTGGTTTAGTTACTTTTAGGTATGCAGTTAATAATATAGGAAATTATGTTTCAAATGATGATGAAGAGATTAATCATAGTCAGTTATTGAAGAAATTGTCTATTAATAATGATGATTTGAAATTTAGGGTTTCATTTGATATTTGTATTAATCTTAATTCAAATAAAGCATATAAGTCTAGTATTAATTTAGAGTTTCCTGTTAATGATATTGTGAATAATGGAACTCAAAGTGTAGAATATACTGATTTAAAGGATATTATTTTTAAAAGATTATAGTTTGTGGATATAATTTTAGAAGAATATAATATAATTTAATTAGTTTATAAAAAATACTTGATAAATTTAGAAAGACAGTATATAATTACAGTTGTATAAAGTTTAATCTTTGTATGGAGAGTAATCCAATAGAGACCTACGAATCTTGTCAGGTCCGGAAGGAAGCAGCAATAAGTAGATTATCTTTATGTGGAATACTTTCCATAGAGGGATTGAATTTTATACTATAAGGGACGATATATTTAAAAGTTGGTATATAAATATAATTTTGTTCAGTTATATATCAACTTTTTATTGTAGAAAAATATATAAAGGATGTGAAATTATGGGGTACACAGCTCTTTATAGAAAGTTTAGACCTACAACTTTTTCAGAACTTGTTGGTCAAGAACATATTACAAGAACTTTAAAGAATCAGATTATAGCTGATAGAGTTGGACATGCATATTTATTTAATGGAGGAAGAGGAACAGGAAAGACTTCTTCTGCTAAGATTTTGGCAAGAGCAATAAATTGTCTAAGTCCAAAAGATGGAGAGCCTTGTAATGAATGTGAGATTTGTAAAGGAGCTATTAATGGTTCTCTTACAGATATTGTAGAAATGGATGCTGCTTCTAATAATAGTGTTGAAGATATTAGAAGTATTCGAGAGGAAGTTAATTTTTTGCCTACAAAGGCAAAATATAGAGTATATATTATAGATGAGGTTCATATGCTTTCTACAGGGGCATTTAATGCATTATTGAAAACATTAGAAGAACCACCTGAGCATGTTAAATTTATTTTAGCAACAACAGAGCCTCAAAAATTACCTGCAACAATACTTTCTAGATGTCAAAGATTTGATTTTAAAAGGATATCAAATGATGATATTATAAAGAGATTAAAAATTGTTTGTAAAGAGAGTGATATTGAAACTACAGATGGTGCTTTAAATATTATAGCAGTTTTATCAGAGGGTGCAATGAGAGATGCATTGTCAATATTAGAGAGATGTATACAAGATGGAGAAAATAAAATTGATGAAGACAAAATCAGGGATTTAGTAGGAATTCCAAAAATAACTTTTGTTCATAGTATCACAGAAGCAATTATTGAATATGATATTGATAAGGCACTTGAAAGTATAAGTGAAATATTAAATCAAGGAAAAGATTTAGATAATTTTTTATGGGAAATTATAAAATATGTAAAAGATATATTAATTTATAAATCTTCAGGTAAAGTAGATTTATATAGTGATGAAGAAATTTCTAATATAAAAAAGATATCTGATAAAGTAACAAAAGAGAAATTAGTTAACTTGATTTACGAGTTGTCAAATATAGAAAATGATATGAAATGGTCTACTCAAAAAAGTATAATGTTTGAAGCTGGTATGATAAAATTATGTAGTAATGAAATTGGAAGTGGAAATAATATTGAAGAAAGACTTGAAAAAATAGAAAATTATTTAAAATCAGGTAAAGTATCTATGCAACAAGTAGTTTCAAATCCAGTTATGCAAAATGCAAATAATTCTTCAGTTACAAGAGTTATTGCAAATGAAAATGATAATAAAACGATACAAGTGAGTGCACCAGCTGTAAGAACATCTAATAATAATGCAAAAAGTTATTCAAGTGATTTAAATAAGAGTTGGCCTAAAATAGTTAATGATTTAAAACAAAATGGAAAAATAGTATTATATACAAATTTGATAAATACAAAAGCTGAACAAATAAATGATAAAACAGTAGAAATTAAATTTCAAAGAGGAATAACTGCTTTTGGAAAAGCTGTTTTGGAAAAACAAGAAAATGTAAAAGAAATATCTAATTTAGTTTCAATGGCATGTGGAAAAGATATGCAAATAAAATATATATCAGATGTACAAAATCAAGTTGTAAAACATAATCCAGAAGATGATATACAAAAATTAGCTTTAGATTCTGATATACCATTTAATGTTATAGAGTAACTATTAAAATAAAATAAAAAGTATAAAAAATAAGAAAATAATAATATAAGGAGGAGTTAAAAATGGCAAAAAGAGGAGGATTTCCAGGAGGAATGGGAGGATTTGGCGGAATGAATATAAATAACTTAATGAAAGAAGCAAAAAAAATGCAAGCAGAAATGCAAAAATCACAAGAGGAATTAGCAACAAAAGAATTTGATAGTACAGCTGGTGGAGGAGCAATAAGTGTAAAAGTTACTGGAGAAAAAGTTATAAAAGAAATAAAAATTAAACCAGATGTAGTTGACCCAGATGATGTAGAAATGTTAGAGGATTTAATTTTAACATGTGTAAATGAAGCATTAAGAAAAGTTGACTCTGCACAAAGCCAAGAACTTGGAAAATTCAATATACCGGGGTTGATGTAAAATGTCACTATATTCACCATCAATAGAGAAATTAATAGAAAGTTTTGAAAAGTTGCCTAGTATAGGTCATAAGACGGCTGCTAGGCTTGCTTTTTATATTTTAAATTGTACTCAAGAAGAAACAAATGAATTTGTAAAATCGATAATAGATGCAAAGCAAAATCTAAGATATTGTAGTAAATGTTATAATATATCAGATACAGACCCATGTCCAATATGTTCAAGTCCTAAAAGGGACCAAACATCAATATGTGTTGTAGAAGATGTAAGAGATATAGTAGCTATGGAAAAAACACATGAATTTAAAGGAGTATACCATGTATTACATGGTTCAATATCTCCAATGAATGGAATAGGACCAGATGATATAAAAATAAAAGAATTACTTTCAAGACTTATGGATGGACAAGTTAAAGAGGTTATACTAGCTACAAATCCTAGAGTTGAAGGAGAAGCAACAGCTATGTATTTATCTAAGTTAATTAAACCTTTAGGAATTAAAGCTACTAGAATTGCCCATGGAATTCCTGTTGGAGGAGATTTAGAATATACTGATGAGATTACTTTAACTAAGGCTTTAGAGGGTAGAAGAGAAATTTGATGTCCCATGGGGACGTTTCTTTTGGGACATTTTTGTCCCAGTGGGGACAGATGTTAATTTATAAGGAATAGTTTTTATTAGATTCTTCTATTGATTTTTTAGTTGCAATAATTCCTAAATTATCAGCTAATGAATTTAAAAATATTGATAATATACTTATTTCATCAGCAGATAAGTTATTGCTAATTGATATAGCAATACTACTAGAAAGTCCAATTAAATTACAACTTGAAAAATCAGAAAAACACATAAAATACACCTCGTGCTATTTTATGTGTTTTTTAAGATTTTGTTACTCAATTTCTTATTGTTAAATATTATATAGCAATATCTGTTCCAATTGGACATGGTGCTAAGATAAAGTTATTTTGCAAATGTCTTCAGTAGAGTGTTTTTTTGCTAGTGTTTTTGTGTTTTCTTTCATTTTTTGTAGTTTTTGTGGATTATAAAGTAAATCTTTGAATATTTCATAGCATGAGTCATTTTTCTTAATCCATATTCCTGTTCCCTTACTTTCTAAAAATTCAGCATTTTCTTCTTCTTGACCTGGGATAGGATTTATTATTATCATTGGTAATTCTGATGCTAGGCTTTCTGAGGTTGTTAGTCCTCCAGGTTTTGAAATTACTAAGTCTGAAATTGACATTAGTTCAGGTACTTTATTAGTGTATTCTAATATTTTTGTGGAGTTTTCTTTATGGTATTCTTTAACTATATTTTCGAAGTGAGATTTCATTTTTTGGTTTTTTCCTGCAATTGCAATTATTTGTATGTTATTAAAGTTTTTCACTAAATCTTCAAAAATTTGAATAGTTCTAGATTTTCCTAGACCAAATTCTCCTCCGCCAAAAAATAGTATATTTTTTTTATTTTCTTCTAAATTAAATTCTGATAAAATTTCTTTCCTATTGTAATATTCTAAAAATCTTGACGATATAGGTATTCCTGTTGGAAATATTTTATTTTCAGGTATATTTTTTGAAATTAAATAATTTTTCATTTTGTCATGTGCCACAAAGAAAAAGTCTGTATGTTCATGTCCTACAAGCCATTGGTCATGTGGAGAAAAGTCTGTCATTATTGTTGCTATTTTTGCATTTATTTTATCTTTTCTTTTTAAATAGCTACACATTTGACTTCCAAATGGATGAGTTGAAATTATTATATCTGGTTGTTTTTCTCTTAATAATTTTAAAAGCTTTATTGCAAATATCATATTTGATCTTGAAGTAATGTGTGCTAATGGTCCTTTTTGAGAGTCAGAATATATTTTGCCCCATGCCCATGGTAATTTTTTAGCCATTTCTCTGTATGCAGCAGTTGTTATTTTTTCTATTGGTTTATTTATATATTTCATACAATCTATTAGTTCTGTCTCAAAATCATGGTGATTTTTATCTATATATTCTTTTATTGATTTTGCAGCATTTAAATGTCCCCCACCATATGAGGCATAAAATATTAAAACTTTTTTCATAGAATGTCTCCTTTATTTAATAAATATTAGAGATAATATTAATATAAATTATGTTTATTTTACATTAATATAATTTCTGTAATAATTTTACCATATAAAAAGTTTTTTTTCAAATGTGGTATATTTTTCAAATTTTTATACAGAATATAAATAATGATTAAATAATATGTTTTATATATTATATTTAAATCGATAAAAATATATAAAGGGTGATTTTGTGAAAAATTTTATAAAGGTGATTTTGATAGTATTTCTTATAATACTATCCACAATTTGTATATTTATTGTGGATAAAGGGAATGTAAATACGGTAAGTTTAGCGGCTTCTTCTAATACTTCAGATATTCAGTTAATGGCAAGGGCAATAAATGGAGAGGCTAGGGGAGAGCCTTATGAAGGACAAGTTGCTGTCGGAGCAGTTATTTTAAATAGAGTAAAAGATTCAAGGTTTCCAAATTCTATTTCTGGAGTAATATATCAATCTGGTGCTTTTACTGCTGTTGCAGATGGGCAGATAAATGTTTCAATTGATAAAGGTTCAACTGTTTATAAGGCTGCACAAGATGCTATGAATGGTTGGGATCCAACAGGTGGTTGTGTATATTATTTTAATCCAGCAACTGCTACAAATAAGTGGATTTGGTCTAGACCATTAGTTAAGACTATTGGAAAACATAGATTTTGTAAATAAAATTGAAAGGATGATAATATTATGAATTGGATAGATAGATTAAAAAAGGCACATATGTTAAGTATAATTACAATATTTTTAGTTGTGATTATATGTCTAGTAGCTGTTTTAATAAATAGAAGAAAAGAGGCTAAACAAGCTTCAGAAAATTCTTATAATATGGCTTTTTATGAATTGGTAGATTATGTTCAAAATGTAGAAACTTTTCTTGCTAAGTCTTTGATTTCAAGTACTCCTGAGCATGGTGCAGAGACTTTGACAAATGTATGGAGAGAGGCAAATTTGGCTCAAGCATATCTTGCTCAATTACCAATAGAAAGCCAAGAATTAGAGAATACTGAAAGATTTTTAAATCAGGTTAGTGATTATAGTTATTCTTTGTCAAGAAAAAATATTTATAATGAGAATTTAACAGATGAAGATTTAAATAATTTGAAAAATTTACATTCATATAGTGTTGAACTTGAAAATACATTAAATCAATTGTCAGATGATATAAATTCTGGAAGAATTAAATGGAATGAACTTGCAAATAAGGGAGAAGTAGCTTTTGCTCAACAAGTAAGTACAAGTTCTTTGGATGGTTTTAGTAATTTAGAAGAAAATTTTCATGAATATTCAGGTTTAATATATGATGGTGCTTTTTCTGAACATTTAACTAGTAGTGAAAAAAAGGGATTAATAGGTGAAGATATAGATGAAGAAATGGCTAAACAAAAAGTTATTGAGTTTGTAGGAAATAATAATATTAAAGAAATCCAGAATCTTGGTTATTCTGAAAATGCTAATATTCCAGAATATAATTTTTCTATAACAACAGTAACAGGAGATAATATTAGTATATCAGTTTCTAAAAAAGGTGGCCATATAGTTTATATGAATTCAAATAGAGATGTGAATACTGAAATAATTTCTCAAGAAGATGCTAATCAAAAAGGAAAAGACTTTTTAAATAAACATGGTTTTCAAAATATGAAAGAGACTTATTATTTGAAAAGGGATGGAATTGTTACTATTAATTATGCTTATACTCAAAATGATGTAATAATTTATTCAGATTTAATAAAAGTAAAAGTGGCATTGGATAATGGGGAAGTACTAGGAATTGAGACAACTGGTTATTTGAATAATCATACTCAAAGAGATATTTCTAATGTTAAAATAACAAAAGATGAGGCTAAAAAAACATTAAATAAAGATTTAAATATTGCTTCTGAAGGGTTAGCTATTATTCCAACTGAGTATAAAACAGAGATTTTATGTTATGAATTTAAGGGGAAAGTTGATGATAGAGAATTTTTAGTATATATTAATGCTCAGAATGGTAGAGAAGAGGATGTTTTGATTATTACTAATACTCCTAATGGGACTTTAACTATGTAAATTTTTCAAAGAGATTTGATTTGACAAATCTAAAAAAGATGTTATCATATAGTTACATTAAAACAATGTACTTTAGGTCAGGCTTGTGTATATTGTTTGCTCGTAGTGTACCGTAATACACTACTTTTTTTATGTCCAAAATTAAAAAGCAGAAAAACTCCCGTAATAGCTTTTCCACTTTCGATTATGTATGACACATTCTAGTCTTTACTCTTTTTGTATTCTTCTAATTGTAATTGAAGTTTGATGTTCTTTTCTCTTTCTGATAATAACTGTTCAATCAACTTTAGAATAAGGTTAGGCTGTGTCATCTTGTTTACCCCTTTTCCGTCCTTATGTAAGAACTACCTTTGACATCGAAAGGTTGGTAATATATTACAATAGTTTTCTACTTTATTCAAGCGAACAAAGTAAAATTTTACAATTTCTAATATGAGATAAAAAATATTTTAATGTTTTTTATATGTATCTTTTGATAAAATTTCACTACTTATGATTGCTCCATTTTTCTTTAAAATTTTGTATGCTTCTGAATATATTGCATTAGATGTTGTTCCTGTTATTCTAGAGGTTATTTCTACATCATAATCTTCATCTGTTTTTAGACCAAATATTTTGAAATTTGCGATTCCATTTGCAACAGAACATGTAATTTTTATAGGATAATTTCTATTGTTTTTAAATTTGAAATCAATAGCTCCATAGACAACTGTTGCATCTCTACTAGCATTTGCATATGATGGTATGAATTGATGATTACTTCTTTCTATTATATCTAAATTGGCAAATAATGCTGCATTATATAGAGTTGTTGTTATTTGGCAGATTCCTCCTCCTAAACCATCTTCAACTCTGCCTTCAACATATATTGGTGCTTCTTTGTATCCTGCTTCTATTGTTCTTTCTCCAACTACTTTGTTGTAAGAGAATGTTTCTCCTGGCATTAATACTGTTCCATTTATTTTGTTTGCTGCTAAAATTAGATTTGTTGTACGATTTCTATTACTTGTTGCATATTTTGTTGAGAATTCTGATAATAAGTCTGGAAAAGCTTCTGTTCCAATCATATTTGTTGTTATATTTGGGTAAACTATTTTTAGTGGAATTATATATTCCTCTTTTTCTTCTTGTAGTAGTTTTTTTGCATCTTCTAATGAGATATTGAAGTCTAATCCATTTTCACTTGGATGTACTCTATATGGATTTTGTGTGTAGTATGCATCAACAGGAGGTTTATGTATTTCATTATATATGGCATCTAAATTTATTGGTGTTGGTGATTGGGTTTCTGTTATTAATTCTAAAGGGCCATTTTGTAAGTTTAAAATGTTTATATTATTTTTTATATAATTTGCGGATTCTTCTACTTTTATTATTGTTCCTTTACAACCTTTTGTTATTATTAGATTATTTCCATCAATATAACAGCTACTTTCAATTACTCTGTCTGGTAATTTTGATGATATGTCTTGTAAATTATGTTTTAACTGTTCTTCATTAATTGTGAATCCAGGGTCTATATGTATTTTAAAAAATAATGCTTTTAAAATTTCTAAATTGTTTTGAAATATATTATCATTTTTACCAATTTGATATGCTATATCGATAGCTTGATTTGTATTGAAGTATATTGTTAATTGTGATGGAGATATAGATGTTTCAAAATCATTGTGTTTTAGTTTTATTTCTTCTGGTATTGAGGAATTTATATATTGAGATATTTTTTGTTTTGCTTCTTCTTTTGTTAAATTGGATACATCAATTCCTTTTATATAAACACCATTTGCTATTTTGTTACTTTTAGTATTTATTAGTGTAAATATACAGAATGTTATTAATAGTAGCAATATAAATATAAAACATAGTATTCCAAAGATTGTGAATATATCTGATCGTTTTTTGTTTTCATAATTATTTATAACTAATGAAGTCGTTTCTTCCGTTATTAGTTTTGCTTTTTCTTTTACTTCCATGTTTTTCTCCTTTTTTTAGTCTATTATAGTATATCATGTGTTTGAGATTTTTACTACTATTAATTTTGAAAATTATTCTTTGAAATTGCCTGCTGGTGGTTAATTTTTAATTTTAATTTGTATTTTTAATGTTGGATATTTTTTGGTGATTTGTCAATTTGTTGTTTAATGGTCTTTTATTGGCAAAATATTATTTGTTTTTTTGTTAATAATAATATTGATAAAGTTTAAATAAACTTTATTAATGAATTGGTATTGTGATTTTATTTTGATAGGATTATAGTGCTGATTAGTAAGGAGGATGTTATGTCTAGAAATAGTAAGTTAATATCTGAAAATTTAAGAGAAGAAATTGCCAAAGAGTTAGGTGTTTATGACCAAGTAAAAAAAGATGGTGGTAGTTGGGCAAGTGTTTCTTCTAGAGATTGTGGGAATATAGTTACTAAGGCTATAGAGATAGCAAATCGTTCAGTTGAAAATAAGTAGTTTATTTTTAATATTAGAATGTTGTTTTTTAGCAATGTTCTAATATTTTTATTTATATTATTAATTATTGCAACTATTAAAATAATTGATAATAGGCAAAAGAGAGAGTATTATGAATGTTTATAAAAAGGCAATAAGAAAATAAAATTAGTTGTATTAGTAGTGATGATAGTATTTATATAATACTAGTATTAATATAAGTAGTGAATAATGATTATAAAAAAGTATTTGATTGTTAAGATATTATGTTAAAAAGTGACTACAAAAAGTAGATACTTTTATTGTTTTATAATATAGCAAAATATATAATAACTCATAGAGAATACATGTATTAGTAGAAGTTGCTATTTAAGACAATGATGCAGTAATACCAGTGCTTTTAAGGATTGATAATATTACATTCTTACTCTTTTGTTATCCACTACATAGTTTTATTAAGTTATATTAAGAGAGGGAAATAAATATAGAAAAATGTTGAAACATAGGAGGAAAAAGGAAATGAGAGATACTAGAGGGATTACATTGATAGCATTAATTATAACCATTATTGTATTATTAATACTAGCAGGAATATCAATAGCAAGTTTAACAGGAAGCGGATTATTTGAAAAAGCGAAAGAAAGTAAGCAGAAAAGTGAAAAGGCACAGGCAGAAGAAGAGATAGGATTAGTGCTAGATGAATGGGAGATAGAAAAAGAAATTAATAAAATAACTTTTGAAGAATTTTTAGATGAAAAAGTTCAAAACAATCAAATAGATGAATATGAAATTTTAGAAGAAAATAGTATTAATATATATAGAAATGGATATACAATAATAGTAGCATATAATTATGAAGATATTACAATAGAAGAATTAACAATAGGGAAGAAAAGAGCTATAAACACTGATAAATATGGATGGAAAGTAACAAACTATAATGTAAAAGAAGATATAACAAATGGTTGGAGATTATTTTATCAAGATACAAGTTGTACATATATAATTTCTGATAATTTAGATAATTCAGTAGCAGATAAAGTACCATTAAGGTATTGTGAGAATTATCAAAATGGTGCAGATGTTAGTTTAGTTGGGCAAAAATTAAATCCTATGATAAAATCATTATTTACAGAAGAAAATACAAGCAATAACATACGAGTTACTGCATGGCTGACTGATGCAGAATTATGGAGTCATTATACTAACGAAGATGCTTTGTTTGCAATAGGTAGTCCAACATTAGAACTTATAGTTGCTTCATATAATAATAGAAACAATAAAGATAATATAATTGAAATTGAAACTAATAATATAGGATATAGTTTAATAAAAAATAGTGTAAGTGAATTAGGTTCTAATCATGGAATATATGGATCTGATACAATAAATTATTATTGGTTAGCATCTCCTGCTGGAACTGGATATGGAACTGAATCAGAATATTATGTGGATACTGATTGTAGTTTATCGGTGTATTCATATGTTAATACAAATATACTGCCAGTTCGTCCAGTTGTATGCATCCCAACAAAGATATTTAATCAAAAATATTTATCAAATTTAATGGATGTATAAAACTTATGTAAAAAAAAGGGCCATAAAAAAGTCTGTGTTAATATGATAGTAATGAGAGGCCAGGTCTTTAATCCTTACTTTTATATATATAAAAGTAAGAGGGAAAGACCTGGCTTTTGATTATGACAGATTTTTTTAATATTATTGATTGCAAAAAAAATAAAAAAAGCATATAATCTAACAAGAATAATATGAGTAGGTGATTATATGAAAAAAATGAAAATAAAAGAAATAATAGATGTAACAAAAGGAACATTAATAAAAGGAAATATCAATTCAGAATGTAGAGAATTTTGTAAAGATACAAGAATAATAAATCCAGGTGATACATATATAGGAATAAAAGGAGAAAATTTTGATGGAAATCTACTTTGGAAGCAAGCATTTGAAAAAGGTGCTAGTACTGTAATAATACAAGGTGTGGATTTTACAAAAGAAGAGTTAAGTGGCTTGGAAGATAGAAATATTATAGAAGTAGAAGATACAATTAAGGCAATTTCTGATATTGCAAAATATAAAAGAAGTTTATATGGAGAGAATTTTCCAGTTGTTGGTATAACAGGAAGTGTAGGGAAAACAAGTACAAAAGATATAATAGCAAATGTTGTTTCTCAAAAATATGAAACATTAAAGACACAAGGGAATAATAATAATAATATAGGATTGCCATTTACAATATTTAGACTTGAAAACCATCAATCAGCTGTAATTGAAATGGGGATGAATCATTTTGGAGAAATAAGTGAATTAACTCAAATAGCTAAACCAACAATTTCAGTTATTACTAATATAGGGACATCACATATTGGTAATTTAGGTTCTAGAGAGAATATTCTGAAAGCTAAGTTAGAAATATTAGATGGAATGGAAAAAAAGTTATTAGTTGTTAATAATGATAATGATTTGTTGCATGATTTATCTTTAAAAAGCAAAGATATAAAAATATATACATATGGAATTGAAAACAAATCTGAAGTTATGGCAGAAGATATTGTTTTAAATGAAAATAACAGTGAATTCGTTTGTAATTTAAAAGGAGAAAGATTTAAAGTATTAGTTCCAGTAGGAGGAATTCATTTTGTATATAATGCATTGTGTGCTGCTACTGTTGGAAATATATTGGGACTAAGTATTGAACAAATAAAAAGAGGAATTGAAACATTTGAGCTAACTAAAAAAAGAATGGATATAACAGAATTGAAAAATGGAGTGACAATTATAAATGATAGTTATAATGCAAGTTTTGAATCAATGCAAGCATCTTTAAAATATTTGAGTGCATTAAAGAACAATAGGAAGATTGCAGTATTAGGAGATATGTTTGAACTTGGTGAATATTCAAAGGAGCTTCATGAAAAAGTTGGAAAAGAAGTTACTGAAAATGATATAGATATTCTAATTTGTAGTGGAGAAAATGCAAAATATATTGCAGAAGAAGCCGAGAAAAATGGAATGGATTCTTGTAATATTTTTTATTTTGAAGATAAGAGAAAAATAGATACTTTTATTAAGGAAAATTGGAAAGACGGAGATGCTATTTTATTTAAAGCTTCAAATGGAATGAGGTTTTTTGAGATAGCAGAAAGCCTTGCAAAAAATTAATGGTTATATTTTGAAGGAGATGATTAATATTTTGGAAAAGTTAAAATTAGGTGTTATATTTGGTGGAATGTCAACAGAAAATGAAGTTTCTTGTGTATCTGGTGTTTCAGTTATAAAACATCTAAATAAAGAAAAATATAATATTTATTCAATTTATATAGATAAAAATGGAGAATGGTTTAATGTCAATAATTTAGAAGAGAATGAGGTAGTAGGAGAAGAACTAAAAGATAAAATACATATAGATAATGTTATTGAATTTTTAAAATCTCTTGATGTTGTTTTTCCTGTATTACATGGATTATATGGAGAAGATGGTACAATACAAGGTCTTTTTGAATTATTAAAGATACCATATGTTGGGTGTGGAGTTTTAGCTTCTAGTGTTGGAATGGATAAAGTTTATTCAAAAATTGCTTTTGATAAGGCTGGTATAAGTCAGACTAAATATGTTTATTTAAGAAGTTTTGATGAAAAATATATTTATATTGATGAGGAATTTAATGAAACTATTTTAGATTTAGAAGATATTTCTGATATAATAATAAATAAATTGAAGTTTCCTATGTTTGTGAAGCCATCAAATTCTGGTTCAAGTGTTGGAATAAGCAAAGTTAATAGTAAAGATGAATTAAGAGAAGCTATAGTGGAAGCTTCAATGTTTGATAGAAAAATTTTAATAGAAGAAGGAATTATTGGTAGAGAAGTTGAATGTGCAGTTTTAGGAAATGAAGAAGTTATTAGTTCATGTGTAGGAGAAATTAAAGCTGCTGACGAATTTTATAGTTATGATGCAAAATATAATAATCAAGAATCAAAGGTGTTGATTCCTACTAATATTTCTGATGAGAAATCAAATGAAATTAGAGAACTAGCTATAAAAGCTTTTAAGGCGATTGATGGGAAAGGATTGTCTCGTGTGGACTTTTTTATAGAGAATGATACAGATAAGGTTTTTATTAATGAGATAAATACTTTACCAGGATTTACTAGTATTAGTATGTATCCAAAACTTTTTGATTATGTGGGTATTGGGTATAGTGAGTTATTAGATAAATTAATTGAGCTAGCTCTATAGATTTTTGATTAATAAATGAATAATAGAAGAAAATAGTAAGTTTTATTATAAAATGCAAAATTTATGATTAATGAATAAGAGTATTACTATGGGATTAATAGTTTGATTCCAAAGTAATACTTTAATAAAATATGTACAAGCTATTTTGCATTAAAGTATTACTTTGTATTAGAGGAGTATGGAAGAGAGAAAAATTAGAGTTGTTAAGTCAGAAATTAAATCAAGTATCAATAAATAAAGTGAAAAATACTTTTTTAGAGATTATCGGAAGAAAAAAGATGAAGTTATAATTTCAAGCATGGAAGAAAGAAAAATATATTGAAAAAAGATATCATTTAAATATTTTCGTATATTCTTAAACAAAAAGATTCCTTAAAAATAACATAAATGTATTTTAAGGAATTTTTTTGTTTTTCAGTTTTTTAATTTACTACTTTTCCATACATTTGAACATCCCAAATAGCTGCATCAGCATATACACTAAAAGAATAGTTATAACAGGTAAATTTGAATTTTTTAAATGATTCGTTAGAAAGTCCATTTAATACAGTATAATTTTCCCCATATTTTAATGGTAATGTCGTTCTTTCAATTATTGGGAACCAATTTATATCATCGTTAGTTCCATATACTTGTACATCATATGCATTATGATGTGCAATAAAATCTGTTGTAAATTGCACATTTTCTACTTTCCTTTTTTTACCATCTGTAAATTCATAATACAAATTTTGCGGAAATACTGCATTAGCTTCAGTACACCAAGAAGTAGTAATATTTCGGTCAAATGCATAATAAGGTAAATATTCTTGACTGAAATATGTATCAGATGTTATGTTAGCAATTGTTTCTGATTTGTCATTTGTTGTATTATTTATCATTTTTGTAATAAGGAGTTCACTTATAGGTATAGTTATTTTTTTATTTACAATACTGTTATCACTTAATGTACATTTTATTATATATTCTGTATTTAAAGTAACATTTAATTCCTGCTCTATTTCTTGTCTTTCATCATTGTTTTCAAATGAAGTTCCATCTGGATATGTAATATTAGTTATTAAATTTTTACTATTTATTTTTAAGTTAATTTTAGCATTCATATCATTTTCATTTGTTGGTAATTTTAAAAAAGTATAACTAGCTTTTATTGAAAGTCTTTTTTCTTCTTCTTCAGTCATTTGGTTATTTATTGTTACCTTTAAATTTTTATCTATTGTATAGATGTAGCCTTTATATGTTCCATCTATTTTTTCATTACTTAATTCAGTTTCAATGTCTTTTAATTTATTTGGTAACACTTTTTCTAGCAATTCTAATGTTACATTGTTTCCCTTTGATATTTCTTCTACTTGTATGTCCATTATCACCATTTCTATTTCTTCTTTTATTTGTGCTTGTTCTGATTTTTCTTTTGATTCTTTTGCTCTTTCAAATACTCCACTTCCTATTAGACTTGCTATTGATATTCCTGCTAAGACTAACAGAATTATTATCGTTATAACTAATGCTATTAATGTTATTCCTTTATTTCTATTTTTCTTCATAATTATTTTTTCCTCTTCTTTTGCTTTAAGTTAAAAATATTTTAGTACACTTATAAATGAACTTCAATACGTTAAGGTGATTTTGTTTATTTTTCTTTCACTATAAAATATTATAATAATAAGGGTTTTTATGTACGAATTAAATTATATAGAAATTGGAGAAAGAATTAAGTTAAAAAGAAACAAACTTAACACAGGAAAAATTATCTGAAATTATATATGTTTCACTATCTTATATAATTTAAATAAATATTGTTGTATTTGTCAATGTTTATTTAAAAGTTTAAATAAATTTTCAAAACTGTTGAAATTTATATTTTTTTATAGTAGAATAAATCTAAAATATAGAGAAATACTAGAAAAGGAAGGTGTTAAAATGCAGGGAATTGGAATCGGAGTTAGTGATTTTAAAATGTTAAGAACGAGAGATAATTATTTTATAGATAAATCTTTATATATTAAAGATATTATAGATAATCAATCTAGTGTAATTTTAGTAACAAGACCACGAAGATTTGGTAAGACATTAAATATGAGTATGCTAAGATATTATTTTGATTGTTCACAAAAAGATAATAGAGAATTATTCAATGGGTTAAAAATATTAGAACAAGAAGAAAAATATATATCTAAATTAGGAGCATATCCATGTATATATATGACATTAAAGGATGTAAATGATACTACTTATGAAAAAATGCTATTAAATTTAAAATCTGCAATATCAGATATGTATCAAGAACATAGATATTTATTAGATAGTGATATAATATATCCTGAAGAAAAGGAACAGATAAATGATATATTATGGTTTAGAGCAGATGAAAATGTATTGAAAAATAGTGTAAAACAACTTTCAAAATATTTAAATAGATACTATAATAGACCAGTAATGCTATTTCTGGATGAATATGATGTACCATTGCAAAATTTTTATGTAGAAGGATATTATGATGAATCTATAAAATTTTTTAAGACATTTTTTGGGACAACATTCAAAGATAACCCATATTTAGAGAAAACAGTAATAACAGGTGTAAGTAGAGTCGCAAAAGAGAGTATATTTAGTCGGAGCAAATAATTTTGATGTATATACAGTTTTAAATGATGAGTTTAGTAATGATTTTGGAATTACAGAAAAAGAAATGGATAAAGTTGTAGAGGACTTCCAAATTCAAGATGATAAAGAGGAAATAAAAAGATGGTATGATGGTTATAGAATAGGTAATACAAATGGAATTTATAATCCATGGAGCATATTAAACTATTTAAAAAGAAGAGAGTTGATTCCATATTGGGTGAATACAAGTTCAAATGATTTAATAAAAATAATATTGGAAAATTCTTTGATATTGAAAGAAAAAATAGAAAGATTATTAAATGATGAAGCAATTGAGGTATATTTAGATCAAGAAACAGTAATAGTTGGAATAGAAAAAAATGAAAATAATATATGGGGATTATTACTAGGGACAGGCTATTTAAAGGTAGTAGAAACAATAGATATTTCAGAGGGGCTATATAAAGTAAAAATACCAAACAAAGAGATAAAAGAATTATTTAGAGGAATAATAAGAAATTGGTTTAATGATAAAGTAGTAGGAAATAATTTAAAAAGTATATTAAATGATTTAGTAACATTAAATCTTGAAGAGTTTGAAAAAAAATTCAAAGTACTAGTAAGAGAAATGTTTAGTTATATGGATGTAGGAGAAAACACAGCAGAGAATTTTTATCATGCATTTGTACTAGGGATGTTAGTTGGATTAAGGGATACATACTATGTGAATTCAAATAGAGAATCAGGGTATGGAAGATATGATATAATGCTAGAGCCAAAAGATAAAAATGCAAATAGTTTTATTATAGAGTTTAAGGTTTTAGAAGATGAAAAAGAAGAAACATTAGAAAAAACAATAGAGAATGCTAAAAAACAAATTGATAATAAAAAATATGAAGAAAATCTGAAAGAGAGAGGATTTTCTAATATTACAAAAATGGTATTTTGCTTTAATGGAAAACAAGTAAAAATGGAAACATTTTAATAAAAAATCCATAAAACGTATGGATTTTTTTCTATTTTGTGATATAATATATCTACCTAATTTTGGGAGGATGTTAAATGAAATATAAAGATTATTATAAATTGTTGGGATTAGAGACTAGTAGAGTTTCAATTGATGAAATAAAAAGTGCATATAGATTAGCAGCTAAAAAATATCATCCAGACTTAAATGTTGGAGATTTATTAGCAGAAGAAAGAATAAAAGATATAAATGAAGCATATAGAACTTTATCTGTTCCAGCTTCTAAAAGAAAATATGATAGGATTTGGAATTCAAAAAATAATGTAAAGAACTATCAAAATATTAAAGGAAGAAATATTTTTGATATGTTTTTAGGAAATGTAGAAAATATAGATAGAGATAAAGTAAAAAAACAAAAAAACCCGATAAAAGGAGAAAATGTAGAAACAGAGATAAAGGTAAGTTTGGAAGATGCTTTTTATGGTCTAGAAAAGAAAATTTCTTTAAGAACTGTAGAAGGAAAAATGAAAACATTTTCAGTAAAGATTCCAGAGGGTATTAGAAATGGAGAAAAAATAAGATTAATTGGACAAGGGAAAGCTGGAAGTAATGGTGGAAAAAATGGAGATTTATTTATAAAAATAGATATAGAAAATAATAGAGTATTTAAATTATTTGGATGTGATTTATGTACAGATTTGAAACTTACACCATGGGAGGCTGCTTTAGGAACAAGAGTTAATATAAAAACTATTGATGGTGAAACTAAAGTTTATATACCACAAGGAATACAGAGCGGTGAAAAAGTAAAAATACCTAATAAAGGTTATAAAGATGGAAAAGGTGGTAGAGGAGATTTAATAGCAGATGTTAAGATAATGGTTCCTAAAAACTTGGAATTGGATGAACAAGAGATGTTTGAAAAATTAAAGGAAATGTCAAGTTTTAATCCAAGGGGAGAGTAATTAAAACACTATTAGTTAATATTTATTAATGAATTATAAAAAGTTATAGACAATGTATGTGCTTTGATATATAATAAGCCTATCCTTATTTCAAGGAAATCTTGAAGAAAGGAGGCAAAACATAATGTTCCTAGCAAAAATTATACTAAAGATATTTGCTGTTGTAGTTGATGTAGTTATTCTAGCAATAGAGATAATTGAAAAATTACATAAATAGCAAAACCCCTCGTAGTAGCAGCTACGAGGGTTTTTATTGTTTTGTTCCTAAATTTTACTATTTGCTTGATATAAATATTATAGCATATACTTTTATTTTATGCAAGTGATTTGTATGAGTTACCTAAAAAAAGACATTCCAGAGTTAATATATAAAAAATATATAAAAATTTCTCCAAAAACTAGTGAGGAAGAATTAATAACTTTTCTATTACTACATATTTTAAATAGCGATTTTTATTTATTACTCAAATTTACATAAAAGTGTTGACAAATCCCTAGAAATTGGCTATAATTATAAATAGTGATGAAACAAAAGACGAACTATGGACTGAAACATAGAAGTGAGGTGTAAATTATGGAAACGTGGCAAGGAAAACATTTTAGTATAACTGATCCAGAAGGAGTAAATACAGTTATATATCAAATAAATAAAACGCCAAAAGAATATTTAAAGGAATATCCAAAATATACAGTTGATAGATTAGATTATACAGAAGAGATTAGGGGAAATATGAAAAGAAAAACATTTTATGTAGACTTCCCAACACAAGAAGATGAATTATTAATATTATCTTTTGCAAATGAAAGAGTAGTTGTCAATACAGCAGTAATGGTTGATGATAAAATTTCAATAAGCAAAAAACCAATGCCACTTAAATTTGATAGCATATATTCAGAAGAAGAAAAAGAAGTAAAAGATTTTAAATATACACCGAATTTAAAAAGACCTATTTGTATAATAGATCCAGAAACTACAGAAGAATTAAAACCAATACTTTATTTTGATGAAAGAACAAATGAAGTAAGGGGTAAATGTAAGTTAAAACCATATAAATCTTATTTTGCCTTTGAAATCAGAGACAAGAAAGAATATTAAGGAGGAAGTTAAATGAATAGAAGTCCAATAGAAAACGTAGAAGGAGCTAGAACAGTAATTTCATTTATGGCAATGGCAGCTCTTGATAATACATTAGAAAAAGGACAAAGAAATGGAGATGCTACTAAAACTACTGCAAGTGCAACTATAGATGTAGTTGATACTTTAATGCCAACTATTGATGCTAGTGTAGAAACTCATGAGGTTAGTTTAGATGGTTATAGGGAACTTACAAGTGGCCAAAGGACTAATATAAGAATAAATAAAAAAGATAGAGAAATGCAATTAGCTAGAATTAGAGAACAAAAAGAAGATAGTCAAGAATTATCTGTAGAAGATAGATAATATAACAAAAGAGAAGGTGAAATATATGAACTACAAAATAGAGGGTGCAATAAGAAAAAATAAAAAAAGTTTTATAATATGTTCAATACTATGGCTATTATTAGTCATAGTATTTGTTGCGCCATTTTCATATACTACATTTCAGGCAAAGGTAGATGGAGGGATTTCTTTAGAAATATTTATGGAAAAAATAGTTTCTAATATGTCAAATCCATTTGGGACTTTTGCTGGAATATTTACAAATGGAGTAACACATGATTTTATATCATTTTTACTAGGATTTACAATAGTTTATTTAGTAGTATTTTTTATAGGATTTGCGAAATCAGCTCCTAAAAATCAATTTACAGATATAGAGCATGGTTCAAGTGATTGGAGTCAAAGAGGAGAGCAATATCAAATATTAAGTAAAAATAAAGGTATTATTTTAGCAGAGGACAATTATTTACCACTTGATAAAAGAGGAAATGTAAATGTATTAGTAGTTGGACGGTTCAGGTTCTGGTAAATCTGCATCATATTCAATTCCTAATGCATATCAATGTTTAGGTTCTTATATATTTACAGATCCAAAGGGTGAACTTTACGATAGAACTGCAGGATATTTGAAAGAACATGGCTATGAAATAAAAGTTTTAAATTTAGTTAGACCACAATATAGTGATGGATACAATCCATTAATGCATATTTCATCTGAATTGGATGTAGATGTTATTGCAAATACAGTTGTAAAAGGACAAAAGACTGAGAGTGGTTCAGACCCATATTGGGATGATATGGCAGAAATGTTATTAAAAGCTTTAATTTATTATTTAATAGCAACAAGACCAGAAGAAGAACAGAACTTGGCAAGTTGTGCAGAACTTGTAAGAGCTGCGAATAAAAATGGAGGTAGTAACTTACTTTCAGATTTGATAAATCAATTACCATATGACCATCCAGCAAGAATGTATTATAAATCAATTGAAATAGCTCCAGAGAAGACATATGGCTCAATATTAAGTTCTTTGCAATCAAAGCTTGGTAAATTTGATTCAAAGGAAATTGCAGAATTGACATCAACTGATACAATAAATTTTGAGGAAATAGGAAGCAAAAAAACAGCAGTATATGTAATTTCGTCTGATACGCATACAGCATATGACTTTTTACTTACTATATTCTTTTCACAAATGATACAACAATTATATGATTTTGCAGATAAAAATGGTGGAGCATTAAAAGAAAGAACATATTTTATATTAGATGAGTTTGCTAATATTGGTAAAATACCAGATTTCGATAAAAAGATTTCTACTTCAAGAAGTAGAGGAATATCTTTTAGTGTTATTTTACAAAATATTGATCAATTAGAAGCTGTTTATGAGAAATCTTATGAAACTATAATGGGTAACTGTGATACACATGTATTTTTAGGAAGTAACTCATTTAAAACAGTAGAGTACTTTTCAAAAGCCTTAGGAGAAAAGACAATATCTAGAGATAATTGGTCTGTAAGTAAAGATAAACATATGTGGAGACAAGGATATAATAAGTCAGATCAAGTAATGGCTAGAGCTCTTATGACTCCAGATGAATTGAGAAGAATGGACAATGACTTATGTATTATTTATGAAAAAGGTATTAAACCTGTTAAAGCAAATAAGTTTTATTATTTTAAACATCCAATGGTTAAAGAACTTGCTAGATATGAGATTAGCCATAATGACATAGGAGAAATTGATAGAGGACCTTGGAGAAAATATAATCCTTATAATCCTTTTGTTGAGGATAAAGGAGAAAAAGCAGTAGATAATTTAGATATTGAGTCTTTAGATGATTTATTTGAAGACATTGATAAGGATGATAAAAAAGATAATAACAAAGAGAAAAAACAAGATAATATTAATGAAAAAGTAGAAGATAAAGTGACAGCTAAAGTAGGTATTGAAGATAAAACTTTAAAAGAAGAAAAGGCAGTAGATAATATATTAGATTTAAATTTTGAAGATGATGCTCCAGTACTTCCACAGCAAGAAGAAGAGGATTCTTATGATTTACAAAAAGAGTTAGAGGCTAAGTTTGATGAATTGTTTGGGCCTTTGGATGAGAATTAGATTTAGGGAAGATGTTTTGTAGAAAGCATCTTCTTTTTTGATTTAAATGGGCCGTTGAAAAAGTTAATATATCAATAAAATTATTTTTTCAACTACTCCACTTTAGAGTGTGTTGTTTTGGTAGTGTGTAGTAATGTTGGGGAATAGATTGTTTGGTTGTGATATGAATTTTGTAAAAATTGTTGTGTTCGCTTGTTTTTTGGAAAAATATAATGTATAGTGTTTGTTATAGGAAATGAGATAAAAGCAGATGTGAGAGTTGCCACTAAACTTCATAGTTTTACTATGAGAAAGTGAGGTGGTGTTTATGGTGGATTTTTTACTATCTTTAATTATAGGATTTATGATATCACTAACTATAAACGTAGCCGTATTAACAGTTGTTACATACTTTTAACTAATAAGGAATAAATAAAAATACACTACATTTAGCTTTGGCAGGCAATGTAGTGTATTAACAAGATTTATGTAACAACACATTTCTGTGTTTTGTTTTCTATATTTATTATACACAGTTTTTTATTAAAAGTCAAATAAAAATATGGAGGAAATTATGAAGTTTGTACATATAGCAGATATGCATTTTGATAGTCCTTTTGTTAATCTTTCTGATAAAGATAGTCTAGGAGATTTAAGAAGATTAGAGCAGAGAAAGGTTTTTAAAAAGGTAATTGAATATATAAAAGAGAATGATATAGAATATTTATTTATTTCTGGAGATTTGTATGAACAAAAATATGTGAAGAGATCAACAATTGATTATATAAATAATTTGTTTAAGGAGATTCCAAATACAAAAGTTTTTATTGCTCCAGGTAATCATGATCCATATATAAAGAATTCTTATTATAATAAATTTATGTGGAATGATAATGTTAAGATTTTTAAGTCAGAAATAGAAAAAGTCGAATTAAAAGATATAAATGTATATGGACATGGTTTTGATGAATTTTATTGTGAAGGTAGTGATATAGAAAATGTTATTATCGATGATAAAAGTAAATTAAATGTTTTATTAATTCATGGTTCATTAGATGCAAGCACAACAGAAGAAAAACAATATAATCCTTTATCTAGAAAAATGTTAAAAGAAAAAGGTTTTGATTATATTGCTTTAGGTCATATTCATAAATTAGATTACAATCAAGAAGAAAATCAAAATATAGTGTATCCAGGTTCATTAGTTTCTTTAGGATTTGATGAACTTGGCAAACATGGAATGATAGTAGGAAATTTAGAAAAAGGAAATACAGAAAAAACAAATATAGATTTAGAATTTATTCCATTAGATGAGACACAATTCAAATTAAAAGATGTTGATGTCACACCTTTTGTTTCAAAAGAGGAGTTAATAGAAGCAATTAATGAACTAGAATTTAGTGATGATTGCTTTATAGAGATTATTTTAGTAGGAAAAAGAAACTTTGAAATTAATAGATATGAATTATATAAGTTGATTTCTAATGATAGTATAATAAAAATTAAAGATAAGACGAAAATAAATTATGATTTAAATAAATTAGCAAATGAAAATACTTTGAAAGGATTATTTGCTAAAGAGATGTTACAAAAGCTAAAAAATGAAGAGTGGTCTGATGATGAGAAAGATATAATAGAAAAAGCAATTGAAATTGGTTTTGATGCTTTGGAATAAAAACTGTTTTTGGGGACGGAGGAAAAAAACAGTTTAGGAGGATAAAGATTTGAAGATAAATAAATTAATGATTAATTCTTATGGAAAATTAAGGAATAAAGAAATTAAATTAGAAGATGGAATAAATATCATTTATGGAAAAAACGAAGCTGGAAAATCTACTCTAATAAATTTTATGATTAATACTTTTTATGGTATTTCTAAAAATAAGAGAGGTAAAGACTTTTCAGATTATGATAGATATAAGCCTTGGAGTGGTGAGGATTTTTCTGGGAAAGTGGAATATCAATTAGATAATAATAATAAATATGAAATTTATAGGGATTTTAATAAGAAGAATCCTAAGATATTTAATGAAAATATGGAGGATATTTCTAAGGAGTTTAATATTGATAAAAATAAGGGAAATGAATTCTTTTATGAACAAACTAAAATAGATGAAGATTTATTTTTATCGACTCTTGCAATAAATCAAAATGAAGTAAAATTACAAAATCAAGAACAAAACTTTTTAATTCAGAAAATTGCGAATTTAGCACAGACAGGTGATGATAGTGTTTCTTTTAAAAGGGTAATTGATAGAATAAATAGAAGACAATTAGATGAGGTTGGGACTGAAAGGTCTAGGGAAAAGCCAATTAATATAATTGCTAGAAATATAAATAATTTGCAAGAAGAAAAAGAGGAATTAGAAAAATATAAAAATTTTAGATATGAATTTGAAAATGAAGAAAATAATTTAAATGAAGAAATTTTAAATTTAGAAAATGAAAATAGTTTTTTAAAAGAAATAAAATTATTAAATGAAAATGAAAAAATAGAAAATGAAAAAATAAAAATAAAAGAAAATATAAAAAATGATAATTTAGAAAAAATAAATTTATTAAATAATAAAATAAATGAATTAAAAAATAATAATCAAAATATTTTCGAAAAATATTCTGAAAATAATTTAAAAAATAAAAAAATAAAAAATAATAAAAATAAAATAAATAATAAAAAAATAAATAAATTAAATATTATTTTTATTTTATTAATTTTAATTAATATTTTTCAATTTATTTTTATAAAAAATAATATTTTTAGATATATTTTTCTCCTTACAGTACCAACGTTTTTAATTTTTTATTTATTTTTTATAAACCATCAAAATAAAAAAATAAAAAATAAAGAAAAAATAGAAAAAAATAATTTTGATAAAATTAATTTAGAATTAATTAATTTAAAAAATGAAAAAAAATTAATAGAAAATAATTTAAATAATTTAAATGAAGAATTAAATAAATTAAAAAATAATTTTAATTTAAAAATAAATTTGGAAAAAGAAAAAATAAAAAATAATTATTTAAATAAATTAGAAAAAAATAAAATAAATAATTTTATTAATTTAAATAATTTAGAAAATATAAATTTTGAAATTGAAAAAATTCAAAAATTGATAAATGATAAAAAATTAAGATTACATTCTTTAAATTTGGATAAAAAAAATATAGAACCTCAATTGGATAATCTTGCAAAAATAGAAGAAGAATTAGTTAACAATAATGAAAGAATGTTAACTTTAAAAAAGTTAGATTTAAGTATGAATTTAGCAAAAGATGTTTTGAATTCAGCTTATGAAAATATGAAGAATTTAGTTGCCCCTAAGTTTACAGAGAATTTGTCTAATAATATTTCTGAGATTACAGATAAAAAATATACTAAAGTTATGTTTAATGAGGCAGAAGGGTTAATTGTTGAACTAGAAAGTGGAGACTATGTTTCTGCTAATAGATTAAGTATAGGAACAATTGACCAATTATATTTGTCATTAAGACTTTCTATGATAGATGAGATGTCAGATGAAAAAGTACCAATTTTATTAGATGAGGCTTTTGCTTTTTATGATGATGAGAGATTAAGGAATATTTTAATGTATTTGAGTAGTGAATTTAAGAATAGGCAGATAATTATTTTTACTTGTACTAATAGAGAAAAAGATATTTTGGATGAGGCTAAAATAAATTATAATTTGACAATTATGTAAAGTTGATATATAATTGTAATTGACGCTAATATAAATATTTTCTTTATTGATATGGAGGAAAGATATGAAAAAATTGACTGATGAACAAATCCAAAAGCTTATAGGGTTACAGAAAGAGCTCTTAGAGAAAATAGATATTTTCTATTCAGGACTCATGTTTCCAGAGCTTTTTGCAACAAGAGATGAATGCCCAAGAAAACAATGGATTCAAGTTCTAAGACCAAGAGTAAAGCGTTTGGATTTGGAAGAACGTAAACTTAATTCTAGAAGTATTTCCGATTATACTGATTTTGAATTAGGTATGGCACTTGAAAAATATTTTGCCCAGATTAGAGAGATATTTCTGGAAGAGTTTGGAAAGATTATTTCTCCATTTGATACTATTATTCCAGAATATGAAAGTGCTTTAACAGAGATATTAAAATAGTTAAGTCATTTACCTCACTTTTCTTTTTGAAGAGTGAGGTTTTTCTATGTGTAATGTTTTTGAAGTAATATTTTAGAGCTTTTTAGATTTGCTTAATCACATTTGGATAAAATGATTTTATTTATATATTTATAATTTCAACTACTCTATATTAATTAATATGTGAACTTAAATAAATTTATTTATGTCTTAAAATTTTGCTTGTAAATGTAACAAATATAGTGTATAATATAAAAGTGATTTATAATGAGGGGAGAATATTTATGTTTGAAAAATTGGAAGCAGTTGAAAAGAGATATGATGAGTTAACAAAAATGATTAGTGACCCAGAAGTAATATCAAATCAAGCAGAATGGCAAAAATTGATGAAAGAACATGCAAGTATAGAAGATATAGTTTTGAAATTTAGAGAATATAAAAAAGTAAAAGAATCAATGGATGAAGCTAAAGAGATGATGGAAGACAAAGAATTAAAAGAATTAGCTGAAATGGAATATTATGAGTCAAAAGAAAAGTTGCCTAAAATAGAAGAAGAATTAAAATTTTTATTAATTCCAAAAGATCCAGATGATGATAAAAATATTATATGTGAAATTAGAGCTGGTGCTGGAGGAGAAGAGGCTGCATTATTTGCTGGAACATTATTTAGAATGTATACTATGTATGCTGAAACAAAACATTGGAAAGTAGATGTTTTAAATGAAAATGAAACAGGTCTTGGTGGATACAAAGAAATAACTTTTATGGTTACAGGAAAAGGTGTATATAGTAGATTAAAATTTGAGAGTGGAGTACACAGAGTACAAAGAGTTCCTGATACAGAAAGTAGTGGTAGAATTCATACTTCAACTGCTACGGTTGCAGTACTTCCAGTTGTCGAAGATGTTGAGATTGAAATAAACCCATCTGATATAAAAATGGAGGTTTTCCGTGCTTCAGGTGCTGGAGGACAACATATTAATAAAACATCATCAGCCGTAAGACTTATACATGAACCAACAGGAATCGTTGTTGAATGTCAGACTGAAAGGTCTCAATTCCAAAATAAAGATAATGCAATGAGAATGCTTAGAACAAAGCTTTATGAAATCGAAAAGCAAAAGCAAGATAGTGAAGTTGCAAATGCAAGAAAATCACAAGTTGGTTCTGGAGATAGAAGTGAGAAGATTAGAACTTATAATTATCCTCAAGGTAGAATTACAGACCATAGAATTGGTATGAGCATTTATCAAATGGAGAACTTCTTAAATGGAAATATTGATGAAATGGTTGATAATTTAATTGCTGCCGATAGAGCTGAAAGATTAAAAGGTGATGAAGAATAAAAATATTATCCTTAGAATATACTTAATGTAAAGTATATTTTAAGGAGTTTTTTGATGAATGAGATTTTAAAAACAACATTACTTGGGTTATTTTTTGGTACATTTGGTACTACATTGGGTGGTATATTAGGAATAGTTATTAAAAAAAATTCGAATAAATTTTTAAGTTTTATATTATCTTTTGCATCAGGATTAATGATGGCTATTATATGTTTTGATTTGATTCCAGAGGCATTAGGAATAAGTAGTATTTATAGTATAATTTTTGGAATATTTATTGGAATTATATCAATGATTTTTTGTGATATTGTAGTTCAGAAAAAGTTTAGTAAAAAAGAAAAAGAATATAGTAGTAAAAATGATTTATTAAGAACAGGAATAATTGTTTCTATTGGTTTGGCTATTCATAATTTTCCAGAGGGATTGGCTATTGGGTCTGGATTTGAGGCTTCATTGAAATTAGGATTGGGTTTAGCAATAGCAATTTGTTTGCATGATATACCAGAGGGGATATCAATGGCTGTTCCTATGAAAAATGGTGGAATGAAAAAATCAAGAGTTATTTTTTATGTTTTATTATCTGGAATAACTACTGGAATAGGTGCTTTTTTTGGTGCTATTATAGGAGCTATATCTGAATCTGTAATTGCTATTTGTTTAAGTTTTGCGGCTGGTGCAATGTTATATATTGTGTCTGGAGAATTGATACCTGAATCTAATAAATTGTATAGAGGGAGAATGTCAGCTATTGGTAATATGATTGGTTTTATTCTTGGGATTTTTGCGACTAAGATATAATATTGTAGTGGATATATTTACAATTTCAACTACTCTATATTAAGGGATTTTAAGTTGTGTGTGATTTGCAATTTATAAATGAGTTCTTATGATTTTGAATGATTTTATTTATAAAAGATAATTCTTTCGACTATAATAATATTGAAAGTTAAAATAGTCGAAAGGAGAGTTTAGATATATAAGATTGTTAATTTAGATGATAAAAATAAAGTTCTACTATATAGATAACTATAAAAATCTGCACTTTTATTTTAATTAGAAAAATATATGCTTATTTTTAATTGTGAGTTTTTTAAATTTCTTTATAAAGACCCCCTAAAGTAATATTTTGATTTTACTTTAGGGGGAGTTTTAAATTTAAAATTAATTTTAAATTTTAAATCTATATAGATGTTTTATATTTTTTACTTTCCGGAAACCTGCTTTTTGGCAAGCTATAATTAAATCCTTATTAGTGTAATGAATATTTATATAAGGAGTTTTACCAGTTTCTGATACAATGTGCTTGCATAATGCAGTGATGGCTTCACTTGGACTTTGTATAAAATTGAAGAACTTAATATTTATATGATTTACATCAAATACATGAATATAAAATATTCTTGAATTCTTTTTTCTAGTAACAAGCCATGTGCTATCACCATTTGAATCAACTATGCTTTGGGTTAATATAAAATTGTCAGTCTCAATCCGTTTCATATATAAACCACCTTTCTAATTTTTTATGTTTATTATTGTATCATATAAAAAACATTATGTCAATTAATGATGGATGATTTTTGGTTATTAGAAGAGAGTGGAGTGAAATTAGTTTTTTAATTTTTATGGGATATTTCAACTACTCTATATTAGTAGATATTAGGTTGCTTTTGAATTATAATGTATGACGAAAAAATGTTTGAAAAAGTTTTTGTGTTTTCTTGACTTTTATGGTTTGAAAATATATAATGGAAAATGAAAATTTTTGAATTATTATAGTATAAAAAATAAAAGTTAAATAGAATAGGAGAATAAGATGCAAGATTTATTAAATGGATTAAATGATAAACAATATGAGGCTGTAGTAAATACAGAAGGGCCATGTTTAGTAATTGCTGGAGCAGGAAGTGGAAAAACAAAAGTATTAACACATAAAATTGCTTATTTAATAGGAGAAAAAGGAGTATTGCCTTGGAATATATTAGCAATAACATTTACAAATAAGGCTGCAAATGAAATGAAAGAGAGAATTGCAAATTTAGTAGGAGATGTTGCTAAAGATATATGGATGGGAACTTTCCATTCAATATGTGTACGTATTTTAAGAAGATTTATAGACAGAATAGGATTTGATTCTTCTTTTATAATATTTGATACATCTGACCAAAGAACATTAATAAAGGCTTGTATAAAAAGTATTGGATTAGATGATAAAATGTTTACAGATAGATCTGTTTTATCAGAAATAAGTAATGCAAAAAATGAAATGCTAGAGCCTGAACAATATGCTGTTAGAGCGAATGGTGATTTTAGAAAAGAGAAAATTGCATTAGTTTATGAGTTGTATCAAAAAAGATTGAAAGAAAATAATGCTATAGATTTTGATGATATTATAAATTATACAATTAAAATTTTAATGGAGAATCCAGATGTATTAGACTATTATTCAGATAAATTTAAATATGTTTTAGTTGATGAGTATCAAGATACTAATAAAGCACAATTTACATTAGTTACAATGCTTGCTTCTAAAAATGGAAATATAACTGTTGTTGGTGATAATGACCAAGGAATTTATAGTTTTAGAGGGGCAGATATCTCAAATATCTTAAATTTTGAAAGAGATTTTCCAGGAACTAAAATAATTAAATTGGAGCAAAATTATAGATGTACAGGAAATATACTAAAAGCTGCCAATTCCGTAATAAAAAATAATGAAGTTACATATAAAAAAGAATTATGGACACAAAATGATGTTGGGAATTTACCAAAAGTATATTCTGCAGGTAATGAATATGATGAGGGAACATATATTGCTGAACAAATTGAACATTTAAGAAGAGAAGAATATTATAAGTATTCAGATTTTGCTATTCTTTATAGAATGAATACACAATCAAGAGCTATAGAAGATATTTTAAGGAGAGAAAATATTGCTTATAAAATTATAGGTGGTCTTAAATTCTATGAAAGAAAAGAAATTAAAGATATTATTTCATATTTAAGATTGATACAAAATCCATCAGATAATTTAAGTTTAAAAAGAGTAATAAATGAACCTAAAAGAGGAATTGGAAAAACGAGTTTAGATAAAATTGAAGAGATTTCAAATACTAGTGGTATTTCTATGTATGAAATTATAGAACATGCAGACCAATATGGTTTAAATAGAGTATTTATGAATTCAAGAGAATTTATAAATGCTATAGAAGAGTTACGAGCAAAGAAAGATGATATGCAAATTTCTGAATTAATTAAAGAAACTCTTAAAAAATCAGGATATACAAAAGCTTTAGAAAATGAAAATACTATAGAAGCAGAAAATAGAATAGAGAATTTAGATGAATTTTTAACTGTTGCTATAGAATTTGAGGAGGAATCTGCTGATAACAAGTTAAGTGATTTCTTAGAGGGAATAACATTATCTAGTGATATTGATAATTTGGAGGAAACTGAAGATACAGTTACTCTTATGACGTTACATAGTGCAAAAGGCTTGGAATTCCCAGTTGTATTTTTAGTTGGAATGGAAGAGGGAATTTTTCCAGGGTATAAATCAATTTCTGAACCAAAAGAGCTAGAAGAAGAAAGAAGATTATGCTATGTTGGAATTACAAGAGCAAAAGAGAATTTATTTTTAACATGTAGTAAGCAAAGGACAATTTTTGGTTCTACAAGTTGTAATCAAGTTTCTAGATTTTTAAAGGAAATTCCATGTGAATTGTTAGATGGTTATGATGAAGCATTAGGAGAAAAGCAAGAGTCTAATAGGATTTTCGGAGATTCAAAATATAGTTGGACATATGGTAGTAAAGATAATGGAAATATTAAGACATATAAAATTGATAGTAAAGAGCCAGCAATGAGCGCAGCATCTTCAAATTCAAATAGTAATGGATTTATGTTTAGAACAGCAGAGAGTTTCTTAAATAATTTGAACAAGAAATCTTTGGGAAGTAATGTAGATTTATCTAAATATGATTCAGGTGTTAGAGTATTCCATAAGAAGTTCGGTGAGGGTACTATTAGTAATGTAGAGCCTGAGGGAGATGACTTAAAAGTTGATATTAATTTTGATAAGGTTGGACATAAAAGATTAATGGCTAAGTTTGCTAATTTAGAGATTATATAACGAGTTTACTATATGACTTTCAAAGGATATAAAAAAGCGACAAATTGTCGCTTTTTTTGTCATGTATATTAATCATATTTTTGAAAAAATGAAATTTAAATTATATTTAATGATGTATAAAAAATAGAAAAGTGTAAATATTAAATAGAGAATAACTCATAAGATTTGTCAGATTAAAAATTAAAGAATGTTACTAATAACTAGTTAGAAAGAGTAAATACATTTAATATATAGAAAACTAGAAAATTTTTTGTATGACGATGAATGAAGTGAAGCGTAGAGATTTGCAAAATAAAAATTGAAAGTTTTTATTTTGTGATGATTGAAAGGAAAGGAAGGAAAAAAATGGCAGATTTAAATCAGTTAGAATTACAACATTTAAGACATTTAATAGGAGCACATGACACAGTATATCAAAAATTAAATACTTATTCAGCTCAAGCAGTTGATCCTCAAATTAAACAGATATTTACAAAGGCTGCTCAAGATAGTTTAAATACTAAACAAAAATTAATGTCGTTTTTAAATAATTAATTAGGAGGAAGTAAATAATGGATGAGAAAACTATGGTAAATGATATTTTGTCTGGGGTAAAATCAGATTTGACAGCATATCAAACAGCTATATCAGAATCTGAGAATATGAATTTAAGACAAACTTTTCAACAAATAAGAAATAGTGATGAAAGTTTTCAATTTGAGCTTTTTAAAATTGCTCAAAGCAAAGGGTATTATAAGCCAGCTCAAAAAGCTACTACAACTGAAGTTGAAACTGTTAAAACTGAATTACAACAATAATTAAATTTGCCAAAAGGAATATTTAGATTCCTTTTGGCAAATTTTGAAATTGAAAGAAAAAATTAATAAATAGGAGATTAATAGAAGAAAGATAAAAAAACTTACGGAAAATTAATGTACATCCTCTTGCAAAATTTTAAAAAAAAGTATAATATATTTTTATAATATTATAAGGAGAATTTGTAATGTTAAAAAAAGTATTAATACATACAAGGAGGTCAATAAAATTAATAATATTGATTTCTATATCATTATTGATTGTAATAAGTTTTATTGCTTCTTTTTATAAAGTAAGTTATAGTGTGAGTATTGATGGTGAGATGGTTGGGTATACTGATAATAAGAGTAAATTACAATCACAAATAAATGATTATATTGAAAATGGTGAAAGTGACAATACTGCTTTTGTGCAAGTTGATAGTTTACCAGAATATAATATTTGTTTATTAAAAAAAGATGTTGATTCTGATGACAATAAAATTTTTGATACAATAAAATCTGATGGAACTACATATTATAGATATTATGCAATTTTAGAAAATCAAGAAGAGAAGATATATGTTCCTAATTTTACAGAGGCAGAGAGTATTGTTAATAAATTAAAAGAAAAGAAAAGTTCTAATATGGAGAATATAACTATTGCTGAAAAGTATGAAACAGAATTAAAGGAAATGACTTCAACAGATGATGCTGTTTCTAAGTTATATGTTGAACCTAAAAAGGTAGTTGTTGCTTCAAATAAAAAAAGTAGTAGTAAAACTTCTTCAGGAACAGTAAATACTGCTACAAATATTTCTAGCAATAAAGTAAGTTTAGGGGTTTCTTTAATAAAACCTGTATCAGGAATAATTTCTTCTAGATTTGGGTCAAGAAGTAGTATAAGAAGTTCAGCTCATACAGGGTTAGATATTGCAACTTCAACAGGAACACCAGTGAAAGCTGCTGCAGCAGGAACAGTTACATTTTCAGGTTGGAAAGGTTCTTATGGAAAATTGATTGTAATAACACATAGTAATGGAGTACAGACATATTATGGACATTGTAATGCATTATATGCTTCAACTGGTGAAACTATATCACAAGGACAAACTATAGCAGCTGTGGGTTCTACTGGTAATTCAACAGGTCCTCATTTGCATTTTGAGATTAGAGTTAATGGAGTGGCTTATAATCCACAAAATTATTTGTACTAAATATTGTAATATAAAATTAGTATATATTTTAATAATTAAAATAATCCACAATTTAGTTTTAAATTGTGGATTGTTTACTTTTATATAAGGGAATTTTATAATTTTATTATGCAAAATATTTGATTCCTGTATTTATGGCGTTATTTTTTATAATTATTTTTCCATGTTCTTTTAATTTAAACTTGAAATTTTTCGTACAGTTAAAACAAGTAGAAAATTCTAATAAAGATGAATGGAATAGAGCTAATGATTTATGAGATATGTTTATTCCATCAAATACTAAATAGTATGTATTATTGTATAGATACAAAATACATGATTTGAATATAGTTTTTAAGTTAATTGTGCTTTTTTTATGTATATAATTGCAATAATCACAAAAGTTTTCAAAATTATCAAATTGATAAATATGACAGGGGCTATGTAGAGTTGAAACTTTTTTTCTTATTGATAAAAGTTTTTTTGTATTGTTTTTTAGAGTTGTATTAGATTCAGTATATTTTGTTATTGTAAATATGAATACATCACTATTTTGAAAATAAGCTTCTATTAATAATTTGTGACCATCTGTGTCAAAGTCAACTTCTTTTTTTGCTTTATTTAATATTTCTAAAAATAAACTTTGAGTTTCAGGTTCTGTTAGAATAAATTTTTTTAAATCTATTGACTTATTTTTAAAGTCTTCTTGTTTTAGTATTATTCTAATTTTATTTTCTGTTAATTTTTCAATTTTCATTAGATTACCTCCAGTATCATTAATTATATTATACTACTATTATTATTATATTTAAAGGAGTAATTTTTGGTAATTAAATTCTAAATTAAATATAAAAAATAAAAAAGTCTGTAAAAAAGTTTGTAGTGATTGGAGTAGTGTTTTTTAGGCCAGGTCTTGGCTCCAAAAATCATCATCTCCAATCACCACAGATTTTTTACAGCTTTCTTTGCAGATAATAATATTCTAATACAACATTATTATTAATTACAAGGTTTGTGTTTTAGCAATTTGATGGTTACGATATTTTGGGTCATCTGTAACTTCTTTAATAATATCAATAAAGTTAGGTAATTCAACAGAAGAGTTTACATTAGTTAGCTCAATTTCCATCAAAGCTAAATCTTTGGAAAAATCGAAAACATCCAATTCGAAATATTGCGATTTGTATGCAAAGCAGATTCGTTTTTTTATGATTGGATGAAGAGTTGTATCTATTTCTGAAAGATAATGAATATAATCTTTTTCAGAAACTTTTCTTTCTGATTCAGCACGTTTTAATGAATCAATTTCACGTTTTTCTGTTAAATAATATGAAAAGTTACCATTTTGACCTCTCTGACGTACACGTCGTTCGATATTTCCCGTTGACTTGAGATATGTTTGAACGATATCAATAACAGTAATAGAGACGTATTTTGCAAGTGTATTGATGTCAGGTTTTTTAATAAGGTATTTTCTTTCAATTTCAATAGGTGTAGGATCTCCAAGAGCTGAATATACTTCACACATTAATCTTTCCATCTTCCTTTCAAAATCTGTACTGTTATTAATAATTCTAAAATGTGGGTGTCCAGTCCAATTTGAAATTCCTAGTTCATCTAGTTTCCGTGCTTCTTCTGGTGTTTCTGTTCGAGAAACATTATTTGCTAAAGTATAGAATTCTTCAGCTCCATTTGCAGCTGTTACAAGATGAAATACAGCATCATATCTATCTCGTGCTTCTACTTCATTAAAGGAAAAGTGAGATAGAATTTCTTGAAATTGTTTATTTGTTATATAGCTTTTGTTATCAATTATACCACGATCATGGATAATAATAACTTTTTCAGCTGGTATCATTTGTGCTACTTTTCTGTATAATTCTTCTTTATGAATTTGTTTTTCAAATACTACATATTGAAAAGGTAATAAATCTAAAGAATTATTAAAAGGACGAATACCAGTTGAAATTAATTCTGTTGCTGTTTCAGGGACAATTAATACATAATATCCCCGATTTTGTAGTTCTTGTTCCATAGTAGAAAGACCAGTTGTTTTTCCTGCACAAGGGCCTCCAGTGAGAACAAAATTCCAAACCTGTTTTTTCATGTGATTACCTCCTAAAATAATAGAAAAGGTTAATAAAGTTGCGTAAACGAATTATATAATGGATTATAAAGAATGTAAATCATTTTTCTTAAATTTATATAAATTACTTGAAAAAAAACGTAAATCAATATATAATACAGTATATTAGAAAAGGTATTATCCGTAAGGACGAAAGAAAAAATGGAGGTATAAAAATGGCAACAAGAGAAAAAAATATATGGGTATTGTTAGTATTTTTATTAGCAGGTTTAGTAGTAGGGGGACTACTTGGAAAGTTAGCATCAGGAGTACCATGGCTTTGGTGGTTATCATATGAGCAAGCATTTGGATTAGAAAATCCATTAATATTAGATTTGAATGTATTAAAATTAACATTTGGACTAATGATAAGAATAAATGTTGCAAGTATTATTGGTATGATACTATCTGTATTTATATATAGAAAAGTGTAATAAAAAAGTGGGACAAATATAAAACTATTGTAAAGAAAGGAAGTTTTAATTTGTCATTAAAAATAAAAGAATTACCTGAAACAGAAAGACCATATGAAAAATTAGAGTTATATGGAGAGAAAAATTTATCAAATGCAGAATTATTAGCTATAATAATAAAATCTGGAACCAAAGATGAAACCTCAGTGCAGATAGCACAAAGAATTTTAAATTTAAGTTATGATCCTCAAATGGGAGATTTGAATTTTTTAAAATCTATGAGTTTGCAAGAGTTTACACAGATAAAAGGAATTGGACGAGTTAAAGCAATACAATTAAAGGCTGTTTGTGAATTAGCTATTAGAATGTCTAAGCCATCTAATTATAAAAAGATAAAGGTAAAAAATACAGATATTATGGCAAACTTAGTGATGGAGGAAATGAGGTTTGAAAAAAGAGAATATGTTAAATTATTTTTATTAAATAACAAAAATGAAATATTAAACAATATTGATATTGCAAAAGGTGGAACTAATTTTGCAAATGTAAGTATTAAGGAAATTATATATGAAGCTTTAAAAATAGAAGCTCCTAAAATGATATTAGTTCATAATCATCCAACAGGTGACCCAACGCCTAGTCAAGGAGACATTAGAGCAACAGATAAAATTTATAATGCTGCCATGTTATTTGATATACAATTATTAGACCATATAGTAATTGGTAATAATGCATATAAAAGTGTTTTTGAAGAGACAAAGAAATTAGTAGAAAAACTGAAGAAGACTACTAAATAGAATAATGTTATTTTAAGAAAGGATATGAAATATATGAAATTTTTTACATTTGGTTCAAAAGATATTGGAATTGACTTAGGAACAGCTAATATTTTAGTAACATTAAAGGGGAAAGGAATAATTTTAAAAGAGCCTTCTGTTGTTGCAATTGATAGAAGAACAGGAAATATATTATCTACTGGAAATGAAGCAAAAGAAATGCTTGGTAGAACACCAGAACAAATAAAAGCAGTAAGACCATTAAAAGATGGTGTTATTGCAGATTTTACAGCTACTCAATTAATGCTTAAAAATATTATTGAAAAGGTAGAAAAAAGATATAATATTGGAAGACCTAGAGTTGTAGTTGGAGTTCCATCTGGAATTACTGAAGTTGAAGAAAGAGCAGTTGAAGAATCTGTTATTCAGGCTGGTGCAAAAGAAGTTTATTTAATTGAAGAACCTATGGCAGCAGCAATAGGAGCAGCATTAGATGTTGCCGAACCAAGTGGAAATATTATAGTTGATATTGGTGGAGGAACAACAGAGGTTGCAGTCATTTCATTAGGGGGAGTTGTAATTAGCCATTCTTTAAGAATTGCTGGAGATGAACTTGATGAAGATATTGTAAATTATATAAAAAGAGAAATGAATTTAGCAATTGGAGAAACAACAGCAGAACAAATAAAAATGCAAATTGGATGTGCAATGCCACTTATGACTGCAATGTCAATGGAAATAAGAGGAAGAGATTTAACAAATGGGTTACCTAGAAATGAAAAAATAACATCTACTCAAGTTGAAGAAGCTATGAGAGAATCAATTTCTAAAATAGTAGATATTGTAAAGAGCACTCTTGAAAAAACACCACCAGAGCTTGCTTCAGATATTATGGAAAAAGGAATTGTACTTGCAGGTGGTGGTGCATTGATACAAAATTTAGATAAATTATTAAGTATTGAAACAGGAATGCCAGTTTATATTTCTGATGAACCATTAGATTGCGTTGTAAGAGGTACAGGAAAAACTTTGGAGGATTTAGAGAGATTGAAGACAGTACTTATTAATTCAAGAAGAAGAAAATAGATTACTTAGAAAATGTAGAAAGGAGACATAAGTATGTATAGAAATAAGAGAAGTGGTTTATTAGGGATTATTATTACGATAATAGTTTTAGTTTTTATAGTTATATTTTCTAATAGAGAAGCAAATACGCCTTTTTTTGAGAATGTTGCTAATAAACTAGTAATGCCAGTACAAAATGGATTAACATATTTGAAGAATAAGCTTAGTGGTAATTCTACATTTTTTACAGATATAAGTAATTTGAGAACAGAGAATCAAGATTTAAAAGAAAGAAATAGTCAGTTGGAACAGTTATTAAGAGAACTTGAGAATATTAGAACAGAGAATGAGACATTAAAGGAATATTTAGGATTGACAGAGAAGTATGGTGAGTATAAGACAATACCAGGATATGTTATAAATAAAGATATAAGTAATTATTCAAAGACGATAGTTATAAATGTAGGAAAAAAAGATGGTATAAAAGAGAATATGACAGTAATTGCGGATGAAGGTTTAGTAGGGCATGTTATATCTGTTACTGATAATACTGCAAAGGTTAGAACTATAATAGATACTTCAAGTTCAATAAGTTGTTTGATGAATACTAATAAAGATAGTATAGTTTGTAAAGGTACTTTAGAGAGTAATACAGAGTTAAAGGCTATGTATATATCTACAGATGCTAATTTAGTACAAGGAGATAGTGTTGATACATCTGGATTAGGGGGGATTTATCCTAAAGGGATACATGTAGGTAATGTAAAGAAGATTATTACTACCCAAAATAAAACTGATAGATATGCTATGATTGAGACTGCAGTTGATTTTAATAAATTAAATACAGTTTTGGTTGTGAAGAATAATTAAGTGTGTGGTTATTATTATATATAAAAACACATAGAAATAGAAACTGGAAGAGTGTAAGAGATTTTGTAAAAAGAGGTGGTAGTATTGAGAAAAGCTTTTATAAATTTAGCTTTAATATTAATTGGTTTTTTGATTTATTTTTTACAAGCTAATTTATTTAATTGGTTTACAATTGCTGGAGTAAAGCCTAATCTTTTTGTGATTTATACATTGTTTATAGGGTTATTCGGAAGTAAAAGTATGGGGATTATATATGGTTCTGTATTTGGTATTATTATAGATTTATTATTTAGAGATAAGATAGGTACTAATTTAATTGGACTAGCATTAATTGGTATATTATCAATCATCTTTGATAAGAATTTTTCTAAAGATAGTAGAATAACTATAATGTTTATGGTATTTGGAACCACTATGGTTTTTGAGATTGTTTCATATTTTATGAATTATATTTTAAATTCTATAAATATAGAGATATTAGAATTTGTGAAGATTCTTATATTAGAAGTTATTTATAATATTTTAATAACTATAATAATATATCCTTTAATACAAAAATTTGGATATTATATAGAAAATGAGTACAAAGGAAATAAGATTTTAACTAGATATTTTTAAGAGGAAGGTGAAAAATTGTCAAAAGGGATTAATAAAAGAAGTATTAATTTTAGATATAATATAGCAACTATTTTTACATATATTATTGGAGTAGTTTTAATTATTCAATTGTTTAACCTTCAGATTGTACATGGTTCTGAATATAGAGAACAGTCAAATACAAGATTAACTAGAGAGAGTACATTGGAAGCAGCAAGGGGAGAAATATTGGATAGGTCAGGAAATGTACTTGTTACTTCTAATCAAAAGTTTAATTTAGAGTTATATAAAAGTAAAATAGATGTGAATACATTGAATGATACTATACTTAGAATTATTAATGTGTTGGAGAAGTATAATATAAAATATATAGATTCTTTTCCGATTAAAATAGAGCCATTTGAATTTACAATAAGTGATGATTCATTAAAAAATTGGAAAAAAAATAATGATATTGATGATAGCTTTACTGCTGAGCAAGCATTTTATAAATTTAAAGATAAATATAAAATAGAAAATGAAGATATATCTGAAATAAGAAAAATTATTGCGATTAGATATGCTATTGTAAAAGAGGGATATAGTAGTACAAAGTCTTTAACAATTGCAAAAGATATACCAAGAGAAGCTGTGGCAGAATTTAGCGAAAATGGAGATGAGTTTCCAGGGATAAATATTGTTGTGCAACCAGTAAGACAATATAAAGAAGGTACTTTGGCTTCTCATGTTTTAGGTTATGCGGCTAAAATAAGTGATTCAGAATATCAGACTAGAAAAGATAAATATAGCCAGAATGATATTATAGGGAAAACTGGTATTGAATATATTTTTGAAGATTATTTAAGAGGTAAAAAAGGTACAAAACAAATAGATATGGCTGTTGATGGTACTATAACAGCAGAGGTTATAGATAAAGAGGCTGTTGCTGGGTCTAATGTTATACTTACAATAGATTCTAAGCTTCAGAAGATAACAGAAGAGGCCTTGAAATCTAATGTTGAGAAGATAAGAAATGGTGGATTTGGAAAGTCTTATGATGCAAAAGGTGGTTCTTGTGTTGTAATGAATGTAAAAACTGGAGAAGTTTTGGCTATGGCTAGTTATCCAGATTATAATCCTCAATCGTTTGCAGATGGAATTAGTAATGAAGAGTGGAAAAATTATTCAGAAAATAAGGCGTATCCATTATTAAATAAAACGATTCAAAGTGCTTATGAACCAGGTTCTATATTTAAGATGATTACAGCAATTGCTGGGTTAGAGTCAGGTAATATTACTTTGACAGAGAGAATGAATGATACTGGTGTTTATGAAAAATATGGAGCAGCATGGAAATGTTGGTATTATACAGATTATCATAGAGGACATGGATATCTTAATGTAATTGGTGCTATTGAGAAATCTTGTAATTTCTTTTTCTATGAAACTGCTGATAGAATGGGAATAGATGTATTAGATAAATATGCTAAATATTTTGGATTAGGAGTTAAAACTCAAATAGAGCTTCCTGGAGAGGCAATGGGGACTTTGGCTAGTAAAGATTATGTTGCATCTATAAATAGAACATGGAATCCTGGTGATACAATAAATGCAGCTATAGGCCAAGGATATAATAAGTTTACACCTTTACAAATGACTAAGTATATAAGTATGATTGCTAATGGTGGCAATGATGTGGATGTGAGTATAATAAAATCAATTCAAAATCCTGATGGAACAGAGGTATCAAGGAGTGAGATTAATAAGTTTGTGAATGAAAAATTAGGAGTTAAAGATGATGGACAAAGTGAAGATATAACTTTAAATCCTAGTTATGTGAATGCTGTGAAAGAAGGAATGAAGTCTGTTACAAGTGGTGAGTCTGGTACTGCTGCTACGAGATTTGCAAATTTTGATATTTCAGTAGGTGGTAAAACTGGTTCAGCAGAGGCTGGAAAAGATGAGAATAATAATGATTTGGTAAATGCATGGTTTGCTGCTTTTGCACCATATGAAGAGCCAGAGATTGCAGTTGTTGTTATGGTTGAAAATGGTGGACATGGAAATTATACTGCAGAAGCGGTAAGAAATATAATGGCAGAATATTTTGGTATGAATACTCAAAATATAACTGAAGATATGAGAGCAATTTCATATAACGAAAGTATGAGATAAATATTTGAGAGGAATGGATGTAGAAATGAAAAGTTGTATTGCAATTAATTTAAAGAAAGATTATATTATGATTAAAATTTTTGAAGATGCAGAACAAATTAAAATTATAACGGAGCTTACTAAAAAGTTACCAGAGTTAAAGAAGTTATATAAAGATGAAAAAACTCCAATAAAGATTGTTGGAAAAGTGCTAAAGAATAAGGAAATTGATGAGATTCAACAGCTAATAAAAGAGAATATTGATGTTGATGTTGAATTTGATATGCCTAAGAGTTTAGGGTTGGCAAGTATAACAAGAACATTTAAACAAGAAATTGCCATTTCTGAAACTAAATTTCATAGAGGTTCTTTAAGGTCTGGACAAAGAATAGAAGCTGAAGGTAGTATTGTTATTTTGGGAGATGTTAATTCAGGTGCAGAAGTAATTGCATCAGACAATATTGTAGTTTTAGGAAATTTAAGAGGGCTTGCTCATGCTGGTGCAAAAGGAAATAAAAATGCTATAATCGCTGCTGGTTATTTAGATACTGTTCAAATAAGAATTTCTAATGTTGTTAAGGAAATTAATAGGGATGAAGAACCTATGCATAAACAGGCATATGTTTATATAGATGGTGAGGATATTGTAATTGAATAGTATTATGCAAATAATAATAAGAATAATATAATATATAACATTTCGTCTTTTACTTTTTGTTCATATAGGAAAAAAAGTACACCAAGAATTATTATATCATCTAGATATAATTTGATTCCTAATATCTCAAATAGAGCTTCTTCTGCTTTTTCAGAAGACCTTGAATTGATAGTATTACTAATTTCATGTGAATTAGTAATACTATCTTTTTTTTCAACTTCTTGAGTTTTTGTATTTTGATTATATTGTATATTGTTGGGATAGTTATTGTAGTATCTATGGTATGGGTTATTGTATGGATAACCATAGAATGGAAATCTAAACATTGTTTTTATTCTCCTTTATTATTATCTTTCATTATGTCTGCTATTTTTGCAACGTTTAATAAGTTCATGTAGTTGTCTAATTTTCCTTTTTTGCCATCTCTTAAATATGGTTTTAGAGAGTTTAGTAGATTGGCTCTTGGGTCGTCTTTTGTTGTGTTCATTTTTCCTAGGACAGAAGACATTTTCATGATTGTGTTCATGTCTATGTTACTAAAGTCAAAGTTATTGTTGCTTGGTGTGGAGTTTGCGTTTGATTGATTGAAGTTATTTGTTGTTGTTTCTCCTTGAGAATTGTTGTTTGCTTGGTTTGGTTGATTTTGCTGATTTGATAGCATTTGTGTAAAGTTTTGTATCATTTCTGGAGATATGTTTGAGAGTGCTTCTGATATGTTTCCATTATCAACCATGTTTTTGATGTTGTTCATTGTGTTTTCGTCAATATTTATATTGTTCATTTTTATCACCTCTAGTATAATATATTATTTTTGTTTTGATATATGTAGAATATATTATTTTATTATATGTTTTTGTGGGAATTTTGTTACAGTGGTTGGTGATATATATAAGTTGTAAAAATTATATATTTATAATTTTACTACTCTATGTATTGTGGATATGAGATGAATTGTTTTGATAGTAGAATTTATGTAAAATTATTTACAATTAAAATTTGTTATTTTATTGTGTAAAAAATAAATAAAAAATATAATGTTAAATAAAGAAGAGGATATAAAAACAAAGGAGGAAATAATAAAAATATGAAAGAACAAAACAAAGGAATAACACTAATTGCTCTAGTAATAACAATAATAATTCTTTTAATATTGGCAGGAATATCAATAGCAAGTCTAACAGGAAGTGGATTATTTGAGAAAGCAGGAGAGGCAAAAAATAAATCAGTAGAAGCTCAAGAAGGAGAAAATACTACATTAAAAGAATATGAAGATACAATAAATGGATTTTTAGGAAATAATTTAAGTGGAGGAAGTAATTTAGGAGAAGAAATAAAAAATGTAGATACATCTATAACAGACCCAGTAAGTGCAATGCCAGATGGAACAAAAGAAGTTGTAGAGGGAGATGCAAATAAAGGAATAGTAATAAAAGATAGTAAAGATAATGAATGGACATGGGTGGAAGTGCCTAAGACTATATTTACTGCAACAGAATCAAAGCAATATGATACAATAAAAGCAGATTTAATAAATTATGTAACAACTCCAACAAATTATAGAACTAGTAGTTTCGCAGATGAATGGCATGCCTTAGATGGAGAGATATTAGTAAATGAAAGAACTACAAATTTAACAGAAGAGCAAAAGAAATTGAATAATGGATGTGGATTAACATATTATGAATATAAAGAAAATTATGAAAAAATGTTAAGTAGTGTATTTTCAAATGGAGGATTTTGGATAAGTAGATATGAAATAGGTGATGCTACTGCAACAGCTAGTAATAAAACAAGAACAGCGTCAAGTGGAATAACAGGAGAGGCAGTAAGTCGAATAGACCAAATACCATATAATTATGTAACATGTAGTCAAGCTCAAACACTAGCAGATAGAATGAAACCAGATACAAATAAAACAACAAGTTTATTATTTGGAATACAATGGGACTTAACATGTAAATTTATAGATGAAAAGGCAGGAAGTGCAATAACAAAAGGAGATTGTAAAGAATGGGGGAATTATACTGATAGTAGTTTAACACTAAGTAGAGGGAAGTATAATGTATACCCAGAGAGTCCAACAAGTATATGGAAACCATTTAATGAAGATACAGAAAACTATGTAACATCAAGTCAAACCTCAAGTAATACAAGTTATTATCAATTATTAACAACAGGATCATCAGAGCAGACTAATAAGATGAATATTTATGATTTGGCTGGTAATGAATTTGAATGGACACTAGAGCGATGGATGTTTGATAGCATTAATCCTTGTGCTTACAGGGGAGGTGTTTACTACCTTAATGGTTCCGACTATTCAGCTTCTTGTCGTGGCATCACCACTACTTCTCACAGCTACATTAGCATTAGTCCACGTGCCACACTTTACTAGTAGATGAATTGCTTTGAGATTTCAAATTAAGTTTGTAATTTAAAAATATAAAAATTTTTTATTGAGTATTTGATTAATTAAAATATTATATGGTAAGACAACTATTTTTGACATTTTTTGTCGAAAATAGTTGTTTTTATCTTTTGATTTTTTAAAATGTAGGAAGCTTTTTGATTGGTTTACGGATTTTTATAAAATAATGTGAAGAAATTTCTATAAAGATGTAAAAAATCATTGAAAAATGACTGTATTTAGTGTATAATTTATTATAGGTGATTATGTAAAATGAATTATGAAATGAAAATGTAATATAAATTTAATAAAATTGATATAATTATTTTTTATGAGCATCCGTAAAGGCTTTAAATATCAGTAAATTAATGTTATTGACATTTTTATTTATTATTTATATTCTATATAAGAAGAAAAGTAACCATTTTAGGAGGTAATATTATGAAACAAAGAATTTTACAAGTTATAACATCAATGCTATTAATTGTGACATTGACAATGGCAAATTTTTTATTGTTATGTGTTGATGTGGTATCTTATGCAGCTGATGCAATGAATGTAAATAAGAACACAAACCATAAAAATATAGAATTTATGGCTTATTTTAAGGATGAAAGAGAAAATAAGATTACAGAGTTAGATACTTATACAAATAATGGTAATCTAAAAGTATATTTTCAAATATCTGTAAAACAAGAGGGATATTTTAATGGAAATATAGTTTTAAATAATGCTAATTTTAGAATTAAACCAGAAGTATTAAGTGAGTCAATAAGTAGAATAGAGAATAATGTTATAGTTTTAAATCAAATAAATGCTGGAGAAACTAAAGAAATAGAAGTAGGAATTGACTTATTAAAAGAGGAGCAATTTGATTTGAATTTTATTAATATGGAAAGTGATGTTTCTATAGAGGGTATTTATAGAGACAGTTTACAAAAAGATATTGCTATAAATTCTAATAGAAATATATCTTTGAGATTAGTTAGTCCATATGATAATGTTGATGATGGCATAATATTATCACAAGAAATTATAACTAATAAAATTCTTAATTTTAATGGTGAAGATAAAAGAGTTATACAATTACAAGTTAGAGCTGGATTGAAAGATAATTTGTTTCCAATAGAAAAAACTATAGTTAATATTCAAGCTCCTAAAATTTTAGATAAATATCCTGAAAGTGTATTAGTTAATTCAAATGATGTTTTGATGACAAATGGTAAAATGCTATCAAAAAATGATTGGAATTATAATAATGAATCAGGTGTAATTTCTATTAATATAGAAAATGTTAATGAAAATAATAAAGTTTCTTGGAGAAAAAATGGAGAAGATAAATTTATAATTACATATGTTCTAGACAAAGATGTAGAAATAAATGATGAAAAGAGTAGCATAAGTTCAAATATTGAGCTTTATGATTTGGGTAATACAGTTATGAAAGCTTCTAATGAAATTACATTAGATAAAAATGAAAAGGACTCTATTGTTACTATAGATACATATCAGAATGAAGCAAGTATTTATAAAGGAAACTTATATTCAGGTATTTCAAGAGATATTACTTATAAAAATATAGTAAATGTTAATTTGAATAATGTTGCAGATGAGATTAATCTTAGAGAAGAGATTCAAACTATAGGTGAAAGTACATTAAATGCAAATTATAGAACTACTAGAATTAAAAAATCTGATATAGATAATTTATTAGGTGAAAAAGGATTATTAAATATTTTAGATGCTGTAACAGGAAATATTATAACAACAATAAATAAAGATACTGCATCAGATGAAAGTGGATTTGTAGTTGTTACATATCCAGAAAATATAAAAACTGTTGTATTTAGATTTGTAGAGTCTGAAAGAATAGGGAAATTAGAAATACAGAATACAAAGACAATAATTGATAATGATAGAAATATAGTTAAAGATTCAAATTCTATAAATTTGAAATCTGCTGTTTCATATGTTAAGGATAATAATGAAGTTTCATTAGGAACTATTGAATCAAACATTGAATTAAAAGAAACAGAGACATCAGTAGATTTACAAATTAATAGAACAGAATTATCAGCAATGACATCTAATGATAATGTTGAATTTAGAGTTGTTTTGAATTCTAGAGAAGAGAATAATCAATTATTTAAAAATCCAGTTATAAGATTAGAATTGCCTGAGAAAATACAAGATATAAAAGTTAATTATATCAAATTACTTTATGAGGATGAGTTAGTAATAAAATCAGCGGTTTTAAATGGTAGAACTATTGAAATGGTTTTAGATGGAGAACAAACTAAATATAAAGAAGAAGCTATAGAAGGTGCAGTAATTATAATAAATGCTAATTTAATGACAAGTAAAAAGATTCCAACTAGTGTAGAACAAATTAAATTAACATATGTGAATAATAATGTAACAGGAAATTCAAATGAAGGAACAGTTAGCAAAGATATAAATATAGTTTCTTATGCTGGTGTTGTAACAACAAATCAAATTTCAGAATATGGAATAGATGTTGTAAATAATGAAGGAACACTTGCAGGAGAGTTAGCTCTTGCAACAGATACAAAGAGTGTTACAATTAGAAAAGAAATAATAAATAACAAAGAAAATAAAATTTCAGATGTAAAAATATTAGGAGCATTTCCAACAAAAGAAGCAATGGATGTTAACAATATGGATATAGAAGTTGGGAACTTACAAATATCTGATATAGATGCTAGTAGAGTAAAAGTATATTATTCAAATAATGAAATGGCAACAGAAGATTTATCTAATAAAGATAATAATTGGACTGATAGTATAGAAGATAATAAACTTGTTAAAAAATATTTAGTTGTTATTGATGAGTTAGATTTATTAGAAACTATTAATATATCATATGATATAACTATACCATCTAATCTTGAATATAATGAGACAGCGGAAGAGGGATATACAGTATACTATAAAAACGTGACAATAGATGAACAAGTTAATACAAAGGCTATTAGATTGGGAACTCCAAAAGGAACAGTTCTTGAGACTACATTGAAGACATTGGTTGCAAGAAAAGAAACTAATGAAGTAAGAGAAAATGAAGTATTAAGATATGCAGTTGTTGTGGCTAATGTGGGTTCAGAAGATATATCAAATGTAAAAGTTAAAGCAAATGTTCCTGATGGTACAACATATGTTAATACAGACTTTTTAAATAATGAAGTTGCTTTAGATGACTTAGAATTTGAAGATGTTAATAAGAAACAAGTTGAATTTAATATAGATAATTTGCCAAAAGGACAAAAAGTAACAAGATATTATGAAGTAAAAGTAAATAAAGGAATGTCTGGAAAAGATATTGCTAATACTGTTACAACACAATATGGGGAGGTTACTAAAAATTCAAATGAGACTAAAACAACTGTAAAAGATGGACTATTAGAATTACAATTGATTTCTATTGATGCTATTAGTAATATTGTTAAAAGTGGATTTGAGTATAGATATGTTTTAAATGTTAAGAACAATTCAGATAGAGTATTAAAAAATGTTAAAGCTACAATAGATACAAATGATTTTATAGATATTTTTGAGATTTATTATGATTATAATGACAGAATTATTACAGAGAAAAATTCAAATAATATAACAATAGCAGAAATTCAACCAGGTGAAACTATTGAATTGGTAATTTATACAACAGTAGAGATATTTGATGATGTTTCTTCAAAAGAAGTATATATTACAGCAAATTGTGAAGTTAATAATGAAAAATATAATTCAAATGAAGTTAATGTAATAGCACAGTCTGATTTACAAGTAAGTATGAATATGGATTCAGAAAATAGTGGAAAATATGTAAAAGCAGGAGATAGAATAAAATATAATATTACTATTAGAAATAATGGGGAAAGAGTTGCTAATGCTATAACTCTAAGAAACTGGATTTCAAATGAAGTTTCATTAGTAAAAGTAATGAAAAATGGAACACAGTTATCAGAAGAAGACTATTCATTAAAAGTTGATGATACTAAAAATCAGAAATTATTAGTATTGAAACACAATCCATTAAATGTTGGAGAAACTATTGAATATGAAATTGAAGTAGTTGTAAATTTATTATTAGGAAACACAAAGTCAATTGAAATAATAGATGAGGCTTCATTACAGATATTTTCTACAGTGATTTCTAAAGCAAAAATTACACATATTTTACAACCAGAAGAAGGTTTAAATAATGGTGGAGATGGAACAACTGGAGATGAAGATAATGAGAATAATGAAAACAATGGAAACAATGGCAATAATGGTGATACTTCAAAACCTGAAGAGTATAAAATAATTTCAGGTGTTGCTTGGATAGATGAAAATGATGATGGAAAAAGAGATTCTAATGAAAAAACAATAGAAGGTATGACAGTGAAATTACTTGATACATCTAAAAATGAATTTGTAAAAGACAAAAATGGAAACATTTTATCTACAACAACAAGTTCAACAGGATTTTATAGTTTTGATAAAGTAGTAAAAGGTCAATACTTAGTTATATTTGAATATGATAATACTAAATATGGATTAACTATATTTGAAAAAGAAGGAATTTCTGATGACTTGAATTCAAATGTAATTACAAAAACTATAAAGATTGATGGAAAAGAGAGTAAAGTAGCAGCAACACAAATAATAAATATAAATGATAATAATATATCAAATATCAATATTGGGTTAGTAACTGCTAAAAATTATGATTTACAATTAGATAAATATATAAGTAAAGTTACAGTACAGAATAATAAGACAGTAACAAATACATACAAAGATGCAACATTAGTAAAACAAGAAATAGATGCAAAACAAGTTAACTCTACGATAATAGTAGTTGAATATACAATAAAAGTAACAAATAAGGGTGATGTGGCAGCATATGTTAAGAAGATAGCAGATTATTTATCAAGTGATTATAAGTTTAATTCTGAATTAAATAAAGACTGGTATCAATCTGGAAAAGATGTATATTGTACAAGCCTTGCAAATGAGAAAATAGCACCTGGTGAAAGTAGAGAGGTTACTTTAACAGTAATAAAAGAAATGAAAGAGAATAACACAGGATTAATTAATAATACAGCTGAAATAGCAAGTTCATATAATGAATTAGGATTAACTGATGTAAACTCAACTGAAGGAAATAAGGTAAAAGGTGAAAACGATATGGGAGCAGCAGACCTAATTATAAGTATAAGAACAGGTCAAGTTGTTATGACAGTATCTTTAATTGTTGCAACAATTGTAATGGTTGGAATAGCAGGATTTATAATAAAAAAATTAATTATAGACAAAAGATTAATGTAGGAAAGGAGGGAAAAGAATGAAATTAAGAAATAAAGCTATATTTTATGCAATAACAGTATTAATGTTAAGTATCTTTTTAGCTAGTGGAATAGTAAATGCACTTTCTGCAAAAGATTTAGATACATTACAAGGAAAAGAAGATATTGGTAAAACTATTACTTTATCATCTGACGATTTATATCATAAAAGAAATTTATATTGTACACAGAGAGGAAAAGAACTTAAAACAACAACATTTAATATAAGGAATTATGTAGAAATAAATGGTAGAGAAGCAAAGGTATATGATAATGCAAATGATTCAGAACCAGTAATAATTAATAGTGAGATGAATGCACAAATTGCCTATATTTTAAATAAAGGTCGAGGACATGGTGGAGTAACTGCTGATGTTGGACAAAAAGTTTTGTGGAAAAAGGTAAATGATTGGACAACAACATTGTTTGGAGATGGAAGATATAGTTGGAGTGGAAATACAAGAGATGAAGTAGAAGGAAATTATTATGATATGGAGTTTGAAGCAGAGAAATATGCAACAGAAGTTGGAAATCATAAAGCTTCAATAGATGGGGATGAATCTCAAAAAGAACTAGTTATTACAGATAAAACAAATAAAGAAGATATAACAACAATGGATGCTGGTGAGTATTTTAGAACAGGTCCATATAGATGGGAATTTGAAGGAATCTTAAAGAATATAATAGTAAAAAGTGCTGAAAAAGAAGTTTCAGATTCAGATATTAGATTTATTCAATATTGGGATACTGAAGCTAGAGAAGTTAAAGCATCTGAAATATTAAGTGGAACACCTTTTTATGTAGATGTTAAGAAAACAGCAGGAGTTAAAGAAATTGATGAAATAAAGTTAAATACAAGCTCATCAGAAACAGATGAAGAAGTAAAAGTATATACAGCTAAAATATGGTTCTTCCATGCTAAAGATAGACAAAACCTAATGTTTGCTATACCAGGAGAAGATATATCAAAACCATCAAAAGGTGAAAATTCAGGAGACTATGATATTCCTTTAAGTTCAGACATAGGATTAGTAAAAGTTGATGATAGAGATGAAAGAGTACCATTAAAAGGTGTTGGATTTAAGTTTAAGGCAAAAACATATAGATTTGATAATTCAGAGGCTAGATGGAGAATAGAAGAAAGATATTTAGGAAATGACTTGTGTTGGAGTGAAGATAATATTGAAAATGCAAAAACTTTCTATACAGAAGCGGATGGTTCTATAAAAATAGAAAATATATCTGGAGAGACAGTATTTAAAAATTCTTTGAAAGCCATAGAAGTAGAGAATCCATATTATGGATATGATATAGGAAAAGAGTATAATGTAGGAAAAATTAATGAAAATATAAAAATAACTAACCATCAAAATAAAGTTAAGTTATCAGGATATGTTTGGCTAGATGTTAATGAAGGAAAGACAACAGTCAGAAATGACCAATATGATGCTGATTTTGAAAAAGGATTTAATGGAATACCAGTTTACTTGAAAGATAAAAATGGTAATGAAATTATGAGAACAACAACTTCAGAATTAGGATTATATAGTGAAATTGAAGGCGGAGAATATCAATTTGTTGATATTGATTTAGATAAATTACAAGCTGGAGAATATTATGTAGAATTTGAATATTGTGGAATAACATATCAATCAGTTGCTAAAAAATTAGAACAAAATACAGGTTCAAAGGCTATAGATGATTCTACTAGAAAAGTATTAGATGATAAATTTACAAGCGTAGATTCTACTGGTAATCAAAACTTAGATATAAATGGAGTTAAAGTAAATTATAACAATACAGAGAATTATATTAGTACAATTAATAGCCATACAGGATGTGAAGTATTTGCTAGAACAAATGAAGCTGGATATGATTTATATAGTGGATTTAAACCAACTTCTGAAGAAATAAGATATGTAAATCTAGGACTATTTGAAAAAAATCAAGCAGATTATGCATTATCTCAAGATATAGATAATGTAAAAGTAGAAGTAAATGGAAAAGCACATGTATATAAATATGGAGCTGTTAGATTTAATAAAGACGGTAGTGTAAATGAAGAATCAGCTTGGAATGTAGGTGTAAAATTCCAAAAAAATACAGGTACATATCAAAGAGCAATATATACTGCAGATGCAGAATATGATGCACCAAATCATAAAGATAATGAGTTAAGAGTATATGTAACATATAAAATAGCTCTAAAAAATGAAAGCACATTTTTAGGAAGAATTAATAATATAGTTAATTATTGTGATAATAGATATGAATTAATAAAAGCAGGAACTAATATTGATAATACAACATCTGAAATAACAGGAGATTTAGGATTTAGTTCAAAAACTGAATACAATGAAGAATATTCAAAATATACTATAGATACTAATATGATGGTAAATCCAGCTGAAGCAAAATATATTTATTTACAATTTAAATTAGATAGACCAGCTATTTTAACAATATTGAATAACGGAGATTTATTAAATAATGTTGCTGAAATTAATTCTTATACAACATTTAAAGATAATGATGTAAATAAAACATTAGCAGTAGTTGATAATGATTCAGTACCAGGAAATATGGTACCAGGTCAAGTTGAAACATATGAGGATGATACAGATGCAGCAAGATCTTTAAGATTAGAATTAAAGAACGAAAGAGCTTTAGTAGGAACAGTATTTGTAGACTCAACTGGAAAAGATGAAAATGTATACAGTGGAGAAGAAAGATTGGGTAATGGTATATTTGATAATGGTGAATCTACTATTGCTGGAGTTGAAGTAAGACTACGTGAAACTGGAAAAGATGATAGTAGTTATGATGAAGAAAGAATTGAAATGACAACAACAACAGATGAGCAAGGAAACTTTGAATTTGTTGGATACATACCAGGTGATTATATTGTTACATATACATGGGGAGATAAGACTTATAAAGTTCAATATTACAAAGGTACTGTATATGATGAAAAAAGAGACCAAAATAATAAATATTGGTATAGAGATGATAATATAGACGTTAGAAAAACAGATGCTTTAGATAATATGACTACTAGAAGAAAAATAGATGCTGAAATGGAAAAAATAAAATATAATACATTAGAAAATGAGATTAATAAAGCATATGATGGTGGTTCAGAATATATTAAAAATACAAAAATGGATTCTTATACACCAGAAATGTCATTTAGTGTAGAATATGAAACAACTGTAACAGATGGAACAGTAGACCAAGTTAGATTTACAGTAAGAAATGTAGACTTTGGTATTGTTGAAAGACCTAAACAACAAATAGACCTTTCTAAGAGAGTTTCAGGATTTAAAATCACATTAGCAAATGGGCAAGTTTTAGCAGATGCTGAGATAACAGAAGACGGTAAATTAAATGGTACGCATAATAATTTATCTTATATGGGACCAAGTTCTACAAATGGATTTGATAATAATGGTATTGTAAGAGCTGAAATTGATAATGAAGTAATAGAAGGAGCTACTCTTGAAGTTACTTATACAATAAAAGTTACAAATACTAGTGAATTAGATTATGTATCAGATAGATATTATCATTATGCAAATAAAAACAATTCAGATTTTGTAAGAACATCTGTAGATGGATTGGTTGATTATGTTGATACAAGGTTAGCTGTTATTGATGACAAATGGGAAGAAAAAGATATTAAATTCTTGAAAGATGTTAATGCAAGACAAAATGATAACGAAATGTACTTAAATTCTACAAGAACATATTTAACATCTAAATTATCAAAAGACATAGCACCAGGAGAATCAAACGAAGTTAATTTGAAAACTTCTAAGAAATTGACTAGTACAGATGATAATACATTTGAAAATCAAGCTGAAATTATAGAAGTTTCTAAGAAAAACAATAATGTTTCTAACACAGGTACTCCTGTTAAAGTTACATGGAACAAGAACAAATTCTATTTTGATGTTAATAATGCAGAGACTGTTGTAATTATACCAAGTACTGGTGAGGACAAATCTTATGCAATTTCAATAATCGTTGTTACTGTATCTTTATTAGGATTAGGTGCAGGAATATTTGGAATTAAGAAATTTGTTATAGATAAATAATAATAGAGAAATGTCCCATTGGGGACGTTTCTTTTGGGACATTTTTGTCCCACTGGGGACACATCTTTTATGGTGTGTTTCTTTTATTTCAATTACTATACTTTAATATGTATTGTAAAAGTGTGATATATGTTTGACAAACTTACATTTAATATATTTGCTTAGAATAGATAATTCTACGGATAGAGCTTTGATAATTATGCTATGGATTATGAGAATGCAGATTTTTAAAGATGGAAATAGAAGAGTTGCTACAATTATTGCAAATAAGATATTAATTCAAAATGGGTGTGGTATTATATCTGTTTCTGTGGAAATTGATGATGAGTTTAAAAGTATGCTTGTAAGATATTATGAGTCTAATGATATGACAGATTTGAAACAATGGTTATTTGATAATTCTATTGATGGCGTAAATAGATTGGGTTAAAAAACTGAATTTAGGGACGGAGGAAAAAAACAGCTTTTTTAATAAAAAGCTGTTTTTTTCCTCCGTCCCTAAATTCAGTTTTTTCTGTGTTTTTATTGCAATTTTTGATAAATTATAATAGAATAGAAAGCATAAAAATAGGGATAATGTAGTAAATAAAAATTATATATCACAAATTGTAAAAAACTTTTTTTAGTAGATTTCTAAAAAAGACAAAAAATACGAAGGACAAGTAGTAAAATTATGCTATAAAAGTTTAAGAGGTGGTAAGGATGTTTCAAAATATAAATGAAAGTACAGTTGAGCAGATAAATTATGAAAGTAATGAGAGGAAAAATAAAAGAATAGATGTATTTACAGATGTTTTTTCAATTAGAAATATACCAATTTATGTGGTTTCTTTCATGCTGTCAATGGTAGGGATTATGGGTGAATTTTCTCCATTCAGTATTGCTATTTTAGGTTCATGTATTGCAAATTCAGTTCCTTTATTAGGTGTTGTTGTTTTTAGTATTATTGGTAATGCTTTGAAGTTTGGAATGAGTGGGACATTAACATATATTTTAACAGCATTAGTTTTAATTGTGACCATGTTTATAATAAGGCCTAGATATAATGAAGATGAGAAGAATGAGAAAATTAGGCTGGCAAAAAATATTTTCATATCAACAATGATTGTGCAATTAGCTAAGATTGGAATATCAGGATTTACATTATATGATGTTCTATCAGTAGTATGTTTTTCAATTATAGCAGTTGTATTTTATAAAATATTTGTAAATTCGATTATAGTAATTAAAAATTTTACAGAAAAAAGAGCATTTTCAGTTGAAGAGATTTTAGGTGCAAGTTTGATGATTGCAATTTCAGTTGGTGCTTTTGGAGAATTAAGTGTTTTTGGTTTTTCTGTTAGAAATATTTTAAGTATTTTGATTGTTCTGATTTTAGGATGGAAAAATGGTGTATTAGTAGGAACTACAGCTGGTGTTACTATAGGAGTTACTCTTGGAGTTATTACTGTTTCTGACCCAATAATGGTAGCTTCATATGCTATTTCAGGGATGATTGCAGGAATATTAAATAAGTTTGGTAAATTAGGTGTTATTGTTGGATTTTCTTTAGGTAATATAGTACTTGCATATGTATCTAATGGATATACAGTTGAATTAATTCATTTTAAAGAGATACTGATAGCTTCTATTGGACTTTTAGCTGTTCCAAAGTCAATACAAATAAATATAGAAGAATTTGTAGGAACTTCTAAATTATTACCAGTTTTTCCAGATAGAGCATTAAATAAGAGTAAAGAGACTGCAGAGAGATTAAATAATGTTTCAGAAACTATTCAAGAAATGGCTAGGACATATAAGACTGAGGAAACAAAGATAGATGAACAGCCTATACAATCTAATAAAGAGATATTTGTTTCAGAATTATTGGACAATTTAAATGGTTATGAAAATAACATGTTATATGAGGATATGTCTAAAGTCGATGGCCCAATTGTTGATGAAATATTTAGATTGTTAATCGATAAGCAAGATATAACACGAGAGCAATTACTTGAGATTTTTGCTAAGTGTAACAGTTATATTGTTGGATTTGATGATAAACAAATAAGTGAATATTTAGAGAATAATATTTTACAGATGATTAAAGTTATTAATATGTCTTATAAAATTAGTAAATCAAATTTTGTATGGCAAAAGAAATTTGAGGAAAATAAGAAAAATATAGAGACTCAGTTACAAGGTGTATCAAAGGCAATTTCAAATATTGCTGAAAATATTGAGAAAAATATAAAAAGTGAAGAAAAGTATAGTAATGAAAAGAGACAGGTAATAGAGTTATTAAAACAAAAAGAGATAGAATTACAAGAAATTTCTATACAATTTGAGGATAGATTCTTAATAGAGATTTATATGGAAAAAACTAATAATGCTGATATTGAATATATTGAAAAAATACTTACAGATGTTTTAAAAGAGAAAATCGTTTTTAATCAAGAAGCAAGTATTGGTACTAGATTAAACTTTTTATCTGATGATAAATTTGTTATGGCTATTGGAAGTGCTGATATTACAAAAAATAGTAGTGATATTTCGGGAGATAGTGTATTAAATATAAAATTAAAAGATGGTAAGTATTTAGTTGCTTTGAGTGATGGAATGGGGTCTGGTGATGAGGCTAGGCAGAGTAGTAATAAAGCTTTGAAGATGCTTGAAAATTTATTGTTGTCTGGTTTTGATAAGAAGACTTCTATGGAGCTTATTAACACAAGTTTGATAAATCAGAATGAGGAGATTTTTGCAACTTTAGATATTGCTATTGTTGATTTGTATAAAGGTAATATTGAGCTTATTAAGAGTGGAGCTTGTCCTACATATATAAAGAATAATAACAAAGTTCAGATTATTAAGGCTAATTCTCTTCCAGCTGGAATTATAAATGATGCTAATTTACAGTTGTTTGATAGGGATATAAATGCTGGTGATATTATGCTTATGTGTACTGATGGAGTTTTAGATTCTAATGTTGAGTATAAGAATAAAGAATTGTGGATTAAGTATTTGTTGGAAGATATTGATACAAATAATACTAAGAAGATTGCAGATTTAGTTTTGGGTGAGTCTGTTGATAATGGGTATGGTGTTGCCAAAGATGACATGAGCGTTGTTGTTTGTAAGTTTTTGAGTAAAGAGTAGATGAATGTATTTTTAGTTGGAGCAAAAAATGGAATATTAGAGTATTCCATTTTTTGCGTTTTAAAGTAATACACTCAGATTTATATAACATGAATTTGATCTATTCAGACATTTTGAGTTTTAAATTTAGATGAGTATTTTATTTGTTTTGTGTAGTTTTAGTTTGTCTTTTTCATCTAGGTTGGCTAAGCTAAATTCTATTAGGGAGATGACGGTTTTGTTAAATGATAGGTTTTTTAAATTTGCTAGATTTTGTACTTCTTCTACTATATTTTCCGGTAATCGAAGTGTTTTGCTGATACCACTATGATTTTCTGGAATTTTTAATTTGTTCATCTGTATGTACCTCCTGCAAGTATTTTATAATATAGAATGTAATAAATATGCACTTAAAAATGCTGTCAATAACTTTTGAAAATGTCATAAAAAAATTTCAAAATTAACTTTTAAT
>CAOMRW010000001.1 GCA_948485625.1 uncultured Clostridia bacterium | reverse complement strand
TAATGGACATACAAATAGAAGAAATATCAAAAGGAAATAATGTAACATTAGAAAGTCTATCAAACGAAGAAAATGGACAATTAGCAAATAAATTAGAAGGAATAACAGCAACATTAAATGATAATGAAATAAACGGAGAATATAAAGGATATGAATACACAATAGACAATAATTTAAAAGTAACAGTAGGAGACCCAATAAAAGGAATAAGCTTCAGTTACACATTAACTCCAAAAGGATATACAAATGAAAATATAATATTAACAGTAAATGCAAAATCAACAAACGGAAATATAACAAACATAGAAGTAAATGGACTAACAAGAAATGAAGATGGAACATTTACAATAACGCAAAATGGAGAATATCAAGTAACAGTAACAGATAGTACAGGAGATACAAGAACAAAGCCATTAAATATACAAAAAATAGATAAAGTAGCACCAACAAAAGTAGAAGTAACAATTGAAGATGTAACAACAGATGGATTCACAATAAAAGCAAATGCAGAAGATGGAGAATCAACAACGAACAGTGCAAAAAGTGGAATAGGAAGATATGAATACTATATAAAAAAAGACACAGAAGAAAATTATCAAAAGTATGAATCAGCAGAAGAAAAATACAAAATTTCAGGATTAGAGTTAGGAGATAAATATAATATATATATAATAGCATATGATAAAGCAGAAAATTACAAACAATCAGAAGTTATAACATACAAATTATCACTACCATTTATATGCAACTTAGGAGTTGAAAACCCTATGTTTGAAACATATCAAGGAACGCCAGAGTATAAAGGAAAAGAAGAAGGAATATATTTAAATAATTCTGTAATAGCAACAAAAGAAAATTATGAATTAAATGAAAATTATACAATTATAATTGAAACTAAAAATATAGAAAATAGTAATATAGGAGCTAATTCAATAGGATTTATGTTAGCATTTGGATATGGAGGACCTGATATGGGAAGTTGCTCTTTAGCGATTATTCGTACCACGACATATTGGGCTACATCAGGTGCAGGAGACCAATATGCTGTAGGCACAGAAAAAGACGAATATCCTATTAATGAGTGGCTTATATCAGCAATAAAATATGATGGTACAAATTTCTCATATTTTATAAATGGTGAAAAAATTGGAACTAGTTCAAGAAGTAGTATAAAGGATTCAAAATTATATATAGGAGGAATTAGTAATTCAGGTAGTTATTCTGTTGGATGTAGCTGGGGATATGGAAATGGATACTACAGAAATTTAGCAATATATGATAATGCTTTATCAGATGAAGAATTAGCAAATTATTCATTTAATGACTAGTGAGGATAAATCAATATATAAAATATTAATATGAAGAAATAGGGAAGAGTAGCATGAAAGCAAGTTTTTACTTGCTTTTTCCCATTTATTATAGTAAAATAATATCAAATTAAAGAGAAGATAAGGTGAGATAAAATGTCATTTTCATCAGATTTAAAAGAAGAACTTAGTAAAATAAATAACTTAAATAAAAAAGAAGAAATAAAATATGAGCTAATAGGATATCTAATCTCCAAGAATGCAAGTATTACCAAAAATAGCATAAGATATGCAACTGAAAGTGAATATAACATAAATAGATTTTCAAAATTACTAAAAAATTTAGAAATAAATCATAATATTGAATATGATGGAAAATCATTTATAATTATATTTAAAATAAAAGAATGCATAAAAGAAATAGAAATAAAAAACGCAGAAATAATAATAAATAATATAAGCAATGCCAACGAAAATGAAAAAAGAGCATTAATTAGAGGAACATTTCTAGGAGCAGGCTCAATAAATAATCCAGAAAAAACATATCACTTAGAAATCAATTTATCAAACAAAAATAATTTGGACTTTTTATTAGAAATTTTAAATAATATGAACATAAAATGTAAAAAATTAGAACAAGATAAAAAATATGCAATTTATCTAAAAGAAGGAGAAGAAATTTCAGAATTAATTGCATTATTAGGAGCAAGTAGAAGTGTACTAAAATTTGAAGACATAAGAATTCAAAGAGAAATGAGAGGAAAAGTTAATAGAATTGTAAATTGTCAAACAGCAAATTTAAACAAGACTATTAATGCATCAGTTGAACAAATAGATGCAATAAGAAAACTGCAAATAAACAATAAATTTAATAAACTAGAAGAGAACTTAAAAGAAATAGCATTATTAAGACTAGAATATCCAGATATGTCATTAATTGAACTTGGAAAAAAACTAAAAAATCCACTTGGAAAATCAGGAGTAAATTATAGATTAAAAAAACTTATACAAATAGCAGAAGAATTATAAATACTTAATATAGGAGAAAAAATGGAACTTGGAATATATATACATATACCTTTTTGTGTAAAAAAATGTGATTATTGTGATTTCATATCATATGTAAATAAATTTAATAAACAAGAAGAATATATAAAAAAAATAATTGAAGAAATAGAAGATAATAAAGAAATATTAAAAAACAATAATATAACAACAATATATATAGGTGGAGGAACGCCATCAACAATAAAACCAGAACTAATAAAAAGCATTTTAGACAAAATATATAAAATAATAGAAACAACAAATAAAACAAATAAAGAAAATATTGAAATAACAATCGAAGTAAATCCAGGAACTACAAATAAAAATAATCTACAGATGTATAAAAACTGTGGAATAAATAGGCTAAGTATAGGACTTCAAAGTACAAACAATGTGATTCTAAAAGATATTGGAAGAATCCATAATTATGAGCAATTTCTAAATACATATGAATGGGCAAATGAAGTAGGATTTAATAACATAAATGTAGACCTAATGCTAGGACTTCCAAAACAAACAATTGAAAATTTAAAAGAAAGTTTGCAAAAAATAACGGATTTAAAACCTGAGCCAAAACATATTTCTGTATACTCACTTATAATAGAGGAAAACACAGAAATTGAACGAAAACTAAATGAGGGAAGTATAGAATTACCAGATGAAGAAGCGGAGAGAAATCAATATAAATATACAAAAAATTATTTAGAGTTAAAAGGATACAAACATTATGAAATATCAAACTTTGCAAAAGACAATTACGAATCAAAACATAATATAAATTGTTGGGAGCAAAAACAATACATTGGATTTGGAATTGCAGCACATTCATACATAGATGGATGTAGATATTCAAATACAAACGATTTAGAAAAGTATCTAAAAAGTAAAGATATAAAAATTATACATGAAGAACAAACTATAGAAGATATGAAAAAAGAATATATGCTTTTAGGATTAAGAAAAATTGACGGAATTAGCATTTCTAAATTTAAAGAAAAGTTTGGAGAAAATCCAATTTATTTATTTAGAAAAGAACTACAAAAACTAGTAGAAGAAAGTTTAATTATTATAGATTTAGATTATATAAAACTAACAGAAAAAGGCATAGACTTTGCAAATTTAGTTTGGAAAGAATTTGTGTGATGTCCCATTGGGGACGTTTCTTCTGGGACATTTTTGTCCCACTAGGGACACATCTAGAAATAATCTAAAAAAGTATAAAAAATAAGAATGGGGAATTTGGGACATTTTTGTCCCAAAAGAAACGTCCCCAATGGGACAAAAAGGAGCTAATATGAAAAATATAAAAGACTATAATTTAGATGAATTAAAAGAAGAGTTGATAAATATAGGAGAAAAGCCATTTAGAGCAGAACAAATATTTAAATGGATTCATCAAGAAAAAGTGAAAGATTTTGATGAAATGACAAACATATCATTAGAATTGAGAAAAAAACTAAAAGAAAACTATACCATATGCAATTATAATATTTTAAAAAAGCAAGAATCAAAAGATGGAACTATTAAATATTTATTTGATGTATTAGATGGAAATGCAATAGAAACAGTTTTAATGAGTTATCATCACGGATATAGTATATGTGTATCATCTCAAATTGGATGTAAAATGGGATGCAAATTTTGTGCTTCAACAGGAATTAATTTTATTAGAAATTTAACTTCTGGAGAAATAGTAGAACAGATTTTAGCGGTAGAACAAGATACAGGTGTTAGAATATCAAATATTGTATTTATGGGAATAGGAGAACCATTAGATAACTATGATAATGTTGTAAATGCAATAAAAATTATAAATAATCCAAAAGGATTAAATATTGGTGCAAGACATATTAGCATTTCTACAAGTGGACTAGTTCCTAAAATTTACAAATTAGCAGAAGAAAATATTCAATGCACTTTATCAATTTCTCTACATGCCACAAATAACGAAAAAAGAAGTAAAATGATGCCTGTAAATAATAGCTATCCAATAGAAGAATTAATTAAAGCATGTAAAGATTATATTGAAAAAACAAATAGAAGAATTTCATTCGAATATGCATTAGCAAAAGACAACAATGATAATCTAGAAGATGCAAAAGAACTAGTAAAACTTTTAAAAGGAATGCTATGTCATGTTAATTTAATTCCAATTAATAAAATAGAAAATGGAAATTATACAAAAAGCTCAAATGAAAATATAATGAAATTTAGAGATTATTTAAATGAACATGGTATTGTAGCAACAATTAGAAGAGAATTAGGTTCTGATATTGATGCTGCTTGTGGGCAGTTAAGAAGAAAAAATCTATAAAATTATATATTAAAAAGGGAGTGAAAAATTTGTTAATTATCATTTACAAGTTTTACGTAAATATGATATAATAGCAAATAGTAATTTTAGTAGTTTTTCAAAAACATTATGAAAATAGACAGAATAGGAGGAAAAACATGAAATTTGAAGCAAAAATTGCAGAAATGAGAGTAGAACAAATTATTGAGGAAATTAGTAAAAATGTCAAAGTCATTCCTTGGAATGAAGAAGTGTTATTTTTTAATTCTACTTATGATAAGCAAACATTAATAGACTGGGAAGTTTGCAAAGGATGTTTAAGCAAATGCAAATCTGCCAGTAATAGGAAAAAACTAGATGTAAAAGCCTGGGTTAATATACACAAATGGACAGAACATTTTAGTAAAGAATACTTTATAGAATTTTTAATAACTAATTTCTTTGATGAAGAACAACAATGTTGCACACAGAAAGCATGGGGATATTTGCCTTATGTAATTGAGAATGCGTTTACTAGCATAGACGAAGAAATTAAAAAAGGATAGAAATTTCATGTAAAAAGGAGGACATACTGTCCTCCTTTAAAAATATTTAATTATAATTGATATAATATATAAAAACTGTTTTTTTCCTCCGTCCCCAAAATCAGGTTTTTATAAAATTATACAAATCAAACCACCAGAGCCCTCATTAACAATACGCTCAAGAGTTTCTTGAAGCTTTAATTGAGCTTCCTCAGGCATTTTAGAAAGCTTAGTCTGTAATCCCTCATTAACAAGTTCATGCAAGCTTTTACCAAAAATATTAGATTCCCAAATTTTAGTAGGATCATTTTCAAAACCAGAAAGTAAATAATTTACTAATTCTTCAGATTGTTTTTCAGAGCCAACTATTGGAGAAACTTCTGTAGTTACATTTGTTCTTATCATATGTATACTAGGAGCGGTAGCTTTTAGTTTTACACCAAATCTAGAACCTTGTTTAACCATTTCTGGTTCATCTAATACTAATTCATCAATTGATGGAGTAACAATTCCATAACCTTTAGCAGTTACTTCTTCTAAAGCATATTCAATTTTATCATATTTTTTCTTTGCAATAGAAAGGTCAGAAATGATACTAAATAAATCGCCCTCATTTTCGACAGATACACCAGTAATTTCAGTTAAAACTTTATAGAACAGCTCTTCTTTTACATCAATCTGCACTTTTACATTTCCAGAGCCTAATTCAATATTAGTAATTGTAGTTCTAGATATTATCTCTGTCTGATTTATTTTTTGAGTACAATTTGAAATATCTTTCAAAACACGAATATCTGAAAAAGCATCTTTTATTTCATTAAATAATTGACTCTTAATTGGATGATTAAAATCTAAACCATCAATCCAACGAGGAAACTTAATTGCAATTTTTTGAGCAGGAAATTCATATAAAATTTTTGAAAACATAGTATTGATATCATTTATTGTGAGATTTGCACAATTTATAGGAATAACACTAGTCTTATACTTATCCATTAATTTCTCTGCAAGTTCTTGAGTATAATCTGATGATGGGTCTTCTGAATTTAATAAAATTATAAATGGTTTATCTAAAGCCTTTAATTCTGAAACTACTCTTTCCTCAGCTTTTATATAATCTTCTCTAGGAATATCAGTAATACTACCATCAGATGTAACCAAAATACCAATTGTAGAGTGTTCTTCAATAACCTTTTTTGTACCAATTTCAGCAGCAGTCTCAAATGGAATCTCTTCTTCAGACCAAGGAGTTTTAACCATTCTAGGCATATCATCTTCTAAATATCCAATAGCATTATCAACTAGATATCCAACACAATCAACAAGTCTAGTTTTAAATTTTAAATTATTATCTAAAGTAATTTCTATAGCCTCATTTGGAACAAACTTAGGCTCTGTAGTCATTATAGTTCTACCACCAGCACTTTGAGGCAACTCATCTTTTGCTCTTTCTTTTTTGTATTCATTATCAATATTTGGAATTACAAGTAAATCCATAAAATTTTTAATAAATGTAGACTTACCAGTACGTACAGGACCTACAACACCTACATAAATATCACCATCTGTTCTTTTGGCTATGTCCTGATATAAATTTGAACTTTCCATCTATAAACCTCCCTTTGAAATTTACAATTTTCATTTTAATAAAAATGTTTGTACCACATAACTTTAATTAATTTATATTGTTTTCTTTTAAAGTATATGACAAGTTTTCAAAAAAAATTGCCAAATTTATAAATTTATGTTAAAATGGCTTTATGCAAATCCAAATAAAAATAACAAAAAATAATAGAAAGAATAAAATATAGTATTAAACATAGAAATTTTATTATTTAAGTATAAATAATAAAGAAAGGATGTAACTAATGGATAAGAATGAGGAAATAATACAATTATTAAAAACTTATAATCAAGAACATATAATACAATTATTAGAAAAATTAGAAGGAAAGCAAAAAGAAGATTTAATAGAACAAATAAATAGAATAGATTTTCATCAAATAATGGAATTATATGAAAATACTAAAAAAGAAATAGAAATAAAAGAAAATAAAATAGAAGCTATAAAATATTTAGATAAAGAAAAATTAACAAAAAATGAAATAGAAACATTTAATGAACTTGGTGAAAAAATAATTATAAGTGGAAAATACGCAGTTGTAACAATGGCTGGAGGCCAAGGAACAAGATTAGGACACACAGGACCAAAAGGAACATTTAAATTAGATGTATATGGAAAAGGAAAATATTTATTTGAGATTTTAGCAGAAAATTTAAAAGAAGCAAATAAAAAATATAATACAATTATTCCATGGTACATAATGACGAGTAAAGAAAATAATGAAATGACACAAGAATTTCTAGAAAGAAATAATTATTTTGGATATGATAGAAATAATGTAATGTTATTTGAACAAGGAGAATTACCATTAATTAATACAGAAGGAAAAATGTTAATAGGAAAAAACTTAAAAATAAAAGAAGCATCAGATGGTAATGGAGGAGTCTTTTCATCTTTAAGAAAAAGAGGAATGCTTGCAGACATGAAAGAAAGAGGAATAGAATGGATATTTATAGGAGGAGTAGATAATGCAATTTTAAAAATGGCAGATATTACTTTATTAGGAATGGCAATAGAAAAAAATGTACAAATAGCCTCAAAATCAGTTGTAAAAGCAAATCCACATGAAAGAGTTGGAGTATTTTGCAAAATGAATGGACATCCAAAAGTTATTGAATATACAGAACTACCAGAACAAATGGCAGAAGAAGTAGATAATAATGGTGAACTTAAATTTGGAGAATCACATATAATGTGTAACTTATTTACAATTGACGCAATAGAAAAAATAAGTAAAGAACCACTAATATATCACAGTGCATTCAAAAAGAATTCATATATAGATGAAAATGGAAGAGAAATAATACCAGAAGAACCAAATTCATACAAATTTGAAGCTTTTATATTTGATAGTTTTGAATTATTTGATGATATAGCTATTCTAAGAGGAAAAAGAGAAGATGACTTTGCACCAGTAAAAAACAAAGATGGAGTAGACAGCCCAAAAACAGCAAAAGAATTATATGAGAAATATTGGGAAAGACAAAAATGAACCAAAGGGGACGTTCTTAAAATGGTTGAAAATTTTTCAACCATTTTAAGAACGTCCCCTTTGGTTCATTTTTTCTTACATTTGTTGATTTCCAGGAATAAAGTAATCAACAACACCATAGATTAAAGCACCGATTATAGCAGCAATCCAAGAAATAGAATAACCAGCTACAAAGAATTGTGTAACATATAAAGTAATAGCAGCTAATGCAAAACCTACAAAGCCTTTACCAAATGGGCTTGCATGTAAACCTGTAAACTTAGTAACTAAATAATCTATTACTGTTAAAACAACAGCAGCTATAATTAAAGTCCAAATACTATTTATAGTAAATCCAGGTGTAAAGAATGCAGTAATGGCTAAAACAACAGCAGCAGCAACTAATCTACCAACTATTTGCCATACTGTAGAAGTACCATTTTCACTTCTTGTTTGTGAATTTGACATAAGAAAACCTCCTTAGATTTTAAAAAATTTAATGTAAAAATTTCAAGGCTCTAAAATTATTATTTACGAATTTAAAAATAATATTCAAAAATATAAGTATAAAAAAGTTAATTTTTGTAAAAACTAAAATAAAAACAAATTAATTAAAAATAAATTAAGAATTAAAGAGGTAGAAAAATGTTAATAACTTTTTTTAGAGCAATAGTTTTATACATATTAGTATTAATTGTTATGAGATTAATGGGGAAAAGAGAAATAGGACAACTACAACCATTTGAACTTGCAATATCAATAATGATAGCAGACTTAGCATCAATACCGATGACAGACACAGGAGTCCCAATAACAAATGGAATAATTCCAATATTGGGATTATTGGTAATGCATCTATTGATATCTATAATTAATATGAAAAGTATAAATGCAAGACAAATAATTTGTGGAAAACCAAGAATATTAATATATAGAGGAAAAATAAATGAACAAGCATTAAAAAAAGAAAGATTTACAATAAATGAATTACAAGAAAGACTAAGAGGAAACAATATAGTAAATTTAGGAGATGTAGAATATGCAATATTAGAAACTAGCGGACAAGTAACAGTAATACAAAAACCTGAAAAAAGAAATACAATACCAGAAGATTTTAATATAACACCTGAATATGAAGGAATACCATATGATTTAGTAGTTGATGGAAAAATAATGTATGATAATTTACAAGCAATTGGAAAAAATGAAGAATGGCTAAAAAAACAAGTTGAGAAATTTAAAATGAAACCATCAGAAGCATTAGTAGTAACAATAGATGGAAAAGGACAATTCTTTTGCCAGAAAAAAGAAAAATAATTATAAAAATTGGAGGACAAAATGTTAAAAGAACTAATAATTTCTATAATTATTATAGTATTAATTTTTATAGGAAATGGTGTAACTGAAAGTTATACAAAACAATCTGTAGAAGAAGCTACAAACAAATTAACAGAATTAAAAGAAGAAATAATAAAAGAAGAAAATGAAATTGAACAAGAAAAAGCTAAAAAAATGATAAATGAAGTACATGAAAAATGGGATGAAAAATACAAAAAATTAGCTTATTATATTGAACATGACGAACTAGAAAAAGTGGAAACAGAATTAACAGGATTAAGGTCATATATAGAAAAAGAAGAATATTCAGAAGCTTTACCAGAACTTGATAAAAGTGTTTTTATATTAGAACATATAAAAGATAAAACAGCATTTAATTTAATGAATATTTTTTAGAATTAATTTTAGCTGTAAAAAATAAATATTAACAGCTAAAATAAGAAAAAACAAGCTGTAGTGATTAGGGGCCAGGTCTTAAATCCTAATTTTTATTTAAAAATGAGGATTTAAGACCTGGCCCCTAATCACCACAGCTTCTTTCTTATTTTATATTTTCACTAACCTTAGCATACTTTTTAAGTTTTTCATAAACCAAATAATTAACAGTACCAGCAGGGAAATTACCATTCTTATCCTTACGACCTGCAGGAACACCAGTTAAAACTTCAATTCCCTCTTCAATTGTAGAAATTGCATAAATATGGAATAAACCATTTTTAACACTATCAATAATTTCATCAGACAATTGTAAATTATCAACATTCTGTACAGGTATCATAACACCATGAGAACCATCTAAACCACGCATTTTACAAATTTGAAAATATCCATCAATTTTTTCATTAACACCACCAATAGGTTGTATCTGACCTTTTTGATTAACTGAACCAGTAACTGCAATAGCTTGATTAATAGGAATTCCAGAAAGACTAGAAAGTAATCCATATAATTCAGTACTTGAAGCACTGTCACCATCAACACCATTATATAATTGTTCAAAACAGATACTAGCAGTAAAAGATAAAGGAATATCTTGAGCAAACATTTCACCTAAATATCCAGTTAAAATCAATACACCTTTTGAATGAGAAGAACCAGAAAGTTCAACTTCTCTTTCAATATTAACAATGCCACTTTTTCCAGTATATGTGTTAACAGTTATTTTTGCAGGTTTTCCAAAAGTATAATCGCCTATTGTCATAACAGTTAAACCATTTAAAGTACCAATTTCAAATCCAGAAGTATCTATTAATAAAGAATTATCTCTAATCATCTCCATATATTTAGAATCAAATTTTTTAACTCTTTCGATTCTCTCAGATAAAGCTTTATCTATAAATTCCTTTGTTACAACTTTAGATTTAGCAATTTTTGACCAAGTAGCAGCTTCACCAGTAATTTGTATCAAATCATTAAATCTAGTAGATAATTTTTTATGACTACCAGCAAGCTTTGAAGCATACTCTGTAAGTTTTGCCATAGCACCTTTATCTAAATGAGGCAATTCTTCATCTTCGCAAAAACCATGAATTATTTGAGCCAACTTATTTACATTATCTTTGTTAAGAGGAGCATCATCTTCAAATTCAACTTTAATTTTAAATAACTTTCTAAAATCAGAATCCATAGCTAAAAGCGTTTGATAAATACTACTATTACCAATTAAAATAACCTTTAAATCAAGAGGAATAGGTTCAGGTTTTAAAGAAACCATAACCATAGCTGAACGTTGTTCAGCAGTATTTTCTATACTAATTTCTTTTACTCTCAAAGCCTTTTTTAAAGATTCATAGCACATATTATTTTGTAACAAATCTTTAGCTTGAAAGATTATATAACCACCATTTGCTTGTTGTAAAAGACCAGGCTTTAACATAGTATGGTCAGTCTTTAATGAACCATAATAATTCTCATATTCAAGTGAACCAAAGATATTATGATAAGAATAATTTGAATCCATAATAACAGGTGCACCATCAAGATTTGAATTATCTATAAATAGATTTACTCTATAATTTAGTGATGGGTCTTGCTTTTTATTTACTGGATTTACTTGTTGTTCTTTTTCTTTATGCTTATCTTCATCAACAAAATATGAAACATTTTTTAATACATCTTGTTTAACATTATTTAAAAATTTTGTAATTTTTTTATTTCTTTTAAATTTTGATTTTAGATAATTAATGTGAACATTTATTGTTAATAAAGCGATATTAGATTGCCATTCAGATATTTTACTATCAGATTGTCTTTCAATAGTCTTTATTTGTTCAATTACTTCCATTATTTGATTTTGTACAATAATAGATTTCTCTTCATATTCTTGTTTAATAGAATTATCTAATTTATCAAATTCTTCTTCATCTATGGCTTTACCATCAACAATAGGCATCATATAAATACCATTTTGAGAAGATTTAACTTGAAAATTATATTTTGAAGCATCTTCATTCAATTTATCTAATAAACTAGAACGTTTTGATTCAAATTCTTGTTTAATTAAAGCTTTTTCTTTTTCAAAATCATCAGCATTAAAAGTCTTTTTAATATCTTTTTTCATCTCTAAAATAAATCCATCCATAGCAGACTTAAATTCTTTTCCCTGTCCTGCTGGCAAAGAAACAGCTATTGGCTGATTAGGATTTTCAAAGTTATAAATATAACACCAATCAGAAGGAGTCTTTTGCTTTTTAGAGATTTTATTTAAATAATTTTTTGTATACATTGTTTTACCAACACCACTAGGTCCTTCAAGATATAAATTATATCCTTTAACATTAACTTGTAAACCAAATTCTAATGCCTTAATTCCTCTTTCTTGACCTATTCCAGTAGTAATATTCTCTAGATCAGCAGTTGTTTCAAAATTAAACATATTTGTATCACATGTCATTTTTAAATCTTTAAAATTTAATTCATTTTTGTTTTTCATTAGTTTTCCTCCAAAATTTTTTCTTTTAGTATTTCCAATTCTTTGTATTTTATTTATACAATGTTATTTTATATTAGTTGTTGAAAATTGTAAAGATTTGTATAAAATATTATTAAAATATTTTTATAATTAATTGACATAATTGATAAAATAAAGTATAATTGTAACACAAAAAAATTAAGGAGGAAAATATATGGGATTTCGGATTATGCAATTGCAGTACGAAACAATGAATGAAGAAACCATTATAAAACAAGGAATATTGTTGAAATGGCCAATGCAAATAGCTGATATAAAGTTTGTACAATTTATATCAGGACTTTCAGAATCATCACATGACTTAAAAGTAACAACTATTCATGAATATTTAGTGCAAGATAGAGGGAATGGATTTAAAATAATAAAGATTGCGCCATCTAGCTTGATGAAAGTACAAAAAGAAGAAGCAATATTGTTAATTATAAAAAATGCAGAAAAAATAAAAACAAAAAGAGGACAGAAAATTGCAGGAAAATGTTCAAATGAAGGCGTTTTTCTTTTAAAGCCTAAAAGTCGAATTGAAGTAACAAATGGAGATAAAACAGAAGAATTTGTTGCATTACAATTTGAAGGAAAGATGTATTTAGTAAAAGTCTATAAGGATTAATAAAATAAAAGCTAAGATTATATATTTACATAATCTTAGCTTTTTACTATTACAAATTAAATACATACAATATAGAAAAACATAGTAAATTTATACTACTTGTTCAATTTTAAAAAAAATATTGCAATAATATCAGTTTAAATATATAATAAAACAAATTAAAATAAAATGAAGGGATGAACAAATATGAATAAAACAAAAAGAAAAATATTTGAAACATCAATGAAACTATTTGCAGAAAAAGGATATGATGCAACAAGTATAGAAGAAATAACAGCAACAGTAGGAGTAGCAAAAGGAACATTATATTATCATTTTTCAAGCAAAGAAGAGATATTTAATTTTTTAATAGAAGAAGGAATAAAATTATTACAAAATAGTATTGACATTAAAACAGCAAAATTAGATAATTATATAGACAAATTAAAAGCTGTTATTTTAATACAAATAAAAATAGTTAACAAATATGAAGACTTCATAACAATATTATTAAGCCAATTTTATGGAAAAGAAGCTAGAAATCAAATGTGTCAGAAATATGTCTATGAATATATATCAAAAATTGAAAAAATAGTTGAAGATGGAATGAAAGTTGGTCAAGTAAAAAAAGGAAATTCAAAAGTAATTGCATCTGAAATATATGCATTAATAGCTTCAACATTAGTATATAAAATGAAAAGTCAAGAAAATGTAGAAGTAATAAAATTATATAAAGAATTTGAAAATACAATTATTGAAGGAATAAGAGAAAAGAAATAAGTATTTATAAATGTATTATATAAAGGAAATTAATATTGTATATTTATTAAGGAGGAAAAAATAAATGAGAGAAGCAGTACATCAATTTGAAAAATTCACAGATTTAAAAGATATGTTAAATAAATCAACAGAAAAATTTGGAGATAAACCAGCATATGTTTTTAAAACAGAAAAACCTGGAGAATTTGATGAAATAACATATAATGAATTTAAAAATGATATTGATGCTCTAGGAACAGCGTTAATCAATTTAGGGTTAAAAGATAAAAGAATTGCTGTTATAGGAGATAATAGATATGAATGGGGAGTAAGTTATCTAGCAGTAGCTAATGGAACAGGAATAGTAGTACCATTAGATAAGTTATTACCAAATAATGAAATTGAAAGTCTAATAATGCGTGCAGAAGTAGAAGCAATAATATACACAAAAAAATATGATTCAGTAATGGAAGACCTAAAGGAGAAAAAAAATACAAATCTGAAATATTTTATATCAATGGACTTAGAGGAAAGCACAAATGGTGTAATCTCATTTAGAAAATTAATAGAAAAAGGAAAAGAACAAATAGAAAATGGAGATAGAAAATTTTTAGATGCAGAAATAAGACCAGAAGAAATGGGCATAATGCTATTTACTTCAGGAACAACTTCACAATCAAAAGCTGTAATGTTATCTCAAAAAAATATAGTAAGCAATTTAATGGATATAGCAGCAACAATAAATGCAGATGAGAACGATAGATTTTTATCATTTTTACCATTACATCATACTTTTGAATGTACAGTAGGATTTTTATATCCAATATCAAAAGGAAGCTCAATAGCATTTTGCGAAGGTTTAAGACATATTGCAGACAATATAAAAGAATTTGAAACTACTATAATGATATCAGTTCCAGTTCTATTTGAAGGAATGGGGAAGAAAGTTTTAAAAGCAATTGAAAATAAAGGGCAATTGAAAAAAGTTAATATGGGAATGAAAATTTCAAATGCATTATTAAAAGTAGGAGTAGATGTAAGAGAAAAGATATTTAAAGAAGTACATCAAAGCTTAGGGCCAAAACTAAGACTAATGGTAGCAGGAGGAGCAGCATTAGACCCAGAAACAGAAAAATTATTTAATAGTCTAGGAATAACAATGCTACAAGGATATGGACTAACAGAAACATCACCAGTTATAGCAGCAGAAGATGACAAATTTAGAAGAATAGGTTCAATAGGAAAAGCATTTCCAAGTTTAGATGTAAAAATTGAAAATAAGAATGAAGATGGAATAGGTGAACTATTAGTTAAAGGACCAACTGTTATGCTAGGATATTACCAGAATGAAGAAGCAACTAAAGAAACAATAGATGAAGATGGATGGCTACATACAGGAGATTTAGCTAAAATTGATAAAGATGGATTTATATTTATTACAGGAAGAAAAAAATATGTAATAGTATTAAAAAATGGAAAAAATATTTATCCAGAAGAACTAGAAATATTAATTAATAAAATAGCAGGTGTATCAGAAAGTTTTGTATATGGAAAAGCACAAGAAGATGGAGATTACAAAATATCTGCAAAAATAGTTTACGATAAGGAAATAATGAAAGATGTCTACGGAATAGAAGATAAACAAGAAATAAAAGATAAATTATGGAAAGAAATAAAAAGTATAAACAAAACTATGCCTACATATAAATATATAAAAGATATAATTGTAACAGATGAAGAATTAATAAAAACAACTACAAGAAAAATAAAAAGACATGAAGAAATGAAAAAAGTATAATGAAATATTACAGAAATGTAACAAAATTGTAATAAAAATGTAAAATAAAAAAACTGCAATTCTATTGTAGTTTTTTGTTTAATATTGTATAATTATAAAAGAAACATGAAAAGCAATAAAGCGTAAGATAAAGGAGGTTGTTTACAATGTCTAAATCTGGCATAGTAAACGTGAGAATGGTAATCACGGAAGAGAAAATTTTATCAAACATAGAAAAAGTTCAAAAGATGATAAATCCTAATAGTAAGAAGCAAATTGTGCAATTAGAAGAAGATGCTTACTTTAAAGATTTAATAGAATCTATAAAAACTTATTTAATAGAATATCCTAAAAAGAAAAATTTCCCTAGTAGTGTATATAAAGCTTCTTATGGCCTAGTTGAATTTGCAACAAATCAATTTGAGGAAAATACAAAAAGAATTGAAGAATTAATTAGACAAAGAGAACAAAATATTTCTTTAGCTGGACAATTAAAAGAGCTAATTGAAATAGTTGATAATAAAGAAACAGACTGGAAAGCAAAAGTAAAAGAAGCAGAAAAGAATTTTTCAGAAGATATAATAGACACATTAAATATAGTAGGAAAATGCAAAAGTGATAAATCACAAAATCATATAGATGCAATGAAACTATTAAATGCTAGAGTAAACAATCTAGAATCTAACTTACATATAGAAATAGATATGGAAAGAATAGAAGATAGATCAAAAGCATTAAGTTATATAGGAATAGAAGTTGCAGATGCATTAAAAACTATACCAACACCAGTTGAAGAACCAGCAAAAGTAGAAAAGATTGAAGAAGTACAAGAAATAGCTACTCAAGAACAAGTTCAACAAGAATATATTGAAGAAACTACATTTGAAGCTAAACCATCATTATGGGAAAGAATTAAAAATAGTAAAATTGTAAGAGCAATAAGATACATAACTAAAGTTAGAGTTGTTTTACAATATCCAGCACTTCCAGAAGGAAGAGGAGAAAATTCTTAATAAAATAAAAGAGGGATTATAAAGAATAAATCTTAAAATCCCTCTTAAATGATTAAAATATAAATAAATTATAAAAGTTTTATAATTTTGGAAAAAAATAAAAAAATGTATTGACAATATATAAAAAATAGTATATACTTTATCTTGCGTTAAGCAAGAAATAATTTAATAAGTTGCTCCCTTAGCTCAGTTGGTCAGAGCAACCGGCTCATAACCGGTGGGTCCAAGGTTCGAATCCTTGAGGGAGCACCATAAAAAATAAATTCTTTGAAAAATAATTTCAAAGAATTTATTTTTTTTGAAAATTTAGTGTATTTGCTTGTTTATAAATCTAATTATGTATATAATTAAAAAAAATATATAAAATAAAATACAAAGGAGGTTTCTATATGGAACAAAAAATTAAAGCTATTCAATATGGCGTAGGAAAAATGAGTATATATACAATGAGATATATGCTAGAAAAAGGAATTGAAATAGTAGGTGCTGTAGATATAAACCCAGAAGTAATAGGAAAAGACATAGGAGAAATATTAGGACAAGAAAAAATAGGAGTAACAGTAACATCAACAGAAAGTGCAAAAGAAATGATGAAAGCAGTAAAACCAGATATATGTATAATAACAACAAGAAGTTTAATATCTGAATTAGAAGAACCATATATGTTATGTGCTGAACTTGGAATAAATGCAATATCAACATGTGAAGAAGCATTCTATCCACAAAATTCAAACCCAACATTAACAAATAAAATTGATGAATTAGCAAAAAAGAATAATTGTACAATAACAGGAACAGGATATCAAGATATATATTGGGGACAACTTATAACATCTATTGCTGGATCGACACAAAAAATAACAAAGATAAAAGGAAGTTCAAGCTATAATGTTGAAGAATATGGAATTGCATTAGCAGAAGCACATGGAGCAGGATTAACATTAGACGAATTCGAAAAACAAATAGCAACAGCAGATAACATATCAGAAGAAGAAAGAAACAAAATAATAGAAAAAGGAGAATTTGCACCATCATATATGTGGAATGTAAATGGATGGTTATGCTCAAAACTTGGATTAACAGTTATAAGTCAAACACAAAAATGTGTACCACAAACATATAAAGAAGATATATATTCATCAACATTAGGAATGACAGTAAAAGCAGGAGATGCAACAGGAATGAGTGCAGTTGTAACAACTGAAACAAAAGAAGGAATAACAATAGAATCAGAGTGTATAGGAAAAGTATATGCACCAGATGAATTTGATAAAAATGTTTGGACTGTAGAGGGAGAACCAACTACTACAATAACGGTAGAAAAACCATCAACAGTAGAATTGACATGTGCAACAGTTGTGAACAGAATTCCAGATGTAATAAAAGCAGAAGCAGGATATGTAACAACTGAAAAATTAGGAGATTTACAATATAAATTAAATATGTAAAGTAGAAGTTTTGATGATTAGAGCCTAGGTTTTTGTGGGGATTGGGGGCCAGGTCTTTAATCCCCATTATATAAAAATATGCTTTAAGACAAATAATATAGAGTGATATATAATGGGGATTAAAGACCTGGCCCCCAATCCCCACCTACATAATACCAAAATTTTATTTTTATGCATATAAAATATTGACAAACGAAAACAAATGTTTTATTATTAAGATGGTGATATTAATATGGAAAGGCAAATATTACATGTTGATGTAAATAATGCATTTTTATCATGGCTTGCAGTAAGTAAACTAAAAAATGGAGAAAAAATAGACATAAGAGATGAAGTTGCTGTAATTGGAGGAGATGAAACTAAAAGATCAGGGATAGTTTTAGCAAAGAGTCCAAAAGCAAAACAGTTTGGAATTATAACAGGAGAGTCATTATATAGTGCAAGGCAGAAATGCAATAATTTACAAGTTTATCAAGGGAATTTTAAAATATATAGAGAATATTCTAATAAATTATATAGTCTATTATCAGAATATACAGACAAAATAGAAAGATTTTCAATAGATGAATGCTTTTTAGATATGACAAATTACTTAATGAAAGATACATTATTAAATAAAGCAAAAGAAATTAATAAAAGAGTAAAAGAAGAATTAGGATTTACAGTAAATATAGGAGTTGCACATAATAAATTACTTGCTAAAATGGCATCAGATTTTACTAAACCTGATAAAGTACACACACTTTTTGAAGACGAGATTCAAACAAAGATGTGGAATTTACCAATATCAGAATTATTTATGATTGGAAAGAAAACAGTTCCTAAATTATATAACATGAAAATTAGAACAATAGGAGATTTAGCAAATTATGATAAAAACATGATAATAAAAAAATTCGGAAAACATGGAAAAATAATGTGGGAATATGCAAATGGAATAGATAATTCAGAAGTACAATATGTACAAGAAAAACCAAAAAGCATAGGAAACTCAATAACATTACCAGTTGATATTAATAATATAGAACAATTAGAAGAAGTTTTACTTGCACTAACGGAACAAGTATCTTATAGACTAAGAAAACAAGATATGATAGCCAATAGTGTAAGTGTTCAATTAAGAACAAAAGATTTTGAAGATTTTTCACATCAGGCAAAACTAGATAATCCTACATGTAATACAAAAACAATATTAAAAAAAGCAAAACAATTATTAAATGAAATGTTCAAAACAGGAATATTCATTAGATTAATAGGAGTAAGAGTTGACAATTTATTAGAAAAAAGTGAAATGCAAATATCACTATTTGAAGATTTACAAGATAATGAAAAACAGAAAAAGCTTGACAGTGTTATTGACTCATTAAATGAAAAATATGGACTAAATTCAATAACAAGAGCAGGAAAATTAAAAGCTGATGAAATAGTAAAAATAGTTAATAAAGATGAAAAATTACTAAAAATACAAAAGACAGAAAAATAAAAAAATTTTTAGAAATGTATTGACAAAAAATTATAAAAATATTATAATAACTATTGTCAATAAAAGTGACATAAGCTTTTATTACATTTCTAAAAATTAAATATGGGTAGGTGGCCGAGTGGCTAAAGGCGGCAGACTGTAAATCTGTTCTCATTTGAGTACGAAGGTTCGAATCCTTCCCTGCCCACCAAGACGAGTTTTTGTCGAACTCTCTATAATGCTTGATATAACTTAATTCCAAGATTATAAGAATTTGACAACACAAAAGCTTTAAACCGTTTCAAAAATGAAGCGGTCTTTTTTTGACCAAAAGTCTTAAAAGAAGGAGGTTTTTGTGGTATTATGTTACATATAATTAAACAAGAAATCAATATGAGTAAAGAATTACTCTCTAAAATCGAATGGGCGTGCCGTTTAAATTTTAAAAGAAAGGAACAGCCACAAATAATAAATGGTTGTCTAAGAATTATTGAGCATACCAATTTAGCGTATGTAGAGCCCCATAGAGTAATTATTAAAGATAGCTTGTACCTATTCTTTAATGAACATGATTATTTCTATGTAAATGATTTAAGTACAAAGTATCCGTTATCCAAATTACAAGAACATATCAGCGGAAATACATAACATAGAACGGCAAAGCATTTTAGAGTTTTTTTAAAAATTATACTATATTGGTTTATTACATGAGTAACAAGGTTCTCGGGTACCCACAAGCAATCTTTGATTGCGTAAGTGGGTGAGGTTCTTATTTGTGTTATTAAAAAGAAAATTAAAGAGATAGTAATAATAAATGTAAAAACTCTAAAAGTGCTAATAGCTAAAACTATGCTATGTGGCACTTTTTTAGTTGCCTTTCTATTCATAAAATTTGGAAGGAGGATATGTAAAAATGAATGAAGAAAGGAAAGTAGCAGGAATTTATATTCGTGTTAGCACAGAAGATCAAGTAAGGGAACGGATTTAGCCTAGGAGAACAGGAGGAAAAGTTAAAACAACTTTGTAAATATAAAGATTATAAAATACACAAAGTTTACAAAGATGCAGGAATTAGTGCAAAAAATATGTCTGGTAGACCTGCCTTTCAGCAAATGCTAGAAGATATGAGAGCAGGCAAAATCAATTATATTGTAGCCTATAAGTTAGATAGAGTTACAAGGTCTGTAAGAGATTTAGAAGTTCTAATTTCAGAGCTAGAAGAACATCATTGTTATTTGGTTTGCGATAGGGATGATGTAAATACGAGCAGTGCTAACGGACGTTTCTTTGTAAGAATGCTAACAGTTTTATCACAGTTAGAAATTGAGATAGTATCAGAAAGAACGAAATTTGGTTTAACAGGAGCAATAAAGTCAGGTCATATTCCACGGAACTTGCCCACTAGGGTATAAACGAGATACAACAAAGAAAATGGTAATTGATGAAACTACAAAAGATATTGTTATTAGAATATTTAATCTATATTTACAAGGTAAAAGTTATCAAACAATAGCAAATATATTGAATGAGCAAAAAGTTTTAGAGCCTAAAAAATGGGATGATTCTACCATAGAAAAAATACTAAATAACAAAATTTATGTGGGAGATTATGAAAGATTTAAAAGAGTAGCAAAAGAACAAGGAAAAGAGCCTGTAATATATCCTAATGTTGTAGAGCCAATAATAACAAGAGCAATGTTTGAAGATATACAAATGCAGAAAGAGAAAAATCAAAGAGCATATTGTAGAGATAGAGTTTATATCTTTATGCAAAAAATGAAATGTCCTAAATGTGGTAAGTTGATGGGAAGTAAAGGAACTGGTGGTAAAAAGAAAAAATATATGTATTATCATTGTTCAGACTGTAAAATTTATCTTCGTGAAGATTTAATAGAAGAACAAGTTATGCCAATGATAATGGATTTAATAGAATATGATATGACAGTTAAAAAATACTTCTATCCTGTTTTAGCAGATAAAAAAGAGAAAAACACAGATAAATTAGAAAAGGAAATAAACACATTAAGAAATCAAAAAAATAGAATAAAGGAAGCTTATTTAAAAGAAATTGTTGATGTAGAAGAATTTTCAAAAGAATATAAAGCGATTGATGAAAAATTAGAAATATTAGAACAAAAACGAATTGAAACGATTGACCTAAATAAACAGAGTTTTAGCCCACAATACTTAATGGCAGATAGAGATGTAGAAAAAGAAAAACTAATCCGTTCTAATAAATTTTACGATATGCTAATGGCAGAATGGAAAAGCAAAGACAAAGAAGAAAAACAAGAATTTATCTCAAAGTTTTTAGAAAGTATTACAGTTGAAAAAGATAGTAAAGGTAATTATAAGCTAGTAAATATGAAACTAAGAAAAACATTCATTAACCAGATATATAAGTTAATGCAAAATGGAATGTTTGATATGACTATTACAGATGAAAAAGACAAAGAAGTTAGAACAACAGTTATGATGGACAAGCAAGAACTACAAGAATATATTGAAAGATTAAATGACTATTACGAAGTATCTTATTATGAAATAGCAAGACTAGATGAACAAAAGAAAGGTTATCAGAAAAAATATCTTACAATAGATGAAACGAATAATAATGGAGAAAAACTTTTTAAATTAGTCGAACTAATAACAGATGATAAAAAATATCCACAGAAAAAAGTAAATAGAATTGTTGGAGCAATTAGAGTAAAGGAACGAGAAAAAGTTAGTTAAAAAATTATAAATGGAGGAATTGAAAATGAAAAATAAAGAATTAAAAGAAAACAAAATTGAAAATAAATATGGAATTGAATACACAAAAGTTGGAGATTATTATATGCCAAATTTAGTATTAGAAAAAGAAAAAATTATGTTAAACAAATATGGAAGAATGAGACTAAAATTTTTAAAAGAAAATAAGAAAGCAGAATATATGATAATGTTTACAAAAGGAACTTTGAATAAATATCTAAAAAAGATTCAAGAAACAGCAGACAATAGAATTAATCTTATAATTGAACAATTAAAAAAGCAAAATAATATAACAGAAGAAATGAAAAATACAGACCAATTATATTGGGTTAGTATGATGAATAATTTTAAAAGTACAGCAGAAGAAATTATATTAAATGAACTAATATATGTATAAGAAAATACTGGTAGGAGCAAACAGACAAATGTATTGCCATATTTAATGTCTATAAGTGTAGCGAGCATAGGTTTTGTATTGCCACAAAACCGACAGCTTACGCTGAAAGGGGAAAAATCTTCCCCTATAACCCCTACCTTATAAAATAAAAAGTTAAAAAAATAGATTGAAAATTGTATAAGGAATTAAAAGATTTTAAGAAAAATTTTGTAAAAAGTAGAACGAAGATTTATCAAAAAGGAAGTGAAAAATTATGAGAAATAGAACAATAGGAATTAATGTTAGAGTGAGTGAAAATGAAAAGAAAAAATTACAAAGAAATGCTAAAAAGAGCAACTTAAACTTATCATCTTATTTAAGAAAGTCAGGATTACAAAAAGAAATTTATTCAATACCAGATGAAGAACTTCGCAAAATTTACAATGGAATTGTTGAATTAAAGAATGAATTTCCTTATATGAGTGATGAAGAAATAAAAGAGAAAATAACAAAAATGCAAAGTGACTTTTTAGACATTTACAATTACAAAAATGATGGAGATGATGTGAGTGGCAACAACGAAAATATGGGCAATTAAAGATAGTATATCTCGTGTAATAAGCTATGCAAAAAATCCAGAAAAGACAACATTTTTAGATTTAAAACAAGTATTAAAATATGCAGAAAATGACGAGAAAACCATAGATAAAAATGAAAAAACTATGTATGTAACTGGTGTAAATTGTAAAGCAGAAACAGCTTATGAAGAAATGACAACAGTACAAAATAGGTTTGATAAATGTACAGGAAATGTTGCATATCACGCATACCAAAGTTTTAAAACAGGAGAAGTTTCACCAGAATTGGCACACAAAATTGGAGTAAAACTTGCAGAAAAGATGTGGAGTGAATATCAAGTTGTAGTTGCTACCCATTTTAATACTGGCACATATCATAATCATTTTGTAGTAAATTCAGTTAATATGTTTACAGGAAAGAAGTTTAATTGTAATAAAGGAGCATATTATCATTTCAGAGAGTTATCAGATGACCTATGCAAAGAATATGGACTAACAGTTATTGAAAAGCCAATAGGAAAAACACCAAGAAGTATATATTTTGCAGAAAAACGAGGAGAGCTAACAAAGTATAATGTAATAAGACAAGCTATTGATGAAACAATGGAAATGTGCATAAATTACGGACAATTTAAAAAGATAATGCTCAAAAAAGGTTATATAATCAATGATGATTACAATAAAAAGTATCCAACAATTCGTTCAATAAATGATAAAAAAGCAATAAGAATGTATCATTTAGGAGAACAATACTTGCCAAAGAACATTGCAAATAAGGTTGAACACAATCCGTATTATTATCAAAATAGATATATGGAATTTATACACCCAAAAAAGAAAAAGCAAAAATACAAAGTTTACAAGTATAAAGGAAAGTTTAGAGATATTAGTAAAATGAACGGAATTGATGTGCTATTTTTACTGTTATTTCATTTATTAGGATTACTACCAAAACGAGAAAAATATCAGCCATTATCTCCAGAAATGAAACAAGAAGTAAGAAAAATGGAACGATATTCTAATGAGATCAAACTTATTGTAACCGAAAAGCTAAAAACAACAGAAGATGTAAAAAGCTATATTTCACAAACTGAAAAAGATATTGAAGATGTGGCTAATTTAAGGCAAAAATACAGAAATAAGCTAAGAAATTGCAAAGATGATAACTTAATAGAAGAATACAAAGAAAAACGAAACGAATGCACTACAACTTTAAATAAGTATAGAAAAAATCTAAAAACAGCAAATTATATTTTAGAAGATACCCAAAAGGTTAAAGAAGTAATAAAATTTGAAATGCAAATGAAAAATGGACAAGAAGATATTACAAAAGCAAAGAAAAAAGATAGAACTTTAAATAGATAATAATGCGAAGAGATTGTTATATAAACAGTAGCAATCTCTTTTACATTAATTTCTGGAAATAATTGTTTTTATACTGATTTTGTGATATAAATAAGGAAAACTCGAAATTTGCAACATTTTTATAGCAAATTTTAAGATGGAGGAAAATTACAATGAAAATTATTGTAGGAGGAATTATTGAAAAGGACAACAAAATATTAATGGTAAAAGAGGCAAAAAAGAAATGTTATGGAAATGGAATGTTCCTGCAGGACATTTAGAAGATGGAGAAACAATATTTGAAGGTGCTATTAGAGAAATATTTGAAGAAACTGGATGTAAGGTTAGATTAAAAAATATGCTTCCAATAATGAACGGAGAATTAGAAAACACTACATTTATGATAATAACCTTTACAACAGAGTTATTAGAAGAAAAAATATGTTTTAATAAAGAAGAAATTTTAGATGTAAAATGGATTTCAAAAGAAGAATTAGAAAATATGGATTGCAAAGATTTAAGAGATGAAAAGTTAATAAAGAGAACATTAGAGATGCTTAGGGAAAATAAAATATATCCATTGGATACAATAGAGGTATTATAATAATATAAAGTATAGAAAGGTTTTAAAATGATTGATTTTGAAAAATCACAAGAAAGTTTCAAAGAATACTTAAAGGACTATGATTTAGAAAATGGCAGTATTAAATTAAAGATAAGACATACATACGAAGTAGTTAAAAAAAGTGAATATATAGCAACAGGACTAGAATTAGATAAAGAAAATATCGAACTTGCAAAAATAATAGCATTGCTACACGATATAGGAAGATTTGAGCAAATAAAAGAATTTAATGAGTTCGATGATAAAAAAATAGAACATGCGGAATTTGGCGTAAAAGTATTGTTTGAGGAGAACTTAATAACAAAATTTATAGAAGATAGGAAATATGATAATATAATTAATAAAGCAATATATAATCATAATAAATTTAAAATAGAAGACAACTTAAATGATATTGAATTACTTCATTGTAAAATAATAAGAGATGCAGATAAGATTGATAATTTCAGAGTTAAACAAGATGATAAATTTGAAGATATGTTTCCCAAAATATATAATAAGGAAACTATAAATGATGAGGTGGTAAGTCCAAAAGTATATGAAGATTTTATGAAACACAAATGTATAAAATTGGGAGATAGAAAAACAATAATTGACTATTGGATTTGTGTAATAGGTTTTATATTTGATGTGAATTTTGATATATCTTTAAAATATGTGCAAGAAAGTAATTACATAGATATTCTTGTAGATAGAATTGAATATAAAAATGATGATACAAAACAAAAGATGGAAGATATAAGAAAATGTGCAAAAGAATATATAAAAAATAAACATAATTAAACTTCGAGAATTTTTTAATGAAATATCAAATTTTGCTAATCGCATAGGTAAAATTTTAAAATATTTGTTTGAAAAGAGTGATTAAATAATATGAATATTATAAAAATATATAATAAATATCATTTACCAGAAAATCTACAAATGCATATGTTAAGAGTTGCTGCATGTAGTAATTTAATAATAGATAACTGGAATGGACAAGAAATAGATAAAGAATCAATTATTAGAGTAAGTCTATTGCATGACATGGGAAATATGGTAAAAATACCAGAAGACTTTTCAAAAGATGAAGAATTTATAAAAATAAGAAAAAAGTATTTTGACAAATATGGAACTAATGACCATGAAATCAATTTAGAAATTGGAAAACAAGAGGGGTTAACTGAAAAAGAAATTGTTATATTAGATGGAAAAAGGTCGAGAAAAAATGAAGAAACATTAAAATCAGATTCTTATGAAAGGAAGATTTGTGCTTATTGTGACCAAAGAGTAGCACCAGATGGAGTAGTAGGAATAAAAGAAAGATTAGAAGATGCAAAAGTTAGATATAAAGATAAACCATTATCTGTATGGTCTAATGAAGAAAAAGCAAATCATTTAATAGAATGTTCTCTAGGTATAGAAAAGCAGATTATGGAACATTGCAACATAAAACCAGAAGATATAAATGATGATAGTATAAAAACATATATAGAACGATTAAAAAAATATGAAATATAGGAGAGAAAGATGAAATTTGATGTTAAAAAAGTAAAAATTATTGTAACTGTACCAGTTGAAAATAGCAAAGAAGTTAGAAGTGCTGTTTGTGATGAAGGAGCAGGAATTATAGGAAATTATACAGATTGTACTATATCTACAAAGTGTGTAGGAACTTTTAAACCTTTAGATGATGCTAATCCATATATTGGAGAAAAAAATAAATTAGAATTTGTAGAAGAAGAAAAATTAGAAGTAAGATGTGATGTTAGTATAGTTAAAAGAGTACTAAAAAGATTAAAAGAAGTCCATCCTTATGAAGAACCAGCAATAGATATAATTCCTCTAATAGAAGAAGATGATTTATGAAAATCAATATAAAGGAGAAGATTATGAGAAAGATAACAGTTGAAATGGCATGTTCTATTAATGGACTAATTGCAACAGAAGATGGAAATGAGGATTTTCTATCTTACAGAGGCTGGGAGATAATGTTAGAATTTTTAAAGGAATATGATGTATTAATATGGGGCAGAAAAACTTGGTACAATATAGTGTCTAGGGGAGAAGACTATTTAAATGATTTAAAAGACATAAATATAATTATTCTAAGTGAAACAAGTAATAAGAAAAATCAATGTTCAAATATTACATATTGCAATTCGATAGAAGATTGTTTAAAAGTATGTGAAAAAATGAAATACGAAAAATTATTCATTTCTGGTGGTGCAACTATAAATAATGCTTTTATGGAAAAAGGAATAGTAGATAATATTATTTTAAATTATAATCCGTTTGTATTAAATAAAGGAATACCACTATTTAAAGGTAACTATTTTGAAAACAAACTAAAACTTGAAAAAATTATAAGAGAACAGGAAGATATAGTACAAGCTCATTATAGTGTTATAAACTAAAAACAAGAAAATAATTATAGCAAAGAAAGGAGATGTTGATAAATGAAAGAATTAGATAACAAAGAAAATTATAATAATAAAACTTTTGAAGATATAAAACATATTGACGAAAATGGAATTGAATTTTGGTATGCAAGAGAATTGATGAAAGTTTTAAGTTATAAGGATTGGAGATATTTTGATGCAGTAATTGAAAAAGCGAAGATAGCTTGTCAAAACTCTGAAATAACTGACATTGACCATTTCGTTGTTGACAACAAAATGGTTGAAATAGGTTCTGGTGCGAAAAGAGAACAAAAAGATTATAAATTAACACGATATGCCTGCTATCTTATAGCTCAAAATGCAAATCCAAGATTAAAAATTGTTGCTCTTGCACAAACATATTTTGCGATTCAAACTAGAAAACAAGAAATTAGTGAAAAAGAATATAGTTCATTAACAGAAGATGAAAAGAGATTTTATCAAAGAAACTTAACAAAAAAAGGAAATTATTCACTTAACCAAACAGCTAAAAATGCAGGAGTTAAGAATTTTGATAAATTTCATAATGCTGGATATAAAGGTTTATACAATGGAGAAACGGCTGATGATATTGCCAAAAGAAAAGGATTAAGATATAGAGAAGATATTTTAGATAATATGGGAAGTGAAGAACTTGCAGCTAATCTATTTCGTATAACACAAACAGAATCAAGATTAAAAAGAGATAAAGTTGATACTGAAAAGAAAGCTTGCGATACTCATAATAAAATTGGAAAAATAGTTAGAAAAGCCATTAAACAGGCAGGACGGAACTATGCCAGAAGAATTGCCTACACCTAAAAAGAGCCTAAAGCAATTAGAAAAAGAAAATAAAAAAAGTTTGAAAAAATAAACAAAGAGTTGTGATAAAAATGGATAATGGTATAAATGAAAGTAAATTTTTAGAAGAAATAAGAAACACTAGAACAGTTAATAAAGTAAATAAATGTGATGATAATATATTAGAAGTACTAAGAAACTTAATCTATTTAGAAGAGTTAGATAAAAAGGGTGGTCCAGACTATGCATATAAGCAGTATTATTTTGAAAAATTTTCTATTGACAGTTATGAAAGAAAGTATAATAAAAACCAAAAGTGTTTTTCTATGGGAAAAGTAATTAAAAACAAAGTAGATAGAAAATCAAGATATAAAAGTGATATATTTGGTACTTTAACCTTTTCGGATGAAGATATTAGAAGTAATATAAGATATATGAGAAAAAACCTAATTGATATGATAGAGCAAAAGTTATTAAGGCTAGATACTTATAAGACAAATTATTCAATAGGAAAAATTTTTGGATTAATAGTAGAAGTTGAAGATTTCTGCCAGATATATACCAACGATAAAGGAGAACACTTTTCAAAAATAGTGGATACAAAAGGTTTAAAATTAGAAAAATACGAGATTTATAGAGACTATAATTTAGTAAAAAAGATACAAAAAATTTGTGATAAAAAAGTTGATATATTAATATTTAAAGAAAATATTAGTTTTGGAAATATAATAAATTGTATAGATTTAAGAAACAATATAATAAAAAGTGAAATGATAGTATATCCAAATAAAATATTTCAAATATGCCAAGGATCTCCAATAATAGTAAGTATGAGACAGATAGAAAATACCAATATACAATATAAATCAAATAAAAATTTAGAAAGTAAATATGAAAAGATAGATATAGATGGAATAGAATTATACAAATCTTCTGAACCAAATGTATATAGTGATAATAAGAAAAATTTCTTTTTTGAAACAACTCAAAATATGATTGCACTTAATCCTAATATAACAGCAGAAGAATTTTTAATGTATTTCAGTACAATTATAAAAGAGGAATTAATTATTAAAGGTATAGATGAAATTGTAAAGTTAAAAAGACAAACGCCAATGCAGGCATATATTCATTTAAGTTTAAAGAATGGAAATGGAGTTTATAGAATAAATAAAAATAGAAAATTATATTTTAAATTTTCGGAAATATCATAGCATATAGCAAAAATATTAATTAAAACATATAAAATTTATAAAAGCCACTTGTCAAATATAAAAAGTTATGTTAAATTAAAAACATAGTAATAGACAAAAAACACCGATGGTGGGTATACATATTTTTGAAACTATTGCTATAACTGATTTTGAAACGGATAATAAGGTGGTTTTGTGCAAGGTATTTTTCGCATACGTCCTTCGCTAGGGCACCATAAATCAAGGTTAACTTGATTTATTTTTTTTAATAAAAACAAACAAAAGTTCTTGAGATAGAAATAGTATGAATTTAAAAACAAATAAAGAAAAAGGGAATACAGGGTTAGGCATGGCTATAGCTTATTATACTTCTAATGGATATATTGTATCAATCCCCTTAAATGACACTCAAGATTATGATTTAATCGTAGAAAAAACAATAAAATGAAAAGAGGAAAAAATATGAACTATAGTTATTTAATGGGAATAAATAATATTGATGAACTTGAACAAAATAATTTTAAAATAAAAACATTAGGAAATAATTATGGAGTTATATTTGACGAAGACAAAACTGAAATATTTGAAAAATATATATACAAAACACTTAAAATGGGATTTTGGAACGAATATTTAGGCAAAGATAAGGTATTTATCTTTAGATTCAAAAATGGCGAAATCGAGAAATACGTTTTAAATAGTAATAATGAAAAAGAAATATTAAAATTATGTTGCCAATTTGCAGAATGCGAATTTGAATCTATTGACAAAATGCTAAGAGAGAATAGTTTTTATAAAGAAACTTACTATGAAATTTATAAATAATACATTTATAAGTTTCTAATTTTGCAGAATTATATAAGAAAGATAACTATAGATAACTAAAAAAGAGTAATTCAAAAAATCTTATTAATTAGAAAAAAAAAGTTTATGAATATATTGAAATTTACTTACAAATATAATAAGATATCAAATAGTAAGAAATGGAGATGATTTCAAATGAATGAACTAGATAAAAAGGAAAATTATACAAATCAGACTTTTGAAGATATAAAGCATATTGATGAAAATGGAATAGAATATTGGGATGCTAGAGAATTACAATCAGTTTTAAATTATAAGGAATGGCGAAAATTTGAAAATGTAATAAACAAAGCAAAAAAATCTTGTGAAAACAGCGAGATTACTGTTATTGAACATTTTGTCGACATCGACAAAACGATAAAAATGCCTAAAGGTGCAACAAAAAACATTAGAGACTATAAATTAACACGTTATGCATGCTATTTAATAGCACAAAATGGAGATACAAGAAAAAAAGTTATTGCTCTTGCACAAACATATTTTGCTATACAGACTAGAAAACAAGAGATTAGCGAAAAAGAATATAGTTCATTAACAGAAGATGAAAAGAGATTTTATCAAAGAAACTTAACAAAGAAAGGCAATTATTCACTTAATCAAACTGCTAAAAATGTAGGAGTTAAAAATTTTGATAAGTTTCATAATTTTGGGTATAAAGGTTTATACAATGGAGAAACAGCAGATGATATTGCTAAAAGAAAAGGATTGAGATACAGAGAAGATATTTTAGATAATATGGGAAGTGATGAACTTATAGCAAATTTATTTAGAATATCTCAAACAGAACAAAAATTAAAAAGAGATAATATTCAAAGTGAAAAAGAAGCTAATAAAGCTCATTATGAAGTTGGATTCAAAATAAGAAAGACGATAAAAGAACTAGGAGGAACTATGCCAGAAGACTTACCAACACCTAAGAAAAGTTTAAAACAATTAGAGAAAGAAAATAAAAAAAGTTTAAAGAAAAAATAAAAAAATAAAGGAAAAGAGGTAGTAATATGAGTGCAAATGATTATTTCAAAAATGATGAATATTGGGCTAATCATATAAATAAAGATTTAGAAGAAGATTTATGGATAGAGGAGTATAAGACATACCTTAATTCAACAGGTAAATGCTTAGACTTAGGATGTGGAATAGGACAATATTCAAAACAACTAATTAAATATGGATATGATGTAGTATCATCTGATATATCAGATATAGCTTTAAATAAAGTTAAAAGCTTTAATGAAAATGTAGTAAAATTAGATATGAGAAATAAGTTACCTTTTTCAGATAATGAATTTGACTTAGTATTTGCAAATTTATCTATCCATTATTTTTCTGATGAAGATACTAGAAAGTTAATGCTAGAAATAAATAGAATTTTAAAAGAAGATGGATTATTTATTGGAAGTGTTAATGGAATTGAAGGGCTAAAAGTAATAGGAAACGAAGCCAAAGAAATTGAATATCATTTTTACGAGTATAAAGATAAAGAAATAAGATTATTTGATGTTAATGATGTAAAAAATATTTATCTGATTTTAATATTATAAAAATAGATGAAAGAGAAACTATAAGATTTGAACACAAGAAAAATTATATAGTATTTATAGCAAAAAAATAAAGAAAAGGAAATATAAAAACTCTATGGCAATAGAGAATTACAGAGTTTTTATAAATCTTTTTCTTTTTAAAATGCTAATAAACAACTAAAATTAAGAAAAAAGTCAAAAAATAGTTGTATTTTTTACTCTTTTTATATATAATAAAAAACAAAATGGAAACAAAAGGAAATCAAGGAGGAAGTTGAATAATGAACGATATAAGAGATATAGACAGAATGCTAAAAATAAAAGTAATAGGAGTAGGTGGAGCAGGGAATAATGCAATAAATAGAATGATAGAAGATAATGTCAAAGGAGTATCATTCTACATGATAAATACAGAGACAGGAACTTTAAAAAGATCAAGAACAAGTAACACTTTACAAATAGGAGTTCAAACTACAAGAGGACTAGGAGCAGGAGCAAATGAAATAATAGGAGAAAGAGCAGCTATAGAAAATAAAGAAGAAATAAAACAAATACTAAGAGGAGCAGACTTAGTATTTATAGCAGCAGGAATGGGAGGAGGCACAGGAACAGGTGCAGCACCAATCATAGCTGAAATAGCAAAAGAAATGGGAATACTAACAATAGGAATAGTAACAAAACCATTTATGTTTGAAGGAAAAGCAAGAAAACTAAGAGCAGAAAAAGGAGCAGAAAGATTAAAAGAAAATGTAGATGATTTAATAGTCGTATTAAATGACAATCTTCTAAAAGTAACAGACTCCAAAATAACACTAAATAACGCATTTTCACTAGCAGATAACATATTAGAACAAGGAATAACAAGCATAACAGATTTACTAACATCAATAGGAGAAGTAAATATAGACTTTGCAGACATAAAAACAACAATGAGTTATAGAGGAAAAGCATATATGGGAATAGGAAGTGCCAGAGGAGAGAAAAAGATAGAAGATGCTGTAATACAAGCAATAGAAAACCCATTAACTGAAAGCAAAATAGAAGGAGCAAAAGGCGTAATAGTAAATATAAGAGGAAATAATACACTAAGCCTTATAGAAATAAACAGTGCTATAGCTATAATAAATGAAAGAGTAAGTGAAGACGCAAACATCATATTTGGGACAGTAATAGATGAAAATATAGGAGATGAAGTTTGTGTTACTGTAATTGCAACTGGAGTAGAAGAAAAAGTAGAAGTTAAGCAATAAACAGGAGATGAATGCTAATGAAAAGACTACTAGCAATAATATGTGTATTATTAGTAATTTTTATTGGAATGTATATATACAAAAATAACCAAAATCAAAATAATGTAACCATTTCAGAAGTTAAAGAAATAGAAGAATACATAAACAAAATATATATGTGGCAAGAAATAACAGAAGAAGCATTACCCCAATTTGACAATATTAATAATGCACCAGAATTATGGATATGGGAAGTAGTAAAAAAGAATTTAGAAGAATATGAATTATCATATGAAGAAATTCAAGAAAAAGCAATTGAAATATTTGGAGAAAACTTCAAAAAACAATTTCCTAAAGAAGGTTCAGAATATATATACTATGATGAAAATATAGGAAAATACATAACAACAGGAATAGGACTAGACACATTAGACGATGTTTTCTATATAAAAGAAATAAAGAAAAACAGAAATAAATATGAAGTAGAAATAATAGAATACTTAGAAGACTATGAAAATGCTATGGGAATAGAAGAAAATGAAATCTATGACATTTATATAAAAAATTTAGAAGAAGAAACAATTGCAACAATAAAAAGTAATGAAAATGAAACAAAGATAATAGATACAGTAAAAGAAAATATAAACAAATTTACAAGTAAAAAAATTGAATTAACAAAAAATACTGAAGGAAAAATATTTATAGAAAAAGTAAAATGAAACATTTGGGACAGTGCAAAAATGTTTCATTTATTTGTCAAAAAATGTAGAAAGATAGGAAAACAAAAATGACAAGCATATTAGAAAAATGTACAATTTGTCCACATAACTGTAAAATAAATAGAAAAGCAGGACAAATAGGAAGATGTAAATCAAAAGACACAGTAAAAATAGCATTATATTCAACACACAATTTTGAAGAACCATGTATAAGTGGAAAAAAAGGCTCAGGAACAGTCTTTTTTTCAAATTGCAATTTAAATTGTGTATTCTGCCAAAATTATGAAATAAGCCAACAAGGAAAAGGAAAAGAAATATCAATACAAGAATTAGCAGAAATATTTATAAAACAACAAGAAAAAGATGTAGAAAACATCAATTTAGTAACACCAACAAGCTATGTCCCACAAATAATAGAAGCAATAAAAATAGCAAGAAAAAAAGGATTAAAAATACCAATAATATATAACACAAATGGATATGAAAAAGTAGAAACAATTAAAATGTTAGATGGTTATATAGACATATATTTACCAGACCTAAAATATTCAGACAATTTATTAGCAAAACGTTTATCAAAAGTGGATAATTATTTTGAAATCGCAACAAAAGCCATAAAAGAAATGCATAAACAAGTAGGACAACCCACTTTTAATGAAAATGGAATTATGCAAAAAGGAATGATTATTAGACATTTAGTATTACCAAATAATATTTTAAATTCAAGAAGAGTTTTAAAATGGATTAATGATAATATGAATGAAGTATATGTAAGTGTTATGGCACAATATTTTCCTACATATAAAGCAAAAGAAATCGAAGAAATTAACAGAAAACTAACAAAAGAAGAGTACCAACAAATAGAAAAATATTTATATAGACTAAATTTAGAAAATGGATACATTCAAGAACTTGGAGAACATGAAGAAGAATACGTACCAAAATGGGAAAAATAAAACAAGTGGGACAGTGCAAAAATGTTTCACTTGTTTGTCGATTTTTGTAGATGAGTTTAAATTAATAAATAAAATTTAAAAAATTGTAGAAATATGTAAATTCTTATGATATAATTCAAAAGAAACTAAAGACAGTAATATATAAAAAGGAGGATTTTATATGACACAAGCAGACAGACATTTTATTGAGACATGCAAAAAAATCATTGAAGAAGGTTATTCATCAGAGGGAACAGGAGTAAGAACAAGATGGGAAGATGGAGCAGAAGCAAATTACATTTCTATTGTTGGAGTTCAAAATGTATATGATGTAGGAAAAGAATTTCCGATGATAACATTAAGAAACAACAGTAAAACTGTAACAAGAGCAATTGATGAAATATTATGGATTTGGCAGAAGAAATCTAATAAAGTAAGTGAATTAAATTCACATATTTGGGACCAATGGGCAGGAGAAGATGGAACAATAGGTAAAGCATATGGATATCAATTTGCACAAAAATATAAATTCAAAACAAAAGAAGGAATAAAAGAAATGGACCAAATTGATTATGCTTTATATCTTTTGAAAAATGACCCAGCTAGTCGTAGAATTATGACAAATCTTTTTAATCATGCAGAATTAAAAGACATGAATTTAGAGCCATGCGCATATTCTACACAATGGTTAGTAAAAGGTGGAAAACTTCATCTTATATTAAATCAACGCTCACAAGATATGCTAGCAGCAAATGGATGGAATACAATGCAATATGCAGCATTATTATGTATGTTTGCCCAAGTAGCAGGATTAGAAGTTGGAACATTAACACACAACATTGGCGATTGTCACATATATGATAGACATATACCACTAATCCAGAAATTAATTGAAGCAGAACCAGTTGAATGTAGTCCAAAATTAGTTATAAAAAATCCAACAAAAGATTTCTACGAGTTTAAAGTAGAAGACTTTGAAATTCAAGATTATGATTACAATAAAGAAATAAAACTTGGAAAAATTCCAGTTGCAATTTAAGTAATCAAAAATCGAATATAGCATAGGAAGAGATTCTTTCTATGCAATTTTATATAAAATATGATTATAAGAGGAGCAAAAGAAATGTTAAGTATAATAGTAGCAAAAGCAAAAAATAATATAATAGGAAAAGACAATACAATGTTGTGGAAACTACCAGATGACTTAAAAAGATTTAAAGAAAAAACATCTGGACACACAATAATAATGGGAAGAAAAACATTTGAATCTTTAGGTGGAATATTACCAAACAGAAAACACATAATATTAAGTAGAAATCCAGATTTCAACATAGATTCAGACTATGTAAAAGTAGTACATTCACTTTTAGAATTACAAGAATATATGGATGATGAAGAAGAACATTTTGTAATAGGAGGAGCAATAGTATATAATTTATTAATGCCATATTCTAAAAAGATGTATGTAACACAACTAGGAAAAGACTTTGAAGGTGATACAATATTTCCAAAAATTGATGAAAATGAATGGAAAGAAGTAGAAAGAGAAAAAGGACCAGAAGACGGAATAAATGATTTTGATTATGAATATATAACATATATAAAAAAATAAATAAAATAAAAAGCTTTAGGTTAAACTAATAAAAAGTTGAAAAAATCAACTAAAAAGGAGAGAAAAATGTTTAAACCTAAAGCTATTTATTTTGAAAAAGAAATTGAAAATTATAAACTAGGAAAAGAATTATTAGAAAAATACAAAGAAATTCCTAAAATAGAAATAGAAAACCATAATAATATAGAAGAAATGAGAAAAAAACAAAACAGCGAATTTATGGATATGAAAAAAAATCTAATAATAGGAATAAGAAAAACTCACAAATTTGTAGAAAACCACAAAACATCAGACTATCTAGTACCATACACCTCATCAGGATGCACTGCAGCATGTATGTATTGTTATCTAGTATGTAATTATAATAAATGTGCATATTTAAGACTATTTGTAAATAGAGAACAAATGCTAGACAAAATAATAAAAGTTGCTAATAAATCAGAAAAAGATTTAACATTTGAAATAGGAAGTAATAGTGATTTGATATTAGAAAATACAATAACAGGAAATCTACCATGGACAATAGAAAACTTCAAAGATTCACCAAAAGGGCATCTTACATTTCCAACAAAATTTGATATGGTAGATGATATATTAAATGTAGATCATCAAGGAAAAGTAACTATTAGAATGAGTATCAACCCAGAACAAATTATAAATAGAGTAGAATTTGGAACATCAAGATTAAAAGGAAGAATAGAAGCAATAAATAAATTAAAAGAAGCGGGATACAAAATAGGAATATTAATAGCACCTGTGATAATGGTAGAAGACTGGAAAAAATTATATTCAGAATTAATAAAACAACTAGCAGAAAATTTAACAGAAAAAGTAAAAAAAGATGTATTCTTTGAAATTATTTTTATGACATATAGTTTTGTACACACTAAAATAAACGAAGAAGCATTCCCAAATGCAATTAATTTATATAATAAAGAATTAATGACAGGTAGAGGAAAAGGAAAATACATGTATAAAAATCAATATAGAGAAGATGGGGAAAAATTCATAAGAGAACAAATGAAAAAATACTTTCCAAATAATGAAATAATGTATATTGTTTAGTGGGGATAGGGGGCCAGGTCTTTAATCCCCACTTGGTCCATTATTACCATAGATTATTTACATTACTTTTTACGTAAAGTATTGATATTTGCTAAATTATATAGTAATATAATTCATATAAGGAGGAGATTATATGGATAATAATTTAGGAAAAAAGAGACAAAACTATATAAGTTGGGAAGAATACTTTATGGCAATAGCAAAATTATCAGCAATGAGAAGCAAAGACCCATCAACACAAGTAGGAGCATGTATAGTAAGCAATGATAATAGAATTTTATCAATAGGATATAATGGAACACCAAATGGATTTAGTGATGATAATTTCCCTTGGGCAAGAGAAGGAAATAATCTAGACACCAAATATCCTTATGTATGTCATGCAGAACTAAATGCAATTTTAAACTATAGAGGAAGTAGAAAAGATTTAGAAAGCGCAAAAATATACGTAGATTTATTTCCTTGTAATGAATGTGCAAAAATTATTATTCAATCAGGAATAAAAGAAGTTATTTATTTATGTGACAAATATGCAAATGAAGAAAATAATATAGCTTCAAGAAAACTATTTGATAGTTGTGGAGTTAAATATAGAAAAATAGATTTAAAAGAAGAAAAGAAAATAGAAATAGAACTAAAATAAGCTGAATTTTGGGACGGAGGAAAAAAACTGTTTTTTTTCCTCCGTCCCAAAATTCAGTTTATTTTAGTTCCACAACAGTAACTCCCATTTCGCCCTCACCATAAGTTCCCAATCTAAAAGACTTAACAAGAGAATTAGACTTCAAAAATTTGTGAATACCCTCACGCAATTTTCCAGTACCTTTACCATGAACAATTCTAACAGTTTGAAGTTTTGCAAGAGAACTATCATCCAAAAACTTATCTACAACAAAAACTGCCTCCTCAACGTTCAAACCTATAACATTTACTTCAGACTTAGCATTTCTTGTTTTTGAAACAGAATTATATGAAACAGAAGAAGATAATTTCTTACCTGAATTATTAATCTTTTGTAAATATTTTATATTCACATTTAACTTTATACTACCAATTTGCACTTGAACTTCATTAGACTTTGAAACATTTGATAAAACAATACCATTTTTACCAAATGAAGTAACAAAGACCTCCATGTTAGGTTTAATATCTTTAATATTTAATAACTGTTCAGAAACTTGTGGCTCAGATGAAATGATAGAAATATCTTTAATATCTTTATTTAACTGATTTCGCAAATTATTTAATTCACTATTAGAAATAGAAATATTATTCATTTTAGAAATAATTTCATTAGCTTCTTCTTTTGCATCTAATAAAATATTTCTAGCCTTAATTTTAGCATTATTAATAATTTCTTTTTCTTGTTCCAATAATTTTGAATTGTCCTTTTGCAAAGACTTTCTTAGATTAGAAACAGTTTCTAATTCTTTTGAGATTTGAATTCTTTCATTTTCAATTTGAGATTTATTATCATAAATAGTTTTTAATAATTCTTCAAAATCAACATCTTTCTTACTTAGACTTAATTTAGCCATATTAATAATATTCTCGGGAAGTCCAAGTTTGTTACTAATCTCAAATGCATTACTTTTTCCAGGAACACCAATTAATAAATGATAAGTAGGAGAAAGAGTATTTATATCAAATTCAACAGAAGCATTTTCAAACCTATCAGTTATTAAAGCATATTTTTTTAGTTCCTGATAATGTGTAGTTGCAACAGTTAAACAATGATTACTTTTAAAATAATCCAAAATACTAATTGCAAGAGAAGCTCCTTCAATTGGGTCAGTACCAGAGCCTAATTCATCAACTAAAATTAATGAATTCTCAGTACAATTATTTACAATATCAACAATATTTTTCATATGTGATGAAAAAGTACTAAGTGAATCTGAAATACTTTGGTCATCACCAATATCAGCAAATATTTTATCAAATACATAAATACTACTTTTCTCAGAAGCAGGAATATTAAGACCACTACATGCCATAAGAGTCAAAAGACCAATAGTTTTTAAAGTTACAGTTTTTCCTCCTGTATTTGGACCAGTTATAACTAAAGTAGAGAAATTTTCACCTAATGTAAGTGAAATAGGAACAGCTATATTAGGGTCAAGTAATGGATGTTTAGCATTATTTAATATAATTTTTTTATCTTCACTAATTAAAGGAGTAATTCCTTTAATTTCTCTAGAATATTTAGCCTTTGCAAATATAAAATCTAATTTTGAAATTAAAGAAATATCACTTTTTATCTCATCAATATAAGGATAAAAAAGCTTGCTTAAATTTTGTAATATTTTTTCAATTTCCAAACTTTCTTCAATCTTTAAATTTGCAATTTCATTATTAAGTTCAAAAACAGATATAGGCTCTATAAAAACTGTAGAGCCAGAACTAGATATATCATGCACAAATCCTTTAATTTGAGATTTATACTCTTCTTTAACAGGAATTACATATCTATCATTTCTTAAAGTTACAACATTTTCTTGTATATATTTAGAATATGTTGAAGAATGAAGAAATGTATTTAATTTAGATTTTATATCTTGTTCAATATTTCTTTGCTTTTTTCTAATATTAAATAATTCTTTTGAAGCATTATCATCAATTGTATTTTCATCAATTATGCTATGTGATATTTTTTCAATAATTGAAGTATTTGAATACAATTGAGAAAATAAAATTCTTAAACACATAAACTCATCATCATTTATATAATCTGCATAAAAATATTTTTTTAGTTTTTCTGAAATAGTTAATATATTACATATATCTAAAATAGACTTTATAGAAAGAGTACCATAGGACTCTAAAGTTTTTATATTAATTGTATTATCAGCAATTTCATAAATAGGAGGATTATTACTCCTATACAAAATATTTACAGATTCTTCAGTTTCCTTTAAAATATATTCAACTTCATCCTTTTCATTAGAAGGTAAAAGATTTAAACATAAATCTTTTCCTAAATATGTTATTGCATAAGTAGATAATTTTTCTAAAATTTTATTATATTCTAGTTTCTTTAAATAATTATTCATGCCATCAAATCCTTTATTAAAATATATAATTATTATACATGGATAAAATCAAAAGTCAACCATTATACATTTAATAAAGAATGGAACACAAATAAATATATTAAAAAGATAAAGCTATTTTCTATTAACTCCTATTATTCCTCCTAAAATTCCAAATACTATACTCATTGTTATCATTATTATAGATTGTACATTTAATGAAAATTTCCAATTCAAAATACTAGAAATGAGATATATTGTTATAATATATATTGCTCCTATAATAGCTCCATTTATTAATCCATTTTTTTTAATTTTCATATTACTAATTGAACTTCCGATTAATATACTTATTGCTGTTATTATCATAATTACTGGATTAATTGCACTTTCTTGTATACTTGAATATGTTAATACTATTGAAAATATTATTAATAAAAGTACAGTAGATATTAATGATATACCAACACCTTTCAATATATTTATTATAGATTTATTTTCTCCTATTTGAATATTTTCCATAACTTTCCTCCATAAAATTTATTAATACATTATATTAGAATTTGTATTAAATATTCATAGTATTTATATTAAAAATGTTCAATATAAAAAGGCCACCTTATTTTTCAATAAGATGGCCTTTTTTACAATGTCTATCAGCATTCGAGATACAGACATGACCAGAAAGCTACAACAGAAAATATAAAACAAATTACCATAAAGATAGTTTCTCCTCATAATCCCAGTGAAATTGCTCCTGATAAAAGAGCAAAGGCCATAGCACATAGAGCCTGTCTTTTTTTCTTCTTGTAGTAGAATAGATAAATATCTACAGAAAGACATATAATCTCTAACACTGAAAAAACAACTGAAATAGCCATAATTATGTTTTGCATATTTTCCTCCTAAATAAACTTTAGACTATTACTACAACTACTATAATAAGTATAACATAAAAGTAAAATTATGTAAATAAAAATAATTAAAAAAATACCAAAATAGGCTTGACAAACTTATAGTAAATGAGTTAAAATATAAAAGTGCCAAGAAAACAAGCACGTGAGCTATGGTGGATGTAGCGTAGTTGGTTAACGCGCCAGTTTGTGGCACTGGAGACCGTGGGTTCGAGTCCCATCTTCCACCCCAGTTTTAATTTGATATTGGGCTGTAGCCAAGCGGTAAGGCACCAGACTTTGACTCTGGCATGCGCTAGTTCGAATCTAGCCAGCCCAGCCAATAAAAAGTTTAATAAAATATAAAAAGACCGTTTCAAAAGAAACGGCTTTTTTGTATAGCTGATATTATTATTGAAAGGAATTAATAGGAGGAAAATAAAAATTTATGGAAGATATAAAATTAAAAGATATAAACATAGACAAATTTAAAAAAGAATTATATTCATATTATTTAGACATATTCCCAGAAGATGAAAGAAAGCCAATAGAATTATTACACTCCTCTTATGAAAAGCACTACACAAGAATTATAGAAATTTTATATAAAAATGAAATAATTGGATTTATGATAGTAAATAAAGTTAAAGATAAAGGATATGTTATTTTAGATTACTTAGCTATACTACCACAATATAGAAATAATAAATTTGGTACTAAAGCATTACAAATTTTATTAGAACAGGAAAGAGACAATAGGGGTATTTTTATAGAGATTGAAAAAGTTGGATTAGGTAAAAATGCAAAAGAAAATTTAATAAGAGAAAAGAGAAAGAATTTTTATGAAAAAGTAGGATTTAAAAAATTAAATTTTGATTTATTTTTAGCTGACGTTATATATACACCATATTTATTTTCGAATATCAAAGATGACGAAAATATGATTATTAGAGAAATATTAAACATTTATGAAACAATATCAGGAAAAGATAAAACAGAACAAATTTGTAAAATAATTAGGAAGAATATAATAAATTAGACTTATTTAAAGCAAAAGAATTTGATAATATAATAATTAATTGGGAAAGAAAAGGTGGAATTACTATATACCAATTACCTAATCAATTTGAATAAATAAAATGAAAAAGAAATAAAAAGTATAGCTATATTCAAATATATTGATTTATAACTACATGTTTAAATAATATAGAGAAATTTCTATAGGATTATTTTTAGCTAAACACTAGAATTTTACATAAATATATGATATGCTATCGAAAGACAAAATTTTATAATCTCCTTTTGGAGCTTAACATAGAAAATAAGTAAACAGCACAATTAATATTGGAGGAGAAAAATGTGGATATTATTATAGGCATTATTTTTGTTGCAATATTAGCTATTATAATTGGATTACAAATATATTTTCTTTTAAAAGAAGATACTATTAACGTTAAAATAAGCAAAAATATAGCATATTCTATTAAAGATAAATGTGAAGACAATTTAGATGACTTAATTGAATTTTCAAAATCACATAAATCTAAATACAAAATTTAGACTATTATCCATAACATAAAATAATTACATATTGATCTATAACTACATATTTAAAACCTATAGGGAATCTCTATAGGATTTTTAAAGATAAATACTTGAATTTTATGTAAATATATAATATAATAAGCAAAGACTAAATTTGCTTATCTCCTTAAGGAGTTAACATTTATAACAAGCAAACAACACAATAAATATTGAAGGAGGAATATTCATGAAAAGAAAGAAGCGGTTTATATCAACATTAGCCATAATACTTGTTGCTATTCTTTTAAGTATAGTAACTGTCATTATTTCAAGTAGAATAATATTTGAGAAACTACAAAATGAACAAAAAATAATGAACAGTTACGAAAACAAAAAAGAAAAGTGCAAATTATTAAAAGACATTGCAAGAGAATCCATTCAAGAAGGAGTTAGCATAGACACAAGAAAAATTTTCAATGATAAAGTGCGATATAATATCTATAATGATAATGAAAGTATATACTTTTATTATTATTTACAAGATGACTCGACAGACCAAAATACATATAATGCAACAATCACATTATCTAATGATTACAAAATTTTAGAAGAAAAATATAGCATCGAAATAGAAAGTTTGGATGAATATATTAAATCTTATAGCTTGGGGAATAAAGTTTTTTCTATCTTATGTGGAATATTAATTCTTCTTGCATGCTACTTTTTTATATGCATTCTAGTATTTATAGCCACACTTTTACTAAAAACATATATGGATCAAAAAAAGAAAAGATTTATAAAAAACTATTCAGAAGGAGAAAAGGACACAATGGATTTTTTTGGTCATAGGTATCTAATTCATGAATGTAAAGATATAAAACATGTATTAACAGCTAAAGAACTTCATGAAAAAGTAATGACAGATAGCAAATCTGACTATGATTGGATTGCACCAGCAAGAGAACTTGTAAGAATTTGCAAAAAGCTAAGTTTCCCTAAGGAATATGCACTTGATATAAAAATTGCTATTTTAAATTGCTCTGCAAACATAGAACACAGAATAAATTATGGTGATGATTTCTATAGTGAAGACCCAGCAGATAAAGAAGCAGTTCAGTATTGTTACAATTCTTTATATGGTATTGATAATGAAAAAGCAATAACTGCAAGAGAAAGATATTTGACAGAAATGATTAAAAGTGCTTCTAATTATTATCGGATTTATTCACTTTATCATCAAGGACCTGTTTTTGAAAAGCTTCAAGAGGATTGGCAAAAATCTAAATTTGAGAAATACATTTCTCAAGAAAAAATTGACTTCAAGAAGCTGGTAGAAACATTACAAGATGAATTTACAGAAATTATCAAAAAAGCAGAAGCAAATGGAATCTTTAAAGATGATGAAGAGGAGTACAAAAAAAGTTGGAGAATGTTCTATGAAAGAATGACAAAAAATGAACATTAAACAAATTATACTTAAAAAGAGCATTTGGAATTTCCAGATGCTCTTTAAAAATATAGTAATATGTCAATTTTTGTCGAAAAGTTTTTGTTGACAAATCCATTTTTTGGAAGTATAATCAAAATACATTTTCATATTTTTTATAAATTAAATTCAAAAAACAGTTCGAAAGAACTTTGTTTAAATCAAATTAAATCGAAAAAAATCCAAAAAAAGTTAAAAATTGAATAAGAGGAGGAATGCTATTGAAGAAAAGCAAAAAAATAGTATTAGTAGTTATTGCACTTGCAGTAATAATATTAGCATTTGTAGGAGGACATGCATATGCAAAATACATGTCTAAAGTAACAGGACAAGGAACAGCAGACATAGCAAATTGGAATTTTAAAGTAAATGAAAAAGAAGAACAAATTCAGAGAATTTCTTTAGAATCAACATTAAATAATTCAAAAATAATAAATAACAAAATAGCACCAGGAACAGAAGGAACATTTCAAATAAAAATAGATTCAACAGGCTCAGAAGTAGGAGTAAACTATGTTGTAAGATTAGAAAATGAATCACAAAAACCTACAAATTTAAAATTTACATATGGAGGAAACACATATAATTCCTTAACACAATTGCAAGAAACATTAACAGGAACAATAAATGCAAATGATGAAAATAAAATAAGAGTCCTAGACATTGGATGGAAATGGAAATATGAAACAGGAAACACAGCACAAGAAATAGCAGCAAGTGATTTAATAGATACACAAGATGCAAAAAGAATAAGTAATTATACTTTTGATGTTATAGTATCTGGAACACAAGTAGAACCCAATAATTAATAACTATTAATATAAAAAATATGAAAATGCTTTTATAAAAGGAGGAGACATGAATAAAAAAGAAAATATAAAATATATAAACTTGCCAATATTTAATAAAGGAAAAATAAATAAAGAAGAAAATTCAAATCAAAAAAATACAAAATTAATAACAGCAATTTTAATAATATTTATCACCATTTTGTTACTATTTTGTGGATACAGCATGGCAAAAGTTTTTGAACAAGTAATAATAAACGGAAAAACACAAATAGCAGAACCAATTTTACTAATAGAAAATAATCCAAGCATAGATATAACTGCAACTAAAAATTATGGGATGTATACTTTTAAAATTAAAAACTATAATGCACAAAATAAAATAACAGAAACAGATTTAAAATATTATATAGAAATTTCACCTAATGTGGATGAATCCATAAATATAGAATTATATGAAAATGAAAATAAATTAAACTTAAATGAAAATAAAACACAATATATACAAATTTCAAAAAATAAAAAAGAAGAAAGAGAATATAAAATAAAAATAACATATGATGAAAATAAATCAAATTCAATAAATGATATTATGGAAAAAATTCAAGTCAAAGTTCATACTGAACAGGTAAAGGCATAAGGTGATTAAATGAAAAAGAACTTAAATAAAAAATTAATTTTAATTCCAATCCTAATCTTTATTATATTATTCATAAAAATATTTTTTCTAAAAGAATTATCTAAACCACAAATAATAGATGATATTTTATTTCTAAAACTATTATCAAATGGAAACCTAAATAAAAATTTAAATAATAATACAGAAAATAAAGAAGAAAATCAACAATACAATTTTAAGATAAGTTATAAAAATATAGACTTTAAAACAATAGATTTATCAAAAACAATAAACAACAAAACACTTATATATGAAAAAATTGCACCAGGAACACAAGGAAGTTTTGATATATTATTAGACTCAAATCAAAATTTAAAATATAAAGTAGATTTTTATAGTAAAAATCAAAAACCAAAAAATTTAAAATTTAAAGCATCAAAAAACGAAAACATATTAGGAGAAGCAGATACATTAGAAGAACTATCAAAAAGTCTAACAGGATATATAACTAAAAATGAAAAAATAAATATAAAAATAGATTGGTATTGGAATTATGAAAATAATAAAAACAAAGAATATGAAGATATTCAAGACACAAAAGACTCTGGAAACATTAGAACATATCAATTTGACATATATACACTAGGAGAAGAGAAATCTTAGGAGGTGAAGAAAATAAAAAACAAATTATTAAGTATTTTAGCTATTAGCACATTTTGTATACTATTAAATACAATAGTAAATGCAAAATACATAATAAATAATGAATTTTATATAGCAAATATAAATATAGACAAAACAAAACCAAAAATAGAGTTAATAGATATAAACAACACTAATATTGGATATGAAAAATATGCTAATAAAACTCATACAATAAAAACAAGAATAAAAATTACAGATAAAAATTTAAAAGAAGTATTTTGTGATAAAGAACATATAAAATTAAAAATAGATAATGAATATGTCAAAATAGACAATATAGAATTTATAAAAGAAAAAGATTCAAAAGAAGAAATAATATATCAGATACAAATAAAAAATATTACCGGAAATGGAAAATTAAAAATAGAAATTTTAGAGGGGACTGCCATTGATACTTCAAAATTAAAAAGTGAAAAAACCGAAATTGATACAAATATAACAATAGATAATATAGCACCAAAAGGGACTTTTAATGAAGAACAAATAACACAGGGAAAAGTAAATGCAATTATAAAAGTGAATGAAAATATAAGAAATCTAGATGGATGGAACTTTACCTCAAATAATAAATTAGAAGCTAAAAAAGAATTCAATAACAATATATCATATGAATTACCAATAATAGACTATGCTGGAAATAAATCTAATATTACTATAAATATAACAAAAGCTACATACATAAATCTAATATATGCCTCACATAATTCAGAAGTAGGATGGACATTTGGACATGGGAATTATGATATAGCAGGAGATAAAGCAGTAAGCAAAAATACTAAACTCAAAACAGAAGCAATAGCTTTTAGATTTGAAGGAAATATAGAAAAAGATTTTATGCAAGTAAATTCATATATTTATACACATTGGGGAGAGGGAACATCAGCTAGATGTACCACATCAAAAATGTTGTATAATTATGGATATAATCCTGAAAAAGAAAAATATAAATCAATGAATACAAATGACCTAGTAACAATAGAAAACAAAAAATATTTTCAATTTGGAGGAAGTGGTATAAATTTTGTCAATAACACAGATACAAATGGAAGAAATCCAATACCATTAAATATATCTACACAATATAAATATGGAATTTGTGGAATAAATATAAAATTAAAAGACTACTCTAACTTTTCAATAGTATATCAAATTTTAGTAGATGGAGTTGGATGGATAAAAGCATGTTCAGATGGACAAGAATGTATATATAACAAAAATAAGCCGATGACAGCATTTAGAATAAGTTTAATTCCCAAAACAGAAAAACAACATTTGTTAAATACTTGGAATAAAGATGTAGGAACATATAATTTAAAATAAAGGTTTCAGTAATTATGAAACCTTTATTTTATGGCTGGGGTACTGTGATTCGAACACAGGAATGTCGGAGTCAGAGTCCGATGCCTTACCGCTTGGCGATACCCCAATATATTTAAAAAATACTATTTAATATTAGCATAATTTTAATTTTTTGTCTATTATTTTTTCAACTTTTATAGGAGATGTAGTGTTATTAATAAAAATCTTATAATAGTATTTACAAAAATAATAAAAAAAGTATATAATAAAATAGAAATTTAAAGAAAATTACATTAAAAAGAATATAAAAAAGCAACTTCAAACAAATTTGTATAGGAGGACTGTAATGAAAAAAACAAAAGAAAATGGTGTAACATTAATAACATTAGTTATAACAATTATAGTATTACTTATACTAGTTTCAGTAGGAACAAATGTAGGTAAATCGACAATGGAATATGCAGCATTTACTGAATTTAAAGATGAACTTGTAATATTACAAACTAAAGTAAATGAATTAAGCCAAAATAATGATATAGAAATGGGACAAGAATTAACAGAAGAACAAAAAAGCATTTTTAATATAACAGCTATTTCAGACATCATTTTTAAAAATAAAACACAAGAAGAAAAAATAAATATAAAAAATGGTTTTAGATATTTTAATAGTGAACATATAAAAAATGAATTAGGATTTGATGGTATATTAGAAGAATATATAATCAATATTGAATATGGATATGTTATTCATAGTGTAGGATATGAATATGAAGATAATATTTATTACATGATAGACCAAATAGATGATGAAATATATAATGTAAGATATAAAGACAAAAATCCTAAAGAAGGAAGTTTTGAAGTAACATTTTCAAAAGAAAATAATAAATGGAAAGTAGAAATAACAAATATTCAGTATTCAGGATATATAAGCAATTGGAATGTTAAATATAAAGCAGATGGAGATGCATATTGGAGCACAGCGAATGGATTAAGTTTTTATGTTCCTAGAATAGGAAACTATTATGTTCAAGTATCACATGGTGATGACATAAATTTAGGTTCAAAATTAGTAAGTATAACAGAATAAAAGAGAGGTTAGGAGGATAAGTTTTCTTAATCTCTCCTTTGCTTTAATAATATAAAAAGAGGGATTAGAGAACAGAAGACTCAATCCCATTAACATTTTAAACAGGTTCAACATGAACAATAGTCTTATATACATTATCCAAATTACTAATAGTTTCCTCAATACTATTTGCCAAAGAATGACTTTCAAAAGTAGACATATTACCATCTAAACAAATAGTTATAAAAATTATATGTTGAGCACCAACTGGTGAAGAAGAAATAGCTTCTACATTTTTAACTTCTTTATAAGTATGAATAATATCCAAAATTAAATCTTTAGTTTTATCATCAATAGAGATATCCATTAAAACATTGTAACTTTCAATAAATATAGAAATACCAGTATAACCAATCCAAATAGAAATACCAATACCAACAACACTATCAAACCAATAAATTCCAAACAAAGAAAGAATTATTGAAATTAATGTAAAAGAAGTGACAATACAATCATTTTTATGGTCTTTCATATTTGAATCTAACAAAATATTATTACATTTTTTAGAAGCTTTTCTAGTATATAAAAATAGAAAAAGCTTTATAAAAATCGTTATAATACAAACAACAATTAAAATCCAAGAAAACTCTAATTTACTACCTAAAATTAAAGTAGAAATAGAATCATAAAATAATTTACTAGCCACAAAAACCATAGAAATTCCTATAAACATAGAAAAAATATATTCAGCTTTTCCATGACCAAAGTTATGATCATCATCATTAGGAGCACTTGATATTTTATTACCTATAAAAGTCATTAAAGAAGCAAAAATATCACCAGCGCTATTAAAGCTATCAGCAATCATAGATTGACTTTTAAAAACAAAACCAGCAATAGCCTTTATAATTAATAAAAATATATTTCCAACAATACCATATATACCAGCTTTTTTAGTCAAATTAAATCTTTCATTATCCATAATTTTACACCTATTTCATTTATATTTTAAATTTTGAAAAATAGTATAACACAAAAGAGAATAAATGTTAATAATTTTGAAAAAATTTTTTCTTGATTTAGTATAATAAATATGATATATCTTATACAAGAAAATATTAAACAACCTGTGGTACGAAATGGAGGAAAATAAATATCTCCAAGGAGACATTTGGCAGACGAAATTAAGATAGCCGTTCGAACAAAGTGAGTTACAGATAGCTTATGCAGAATTTATGAAATAAATTCTTTAAACATTAGATTTGGATGAAGATGAACAGAGCGAAGCGTAGTGAAAGGAGTGAAAAATGGTAGCAGAAGTAATAATAAATTCTACAGCAAAAAAATTAAATAGAACATTTGACTATAACATACCAAAAGAATTAGAAGCACTAATTGCTATAGGAAGCAAAGTTTTAGTACCATTTGGTTCATTTAAAAGTCTAGAAGAGGCACATGTTGTAAAAATAAAAGATAGTTCAGAATTTAAAATTAAAGATATAGCAAAAGTTGAAACAGGTTTAACAGATAAACAAATAGAATTAGCAAATTGGATGGCAAAGAGATACTTTTGCAATATTTCAGAATGTATAAAACTAATGCAAACTCCAGGAACAAGAACTAAGAATGTAAATAAAAGAATACAAGACAAAAAAATAAATGTAATATACTTAAAAAAAGAATTTAATGAAATAAATTTTGATATAGAAAATAAAAAAATAAAATCAGATAAACAAATAAAAATACTAAATTTTATAAAAGATAATCAAGGATGCACTATACCAGAAGTTGAAACATTCACAGACTGTTCAAGAGCAATAATAAATACACTTATAAAAAATAAATATTTAGAATTAGTAGAAAAGAAAATTGAAAGAAATCCATTAAACAATAAAGAAATAGAAAATACACAAAATTTAAAATTAACAGAAGAACAAGAAAATGCTTTTAATGAAGTCGCTAAAATAATAGATCAAAATGAATATAAGCAATTTTTATTATATGGTGTTACAGGTTCTGGAAAGACAGAAGTCTATCTTCAATTAATAGATAAAGTTATAAAAAGTAATAAATCTGCTATTATATTAGTTCCAGAAATTTCATTAACACCCCAAATGCTAGATAGATTTATATCAAGATTTGGAAAAGAACAAATAGCAGTTTTGCACAGTAAATTATCAATTGGGGAAAGACATGATGAATGGGAGCGAATAAAAGAAGAAAAAGCAAAAATTGTAATAGGAGCAAGGTCAGCAATATTTGCACCTGTTAAAAATTTAGGAATTATAATAATAGATGAAGAACATGATAGTTCATATAAATCTGAAGCAACTCCTAAATATAATGCAAAAGAAATTGCAAAAAAAATTGCACAAGAAGAAAAAATACCATTATTATTAGGAAGCGCAACACCAGATATAACAACTTTTTATAATTCAGATAATAGAAAAATTAAATTATTAAAACTAACAAAAAGAGCAAATCAATCAAATCTACCAAAAGTAGAAGTAATAGACTTAAAACAAGAACTTGCAAATGGAAACAGGTCAATGTTAAGCTTTGATTTATATCAAGAAATAGAAAAGAATTTAAAAAATAAATTACAAACAATACTATTTTTAAACAGAAGAGGATATTCAACATTTATAATGTGTAGAAATTGTGGATATACTGTTAAATGTAAAAACTGTAATATTAGTATGACATATCACAGTTATGAAAATAAATTAAAATGCCATTACTGTGGATATGAAGAAAAATTAGTAAAAGAATGCCCAGAATGTAAAAGCGATAAAATAAGATATTTTGGAACAGGAACACAAAAACTAGAACAAGAAATCCATAAACAATTTCCACAAGCTAAAACAATCAGAATGGATGTAGACACAGTAACTAAAAAAAATTCACATGAAGAAATATTAAACAAATTTAAAAATGAAGATATAGATATACTAATAGGAACACAAATGGTAGTAAAAGGACATCACTTTCCAAAAGTAACACTAGTAGGAGTTATAGCAGCAGATAGCTCACTAAATATAGACGACTATAGAGCAACAGAAAGAACATTCCAGATACTAACACAAGTAGCAGGAAGAGCAGGAAGAGAGAATTTACCAGGAAAAGTAATAATACAAAGCTACAATCCAGAAAATTTCAGCATACAAGATGCCAAAAAACAAAATTATGAAAAATTCTATGACAAAGAAATCATATTAAGAAAACAGTTGAAATATCCACCATTTTGCGATATAATAATAATTGGATTTAATAGTACAGATGAAACAGAAATAAAAAAAGTTTCAGAAATAGCTTATGAATATGCAAAAAACAATTTAAATAATGAAGAATTTAAAATATTCAAACCAATGCCATCTCCAATTGACAAAATACAAAATAAATATAGATGGAGAATTATTATAAAAGGCAATATGAACGAAAGAGCAAATGAAGTTTTGAATAATTTATTAAAAGAAATATACAACAAAGATTTAAAAAATACTAAAATTACAATAGATGTGAATCCAAATAATATGGCGTGATGTCCCAAAGGGACGTTTCTTTTGGGACATTTTTGTCCCATTAGGGACACATGTTATTTGTTAAATAAAAATATTAATTTGAAATTAAAGAATATTTCAAGAATGGGGATTTTGGGACATTTTTGTCCCAAAAGAAACGTCCCTTTGGGACATGGAAAGGGGAATAAAAATGGCAATAAGAAATTTAAGATTAGAAGGAGACGAAATATTAAGTAAAAAATCTAGAGAAGTTGAAACAATAGATGATAAACTACAAGTTTTAATAGATGATATGATAGATACAATGCATAAATATAATGGAGTAGGACTAGCTGCTGTTCAAGTTGGTGTTTTAAAAAGAGTAGTAGTTATTGATTTATATGATGATAAAGGCCCAATTGTTCTAATTAATCCAATTATTTTGAAAACTAAGGGAGAGCATGAAGTTGATGAAGGATGCTTAAGTTTTCCAAATAAATTTGCAAAGGTGAAAAGACCTGAAGAAGTAACTGCTGAATATACTGATAGAAATGGAAAAAGAGTTAAAGTAAAAGCGAAAGACTTATTAGCACAGGCTATTTGTCATGAATGTGACCATTTAGATGGAGAAGTTTTTATGGATAAGATTTTGCCAGGAACTCTTGAGTATGTAGAACCTGAAAAATAGAAAGGACGAGATAAATATGAATATATTATTTATGGGAACACCAGATTTTGCAAAAGAAAGTTTAGAAGCAGTATATAATGCAGGACACAAAATAATAGGAGTTGTAACAAATCCAGACAAACCAAAAGGAAGAGGAATGAAATTAGTTGCATCACCAGTAAAAGAATTTGCAGTAGAAAAAAATATACCAATATATCAACCAGTAAAAGTAAGAAAAAATGAAGAATTTATAGATGAAATAAAATCACTAAATCCAGATATTATATGTGTTGTAGCATATGGAAAAATTCTACCAAAAGAAATACTAGATATACCAAAATTAGGATGTATAAATGTCCATGGGTCATTACTTCCTAAATATAGAGGAGCAGCACCAATACAATGGGCAGTTTTAAATGGAGATAAAAAAACAGGTATAACAACAATGTATATGGATGTTGGAATGGATACAGGAGATATGATTTTAAAAGAAGAAGTAGAAATTGGTGATAATGAAACAACAGGTGAATTATGGGAAAGACTTTCTAAAATAGGAGGAAACTTATTAGTAGAAACTTTAAAACAAATTGAAAACGGAACAGCTCCAAGAGAAAAACAAGGTGATGATTTTACAGTTGCACCTATGCTAGATAAAGAAATAGCTAAAATTGATTGGGAAAATAAAACAGCACAAGAAATCAAAAATCTAGTAAGAGGATTAAATCCAATTATGGGAGCTTATACTTTTTTAAATGGTAAAAAAATTAAATTCTGGAAAGTAAATATTGCAGAAAATATAGAATATGATGAAGAAAATGTTGAAATTTTCAGAAATGGAACAGTTTTAATATCAGACCAAAGAGATGGATTATTTATAAAAACTAAAAAAGGAATATTAAGTGTTTTAGAAATTCAAGGAGAAAATGCTAAGAGAATGAATATATGCGATTTCTTAAGAGGAAATTCAATTGATGAATTTGAAGTATTTGAATAAAAAATAATACAAAAAGGTTGTAAAAAATCCTAAAGATTGATATACTTATACCATATTATAAGTATATCAATTTTTAAATTGAAAAGGAGGTTTTTTCATGGATGAAAAAGAAATAAAAACAGAAAATGAAGAAATAAAAGAGGAAGAAATCAAGCAAAAAGTAGAAAATACAGATAATACAGAAAATGGGATAGAAATATCAAATGATGTAATAGCAGTAATAGCAGGAGTAGCAGTATCAGAAGTACAAGGAGTTGCATCAATGTCAGGAGGATTTGCAGGAGGAATAACAGAAGTATTAAGTGGAAAGAAAAATCTAGCAAAAGGAATAAAAGTAGAAAAGGCAGAAAATACTGCCAAAATAGATGTAAATATTATAGTAGAATATGGTTCAAGAATACCAGATGTTGCATTTGAAATACAAAATAGAGTAAAAAAAGCAGTAGAGGGAATGACAGGATTTAAAGTAGAAGAAGTAAATGTACATGTTCAAGGAGTAAATACAGACATAATAAGAAATGAAGAAATTGAAGAAAATCAAAATAAAACAGAAGAGCAACAAGACTCAAATGAATAATATTTAAATAAAGAGAGGTAAAAGAAATGAAAATTATAGAAAAAATCGCACTAATATTATATTCAAATATAATATTAATATTATCAGTAATAGCATGTTTATTAATATTTGGATGGTTAGACATAAATATAGTACAAAGTCTAATAAAAACACTAATAATATCTGAAACATCGTCAAAAATAATTTTAGGAGTAAGTATAATATTCATATTACTATCAATTAGATGTATATTCTTTGACCCAACATCAAAAAAAGAATTAAAAGAAAAACAAGGAGTTCTTTTAGCAAATGATAATGGCAAACTAATGATATCAAAAGAAACAATTGAAAACTTAGTAGAAGTTGTTACAAAAGAATATAAAATGGCAAAAGAAGTTACATCAAGAGTTGAATTAGACAAAGAAAATAATGTCAACATCTTTGTAAATATAGTAGTAGGAGCAGATACAATAATAAAAGATTTATCAGCAGACCTACAAAATAAAATAAAAAATAAAGTAAAAGAAACAACAGACTTAGAAGTAAAAGAAGTAAATATAACTGTAAAAAAAGCTATCCAAGAAAAACAAACTAACATAGAAAAATAGAAACATAAAATCAAGAAGGGAGCAAATAATATGGATGAATTTAAAAAATTTATAAGTCAATATAGAGGAGCAATAATAGGAATAATTATAGCAATAGTAGTATTAGCAACAAGATTATATGCATTAATAGTAGGAGTTCTATTAATACTAGCAGGAGCTTTTATAGGAAATTATGTACAACAAAATAAAGAAGATGTTAAAGCAAAATTGAAAAAATTTATAGACAAAATGTAATATTTAAGTGGAAGGAAGAAAAAATGAATAGATCAGCAATGAGAGAAAATGCTTTCAAATTAATATATAGCTTAGAAATTCAAAAACCTGAGAAAATTCAAGAACAAATAGATTTATTTTTTGAAAGTAATGAAATAAAAGAAGAAGAAACAATAAAATATATCTCTGATGTAATTTTGGGAATAAACAAAAATGAAGAACAAATATTAAAAGATATAGAGAAGAATTTAAAAGAAGAATGGAAATTAAACAGAATTTCAAAAATGGATTTATCAATATTAAAGCTTGCAATATATGAAATAAAATATAATGATATACCATATAAAGTAGCAATAAATGAAGCAGTAGAACTTGCAAAAAAATATGGTGAAGATAAATCTAAAAACTTTGTAAATGGAATATTAGCAAGTATAGTAAAGGATATGTAGTAGATGAATTATGAAAGTATGGCGATAAGTGTAAGCCAATTGAATAATTATATTAAAGATAAAATAGCAGATGATGAATATTTAAACAATATATTAGTAAAAGGCGAAATATCTAATTTTAAAAACCATTACACTGGTCACATGTATTTTACATTAAAAGATGAGAATTCATTAATAAAATGCATAATGTTTAAAAGTTATGCACAAAGACTAGAATTTATGCCAAAAGATGGAATGAAAGTATTTTTAGTTGGAGGAGTTTCAGTATTTGAAAGAGATGGAGTATATCAAATATATGTAAAAGCAATGCAAGAAGATGGTGTAGGAATATTATATAAAAAATATGAAGAATTAAAAAAACAATTAGAACAAGATGGATATTTTGATGAAACACATAAAAAGAAAATTCCTAAAATGCCAAATACAATAGGAGTTCTAACATCACAGACAGGTTCAGTAATAAGAGATATAATAAATGTAAGTACAAGAAGAAATCCAAATGTATGCATAAAATTATATCCAGTACCTGTACAAGGAGATGGTGCAGCAGAAAAAATTGCAGAAGGAATTAGATTTATGAATGAAAATAAATTAGCAGATGTATTAATCCTAGCAAGAGGAGGAGGTTCATTAGAAGATTTATGGCCATTTAATGAAGAAATAGTAGCACATGCAATTTATAATTCAGAAATACCAATAATATCAGCAGTAGGACATGAAACTGACTTTTCAATATCAGACTTTGTTGCAGACTTAAGAGCACCAACACCCTCAGCAGCAGCTGAACTTGCTGTTCCAGATATATATGAAATAAAACAAAAAATAAATACATATCAAAATAGATTAAGATTATCATTAATAAAAAAGATAGAAATAATGAAATTAAGATATGAAAAATGTATGACAAGTAGAATTTTTAAAGACCCCTTAAGGGACATAAATGACAATTATTTAAAAATAGATACACAAATAAAAAGATTAGAAAATATAGTTAGAACAAAACAAAAAGAAGAAAAAACAAAATATATAGAATTAGTTTCAAAATTAGATGCATTAAGTCCTTTAAAAACATTAACAAGAGGATATTCATTAGTAGAACAAAATGGGATAATAATAAAAAGCAAAGAAAATATAAAAACAGGAGATAAAATAGAGATAAGATTTATAGATGGAAAAAAACAAGCAGAAATCTTATAGGAAAAGGAGAGAAAAATATGACAACAGGAGAAAAAATATTAGTAGGGATAGTAATAGTAGCAACAATTATTACAGGAATTATAATAGGAATAAGTAAAAAAGGATTAAATGACAAGTCAAATCAACAAAAAAGTGAAATGGATAGTATGGTAGATTATATTGATGATGTACACCAAAACAAAAATGAAGAAAATATTATAAATAACGAAGTAATAGAAGATAATACAATAGAAAATGAAATAACAAATGAAAATGTAAATAATGATGAAAATACTAATACAAATCAAAATAATCCTATTGTGGGAAAAGAAGAACAAGAAAGTAATACTGGAAATGTAGAAATAGATAATGAAAAAACAGCTATAGAATTAGCACAGAAAGAATGGGGAATTTCTATAGAATCATATATATTTGAAGCAAAAATCAAAAATCAAGATGAATATGAAGTTTCAGTAAGAAATGCAACAGATAGAAATATTGTTACTATATATAATGTAAATATAAGAACAGGAGCTGTAACAGAATAGAACTTATTTTACAACAGTTTTAATTTTATTATAGGTACATATATAATAAAATTAAAACTGTTAGAGAATAGGAAAATAGAATGGAGAAATGATAAATGAGTAAATCAAACTTCGAGGAAAATATCGAAAATTTAGAAAATATAGTAAATGAATTAGAAAAAGGAGAATTAAATTTAGATGAATCAATATCTAAATTTGAAGAAGGAATAAAAATATCAAAAGAATGTAATAAAATTTTAGAAGAAGCAGAAAAGAAGATAACAATTTTGCTTAAAAAAGATGAAAAAATTGAAGAAACAGATTTTATAGCAGATGAATAAAAATATCATTCATTATATTGAAAAGGGGAGTTAAGAAAGTGAATAATTTTATGGGAGCCATACAAAATAAATATATATATATACCATTTTTATTATGGTTTTTTATTCAAACATTTAAGGTAATTTATGATTTAGTAACAACAAAGAAGTTTAATTTTAAAAGAATAATTGGAGCAGGACGGAATGCCAAGTTCTCATTCAGCAATTGTTACAGGACTAGCAACTTTAATTGGAAAATATCAAGGAGTAGATACACCTATTTTTGCTGTATCATTAATATTAGCAGCAGTTGTTATGTACGATGCATGTGGAATAAGAAGAGCAGCAGGAAAACAAGCAACATTACTAAATAAAATTATTGAAACACCAGGACTTACTGGAGTACAAGTTTCAGAAAAATTAGTAGAAGTGTTAGGACATACTCCAGTACAAGTATTTGTTGGAGCTTTAATTGGAATTATTGTAGGTATTATTGCTTAAGAAAATATAAAAGGAGATGAGATAAAATGACTGATATAGAAATTGCAAGAAATACAAAACTAAATAAAATAAATGATATTGCACAAAAATTAGATATTAATGAAGAATATATAGAATGTTATGGAAAGTATAAAGCAAAAATATCTAATTCACTATTTGAGGAGTTAAAAGATAAAAAAGACGGAAAATTGATATTAGTAACAGCTATTAATCCAACACCATTAGGAGAAGGAAAAACAACAGTATCAATAGCTATTGCAGATGGATTTTCAAAAATAGGAAAAAAATCTATATTAGCATTAAGAGAACCATCTTTAGGACCTGTGTTTGGAATAAAAGGAGGCGCAACTGGAGGTGGACATGTCCAAGTTGCACCAATGGAAGATATTAATCTTCATTTTACTGGAGATATTCATGCAATGACAGCAGCAAATAATTTACTATCAAGTATAATAGATAATCACATTTATTTTGGAAACGAATTAGATATTAAAGAAGTTACATGGAAAAGATGTGTTGATTTAAATGATAGACAATTAAGAAAAGTTCAAACAGGGCTATCAGGAGAGAAAAATATAGTTCCAAGAGAAGATGGATTTGATATTACTGTTGCATCTGAAATTATGGCAATATTATGTTTGTCAAAAGATATTGAAGATTTAAAAGAAAAATTAGGAAATATAATTATAGGATATAATTCAAATAAAAAACCTATATATGCAAAAGACTTAAAAGCAGAAGGTGCAATGACAGTACTTTTAAAAGATGCAATAAAACCTAATTTAGTACAAACATTAGAACATACACCAGCAATATTACATGGAGGGCCATTTGCTAATATAGCACATGGATGTAATAGTATAATTGCAACAAAAATGGCAATGAAATTAGCAGATTATACAATTACTGAAGCTGGATTTGGTGCAGATTTAGGAGCTGAAAAGTTCTTAGATATAAAATGTAGAAAAGCAGGAATAAAACCAAATGCAGTTGTAATTGTTGCAACAATAAAAGCATTAAAATATCATGGTGGAATTGAAAAAGATAAAATTCAAGAAGAAAATTTAGATGGACTAAAAAATGGAATGAGTAACTTATATAAACATATAGAAAACATAAAAGATAAATTTGGACTAAATGTTATAGTTGCAATAAATAGATATAGTACAGATATTGAAAACGAAATAGAATATATACAAGAAGAAATGAAAAATAAAGGAATAGAAGTAAGTCTTGTTGAAGGTTGGGCAAAAGGTGGAGAAGGTGCAGTGGATATTGCACAAAAATTAGTATCTTTAACAGAAAAACAAGAAGACTTTAAATTTACTTATGATTTACAAGATGATATAAAAACAAAAATAGAAAAAGTGGCAAGAGAAATATATGGTGCTATAGGAGTTGAATTTTCAGAAGAAGCCCAAAAGGAAATAGACAGAATTGAGAGTCTAGGATTTGGAAATTTACCAGTATGCATCGCAAAAACTCAATATTCATTCTCAGATGATGCTAAAAACTTAGAATGTAAAGAGCCTTTCAAAATTACTATAAGAGATATAAATTTAAAAGCAGGAGCAGGATTTGTTGTTGCAATTTCAGGAAAAATAATGACAATGCCAGGACTACCAAGAGTACCTGCTGCTGAAAATATTGATATTGATAGGAATGGAGATATTGTTGGTATTTTTTAAAGATAAAAATTGTAAAGCATAAAGATAGATATATCAAAAAGAAAGGATATAATAATGATAAATTCAGCTTTATTAAAAAAGAAAGATTTCTATAATAAGAATAAAGAAATAATAACAAACGAACTAAAAGAGAAAATTGACAAAGCATTTGATATTGATTTTACATATAATTCAACAACAATAGAAGGAAATACATTAACTCTTATTGAAACAAAAACAGTCTTAGAAGATAATATATCAATAGGAGGAAAAAGATTAAGAGAAATATATGAAGTTATAAATCATAATAAAGCATTTGAATATGTAAAAAGATGTATTGAAAAAAAAGAAGAACTAAATGAAAATATAATAAAAGATATACATGAAATATTAACAGATAACATAATGCAAGGTGGAATTTATCGTAGTACAGATGTTATAATAACAGGTGCAAAACATACGCCACCAACACCAAATGATATGTATAATCAATTGAAATTATTTTATGAGGACTTAAAGATAAACAGAGAAAAAATGGATACAATAGAATTAGCCGCATGGACACATGCTGAATTTGTAAAAATACATCCATTCCCAGACGGAAATGGAAGAACATCAAGATTACTAATGAATTACCAATTAATGTCTGATGAATTTTTACCAATTAGTATAAGGGTAGAAGATAGACTAGAATATTATGATGCATTAGATACATATGCTACTACTGGAGACTTAGAAATGTTTAAGATACAAATAGAGAAAATGGAAGAAAAAAGACTTGATGAAATAAATAAAATAATAGATCAAATAAAAAATGTTGGAAATAAATAAATCCAACATTTTTTAAGCTTCATAATATTTATCTGTATCAGAATATAAATCATCTAAAGAAATTCCTAAAACTTTACAAAAAGCTAAAGCTTCAAAATCCTTAACAGTTTTCTTTCCATATTCAATCTCATAGATATCACAATTATACATAGTTACACCAATTAAATCTAATTGTCTACATATTTCTGGTTGAGAAAATTTCTTTAGCATTCTATATTTTTTTAAATTTCTACCAACAATGTTTAGATTACCATTTAATGTTTTTACTTTCATAATATCTAACTAATCCTCCATAAATAATTAACCTATAAAATATAAACTATATGCAAAAATAGCTAAATTTGTAATATTAATAGGTTAAATAATTTTTATAATATGCATTATATAATAGAAATTTACAATTTTTTACAGAAACAACCTGCAATAATATAAAAAATTAAAAAGAAAATGATATTATGTCAAAAAATACTTACTGAAACTAGAATTTTCATTGCATATAAAATTAATAAAATATATAATTAAGATAACTGTCCAAAGAAAGTGAGCTACAAATATTTTATACAAAAGAACGACAGTGAATTTGCAAACAATAGAAAAGAGAGTATTACAGAAATATTTCAGTTAATTTACAATAATATAACATCAAATTTAAAGATTGAATAAAAATAAATATTGTGTTATATTTAATATACAGGAAGTTCCTGTATAAAACGAAAGAGGAGAAAAAGATGAATAAAAAATTAAAAATCAAAAATCAAAAAGCCATAACATTAATTGCATTAGTAATAACAATAATAATCTTACTAATCTTAGCAGGAATATCAATAGCTTCTTTAACAGGAAGTGGACTATTTGAAAGAGCAAAAGAATCAAAAGAGAAATCTTTAGAAGCTCAAATAAAAGAAGAAATAGAAATGGCAATAATGGACATACAAATAGAAGAAACATCAAAAGGAAACAATGTAACATTAGAATTACTAGAAAAAGAATTACCTAATAAACTAAAAGATATAGAAGCCGAATTAAATGGAGAAGAAATAGAAGGAGAATATAAGGATTATGGCTATACAATAGACAAAGATTTAAATGTAGAAATAAATGGACCAATGAGTGGAGAAAAACCAACAATAACATTTTCAGTAAACACAACAGACATTGGAGCAACAGAAGTAATAATAACAGCAACTGCAACAGTATCAGATGGAACAATAGAGAAGATAATAAAGCCAGATGGAACAGAAACAAGTGGAGCAGAAACAACATTCACAGTAAATAAAAGCGGAAGCTATGTATTTAAAGCAATATCATCGACAGGAAGAAAAGGAAAAAATACAAAAGATATTATAAATATTAAACCTGCAACACCAGAAATTACTATAGTACAAGAAGGCGGATATCCTCTATTTACATCAACAGAAATTAAAGCAGGTCAATATGTAATAGAAGTAAAATATGATGATAGCAATATTATTAAAAACTATTACAGAGAAGATGGTGGAGATTGGAAATTATATACAGGAAAAATAACAACAAGTAGTACAAAAATAGAAGCAAAAAGTGTAATAGAAAGTGAAAGTAAATTAGAATCAGAAATAGCAGAAAAAACATTAACAATATCACAGAATTATTTAAGACCAGAAAGTTATGATGGTAATAATGAAACAGTATTTGATTATCCATATTCAAATATTCAAGGTATTGGAGAAACTTATAATGCTAAATTTTTAGTGGATGAAACAACATGGAGTACAAATATGAGTATTAAATTTAGATTATTTAGAACAACAAGTGGTTATGAAAGACAATTAAATATAGCATATTTAGACTCAAACAACAATTTAATAAAAACATATAAAACTTCAAGTGTAGGAACAGGAATTATTAATGATACAACAGCAATAATACCAGAAAATACGAAATCTATAGTAATATATTCAGATGTATATCTAGAAATTTATGAGGTATCTATAAAGGCTTATGGAGCACTTGAATATCCAATACTTACATCAGATGGAATAAAAAATGTAAAAAAAGTAGAAGGAAATAAAGTAACATATGCATTAGATTTAAGTGCAGGAGAATGTTATGGAAATGGAGCAGCTCCTAAAACTTTATTTGATGGAAATTTAGAAGAAAGAGTACAAGCTAAAGACTATTCAGGTTTTCTATTTGAAGTTGATAGTAGTGCTATAGGAACAACATGGAAAATTAAAGGTGAAGGCAATGGAGGAACAAAGCTATGGTTGTATGGATATAGAGATTTTAGAAGTGATGGACATTCATATCCTTTTGCAGATATTTATAATAGTACTTATATAGTCGATGGTGTTGGAGGGGTAACTGATACCATAACAATAACAGAAGATGTTAAATATATAGGAATAAGAGCAACATATACTTCAGAACCTATAGTTTATGAAGTATATAAAACAGAATAAATAGTTATTTTGAACATAAAAGTGTAATAGCTAATTAAAATCAATAATTAATTATTACACTTTTTATTATGACAGAAAGTATTTAATAAAATAAAAATTATTACGAAAAGTACATTGAAGACTTATTTTAAAAGACTTCAAAAGAGTCGATTATTAATATTATGTAAAAAGTAAACACAAAAAAACAATAACTTTTCTTGTTATGAAAAATAAGTAAATATATAATTAAAGTAGTTGTCCAAAAGAAGAGAGAAATAAATATCTTATACAAAAGAAGAAAGTGAATTTGTAATCAGATATGTAACTAGAAAATACAAAGGAGGAATAAAAAAGAATGAAAAAACAAAGTAAAGGTATTACATTAATTGCATTAATAATAACAATAATAATCCTACTAATCTTAGCAGGAATATCAATAGCAAGTCTGACAGGAAATGGATTATTTGAAAGAGCAAAAGAGTCAAAAGAAAAATCAGAACAAGCCCAAATAAAAGAAGAAATAGAAATGGCAATAATGGACATACAAATAGAAGAAATATCAAAAGGAAATAATGTAACATTAGAAAGCTTAGCAGGAGAAGATGGACAATTAGCAAATAAGCTAGAAGGAATAACAGCAACATTAAATGATACTTAAATAAATGGAGAATATAAAGGATATGAATATACAATAGACACTAATTTAAAGGTAACAGTAGGAGACACAATAAAAGGAATAAGCTTTTACTGTACATTAACACCAAAAGGATACACAAACGGAAATATAACATTAACAGTAAATGCAAAATCGACAAATGGAAATATAACAAATATAGAAGTAAATGGATTAACAAGAAATGCAGATGGAACATTTACAATAACACAAAATGGGGAATATCAAGTAGCAGTAACAGACAGTGCAGGAGAAACAAAAACAAAACCATTAAAAGTACAAAAAATAGATACAGTAGCACCAACAAAAGCAGAAGTAACAATAGAAGAAGTAACAGCAGATACATTTACAATAAAAGTAGAAGCAGAAGATGGAGAAGCAACAACAAGTAGTGTAAAAAGTGGAATAGGAAAATATGTATATAATATAAGTGGAAAAGAAGCATATGAAACAACAAGTCCAACATATACAGTAACAGAACTAGAAGAAGGAACAGAATATATAGTACAAGTAATAGCATATGATAAAGCAGGAAATAATAAAACATCATTAGAAGTAAAACAAACAACTTTAATTCGACCTAAGGAGATTTATATAGATGCAAACAATGGAAATGATGAAACTGGAGATGGTACAGAAAGCAATCCTTATAAAACATTAACTAAAATGACTGGTAATGGTATCATTGTTTCAGGTTACGAATATAACATTTATTTATCATCAGGCACATATAGTATGGTTCAAGGTTTATTAACTTCTCCAGGTAAGGTTTCATTTTATGGTCGCGGGTTGAGTACTGTAATAGAGAGAACTAATCTGTATGTGGATGGGATAGATAGTGCAAATGGTCACCACGTTTTTAATAAATTAGTTTGGAAAGATTTACAACCATTCTATAACTATACTAGTGTAGGGGGATATTTAGGATTTAATAATGTATTGTTCGATTTACCTGGAAATTGTGGTGGAGCTTCTTATTTCATGGGTAGTAATTATTCAGGTACCCCAGTTGAACTTAAAAATTGTACTATTCTTGGTATCAGCCAAGCGTTTTTGAGACATTCTTTCAGTGGAATTAGTGTTAGCCATGCTTCGTATGGTTGCTTAAGCTATTATGGATTGGGAGAAGAGGGAGAATGGAATGATGGAAATTATATTAACTTTACTCCACAAGTCGACGAAACTACTTTTAGAATAACTGAACCAGGAGTTTCAAATGATGAATATGGAGTATATTCTCGGAGAATTTGCATGGGATTAGATTGTATATATCATTAATTACAATTAAAAATTAAAATTTTATAAATTAAAATGAATAAAAAAATAAAAAAACCTCACAATAAAATAAAGAAAGTGAGGTTTTTATGTTAGAAAATTCAAATTCATCAAATCAAACAAATCCGCCCAAAAATCCAGAAACAATTGGAAAACAAACAAAACAATTCAATTTCAGAACAGACTTAGCATCAGAAAGAAGAGACTTATATAAAAAAGCAAATAGTATTGAAAATGAAATACAAGGAATAGAAAGCGAAAAAGAAGAGATAAATGAAAATATATCAGTAGAAAGAGTAAAAATAACAAATGAAGAAGGAGAAAAAGCAATAGGAAAACCAAAAGGAAACTATATAACTATAGATATAAAGAAACTAAGAATAGCACAAGATGAAGATATAGAAAAATCAGCTGAAACATTATCAAATGAACTAAAAAAAGTAATAGATACACATATAGACAAACAAGGAGAAATATTAGTAGTTGGACTAGGAAACATATATGTAACACCAGATAGCTTAGGACCAAAAGTAATAAATGAAATAGAGATAACAAGACATATAATAAATTATTTACCACAATATGTAGAAGAAGGAACAAGAATGGTAAGTGCAATATCACCAGGAGTTCTTGGAACAACAGGAATAGAAACACTAGAAATACTAAAAGGAATAGTAGACAACATCAATCCAAAGCTAGTAATAGTAATAGATGCACTAGCATCAAGAAGTATTGAAAGAATAAGTAGTACAGTACAATTATCAGACACAGGAATAGTACCAGGAGCAGGAGTTGGAAATACAAGAGCAGAAATAAGCCAAGCAACATTAGGAATACCAGTTATAGCAATAGGAATACCAACAGTTGTAGAAACAGCAGTACTTGTAAATGATTCATTAGATTTATTTATAACAAAATTACAAGAAGAAGCAAAATCAAATGATTATTTAAACCAACTAAAAGAACAAGACAATTATGAAGAAATAAAAGAAGCATTACTTCCAGGAGACTTTAATTTAATAGTAACACCAAAAGAAATTGACGACTTAATAGAAAATATGAAAGATGTAGTCGCAAAAGGAATTAATTTAAGTATGTAACTGAATTTGGGGACGGAGGAAAAAAACAGTTTTTTAAAAAACTGTTTTTTTCCTCCGTCCCCAAATTCATGTTGTATTTTTGGAATATATGATATATAATAAATAACATATTAATATATAAACTTTTTAAAATGAAATTTAGAAATAATTTTTTCAAAATTAATGGAGGAAAAATAATGGCAAGAATTACTTATTTTAATCAATGTGTAGAAGAACGGAAAGAGTTAGCTATTAAGAAATGCAACGAGAGTATTGAGATTCAAGGATACGGGGGAAGAATTTATCTAAAAATAAATACATCTACTAACAATAAACAAAAAACATCAATATTAGAAAAATTAAGAAAATATATTAATGGAAAAAAAGAAAAAGTAATAAAATTATCAGAAAAAGAATTTAAAAAGAAATTATTTGATAATATATTACTTATTTCTTGGAAACAGTCTATTGAAGAACAAAGATATGAAACATTATGGAAAGAATTGCAACCAGAGATTCAAAAGAGTGATAATATACAAATTACTACAATCAAAGGTTCTATAAATAACTACAAAGATCCATTCACCTTATGGTTTTCTTCATATTATATAAAAAAGTAATGCCATAAAAAGAACTATAATAAAATTTATTTTTTTATTATAGTTCTTTTTACTTTATTATTCTTATACAGTTTGCAAATATTACAATCAGTACAAATTTCAACTCTATTTTCAAAAACTAAGCCCAAAGTATGAATAAATTCATCAACACAATTATCAATAAGATGAATATAAATTTTTTTAGGAAGAAGAGTAAGTAAACCATTTAAAGCAAAATCATTTGAAGAAAAAGAGATATCAGACAAATATTTAGCTTTAAAAATATCATCTGAAATATTTATAACATTTTTATCAGTATCCAATAAAATTGAATTTTCATTACTATAAATTAAATGTATAATATCACAATTGCTACTTTGAGAATTTATATATACTTTTAATAAAGAAACAAACTCTAAATATTCTTTCTCAATAACAAAAGCATTTACTGCCTGATCAACAACTTCTTCTAAAATCAACATATAATCTTTAATTCTAAAATTTATAAAACCACTTAAAACTAAAGATTTATTTTCAGTCAAATAAGTTTCAAAACTATTAATTAAACTATTATATTTTTTATCAAAATGAAGATTAAAATCGTCTGTAAAAATTTCAAAGCACATATCTAAAATATGTTTTCTCTCATTAAAATTAAAATAAAAATAATTTTTCAAGATAAGATTCTTAAGGAAAAGCTCCTCCAACTCATCTATAACTAAACATGATAAAATACAGGAAATTTCATGAATAAACTTTTCATTATCATTTCCTCTGTAATGTACAACTATATTATTATAATGTTTAAATTTATTTGAAGAAATATATACAGGCTCAATTTCTATATAATCTAATTCATTTAGTAGATAATTTAGTAAATTAGAATTATTTGTTTTTATACACACAGATTTCATGAAATTCTCCTTTCTACAAGTATTATCTACTAATTTTTTAAAACTTATACATTATAGTATGCAAAATGTTTTAAAAAGGAGCTTGTTTAAGAAAACTGAATTTGGGGACGGAGGAAAAAAACAGTTTTAATTTTTTAAAACTGTTTTTTCCTCCGTCCCCAAATTCAGTTTTTTATTCATAAATACTATAATCAATATCAGGAAACACACAATCTTTCTTAGAAATATCTTTCAAAAAATCCTCATCAATATCATCATTTTTAATTTGATAATACAATTTAGTAAAACGACCAATATGGTCTTTAATCCTCTTCTTAGCATAATCAACCATAGTACCATTTGTAATAATAAATAACCAGTCACTACTTTGAGCTAATAATAATTCTCTAGCACATTGATTTAAAGCTTTTTTCTTTAATCCTTTTGCATTTGGATAAAGATAAGCTAATTCACACATTCTATCACCAGCAACATGTAAATGTTTATGAGCATAGTCATTTGTTTCATTAAGCCATACCTCACTATAACCATTTGCACCCCAGCTAGAACGGCAAGGTGAACAAACTTGAATCTCAGGATATTTATCAATGTATTCAGATGGTGTAATTAATTTAAAATTACAATCATCATAATAAATCTTCTTAAATAAAATATATAACCAATAAGGACCTTCATACCACCAATGACCATAAAGCTCAGCATCATAAGGACACAAAATAATAGGAGGCTTGTCCATATATTGAGATAAATTATTTATTTGTTCAGTTCTACAATCTAAAAAATGACCTGATTGTTTTTCAGCTGAATCCATTGCCCATTGGGGATTATAATAATCCTTAAATTCAGTTTTACCAGTAATTCTATGATATTTAATACCAGTATGGACTCTAACACCATTATGAGCAATATATGGTTTTATATAATCATAATCAGCCTCATAGCCAATATCACGATAAAATTCTCTATAATTAAAATCACCAGGATAACCATTTATAGAACTCCAAACTTGTCTAGAAGATTCCATATCTCTACCAAAAGCTATAATACCTTCAGGAGAAACAATAGGAGAAAAAGTACCATAAATAGGAGTAGGGTCTGCATATAAAATTCCATGTGATTCAGTAATTATATAATCAATACCAAATTCTTTTAGATATTTATCAGACTCTGGAACATAACCGCATTCAGGAAGCCAAATACCACGAGGTTTTCTTCCAAAATATTTTTCATAAGTCTGAACACCAACTGCAATTTGAGCCTTAACAGTCTTTTCATTGACATATAAAATAGGAAAATATCCATGAGTAGCACCACAAGTAATTATTTCAAGAACACCAATATCTTGAAAATGTTTAAACTGACTAATTAAATCACAATTGTAAACATCTTTAAATAAATGTAAATCATTAGAATATCTATCAAGATAATAATGAGATAATTTATTTAATCTCTCATCACCAGCAGTTCTAATAACTTCTTTTTTAGAAAGTTCGATTAATCTTTTTAAATATTTAATATATTTTCTTTGTAATAATTTATTATCTAACATTGAAAGAAGAGGTGGAGTCATAGACATTGTAATTCTAAAATCAACCCCTTCATCAACTAACTTTTGAAAATTTGTAAGTAATGGTATATATGTCTCAGAAATTGCCTCATATAACCAAGATTCCTCTAAATAATCATCACTTTCAGGATGATGAATAAATGGAAGATGTGCATGTAATACAAAACTTACATAACCTTTTTTTTGTTGCATTTTAAAATTCTCCTTCTTAAATTATTTAAATTGAGATGACATATTTGAAGATGGATTTGATAAATTTTCAAGGCTATCTTCGTTCTTGTATAACTCAGAATATAAATCATAAATATCATAAATCTTTCCAATATTTTTCATGAAAGAAAGAGTATATAAAGGTTTTTGAATTTCATGATTAGTTTTAACATTTCTAAAATAAACCATTTTCTCAGAATTATTAAATAAAATATGATCATTTGGAGATTCAATTTTATTTGACGATGTTATATAAATATAATCAGACTTTAAATCCACATTATTATTTACAGGACGTCTACCAAGCTCAATTCTATAATTTGATTTAGTATCATTTATATGTAAATACCAACTATTAGCAAAATCATTTATTTCTACTTCAAAACTATAATTTAAAGTATCATTATGAATAATTAAAACTGGTTTTGTTGTCTCAAAAAAATTTTCACCATATTGAGTTATATATTTTTCTATATCAGAATCAGAAATTTCCCAATAAATAAAAAGAGTTTTAGGAGTTTGAGCTAAAACCTTAACTACTGTTTGATTATATCTTTCTGGTAAATCATAATATTCAACAAGCGTAGGTTTTACCTGTTTCTTTACAGTTGATGACTTTTTAGACTTTTTTGAAGTATCTTTTTTTGTTGTATTTTTTCTTGATGTAGAAGATTTTTTTTCAGTTACACTTTTAGTAACAGGTTTTTTTCTTGAATTTGATGTTTTTGTATCAGCTAATTTAACATCTAACTCCTGATTTTTAGTAGTTCTATTAGTAGATTTTTTAGTATTACTTTTTTTAGTTTTTAGTTCAGTAGTATCTTTTACTACTCTTTTTAATTCTTCATTTTCTTTTGCTTTTCTTGGCATTTTTTCCTCCTATGTAAATCTCATTAATTTCTTTTATATACTATAATAAATTAGAAATTAAATCAATAGATTTTAGTAAAAATATAAAAATTTACATAATTTAATTGATTTAAATAAAAAATGATAAAGTTTATGAAAACTAAATAATAAGAATGAAAATGGATGTTGAAATTGAAAAAATAATGCCAAAAGAAGAAAAATATGTAGAACAAGTTGCCAAAATATGATTTTTAGGTTACTAGAAAACAATAGCACAAAAGTATGCAACTAAGCTATTTGGGTAAAACTTTTTATAAGTAAAATAGCAAATTTTAGAAAAATGCTTGCATTTAGTTAAAAAAGTTGCTATAATATTATGCGTAATAAACACATAAAGCAAGTTTAAAGGGAAGTGCCAAGAAATTGGTCCTGTTTAAATGATGAACTTTATGGAAGTAAAAACAAAAAGGGAGGAATTTAAAATGGCAGTAGTTGCAATGAAACAATTACTAGAAGCAGGTGTTCACTTTGGACATCAAACAAGAAGATGGGACCCTAAAATGGCTGAATACATATTTCAAGCTAGAAATGGAATCCATATAATCGATTTACAAAAAACATCTAAAAAATTAGATGAAGCTTATGCATTCTTAAAAGAACAAGTAGAAGAAGGGAAAACAGTTCTATTTGTAGGAACAAAAAAACAAGCACAAGAATGTGTTAAAGAAGCAGCAGAAAAATCTGGAATGTACTATATTGATCAAAGATGGTTAGGAGGAATGTTAACAAACTTCGAAACAATCAGAACAAGAGTACAAAGATTAAAAAATCTTGAAACAATGCAAGAAGATGGTACATTTGATGTATTACCAAAAAAAGAAGTTATCTTATTAAAGAAAGAAATGGAAAAACTAGAAAGAAACTTAGGTGGAATTAAAGATATGGAAGAAATTCCAGGAGTTATATTCTTAGTAGATCCTAAAAAAGAACATATAGCAGTATTAGAAGCTAAAAAATTGGGAATACCATTAATAGGATTAGTTGATACAAACTGCAATCCAGAAGAAGTTGATTATGCTATACCTGGAAATGATGATGCTATAAGAGCTGTAAAATTAATAACAGATGTTATGGCAAATGCAATCATTGAAGGAAAACAAGGTGAAAGCTTTGAAACAGAAGCTGTTATGGAAGAAGTAACAGAAGAACCAGCTTCAATGGAAGAAGTAGTAGCAAATAGCGAAGAAGAATAATAAATGAAAAGAGCGAGCAACGCTCGTTCGAAAATATTCGGACGGGACAGATGTTATGCTCTTTTTGAAATAATATAGTAGCTTAAGAGCAAGTGATTATAATAATAACTTATATATAATCAGCATAGCCTAAACAGCTAACTTAAAAAGGAGGAAATAAAAAATGGTTACAGCAAGTTTAGTAAAAGAATTAAGAGAAAAAACAGGAGCAGGAATGATGGACTGCAAAAAAGTTTTAACAGAGACAGATGGAGACATGGAAAAAGCAATGGACTTATTAAGAGAAAGAGGAATTGCAAAAGCAGCTAAAAAATCAGGAAGAATAGCAGCAGAAGGATTAGTAGAAGCATATGTATCAGAAGATAGAAAAGTTGGAGCAGTAGTAGAAGTAAACTCAGAAACAGACTTCGTTGCAAAAAATGAAGAATTCAAAACATTTGTTATGAATGTAGCAAAACAAATAGTTAATACAAATCCAGCAGATGTAGAAACATTATTAGCATCACCAGCAGAATTTGAAGAAGGAAAAACAGTACAAGAAGCATTAGTAGGAAAAATAGCAACAATAGGAGAAAACTTATCAATAAGAAGATTTGTAAGATTTGAATCTAATGGAATAGTTGCAAAATATATCCATGGTGATGGAAAAATCGCTGTTTTAGTAGATATGGCTAAAGGAACAGAAGAAGTTGCAAAAGACATATGTATGCAAATAGCAGCAGCAAGACCAGAATTTGTAAGAAAAGAAGAAGTATCTGCTGAAAGAGTAGAAAAAGAAATGGAAATCTTAAAAGTTCAAACAATGAATGAAGGAAAACCAGAAGCAATAGCTGAAAAAATAGTTCAAGGTAGAATTGGAAAATTCTATGAAGAAATATGTTTAATAGACCAAGCATTTGTAAAAGACCCAAGTAAAAAAGTATCACAATTATTAGCTGAAACAGATAGTGAAGTAGTTGCATTTGCTAGATTTGAAAAAGGTGAAGGAATCGAGAAGAAAGAAGAAAACTTTGCTGAAGAAGTTATGAATCAATTAAAATAAAACATAAAATAAAACTTAAGTTATTAAATTAGTAATAATTATAACTTAAGTTTTTTATTTGTTATAAAAAATATTAATTAAGCAATTTCATCATCAAGAGGTTCAAACAAAAGCCTAATGTCTATATTTAAAGCTAAAGCAATTTTGCTAACAGTATCTAAAGAAAAAGTATTTCTACAAGCACTCTTAGATTCGACTTTTCTAATAAATTCATAACTATAAAATGTTTTATTAGCCAATTCTAATTGTGTTAATCCTTTTAATTTCCTTTGTTTTTTTATATTCTGACCTACTAAATAATATATATCTTTATTCATTTTTCACTCCATTTATTTTATTAATGCCTTATATAATAACAATAAATTTTTTTTTTAATGTTGCAATATACCACCTGCAATGCTATAATTTTTTCATAAAAGATAATAATATATAGAATCATATATTAAATTAAGGAGGAAACAAATGAAAAAACTTTTAAATAATAAAGGTATAACATTAATAGCATTAGTAATAACAATAATAATTCTATTAATCTTAGCAGGAATATCAATAGCAAGTTTAACAGGAAGTGGATTATTTGGAAGAGCAAAAGAATCAAAGGAAAAATCTTTAGAGGCTCAAATAAAAGAAGAAATTGAAACAACAATAATGAATATACAAATAGAAGAAATATCAAAAGGAAATAATGTAACATTAGAATTATTAGAGAAAGAATTACCCAATAAATTAAAAGATATAGAAGCACAATTAGATGGTGAAGAAATAGAAGGAGAATATAAAGATTACGCATATACAATAGATAAAGACCTAAAAGTAGAAATGAATGGACCAATGAATGGAGCAAAACCAACAATAACATTTTCAGTAAATACAACAGACATTGGAGCGAGTGAGGTAATAATAACAGCAACTGCAACAGTATCAGATGGGACAATAACCAAAATAATAAAACCAGATGGAACAGAAGTAAGTGGAGCAGAAACAACATTCACAGTAAATAAAAGTGGAAGTTATATATTCAAAGCAATATCATCAACAGGAAGAAAAGGAAAAAATACTATAGATATACAAAATATAAAACCAAGTACACCAATAATAACTATCAATGAAGAAGAAAGATTCCCTACATTAACATTAGAAGGATTTAAAGGAGGCAAAATTATTGTAGATATTCAATTTGATGATAGTGAATTTATAAAGAATTATTATAGTGAAGATGATGGAGCAACATGGCAAATATATTCAGGAACAATCAGAACAAATGCTACTAAAATAATGGCAAAAAGTGTGATAGAAGAAAGTAATATAGAAACAGAAATTGTAAGTAAAGAAGCTAGCGTTATTAATGCTACTGAAGGGGTACCTCTTGACCAGAATTGCTATGATAAAAAATTTGATACTCAAAGTGGATATGCACTATATGGAGCACTTTTTAAAATAGATTCTGACTGCTGGGGAAAATATATTACTATATATTGCAATAATGTTTATGGAGAGGCTGGATGGTTATGTTTTGGATCTAGTAAAGAAAATTTCTCTGATAAATATACTATTTATTTAAATAGCCTACCTGGTGAAGTTGACACAAGATTATTACATGCAAGAAGTGTACTTATTCCAGATGGAACATATTGGGGAGGAATAAGTGGAGCAGTGTCAAATGATGGACTATATGTTTACGAAGTATGGTGCAGTGAAAGTGATTTATCTGGAAATGAATATTCAAATGAAAATTTACCAAATTAGTACTAATAAAATTATTAGACAATAAGATATTATGTTAAAAAGTGATTACTAAAAGTAGTCACTTTTCTTGTGCTTAAAAATAACAAAATATATAATTAAGATAGCTGTTCGAGCAAAGCGAGTTACAGATATCTTATACAAATGAACGACAGTGAATTTGTAAACATATAGAAATAAAGCTGTTCGAGCAAAGCAAGTTACAGATATCTTATACAAATGAACGACAGTGAATTTGTAAACATATAGAAATAAAGCTGTTCGAGCAAAGCGAGTTACAGATATCTTATACAAATGGTATAAACATAAATCTAAAAAAGGAGAGAAACAAATGAAAAGATACTTAAAAATAAAAGGAAACAAAGGAATAACATTAATAGCATTAGTAATAACAATAATAATTCTACTAATATTAGCAGGAATATCAATATCAAGTTTAACAGGAAGTGGATTATTTGAAAGAGCAAAAGAAGCAAGTGAAAAATCTAAACAAGCACAATATGAGGAAGAACTAAATTTAGTAATAGCAACTATGAAAACAGATTCAATCATCAAAAATGAAGAGTTTAATATGGAAAACATAATAAAAAACTACCAGAATATTTAGATGAAGAGGGAAAAGATGATTATGACTGGGATATAACACAAGCACCAGACTATCCAGAGGGAGAATATAAAGGATACTCATTTTATATAGATGATAATTATCAAGTACATGTTGAAGAAAAAATAAATGGAATAAAACCAGATATTGAAGCTGAAGCACTAACAAAAGAACTTACATCAGAAAATGTAGATATAGAAGTAATTGCTAGTATTACAGAAGGAACAGTAATATTACAAGAACCAGAAAATATAACATTAAAAACACAAGTAAGTGACACACATAAAATTTTTACAGTATCTAAAAATGGAAAATATACTTTTATTGCAATAGGAGACAGTGGAAGAAAAGCTAGAAAAACAGTAAATGTTACTAATATAATAGAAAAACCAGAAATAGAAATAACAGAAATAGACGATACAAAATGCAAAATAAATATTATAAATGGCATAGAAGATGGCATATATACTTATTATTTAGATGAGACTGCGAAAATTAGTAATACAACAGAAACAAGTATAACTATAAATGACTTAAATAAAGAAACTAAATATAGTGTATATGTAACACTAAATTATAATAGTGAGATAATAAAATCTGATACAAAAGAATTTACAACAACAAATACAACAGAGTCTTTAGAAAAAATAGTATTAACAACATCAGGATTTGTTAATGCATACAAAAAAGACCCTAAAACAAACGAGATTATAGGAAGAGTATTAGATAAAACAATACCATATACTACTTTAAGAGAATATAGCTGGGCAGACTATTATGATGTTTTATATAATGCATTTGATGGTGATATTGAAAGTCAAGCAGGTTTTGGAGCAAATACTATTACAGGAAAATACATAAATGGAACAAGTGGTGGACTTATAGAGATTGAGGAGGATTGTATAGGAAAATTTATAAATGTATATGTAGGATTTCCAGCAATAAAGTTTTATAATCAAAATAAACAACTTATAAAAGCTATAGAATATGAAGATAATAATAACATAAATCAGATTAAAAGCATTCGAATAGATGAGGAAACAAAATTTATTGAAATGTATAGAGGAGGAGCACATTATAACGGAGTTAGAACAATAATTAACGAAATATTCTTAACAGACAATGAAATTACAGAAGAACAAACAATAAATGATTTTTTCAAGAATTAATAAAATTAAAAAACATCATATAAAAAATATTCAAAGAAACTTTACTTTCTTTGAATATTTTTTTAAAAAGTCTATCCATTTTAAAATATATATGATAGAATACAACTGACAAAACAAAATAAGGAGAGTGAAAAAATTGTCAGAAGCCAAATATAAAAGAATCTTATTAAAGCTAAGTGGAGAAGCACTAGCAGGAGAAAGTAAAACAGGAGTAAATGTAGAAACAGTAGGAAAAATATGCGACAAGATAAAAGAAGTAACAGAAATGGGAGTAGAAGTTGGAATAGTATGTGGAGGAGGAAACTTCTGGAGAGGAAGAAATGGACATCAAATGGAAAGAGCAACAGCAGACTATATGGGAATGCTTGCAACAGCAATGAATGGATTAGCACTTCAAGATGCACTAGAAGCTAGAGGAATAAACTCAAGAGTACAAACAGCAATAGAAATGAGAGAAATAGCAGAACCATTTATAATAAGAAAAGCAGAAAAACACTTAAAAAGAGGAAGAGTAGTAATATTTGCAGGAGGAACAGGACACCCATATTTTACAACAGACACAGCAGCAGTATTAAGAGCAACAGAAATAAATGCAGACATAATACTATTAGGAAAAGCAATAGACGCAGTATACTCAGCAGACCCTAAAATAGATAAAAACGCAGAAAAATATGACAAGATATCATATCTAGAAGTATTAGAAAAAGACCTAAAAGTAATGGATGCAACAGCAACAGCACTATGTAAAGACAATAATATTCCATTATTAGTATTTGGAATAGCAGACCCAGAAAACATAGTAAGAGCAGTAAAAGGAGAAGAAATAGGAACATTAGTAAAATAAGGAGAATAAATGTTAGTATTAATATTTATAAACATAATAATTATTGTATATATATACATAAAATATTACAATACACCTAAAAATATAAATAAAACAAAAGAAGAAATAGAACAAATAGACCCAATAATTATAGGCTACATATATGATAAAGGACTTAGTAACAATTTTGACTTTATAATAGCCGAAATACTTAATTTAAATATAAAAGGCTATTTAAAAATAGAATATGATAGAGATGATATTAATGCATATAATTACACAATAAAACAAAACTTTGATATAGAAACACATAAAATTGAAAAATATGAATTAATAATATTAAACTTCTTATTTTCAGAAAAAACAGAAATTTCTAGAAATGAATTAGAAGAAAAACTAATAAATACATTTAATTCATATAATGTTCAATATAATGACCTAAAAGAAGTATTACAAGAAGAACTAATAAAACAATATATAATAGATAAATACAAAATTGAAGAATTAAATAAAATTTCTAAAATGTATAAAAAAATATCAATAATATCAATAACTATACTTTTTATATTAAAAACATTTATATATAAACAAATACCATTAATATATATATGGATATATATATTAGAAAAGATAATCTCAAATATATTGCTACTAGAGGCAAGTAAATATACAGATAAAGGTGAGATATTAAGAAATAATATAATTAAATATAAAACAGAAATAGAAAATCAAGAATATTTAGTAGATAAAAAAACAATAAACCAAATAATACTAGAAAAAAGATTTGCAAATTCTATAGCTTTACATATAAACACAGAAGCAAAAAGAATATTTATAAATGATGAAATGGTAAGAAACGCTACGAAACATTCAAAAAAAGCAGTATTGCAAATAGTAATATTATTAAGTATAGTAGTATTAGTTGGAATAATATTGCAAAAAATAACAATATCATTGACAGGAGATGGAATATTTTGGTTATATACAATGCTAGTCATAATAATAGCTTTTGTTACTGATATTACAAAAATATTAGGGGAACCCCCAAAAAGAAAAAATTAATAAAAGAAAGGAGTTGTACTAAAAAATTAGTACAAAATAAAATTATGGATTATACAAATATAAAAGAAAAAATGGAAAAAAGCATAAATGTATACAATGAAAAATTATCAGAAGTAAGAGCAGGAAGAGCAAATCCTGCAATATTAAACAAAGTAAAAATAGACTATTATGGAACACCAACACCAATAAACCAAGTTGCAGGAGTATCAGTACCAGAAGCAAGACTAATTGTAATTCAACCATGGGATATAAGTGTATTAAAAGAAATAGAAAAAGCAATCTTAGCATCAGATATAGGAATAAATCCAAACAATGATGGAAAAGTAATAAGATTAGCATTCCCAGAACTAACAGAAGAAAGAAGAAAAGAATTAGTAAAAGACATCAAAAAAATGGCAGAAGAAGCAAAAATAGCAATAAGAGCAATAAGAAGAGACGGAATTGAAGAAGCAAAAGCAGAACAAAAAGAAGGAAATATAACAGAAGATGAACTAAAACAAGCAGAAAATGAAATTCAAAAATTAACAGACAAAAGTGTAGAAGAAATAGACAAAATATTAGCAAATAAAGAAAAAGAAGTAATGTCTGTTTAATAATAGTAATAAAATATTATAGAGGTAAAAATGGAATTTAAAAAAAGTCTAAAAGAATATCAAGAGAAAGTAAATAAAGAACTAGAAAAATACTTAAGAAAAGAAAAATGCCCAGAAAAGATTCTAAATAATTCTATGGAATATAGCTTAATGGCAGGACGGGAAAAGATTAAGACCAATTTTAGTAATAGCAACATATGAACTATTTAAAAAAGACTATGAAGAATGTATGGCATTTGCAGTTGCAATAGAAATGATACACAACTTTTCACTAATACATGATGACTTACCAGAAATTGATAATGACGACTTTAGACATGGAAAACCAACAAACCACAAAAAATATGGACACTCAACAGCTCTACTTGCAGGAGATAGCCTACTTAACCAAGCATATAATGTAATAAGCAATGAACTTTCATATTCTGCTCAAAATAAATATAAAGACAACACAAAAAATAAAATAAGAGCATTTAATGAATTTACAAAAGCAACTGATAGAATGATAGTAGGAGAATATTTAGACACAGAATTAGAAGGAAAACAAATATCAAAAGAAATGCTAGAATATATACATGTAAACAAAACAGGAGCATTATTAAAATTATGTGTAAGAATGGGAGCAATTCTAGCAGGAACAACAGAAAAAGATATTGAAAGACTATCAATATATGCAGACAAAATAGGATTAGCATTCCAAATAAAAGATGACATTTTATCAGAAGAAGGAAACCCAGAGATAACAGGAAAACCAGTAGGAAATGACAAAGAACTAGGCAAATGTACATATGTATCATACTATGGACTAGAAGGAGCAAAACAAGAACTAGAAAAAGTAATAAAAGAAGCAATAGACACACTAGAAATATATAAAGAAAAAGCAGAATTTTTAAGACAATTAGCAATATATATTAAAGAAAGACAAAAATAAATGTGACAAAAGGGGCGTCCCTTTTTGTCACAAATTAATATAAAAAATAAATGTGACAAAAAGGAACGCCCCTTTTGTCACAGGAGGATAGAAATGGAACAAGAAAATTTACCTAAACATATTGCAATAATAATGGATGGAAACAGAAGATGGGCTAAAGACAAGGGATTACCAGTAAGTTTAGGACATAAAGAAGGAGCAAAAACACTAGAAAAAATAGTGAGATATGCAAATAAAATTGGAATAAAACATATAACAGTATATGCATTTTCAACAGAAAATTGGAAAAGAACAGAAGAAGAAGTTTCTACATTAATGAAATTATTCCAAAGTTATTTAGATGACTATAGTAAAAGAGCAGATTCAGAAAATATAAAAGTAAAAATAATAGGAAATAGAAATGGCCTATCAGAAAAAATGAAAAATAGTATAGAAAAATGTATGGAAAGAACAAAAAACAATACAGGAATAACATTTAATATAGCATTAAATTATGGAGGAAGAGATGAGATAATCTCAGCAGTAAAAAACATAACAGAAAAAGTAAAAAATAAAGAAATAGAAATTGAAGACATAAATGAACAAACAATAACAAATAACTTATATACAAAAGGACAGCCAGACCCAGACTTATTAATAAGAACAAGTGGAGAAATAAGATTAAGCAATTTCTTACCATGGCAATTAGTATATGCAGAATTTTTATTTATAGAAAAAAATTGGCCAGATTTCAATGAAAAAGACTTAGATGAAGCAATAGAAAAATACCAAAATAGAAATAGAAAATTTGGAGCAAAATAAAAAACGAAGGAATGAAAAATATGGATTTTAAAAGAATAACATCTGGATTTATAGTATGTTTAGCACTATTGGTAATATTAATAATACCAAGCAATTTGATTACAGGAATATTATTTACAATTATAGCTATATTCGCAATGGATGAATATTTAAGAGCAATATCAAAAGTATGCAAACCAATAAAATGGATAGGATATTTAAGTTGCATTATAGTAGCAATTATTAACTTTATTCCAGAACAATACTTATTACAAATATTAATGTTCTCAATACCAACAATATTATTAATATTATTTGCACAAGTAATTGCAACAGATATGAAAACAACATTTAAAGATATGGCATACACATTACTAGGAATATGTTATATACCAGTATTCTCAATGTTTTTATCATTAATAAATGGAATGGAAAATGGAAAAATACTATTAGGATATGTAATCCTTGTATCATTAGGAACAGATGTATTTGCATACAGTGTAGGAATCAGATTTGGAAAACACAAATTTAGTAAAGTAAGTCCTAAAAAATCAATAGAAGGATGCATAGCAGGAACTATTGGAGCAGTAATAACAATGTTAATATATACATTTATATTAAATGAAGGATTTTCATTTGAATATTCATATTTCATAATAGGAATATCAGGAATCGTTCTAAGTTTAATAGGACAATTAGGAGACTTTTCAGCATCAAGCATAAAAAGATATGTAGATATAAAAGACTATAGTAATTTATTACCAGGACATGGAGGAATGTTAGACAGAATAGACAGTGTACTATTTATAGCACCATTTGCATATATGTTATTCACATTATTGTAAAAGAAAGGGAAAGAGGAATGTTCCCTTATCACTGTTAAAGGAGGAAGTAATTTGACAATAATAATATCAGCCATAAAAATAATATTTTTACTAGGATTTTTAATATTAATACATGAAGCAGGACACTTAATTGTTGCAAAAATATGCAAAGTAAAAGTAAATGAATTTGCAATAGGATTTGGACCAACAATATGGAGAAAACAAGGAAAAGAAACTAAATATGCACTAAGACTAATACCATTACGGTGGATTTTGTAGCATGGAAGGAGAAGAAGAAAGGTCAGAGAATGAAGGTTCTTTCTCAAAAGCAAGTATCCCTAGAAGAATAGCAATAGTAATTGCAGGAGCAACTGTAAATATAATATTTGGATTATTAGTATATTTTATTTTAATGTCTTCATCAAATACATATGTTACAAATCAAATAGATACAACATTAGATGGATATGTATCACAAGAGATAGGATTACAACACAATGACAAAATAATAGAACTTAATGGAAAAAAGATAAAAAGCAAATATGACTTAAACAAAGTAATGGAAAAATCAAATGGAGAAGAAATAAGAATAAAAATAGACAGAAATGGAGAAATATTAGAATACAATATAAAACCTACAGAAATAAAAAACAAAAGCACAGGAATGTATTTAGGAGAAAATTGCAAAATTCTAGCAATAGAAAAAGGAAGTAGTGCAGAAAAACAAGGAATAAAAGCAAATGACAAAATAGTAAAAATAAACAATGAAAATGTAAATGGAAACACAAACAAAATAATAGAAACAATAGGACAAAAAGGACTAAATACAATGCTATTAACAATAGACAGAAATGGTAAAGAATTAACAATAGAACTAACGCCAGACTATATCTCATCATACTATTTAGGAGTAAACTTAAAACAATCAGAAAATAAAATTATCAATTACTTAATATATGGAGGAATAGAAACAAAAGAATTTGCATTTTCAATAATAGACAATATAAAAACATTATTCACAGGAGGAGTAAGTGTAGACCAAATGATGGGACCTGTTGGAATATCAGAAGTAGTTGCTAAAACAAGTGGAATAAAAGAATTCATATATATGTTAGCATTAATTTCACTATCATTAGGAGTAACAAACCTATTACCAATACCAGCATTAGATGGAGGGAAAATTCTAATATTAATAATCGAAGCAATCCGTAGAAAACCATTAAACGAAAAAACAGAAATAAACATTCAATTGATTGGATTTTCAATATTAATAGCATTATCTTTGTATATCACTTATAATGATATTTTGAGGATTTTTTGAAACAAGTGGGACAGTACAAAAATGTTCCATTTTTTATATCATTTTTTGTCGATTTTTGCAGAAAATTAAAATGAAAAAATATTGAAATTTTAGCTATGATATAGTAGAATAAATCTAGAAAAATACTAGAAAGAATGTGATTAATTTGAAAGAAAAAAGAAGAAATATAATATTAACAATTATTCTAACGATTTTAATGGCAATAGCAATATTAATAGTAATAATAAATCCAAATAAACTTCATAAAATAGAAGAAAACTATATTGAAATAGAAGAAGATAAAAATATGACACAAGAAAAAGAAGATATAAATGTAACAAATGAACAAGAAGAAAAAGTACAAAGTATGCAAAAAGGAGGAAAATTTTGCAAAATAGGAAATCAAATAATATTTTATGAAAATGAATCAAAAACAATATATTTATGTAACTTAGAAGAAAATAAAACAAAACAAATAATAACATTAGAATATGACATAAATAAAATGTATTTTGATGGAGAAAATATATATTATATTCCATATTATTATATGGATAAAGGAATATATAAAGTGGATTTACAAGGAAATATACAAAAAATATGTGAAGAAGCATCATTACAATTATTAATAACAGAAGATGAAATATATTTTGTAAAACAAATTGGATATGATGACTTAAACCAAAATCCACAAGGGAATATATGTAAAATGAATAAAGATGGAGAAGAAATTATAGAAATTGCACAAAATGTAAAGAACTATTTTTACTTAAAAAATGATAAAATATATTATACAAATCAAGACAGAAAAATGTATTGCATAAATAAAGATGGAAGTGAAACAAAAGAATTAACTCAAGGAAGAAAATTTGTAATAGATGTATCAAATAAATATTTAATTTACATAGACTATTCAAGTCAAGAAGCAAAGCATATATTAAATTTAGAAACAACTGAAGACATAATAATAGGATATTTTGGACAAATAAAAAAATTTCAAGGAAAAACTTTTTTAAACATAAGAAGAAGATTAGATGATGGTTCGATTGAAGATGAATACACATTATTTGAAATTACAAAAAACGGAAAAGCAAAAGAAATTGGAAAAATAGCAAACTTTGGAACAGATTTAAAATATATATCAAATGGAAAAGCATATTTATATAATCAGCAACAGGGAGCATATACAATAAACTTTGAAGATAATAAAAAAGAAAATGCTGAAAATTATAACAAATGCAAATACTTTTTAGGAGGATATGGATATAAAATAGATAATACAGATCTAGATGATATAAAAATAGAAAGAATAGCATTATAAATATAAAAGATAAAACACTTATTAAGAATATAAGAAAGTTTTATCTTTTAACATGTTTTATATTGTTAATAAAATGTGTTAATGAAAAAATGAGTAGAAAAATAAAAGCATTTACAATGCAGTAAAAATAAATCTAATGATTAATACATTTGACAAATTAATAAAAAAATGGTAAAATAATAGATAGTCATATAAAGAAAGAGGTCGCAATTTTTAAAAGTAATATTTTAGTTATCAGATTATTGCAAAAATATGAAAGGAGAAATTGCCGAAATTGAAAAGAAAATCTGTAACTTTTCAGTTGGGATAATGCAAAATATGTATTATACTGTCACAAATAATATTTGTGGGGAGCTTTCAAACAAACAAAGAATATTAAGTTTATTTTTCATGGGTTTGTGAAAGCTAATTTCACAAACCCATTTGTATTTATAGAAAAGCTATCTCAACATTCTATATAAAAATAGATATAATAGAACAAATTAAAGGAGGAAAATTTATGAACAAGAATTTATTAGAAAACTTACAACAAGCATGCAAATTAATAACAGAGGGATATCAATTACAAACAGGAAATAGCAATATTCAATTTGATGTATTGCAACTTTCAGATATCCAATGTTCCAAACAATGCTCCTAAAGTAGATTTAGTAAGACAAGCAGCACAACTGTATGATGAATATCAAGGGAAAGAAGCATATATTCATATACCAGATGTACAACAGATGTTATATAATATGAGACACTATCCAGTTTTAGGAGCATTTGATAAAGAAAATGGAGAATTAGAAGGAGTAGTTACAATTAAATACCATGAAAATAATTCAGTAGAAACAACAGACCCATATTATCCTAAAGAAGGAGTTAAATTTTTTAGTATTACTGGTGTAATTGTAAGACAAAGAGAAAATATAGTAAATAAAGGATTAGGAAGTAGTCTATATTCAGCATCTATATTAGGAATCCAAAAATATAAAAGTCACAATCCACAAGAAAATATAGACTTAAATGTAGTAATTGACTGCACAAACCTACCTAGTTTATATGCTCTTGCAAATGGAAATGAAAAAATTTATAAAAATGGATATTTAGGAGAAAATCAAAGATTAGAAGCAGTGTTAGATGCCATTTATACAGTAAGAGATGAAGAAAACCACTTAGTAGAAGCACCAACATATGTTATTAAAATACCTTTAACTCCAGAAACAGTATCTGAAAACGAAAAGAGACTAGAAACTATATTCTCATACAACACAGAAGAAAACATAGATGAACATATGCAATATGAAATACTGCTAGATAACATATTAGAAAGAATAAAACAAGATGAATGCCATATGATAACACAGATGGAAGACCCAGATGCAGGAACAGTAAAATACATTCATGTAGAAAGCTCTAAAATTCGATTAAAAGATATGAAATTAGAAAGAAATGGTACACAAAATATTGGAAGAAATAGAATTCCAAGAAAAGATGTACCAAAATTTGTAGGACCAATGCCAGATTTAAAGAAAGAAATAGAGGAGAACGAAAGATGAAAGTAGAAATAGAAACAATAAAATTTTTTAAAGAAATTGCTAAAATACCAAGAGAATCTGGAAAAGAAGAAAAAATAGCAAAATATTTATGTAAGTTTGCAAAAGAAAGAAATTTATTTTATAAATGTGATGAATACAATAATGTTATAATAAAAAAGAAAACATCTGAAAAAGAACCAATTATTTTACAAGCACATACAGACATGGTATGTGAAAAAGAAAATGAGAAAGACTTTAATTTTGATACAGATTCTATTAAGATAATAGAAGAAAATGGATATATTAGAGCAGACGGAACAACATTAGGAGCTGATAATGGTATAGGAGTAGCACAAATATTAGCAATTTTAGATAGTAATATTCCATGCAATATAGAGGCACTTTTTACAACATGTGAAGAAACTAGTATGAAAGGTGCAATAAATTTTGATACAAGTGAGCTAAAAGGAAAAAGGCTATTAAATCTAGATGGATTTGAAGAAAACACAATCATTATAGAAAGTGCATGTTTTTATGATATTATTTTAAAAAGAGAAAATAATTTCAAAAAACATACAAGAAAAAATAAATATGAAATTCAATTAAAAGGAATGCTAGGAGGACATTCAGGATTTGACATTGATAAAAATAGAGGAAACAGCAATATAGAAATTTGTAGAATATTAAACCAAATACCAGACATAGAAATTAGTGACTTTGAGGGAGGAACTAAATTTAATGTAATCCCTTCACAAGCAAATGCAAAATTCTATACAGATTTTGATATAAATAAAGTAAAAGAAATTTGTAAACAAATGCAAATAGAATTAAAGGAAAAATATCCTGAAATAGAAATAAATCTTCAGATAGAAAAAAAAGAAGAAAAAGTATTAGATACAAAAGAAACAAAAAAATTTTTAGACAGTATTTCAAAATTTCCACATGGAGTTATAAAACAGAATTTAAAAAACGAAGTTACAACTTCCATAAATTTAGGAGTAATAAACCTAAAAAGTGGACAATTTAAAATAGGAATGAGAAGTTCAAGAGAGTTAGAAGAACAAGAATGCTTAAATATAATAAAACAATATAGCATAGAAAATAAAATGAAATTTACTATTTTAGGATCCCAACCAGGATTTAAATCAGATGAAAATTGTGAACTAATACAAGATTTATTAAAAACACATCCATTTAAAGCATTTGAAAAAAAGCCAAGTTTAAAAGCTGTACATATCACAGTTGAAGTAGGATTTTTTAAACAGAAAATACCAGATATTCAAATTGCAATCATTTCACCAAAAATACAAGGAGCACACACGCCAAAAGAATGTGTAGAAATAGAATCTATTAAAAAAACAGATAAATGGATAGTAGAATTTTTAGCAAATTAATTTCTAAAATATTATGTAAAAAAGTCTATAGTGGTGATAGGGGGCCAGGTCTTAAATCCCCATTTTTTATACAAAAATGGGGATTTAAGACCTGGCCCCCTATCACCACTACAGACTTTTTACAGCTCCTTTTATTGTTTTGTAATATAGCAAAATATATGAATATTACAAGAAATATTACAAAAATGTTACAAGAAAAATACAATTATATATCATAAATAAATAATATTGATAAAGATAAAGAAATATAGTATAGTATAATTACAGGATGAAGCTGTAGGAACAAAAGAGGAGGAAAAAATGAATAAAAAAATTAGAAAACAGAAAGGTATAACATTAATAGCACTAGTAATAACAATAATAATTTTATTAATATTAGCAGGAATTACAAATATATAAAAAAATGCAGTAAAATCAGTATATTGCCGATTTGCTGCATTTCATTTGTTATTAGTTTGTTATTAACTAAGTAGGTTTTATTAAGTCTTACGAGGTTTTTCTTTCAGAGTTTAACACATATATTTTTCCTGGTTTAAATGTTACTAATTTTATTGCTTCTAATTTTTCTTCAATTGAAACATGGTTATAAATATCATCTCCAGTATTTCCATTCTTATGACCAATTATAGAATTTATTATTTGTGGCCTTATATTTAATCGTTTCAATTCTGTTTCTAATCCATGCCTTCCACAATGTGCAGTTTTTCCTTTTACAAATTCGTGCTTATCTATAAATTTATGGTTATAATAATTATTATAATCTGCATAGAATAATCTTTTGCCATTTTCTTTCATAAATAAAAATTCATTATTTGGATTGTAATATTTTTCAAAAATAGGTTTCATAAGAGGATGTATAGGTATTTCTCTATCGATTCCATTATCTGTTTTTAATCCAGCAACAAAATAATTATCTTTTAAATGAACTTTCTTCGTATATATAAAACATAGTTCTTCAGCACGACATCCTTCATAATTTGCTAATAATAAAATATCTTTAACAATTTCTTCTTTTTTATCTTCCGCTTCAATATTCCATAAATATTGAATTTGCTCATAAGTAAATGGAGATCTATTTGATTTACTACTCATTCTAGTTCGTGATATATATTGTGCATAGTTTTTGTCAATAATATCTTCTTGAAATGCATATTGATCCATGTTTTTATATAGTTGCACCATTTGTTTTACTGCACTAGGTGTTTTTTTAGATTCTTTAATATAATCCTGAAAGTCTGATGTTCGTAATTCTCTATATATTCTGTCATATAATCCTTTTGAATTATGATATGCAGTAAGCATATTTCGTGAGTTATGATACGCATACTTTCCATCTCCAGGTTTTATATGTTCTTCTAATTCTTTTTTAATTTCTTCTTTATTAGGAAATTTGACTTTTTCCATTTCTTCAAATACTTGCTTAAATGTATAATGTGTTTTATCTTTTCTATGTATAGTTGATTTCTTACTTTCGACTGGAACTAAAGGGTAAGGGGTGTCTGTTCTAGGAAAACATGTAAAGATTATTATTCTATCATACTTTTCTTGATTTATTTTTAAAGGAAGTGGATTCTTATTCCAATTTTCCAAACAAACAAGAGCATCTAAATCCGTTTCAAAAGTATCTATATCATGATATATAGGTTTTCCATTAGTATCTTTTCCAACTAATAATCGAGCAGCATAAGGTTTATATCTTCCTTTTCCTAGAAAAACAACTGTACCAGTGCCATTTCTTCTTCTACTAAATTTATCCATTAAAAATCCTCCGAATTTCAAATTTACACTTGAAAAATGAAGGACTTTTATATATAATATAAAAGTATTCACTTTTCGAAGTGTTTACTCTGGAAATAATGTGTTGTGCTGCGAAACTCAATAACATTATTTCCGCTTTTTTTATTTTACTTCAGTAATTTTCTTTAGTACAGTATTATTTCTATATAAATCATTATCAGCATATCTAATAGAATTTACTATTCCATTCTTTACGTACATTACTACATTATAATTATCAGATTTTAATCTAAAACCAATAGTATTTTCTCCATCTAAAGTATCCAATGATTCATCTCTTTCAATATTATAATTTTTAATTTCACATTCAGTTATTATAGATAATGTATTTTTTATATTATCAGCTGACATATAATCTTTTAATACAGAATAGTTGGAACTAGATTTATTGGTATTAGAAGAAACAATGCCAATAATAATAACTAGAAATATTATTAATATTATTCCTGGTATAATTCCTGTAATTGATTTATTCATTATCAATCACCTCCCTTTTTCTTAAAAGCACTTGTATTTTGACATAAAACTACTTCTCCAATTACTTTTATTCTCTTTAGTTCAAATTCTTCATATTTTGAATTAGAATAATATAACTTGCAAACATCACCATCGGATACAATCTTTGCTATATCATAAAAAGAATTGTCAATTAAAATAAGAACAGTTTGGCCATCAATTAAACTTTCATGGGTGTGTATGACTGCGATATCATTTAGACCCAGCAAAGGTAACATTTTATCACTGATTGCTTTTACAGCTATGTAATTTCCGTTATTACTATATTCAAATAGTGGAAAATAAGAAATTTTACACATAGGGTACTTACTAATTGAATATAGAGGAATTCCCATATTAGAAGGAGTAATAATATTTTTAATTTGCTGATCTATATTTGTTAAAATATCAAATAATATTTTAGTATTTTCATTTGTTCCATAATTGTATTGTATAAAATTACTTAATTGATTTGATATAGATGCATCTGTTTCATTTTGATTAATTAGTATGTCAAAAATATAATTTTTATCTAAATTATTAATATGAAGTTTATCAATTTCATTTTCATAATTTCTACAAATATTTCGAGCCAATATTTCTTTAGAAGAAACATTTGAATCAAGATAATCACAAACTTGCATTAATTCATCATAAGTAGTAACTCCATTTGATGCCCCTGCGATCTTTTCTAAAATTTTAGGAGTAGGGGGAGCAGGCATTCTTTTATTTATATATTTAGATAAATAACTTCTGCCCATGTCAACTGCATTTGCTAAATATGTTGTATTATCACTATATTGTTTTTTTATTTCAATTAAAATTTTACTAAATTTTTCTTTATCAAACATAATCGGAAACTCCTTCAAAAACTATTATATACCCGCGTGAAAAAAAAATCAACAAAAAATGTGAAAAAAAAATACAAAAAAGTATTGACAATATAAATTCTAAATTATATAATGCAAGTGTGAAAAAAAAACACACAAGAGAAAGGAGAGATAACATGGAGGCAATTATAGAAAAAGTGAGGGATCTAGTACGAGATAAATTTCACGATAATATCTCATATTTTGCAAAAGATATAGGACTGGGGAGAGAATATGTAAGTGCAATTTTAAATGGAAGAATATCTCCAGATGCTCCTAAATTTTGTAATGCAATAATAAGTTATTGTGAAAAGAACAACCTCAACTATAAAGACTACATTAAAATCACTTAATTTTTTTAATACAAGTGTGAAAAAAAAGCACAGAAAGGAAAGAGAAATGAAAAAAAATAAAATCGCAGCACAACACATTAACGAAGGAGGTAAACATGGACCAGGAAGAAATAAAACAAGTTGATACTATAACGCCTTATGAAGCAGCAAAAATGATCCATGCAAATGCAGAGTATATAAGGGCAGGATTAAGAGCAGGAAGAACAGAGTTCTTAGAGTTTGGAAGTGCAGTACCACCTAAAAAACCAGGTGGAAGATGGGCTTATAAAATTATAAAAAGTAAATTTTTGGAACATGTAAATTTGAAAGGAGGAAAAGAAAATGTTAGCACTAATTAGTTTTATATTTATATTTGTAGTAGTAGCACAATTAGAAAGTGACAGTATAACAATGGGTCAAGCAATATTTTATGGCGCATATGGATTGTTGATGTTTTATCATACAAGTAAGCCATATTGGACAGAAAATAAAAAAAATAATAGGAGGAAATAAAAATGGAAGATGAAGAACAAGTTGTATTCAATGCAATGGTCAAAGAAAATGAAATGATAATTACAATTGAAGAATATACAGATATGAAAAAACACATTGAATGTTTAGAAAGTAACAAAAAAGCAATGCAAAACTATGTTCATACTTTTGAAAGAAAAGAAAAAGAACTTCTTGATGAAAACCAACAAATTCTTACAGAAATAGAAAACTACAAACTAGAAAATCAAAAATTGAAACGTGGAATAGTAAATTTCATTAAAGGTTTAGGAGGCTAGAAATGAACATTAAAGTTTATGTAAAAAGTTTATTTATCATATATAAATACAACAAAATGAGAACCACATTAAGAATTATGAAAAATAATTTAAAACTTTTGAAAGGGGTGAAATAAATGCCACAAAAACATATGAAAACATCTGATAGTGATATGTCAGAAAAATTGCTGCAGGATAAAGATTTTAAAATAGACCTTTTAGAATCACAACTACAACATAAGAATAACGAAATAAAAGATCTAAAACAAGATATGCTTGATATCCTTAAAAGAATTATCCATATAGGAGAAGCAAATCATTATAATAATTCACAAAATGCAGTAAGAAAAATGAAAGAAATTGCAGAAGAAAATTACAAAAGAATAGCAGTAAACTTATATGATTTAGACTTATCAAATGTAAACAAAAAAATAGAACTACCAACTACCGACGAAAGTAATAAATAGTTCTATAAAACACTTAGATAAATGCTTTATTGGTATTCTAACATATCAAAATTAGAAAATCAAGATAGCAGGAAGGAGAAAATATGGCAAATTGTAGTATTTGTGGAAAAAAATATGAAGGATATGGCAACAATGCAGAACCAGTAAATGATGGAAGATGTTGCGATTATTGTAATGCAGTGATTGTAATACCAAGAAGAATGCAAGATAACCTAAATAGAAAGGAAGAAATAGAACATGGAAATTAAATTATTTAATTTAAGATTAAAGAATTTTAAAGGAATAAAAGAACTAAACATTGATTTTGGAGGAAAGAACACAAATATATATGGAGCAAATGCAACGGGAAAAACAACTATATTTGATGCATTTAAATGGCTATTTTTTGATAAAGATAGCAATGATAGAAAAGATTTCAATATAAAAACTTTAGATAAAAACAATGATCCTATCCATTATCTAGAACATGAAGTTGAAGCAACATTAATAGTGGATGGACAAGATATAACATTTAAGAAAATGTTACAAGAAAAATGGGTAAAAAAGAGAGGTCAAGAGCAACAGGAATTTTCTGGACATGAAACAAATTATTGGATAGATGAAGTTCCTATCAAGAAAAAAGATTACGAGGAAAAAATAAATAGTTTAATACCAGAAAGTTTATTCAAATTAATTACAGACCCATCGTACTTTAACAATCAACTTAAGTGGACAGAAAGAAGAGAACTATTAATCAACATTTCTGGAACAACAATTTCAGATGATGAAATATTAGATACAAAAGAAGAATTTAAAACACTAAAAAATAATATGCAGGGCAGAAGTATAGAAGATTATAAGAAAGTAGTTCAAGCAAAAATAAAGGACTTGAAACAAGAAAAAGAAACAATCCCAGTAAGAATAGATGAACTTACTAATACTTTAATTACAGAACATGATATTGACTACGATAAGATTGAAAAAGATAAAGCAAAGGCCAATGAGCAATTGCAACAAATTGAAGCAACAATGACAAATATACAAACTAAAGCGGCAGAGAATATGAAGATAGCAGGAGAATTAACTAAGGCCAAAAATGAATTAGAAGATTTTAAGTTAAAAAAACAAACAGAACATTCACAAAAATATTCATTAGAGTTAGTTAATTTAGAAAATGAAAAGAATTTACTAGAGAGCAAGATTAGAAACAAACAAACAGAAGATAGTGAGAGAAAGTTAAAAATAGAACAAGACCAGGAGAAAAAAGCAGAATTATATAAAAAATGGGATGAAGTTAGTAAACTTACATTAGAATTTGATCCTAATTCATTTGTATGTCCAACTTGTAAAAGAGAATATGATACTGATAAGAAAGAAGAAATTAAAAAGCAATTTGAAGATAACTTTAATTTGCATAAGAAAAGTGAGCAAGAAGCAATAAACAAAGAAGGACAAACAATTAATATAAGACTAGATGAAAACACAAAAGCAAGAGAACAACTACAAAAAGAAATTGAAGAATTAAATAGTAAATTAAAGGAAACAAACATAAAAATTGAAGAACTAGAAAAAGCAAAAGAAAAGAATGTGGATTTTGATATAACTTCACTTCCAGAATATAACGAAAAAATAAAAGAAATTGAAATATTAGAAGAAAAAGTAAAAAATATAGCATCTGGAGAAGATATAACAAATCTACAAAATAGGAAAGCAGAAATAAACGAGGAAATAAACAAATTAAATAAAACTTTAAATGAAAAAGAAACTCAAGAAAAAACAAAAGAACGTATTGAAGAACTAAAAGATAAAGAAGAAACTATTTCAAAAAATATCCAAGATTTAGAAAGTCAGCAATTTGCATTAGAGGAATTTACCAAAACCAAAGTTGAATTATTAGAGAATGCTATAAATAGCAAATTTGAAATAGTAAAATTCAGATTATTTGATGTACAAATAAATGGTGGACTTGTAGAATGCTGCGATACATTAGTTAATGGAGTTCCATATTCCGATGTAAATAATGCACATAAAATATTGGCTGGATTGGATATCATAAGCACATTAATTAAGTTTTACAACACTTCAGCACCAATATTTATAGATAACAGAGAATCAATAAATGAAATTTACAATATGGATACACAAATTATTAGTCTAATAGTAACTACAGACTCTAAATTAAGAATGGAGGCAATGTAGTAATGGATAAGCAAGTGATTGTAGAATTTACAAAGAATGAAGAAGGTGTAAGTGTTAAAGTCAACAATACAGAAACAATAAATGTATTGATAGGAATTGCAGAAACTATACAACTTATATCAGAAGAAACTAAAAAGGATAAGAAAAGTATTATATCCGATATAAATAAAATTTTAGATATATTAGAAAAAGAGGAGGAAAATTAAATGAATAATGAAATTTTAAAAGTATCAAGTAAATCAAATCCAAATTCTGTTGCAGGAGCAATAGCAGGAATTGTAACGGAGAAAGGACAAGCAGAATTACAAGCAATAGGAGCAGGAGCAATAAACCAAGTAGTAAAAGCAATAGCAATAGCAAGAGGTTATATAGCACCATTAGGAATAGACTTAATAACAATACCAGCATTCGCAACAGTAGTTGTAGAGGAACAAGACAGAACAGGTATGAAATTTATAGTAAAGGGGGCTAAATAATTATGAGTAATGAATTAGTAAAACAAGAAGAAAAACAAATAAAAAATGTAGAAGAGAGGAATATAACTGACAATGTATTAAACAAAGTTAGAAAGTTCCAACAAGATGGACAAATATATTTTCCAAACAATTATAGTCCAGAAAATGCACTAAAAAGTGCATGGTTAAAATTACAAGAAGTAAAAGACAAAAACGGAAAACTAGCATTAGATGTATGCACAAAGCCAAGTATTGCAAATGCATTGTTAAATATGATTATTCAGGGGTTAAACCCTATGAAAAACCAATGTTATTTTATACCTTTTGGAAATCAACTAACATTGATGAGATCATACTTTGGATCAATAGCAGTCGCAAAGCAATTTGGAGAAATTGAAGATGTAACAGCTGAAGTAATTTATGAAGGAGATATTTTTGAAACAGAAATGAAAAGAGGAAAAACTCTTGTAGTTTCACATAAAAGAAGTTTTGAAAATATAAATAAAGCAAAAATTCTAGGAGCATATGCGACTATTCTATATAAAGATGATACTGAAGAAAGTATTGTAATGACAATGGAACAAATTAGAACATCTTGGAAAAAATCAAAACTAAATCCAGATAGTAAAGATAGTACGCATTCACAATTTACAGAAGATATGTGCAAACGTACAGTAATAAATAAAATTTGTAAATATTATATAAACACAAAAGATGATAGTAACTTAAATATTATAAGGCAAGCATTTGAGACATCAGATGAAGAAATGAAAGAAGCAGAGGTCGAATACGAAATAGAATCAAATGCAAATAAAGAAATGATAGATATAGAAGATGAAGAAGTAGTAGAAGATACTGAGATTGCATCTGAAGAAATAGATACAGTATCTGAAGAAGAAAAAACAACGGAAGGACCAGCATTTTAATGAAACTAAAAGTATTAGGTAGTAGTTCATCTGGTAATTGCTACCTAATAGAAGCAAGCGAAGATGATAAATTGATATTAGATGCAGGTATCAATTTCAAAGAGGTTCAAAGAGAATTACACTTTAATTTCAAAGAGATTAAAGGAGTATTAATTACACATGAGCATATGGATCATCTAAAATATGCACCAAATTTTGCAGTAAACGGAATCGATATATATGCATCAAAAGGAACGTTTGAAAAATTACAATTAAAGGGGCACAGATTTAAAGTAATAAAAGCATTAGAGCAATTTACAATAGGAAATTTTATAATACTACCATTTGACACACAACACGATGCAGCTGAGCCATTGGGATTTTTAATACAGTATAAACCTACAGGCGAAAAATTGCTCTATGCTACAGATACATATTACATAAAATACAAATTTAAGAAATTAAATTATTTACTTGTTGAATGTAACTATATTCAAGATGTGGCAAAAGAAAATGCAGGAAATGGAATAATAAACAAAACACGATATAGCAGGTTACTAGAGAGTCATTTTAGTTTGCAAAACCTATTAAAGTTCTTACAATCTAATGATTTAACATATGCAAAAAACATTATACTTTGCCATTTGTCAGATACTAATTCAAATGCAGCAGTTATGCAAAGTGAAGTTTATAATCAAACTGCTATACCTACAACAATAGCAACACCAGGATTAGAATTAGAACTGAAATTATATCCATTTTGATGAGGTGGTTTATATGAATAGTGTAAAAGCAATAAATCAATTAGAAGATTTAAAAAAAGATAGATTAAGTTTCGTACATAATAATGAATTAGATTCAGTTTTTCTGGATGATATAAAAGCCATAAGTTTAGCAATAAAAGCACTACAAAAATGCCCAAATGTAAAAGATACAACATACCAATGTAGAATGTGTGGAAAAGAACTAAAAACATGGAAAAGCATTCAAAAAGGTTTTGGACCTATTTGTGAAAAAAGGTATTTAACTGATGTATATAAAAATCAGCAAATATCTATGGAAAGTATTTTACAAAAGAAAGGAGAGGTAAAGGAGTATGGCCAACAATAAAGATACTTATTATTTTAGTCATGATGCAAATGCTTTGTCAGATCCCAAAATATTATCAATGCGCTGCGACTATGGATTAGAGCGGATATGGATTATATTGGGCAATTTTAGAAATGCTTAGAAATGAATCTACATATAAATTACCTCTCAATAAAAATACATATAGGGCAATAAAAATGCAAACTGGCACAACTATTGATGTGGAAAAGTTTATAAACGATTGTATTAATGAATATACAGATGGGGAAACAGGAAATGGACTATTTAATGCAAATAATAATTTGTTTTGGTCAGAGAGTTTCCTTAGAAGAATGCAAAAATATGAAGACTTAAAAGAAAAAAGGAGTCAAGCTGGTAAAAAAGCAATGCAAAATAGATGGGGAAATAAACAAAACTATAACAAAGTTATAACAAAGAAACAAAGGAAAATTAAAGGTATTTCCAAGAATAACAAAATCATAACAATGTTATCAAAAGAGAATAACAAAGTTATAACAAATGTTATAAAAAATCGTAATAAGGTTATAGCAAAAAATAACAAATCAAATCAAATAAAATCAAATCAAATTAAATTAAAAAAAATTAAATTAAAGGATATGAAATCTATCTATCCTTCAGATCACAAATCAAAAGAAAATAAAACTTTGGATGAGATGATGGATGAGATGGAAAAGATGGAATTCGAAACAATAATCTCTAATTGTGAGATGCATATATTTAGTCCAGAACTTAGTATTGAAATAACAGAAATATTAAAGGAAATGTATATGACACCAATAACAAGAAAAAGAGTATTAGAAGTTAATTCTAAAAAACTACTATATGCCCTAAAGAATTTCGCTATTGCAAATACCAAATCACGAATACAAATACCAAAGGCCTATTTTAAAAAATGTATATTATCTGCACTAGATCAAACTGAATTAAGTACACAATATGATACTGAAACTATTTTTGAAATGGAGGAATAGAAAGTGGCAGTAAAAGAAGAAGAATTAATATCTAGGTTGTTAGAAGCATGTGAAAATTGTGAATGGTGTGTTCCAAGTCTAAATTGTGAGTTTCCACATTGCTTATTGACTGGACAACCTCGAGGATTATTTGAAAAATGTGACCATTTTAAACGAAGAACAGGAATGCATATAAGTATATAACAAAGTAAACATAATATTTATAAAATCAAATATTATTGAGAATATCAAAAACAAACACAAGTTAGAAAAAAACACAAAGGAGGACAGAAAAATATGATGATTGAAGATATGGAACAATCATTGGAATTACTAAATAACATAAATGAATTTTTTATGAATATGGAAGATACTGAAAAAAGGTTAAGCACAGAATTATCAAACAAAGAGGCAGAACGCGATGATTTATTACACGAAATAGAATTAAGTAAATTAAATGCAATAGAACGTATGCAAGTATATGCAAAATTAGAAAAAGTATTACAGGAAAGAAGAATAATAAAAGATAAAATAGCATTAGTAAACACAATGAAACCATATTCAAATAAATATATAGAAAAAGGCATATGTGCTGAAACGAATATAACTATAAAGAATATTGAAACATTAAAGTCAAATCAAGCCAATAGACAATATACACCAAGAATATTAAAAGACCTAAAATGTGCAAAGGTCAAGAAGGAGGAATAAAATATGGATTTTAGACAAATAGAAGAAACACAAAAAATAAACAGAATAAAAAGTGAAAATGAATGTTTAGTATGTGAAGTAGTAATAACAAAAGAGTTTAAGCATGCACCAATATCTATTGTACAGGGACATGGTGGACCAATAGAAATGGCACAAATGGTAAAAACATTAACTGATGTTGCAAACTCATTAATTAGAGAATTTCCAGAGATAAAAAACATTATACCAATGTTAAATCAAAATAGCGGAATGAGGACAGCATATAAAAGTGTAGAAACAACAGAGGAGTGATGAAAATGTATTGTAGTAGATATGAAAAACAATGTGATGAAGCATTATACTTAAATTGTGATGTTCCAACAAGTAGCACTCATATAGATGAACAAATACAAGAATGCAAAAATTGTGTATTTTGTGAGGTAAAAAACGATGAGTAATCAAGAACATTGGAGCCTAGATCAATATAAAGAATATCAGAAAAAGGGAAACAAAAAAAGTAAATATGGAGCAATAAAAACATCTGTAGATGGACAAACATTTGATAGCAGGAAAGAAGCGGATTATTATTGTAATTTAAAATTAAGGCTGCAGGGCGGAGACATCAAAGGTTTTTGTTTGCAGCCTATATTTATACTAGCACCAGGACTAAAATACAAAGCGGATTTTATAGTGTTTCACAATGATGGAACAGCAGAGATAATTGACACAAAAGGATTTAAAACAAAAGAATATATAGCGAAAAAGAAGGTGTTTAAAGATAAATACAACCTAGAGATTAAGGAGGAATGAAACAATGAAAGAAATGAAATATTCAGCAGAAGGAAAAAATGAAATATTAGATACTGGTTTTTGCTTTGGATTATTATATTACATTTTAAATTTAGGAACACATCCAACAGCATATATAAAAATACCAAATGACCATAAATTGTATGGCAAAAGTTGTGAGGAAATATACAACAAAGTTGATATAGAGGTACATGGTGGTATTACATATGCAGAGGAAGGAATATATGCAGACAATAAAGAAGTTCAAGGATGGTTTATTGGATGGGATTATGCACATTGCTATGATTATATGGGATATGAAGAAAAACTACCAGTAAATTTAAGAAGTGGTGGAAAGAAATGGACAACGGAAGAAATATTCAAAGAAGTAAGAGAAGCATGTTATCAAATACAAAATTCAAAGGAGGAAACAAAGAATGAATCCAGTAAAATTTGAAGATATGAATTGTATATTTAGAGCATCAGGTTGCGGAGATTTGCCAGCATTAAAAACAGATAAACACATTGTATCATGCTGGGAAATGACAGAAAAAGAAAAAGAAGAATTTATGAAAACAGGAAAAATATATTTGTCAGTTATGGGAAATATACAACCACCAGTGAGTCTGTATGTAGACAGACCATACATAAGACAATAGAAAGGAGAAATAAAAAATGGGGACCAAAAACAAATTAGTAGATTTAAATAATCATTTGTTTGAAGAATTAGAAAGACTTAACGATGAAGAATTAAAAGGAGAGGCTTTACAAGAAGAAAGAGAAAGAGCAAAAACTATGGCTACTATTGCACAAACAATTATAAATAATGGAGAATTAGCATTAAAAGCACAAAAGCATTTTGATGAATATGGAAAAACAGATCATATACCAGATATGTTACAAATAGGAGATGGAAAATGAAAAAAGTCTATACTGAAGAAATGAAAAATTATATTGCTTGTAACTGCAGGGGTAAAACCATACTGCAGTTACAAGAAGAATTTAACGAAAAGTTTAATACTAATATTACATATCATGCTATGAAATCTTACTTGAGTTCGCACAAAATAAAAGTAGGTCGTAATAATAAACGAAAATTCAAAGATGAACATATTGAATTCTTAAAAGAAAATGTAAAAGGAATAACACTTAAAGAGTTAACAAAAAGATTTAATGATAAATTTAATATGAATATTAGTGAGAGTGCAGTTGGTAATTTAAAACACAAATATAATTTACAAAGTGGAATAGTAGGAGGGCAATTTCCTAAAGGACATATTCCTGCAAATAAAGGGAAAAAGGGTTATATGAGTCCTGAACAATATGAAAAATGTAAGGCAACAATGTTCAAAAAAGGAAATGTTCCAGCAAATGCAAGAGATATTGGTAGTGAAAGAATAGATAAAAACGGATATATTTTAGTTAAAATACAAGATGGACATAAGAACAAAAATTGGATTAGAAAACATAGATATTTGTACGAGCAAGCATATGGAAGAATACCTAAAGGACATAAAGTAATATTTGCAGATGGAAACAATAGAAATTTTGATTTAAGTAACCTAATTTTAGTTTCTGATGCTGAAGAACTAATTATGAACAGAAACAAATTATTTAAAAATGATACAGAATTAACAAAAGCAGGTGTTACGATAGCGAAAATATTAGATAAAGTAAATAAAAGAAAAAAGGACATATAAAATGGAAAAAGATATTGATTATGAGCAACTTTATTATGATGCTGTATATGAAAATAGGCAATTAAAAAACAAAATAAATGAATTGGAAGATGAAATCCAAGATTTAAATATCTGCAGAACAAAAAAGAACATAGACTTACAAAAATATATAATGCTACAACTGAAAAAAAGAAAAAAATAAATACAAAGGAGTGAATTACATATGAACAATGAAAAAATGAAATTCTATGATAAGAAACTTACAAAGAAAAGCGAAGATATTAACAAAATTATATGGATATTAGTAATATTTACAATAGGTTTTGCAATTGGATGTTTGGCGATGCATCTAGAAAGCAAACAACATACAATGGAATTAGAAAATAGCATTGGAGAAAAAGAAAATAAAATTTTTGAGCAATATGTAGAGTTGGACTCATTAAAAGAAACAATATATATGTACGAAGTATATGGAAAGTAGGTGTTACTAATGCTTAGATTTTTAATAGGTTTAGTAGTAGGAATCTTCATAGGGATAGGAATTATGTGTATTTTACAAGTAGCAAAGGATGGTGAAGAATAAATGAAATTAGATCAATATTCTAAAATATCAATAGCAATATCAATAGAAATTTGGGTATTGCTTATCATAAATATAATTTTGAAAACATTTATAAAAGAATTTAATTCATTATATATAGTAATAGCACAAATAAGTTTGCTAATTATACAACTGATAAATGTAATATTTCAAAAAAAGCAATATGAAGAAGAGTGGAGAGAGTTATTCAAAAAATATAATCATTCTAATTGTAGACACTCAATAACACCATATTTAGAAAATAGAAAGGAGCAGTAATATGCCAACAGAAAATTGTGAGGTAGTACCAGGAAAGGTATTTGTAAAAATAAATGAAAATGATGAACTAAAAGAATTAGGAGAAATTAAAGCAGAAAGTATAGAAACATGCAATGATGATGCGGTAGATGCTATGAGATATTATGCAGAATCAGTTACAAATAAAGGATATAGTGCAGAATTAACATTTTCAAAAGAAGACGGCCGAAGATTTTTAAAGATGATGGGATTAGAAACAATTACAAGAAAACGATTTAAAAAATTACTAATGGGATGTGGAATACAGAAAAACGAAGCAGAAATTATTGCACGAGAATTCCAAAATGAACGGAATAAAATACACACCATTAGCAGTGCAAAAAGTATTTGAAACTATAATGATAGAAGCGGAGAAATGTTAAGATGAAGTGTCCTGAAAGATACAATGTTGTGCAGCAGAACATAAGAATACCAATAGTCGATAATGATAATATTTTAAAAGGGGAAAGTCATGTATTAATTGAAATACAGAACTTTCCAGAGTGTTATGAAGAACAATGTGCAGCATGGGATAAAGAAAAAAAGATGTGTAGGAAAGTAGGTGACTAAAACGAAAACAGAAACGACAAAAAAATTAGAACAGTTATTACAACGAAAATTTAATCCAAGAAATGATTTTTATGTATTTGAATGTACTATTGGGTGGTATGGTGGAGAAATTGTAGATTGCATTAAATATAATTGTCAAAGAGAAATAACTTGTTATGAAATAAAACAATCAAAGCAAGATTTTCATTCAAAGAATAAATTAACTTTTATAGGCCATAAAAATTATTTTGTAATGCCATATAGTTTATATGAACAAGTGAAAAATGAAATACCAGTAGATATAGGTGTATATGTTGCTATTGATAGACGAGAGGAAAGAGAAAAACAAGAAAAAAATGAATATGGAATAATTACAAAATCAATGTGGCTAGAATGCATAGATGGATTGAAAGAATTGTATTGCATAAAGCCAGCACGAAGTAGAGATCTAAAAGCAGATACAGAAGTTATATTATCATCAATGTTAAGAAGTATGCAAAGGGATAGAGTGTATGCTTTACCAAAGGAGGAATAAAAAGTGCTAGTATTACCAATAAAAAAGAAATGGTTTGACATGATTGTATCTAGAGAAAAGAAAGAAGAATATAGAGAAATTAAGCCATATTATACATCAAGATTTAAAAACTTTAAGCCTAGAGTTAATAATTTTGGAATGGGAGAATGGATTTATTCACAAATTATTATAATTTTTAGAAATGGATATAAAAAAGATAGTCCACAAATTAAGTGTAAATGTTTATTGAAATATGGACAAGGCAAAGAAGAATGGGGAGCTGAACCAGGAAAGGAATATTATGTATTAGAAATCCTGGAGGTGCTTTCATGAACAATATACATAAGGATCAAGAATGGATAGAATCTAAAATGAATGGCCGAAGTGGTTGCTATGGATATGACAACATAAAAGGACCTGCAAAAATAGGTTATATATACAAAGTAAATAAAATCAAAATTATATATTATAACATTATTTTATTTATCAGATATCTAAAAAGAAAGGTGGCGAAAAAATTATGATTATAGGACCAATACATAGTAAGGAAGATGCAGAAAAAGCAATTACATCAATAGGACAGGAGCTTATAAGGAGAGCGAAAGATATAACAAATGATATTGAAAGAGTTACAAAAATAAAAATTAATGCAGAAATATCAGCTGATGAAGTAGTTAATGTAAATATTACTAAAAATTATGTAACAGAATTTGAAGAGGAAAAGAAAAATGATAATTGATTTTTATACAGGAAAAGAAGTTAAATTTGATTATACTTGTGATAGTTGTAAGTTTAATATAGGAAATAGGAAAGAAAACGGAAAAGTACGAGAAGATATTATATGGTGTGATAGATATATAAATTATAGATATAAAATGAATTGTAGTTGTGATTATTATAAATTTAAATATGATGGAGGTGATGAATAATGTGTGAATATTGTGCTGAAGATAAAGAAAGAGCAAACATAGATGATAACGGAGAAATTAAAATATACATAGATAAGGAAATGGGTAATAACTTGTGCATTGAATATTATTATAATGGAACAAAAATAAACAGATATATTCCAATAGTGTTTTGCCCTATGTGTAGCAGAATAATAAATAAGGAATTATTAGCAGTAATGGAAAAGAAGGCACGAGTAGCAACAACAGAAGTTAAGTGTACACAAGAATTTAAGCAACCAATACAACCAAATTCATTAGAGATAGACATAAAAAAACAAATAAATGATGCAATAACAAATCAATTAAAAATAGATCCATTAAAGTTATTTAATCCAGGTAATATATCTGGAATTATGAGAGGAGGGATGATGTAATTATGCCAAAAAGTAAAGTGACAAAAACAAAGAAAATTCCTAAAAAAATTGACAACGAAGAAAAACAACAAATCCAGGAAGAACAAGAAGCAAAACCAATAAAATGGAATGAATTAGATCAATATATAGGACAACCTTTGTGGGATACAAGAGAAAAAAGATGGCGAATATTAGATGGATATAGGAGAATGCAAAACACATATAGTGTCACGTTCTCAGATATTGCCGATTGGGTAAGTTTTAATGATAGATGTTTATATTTAGAAGAGGAGGGACAAACTATATGAAATTATATAGTAATGAAATTGTATTTAGAGGTCATCCAGACAAAGTATGTGACCAAATAAGTGATGCAATATTAGATGAATGTTTAAAACAAGATAAAAATAGTAGGTGTGGAATTGAAGTGGCAGGAGGAAAAGGAAAAATATTTATAACTGGAGAAATAACAAGTTTAGCAAATATCAACGTAGAAAAAATAGCAAAAAGAGTTTTATCAGATGTAGGTTATTCTACAGATTATGAAATTATAGATAACATAGGAAAACAAAGTCCAGACATAGCATTAGGAACTAATGACGAAGTAAATGGAGCAGGAGATAATGGCATGATGTTTGGATATGCTTGTGATGATACAGAACAAATGCTACCAATAGCAATGGTAATATTGCAAGCATTATCGAAAGAATATGACAAGTTAAGAAAAAGAGATAATAGATTTCTATCAGATGGAAAAGCACAGATTACAGGACTTTATGATGAAAATATGAAACTAGAGTATATAAAGACATTTACAATTTGTTATCAAAATACTGAAGAAGATAGAGAAGCAACAGACAATCTAATAAAAAATCTATGTAGAGATATAGCTGCAACATATAATATAAAAATAAAGGAATTCCTAATAAATCCAACAGGCAAATTCAAAATAGGTGGATTTGAAGGAGATGCGGGTCTAACTGGTAGAAAAATTGTAGTAGACCAATATCAGTCGTTTGCTAATGTAGGTGGTGGTGCTTTCTCAGGAAAAGATCCAACAAAAGTAGATCGTTCTGGAGCATACAAAGCAAGAGAAATAGCAAAAGTATATTTACAAAAATACAATTTAATATGGTGTGAAGTTCAATTGAGTTATGCAATAGGAATTGAGCAACCACTAGCAATTTATATTGATAGTGATATGGGAAGTATCATACCAACACCAGAATTATATGAAGAATGTAAATTGAAGAATATAATAAAAGACCTAGACCTAAAACATAAATGTTATGAAGAAACAGCAAGATTTGGACACTTTCAATAGTGTTAAAAAAGTTAAAAATAATCGAATAAATCGTTGGCTTAACTGGGGTTGCGCGGTATAATGTGTGTCACAAGGAGGAATAAAGTTATGTTAACAAAAAGATTTGGAATTGAAATTGAATTAACAGGCATTACAAAAGAGATAGCAGCAAACACACTAAAGAAGATTGTAGGAGGAAGGTTACAACATACGAGAGATAGTTACGATACAATAAGAGTAAATGCAACAGACGGCAGAACATGGAAGATAATGAATGATTCTAGCATAAGAAAAGAAAACCGATGGGGACATACAGAAGATAGAGATTATTCAGTAGAATTTGTAAGTCCAATATTAACATCTGTAGATATAGACACAATACAAGAAATAGTTAGAGCATTAAGGGCAGTAGGAGGAAAAACAAATAGTAGTTGTGGGATACATATACATTTAGACGGAGCAGATCATACTGTACAAAGTCTTAAGAATTTTATAAACATAATAGCAAGTAGAAATGATTTATTATATAAAGCATTACAAATAAAAACAGACAGGATGAGATGGTGTAAAAAAATGGACCAAAGACTAATAGATGAGATACAAAGGAAAAAGCCAAGAACAATGCAAGAAATAAAAGATATATGGTACAATGAAAGCAATGCAGGATATCATAGTCATTACGATCAAAGTAGATATCATTTCTTAAATTTACATAGTTATTTTGAAGGTAATCATACAGTAGAATTAAGGGGATTTAATTCTACATTACATGCAGGAAAAGTGAAAGCATATATACTATTAGCATTAGCAATAAACAATCAAGCACTAAAACAGAAAAAGGCAACTTACAGGAAAACACAAGAAGAAAATGAAAAATTTGCAATGAGAATATATTTAAATAGAATTGGATTCATAGGACCAGAATATAAAAATTATAGAGAACACTTAATTAAACATTTAGATGGTTCTGCAGCTTGGAGATTTGGTAGTGATGATCCAAGATATAAGAAAAATAAAAAGGAGGAGAAATAAAAATGGAAAAAGTATATATAGCTTATGGCAGTAATATGAATAAGGAGCAAATGGCAATGAGGTGTCCAAATGCAAGACCAATAGGGAAATATGTATTAGACGATTACAAATTAGAATTCAGAGGCGTGGCAAATATTATAAAATGTAAAGGAGCAAAAACACCAGTAGCATTATGGTCAATAACAGAAATTTGTGAAAGGTCATTAGATAGATATGAGGGTTATCCAAGACTTTATAGAAAAGAATATATAAAATTAAAAATAAATGATAAAGAAATAATTGGAATGGTATATGTAATGAATCTAGGCGAGATAGCAGAGCCAAGCAATCATTATTATAATGTAATACAGCAGGGTTATAAAGACTTTGACATAAATATAGCAACATTAGAGCAAGCATTGATTGAAAGTCAAGAAAAAAATAAAAAATAGGAATATTGTAATACTAATAAAAATTAAAGAATTATATTTTACTAAAGTTCAAAGCATACAATTTGCCTAAAAAAGAAAGAAGGTTTTTGTATGAGTAAAGTAGAGATATCTGAAGAAGGTAGTGAATTATTAAAAATTATAGAAGAAATAGTAACTGGGGCAGTTGCAAAAGGAATACAGATAGGATTAGAACAAGCAAAGAATGACGAAAAACTAAAAGAAAAAATGTCATATGATATTAAATTTAAAAATACTAGATTGCTATTGAAAAATTATAGAAAATTTGTTAGTTCTTGTCAACAAGCAACTGTTAGTGAAAGAGAATTAGAAAGTGCAACGGTAGAGGAAATAATGGACAAATTATATTGTGCTGCATATGATGAAGTTACAGTAGTCCAATCAATTCTATCATCAAGAAAAAGAACAGAAATAATAATGGAACATATAAAAAGAATTATAAATTTTTATATTATTGATTCACAGAATAGTAAAAATGATGAGAAAATAAGGAGATCGCATATATTAAATGATTTATACATAAAGGGAAAATATCAACCTAAGATGTCAGTTTTAGCAGATAGATATCATATTAGTGAAAGACAACTACACAGGGACAAAAATGTTGCGATAGAAGAAGTTGCAATTTTTATGTTTGGAATAGATGGCATAAGAAAGATGTAACAAAACTATGTCAAAAATATGTCATTGACATGTCAGTTTCAAGAGTCTATAATAATATTATCTAAAATTGTAAAATATAAAAAGGTCCCGAGAGGAACTCACATTATGTGTGGGTTTCTTTTTTTACTAAAGAAGGTGTTTGCTTGAATAGTGAAATATGTATGAAAAACCAATGCAAAAATTGTAAGAGAATATTAGAATGTTTTAAGGAGGAAAGACAATATAATGAAAATGCAAATAATAAAAACCGAAGAACTAAAGATGGCAGCATACAATCCAAGAAAGGAATTAACAGAAAAAGACCAGGAATATCAAAAAATAAAAAATAGTATTAATGAATTTGGATATATTTCTCCAATAATAGTTAATACAGATATGACTGTCATAAGTGGTCATCAAAGACTTAAAGTTTTAAAAGACATGGGAAATACTGAAATAGAGTGTATAGTAGTGGACTTTGACAAACAAAAAGAAAAAATGTTAAATGTGGCATTAAATAAAATATCTGGAGAATGGGATTATCAAAAACTAGAAGTCTTATTTAATGAACTTGCTGAAGGCAGTTTGGATTTATCAATAACTGGATTTGATGAAAAGGAAATAAACAAAATAATAAAAGATACTGAAGAAACAATGACAGAAAATGCAGAAGTTGATTTATCAGAATATAGTGATGAAAAATTCCAATGTCAATGTCCAAAATGTGGTTTTATGTTTGATGTTAATAAGTAAGGAGTAGGGCAATGGCAGAATATGAGTGGTATTTAAGAGATTTAAAAAACATACAAAAGAATCAATATAGTGTTTTTTCTTGCTTTTCATGTGGTGGTGGCTCTAGTATGGGGTATAAATTAGCAGGATTTAATGTTATAGGTAATTGCGAAATAGATAAAAAAATAAATGATATATATATGAAAAACCATAATCCAAAATATAATTATTGTATGGGTATCCAGGAAATGAATAGAATAAAAAAATTTCCAAGCGAATTATATAATCTAGATATATTAGATGGAAGTCCACCATGTAGCACATTTTCTTTAGCAGGAGAAAGAGAAAAAAACTGGGGAAAAAATAAAAAATTTAGAGAAGGTCAAGCAAGTCAAATTTTAGATGACTTGTTTTTTGAATTTATAGAACTTGCTAATATATTAAAACCAAAAGTAGTTATTGCTGAAAATGTAAAGGGACTAATAATGGGAAATGCAAAAGGATATGTTAATTTGATTATAAAAAAATTTGATGAAATTGGTTATAATGTACAACTATTTTTATTAAATGCAGCAACAATGGGAGTACCTCAAAGAAGAGAAAGGGTCTTTTTTATTGCAACAAAAAAATCCCTTAATTTTCCTAAAATAGAATTAAAATTTAATGAAACACCTATTAAATATGGAGAAATAAAAAGTAAAGAGTATAAACCACTAAATGAAGATACATTGACATTTGAAAGATGGAAAAAAAGAATATCAAGAGATGTCAAATTAAGTGACACAATAAAAAGAACAGAAAATGGAAAAATAAGTTGTTTTAATACTCAATATTTAAAAGACGATAGAACACCAGCAACTATTGCAGCAGGTGGAAGTCCACCATTAAGATTTGATGTCCCTGGATATGTAAGTGATGAGGATCTAATCAAAATTCAGACATTTCCATTAGATTTCAATTTTTTAGGTTCTCCAGTGCAATATATATGTGGAATGAGTGTTCCACCAGTAATGATGAAAAAAATAGCAGAACAAGTAAAAATTCAATTACTAGATAAAATAAAATAGATAGAAGGTGATTATTTGAATATACAAAATATAGAAACAAGTAAACTCATACCAGCTACATATAATCCTAGAAAAGATTTAAAACCAGAAGATGAAGAATATCAGAAAATTAAAAGAAGTATTACTGAATTTGGTTTTGTGAATCCTTTGATTATAAATAAAGATATGACAGTTATCGGAGGACACCAAAGGTTAAAAGTATTACAAGAATTAGGATATACAAGTGTTGAATGTGTTATTGTTGATTTAGATAAACAGAATGAAAAAGCATTAAATATAGCGCTAAATAAAATTAGTGGTGATTGGGACACAGAAAAATTAGAGTCATTATTACAAGAATTACAACTGGAAGATTTTGATGTATCACTAACAGGTTTTGGCTCTGATGAAGTAGATGATATATTAAGTGATTTGGTAGAAACAAAAGAAGATGATTTTGATGTAGATCAAGCAGTAAATGAAATAGAAGAACCAGTAACAAAAGTAGGAGATATTTGGATATTAGGAAGACATCGCCTTATGTGTGGTGATAGTACGCAAAAAGAAGATGTTATGCGCCTTATGAATAATCTAGATGCAGACATGATTCTTACAGATCCTCCTTATAATGTCGATTATGAAGGAAAAACACAAGATGCACTAAAAATAGTGAATGATAAAATGGACAATAATGAATTTTATAATTTTCTACATATTGCATTTAAAAACTTATATGATTTTACAAAAGAAGGTGGATGCATTTATGTGTTTCATGCAGATACAGAAGGACTAAATTTTAGAAATGCCTTTATAAATGCAGGATTTAAATTAGCAGAATGCTTAATATGGGTAAAAAATACATTTGTTATGGGGAGACAGGACTATCAATGGAAACATGAACCTATACTATATGGATGGAAGGAAGGAGCAGCTCACTATTTTATTAATGATAGAACGCAAAGTACAATACTAGAATTTGATAAGCCAACAAGAAATGCAGAACATCCAACAATGAAACCTATTGATTTGTTAGTAAGACTTATAAAAAACTCTAGTAAAGAAAACAACATAATATTGGATTTATTTGGAGGTAGTGGTTCGACTTTGATTGCTGCAGAACAAACAAATAGAATTTCTTATCTTATGGAATTAGATCCAAAATATTGTGATGTAATAGTAAAAAGGTGGGAAGCATTAACAGGAAAAAAAGCAAAATTAGAAGATAGGTAGGTGGGTGATATGAAATGATAGACAATAGAAAAATACCCAAAATAGAAAAAGATTACAAAGAAGGATATACATACAAGCAGTTAGCAAAAAAATATAAAATTTCATATAACCAAGTTACTTATCTTGTAAAAAAACAAGAATGGAAAAGGGAAAGCAATTTAAGTTTAACACATATAGGAAACACAAATGCAGTAGGAAATAGTGGAGGACCAGGAGCACCTGAAGGAAATAAAAGAGCAGTCACAACTGGAGAATACGAAAAATTAATATTAACAGACGAAGAAAAACAACTATATGATAGTCTAGTAATAGAAAATAAGAGAACTTGTATAGAAAAAGATTACAAGATGTTATGCATTCGTGAATTTCGTATTTTAAAACGAATTAAATCGATTCAAGATAAAGAAAAAGACATGAATATAGAAAGAATAGTGAAAAGGCAGTATAATTCTAATTCATCAAATGAAACAGAAACAGTAACTGAAGCAATAAATGTTATCACACCATTACAGAAACTAGAAGATTCACTTACTAGAATACAAGAGGCAAAAAGAAAATGTATAGATAGTTTACACAAAATGGAAACAGATGATAGAAGGTTAGAATTAGATATTATTAGATTAGAAATGGAAGCGGCAAGAGAAGATAGTACAAACACAGAAGATTTAAAAGATGATAGTTTCATTAAAGCCTTAAACGATACAACGGAAGGTGTATGGAATGATTATAACGAAGATGGATGAGAAGATAAGTCTAGATCAAAGAATTTCTAATCTAAAGAATAAAGTAATGCAAAATGCTATCACTTTAAAAAAGAAAATTAAAAATGGAACACTATTCAAATTCAAACCTTTTAGTATAAAACAAAAGAAAATATTAACTTGGTGGACAGATAATAGTCCAGTAAAAAACAAAAATGGAATTATTGCAGATGGAAGTATTAGAGCAGGTAAAACCTTATGTATGTCATTATCTTTTGCATTATGGGCAATGACAAGATTTAATGGACAGAATTTTATATTAGCAGGAAAAACAGTAGGAGCATTTAGAAGGAATGTTCTTTTTTGGTTGAAATTGATGCTTAGAGCACAGGGATATAAAATAAAAGATAGAAGGGCAGACAATCTTTGTGAAATATCAAAAGGAGAAATTATCAATTATTTTTATATTTTTGGTGGAAAAGATGAAAGAAGCCAGGATTTAGTACAACGGAATAACTGCTGCAGGTGTATTTTTAGATGAAGTTGCACTTATGCCACAATCATTTGTTAATCAAGCACTTGCTAGATGTTCTGTAAAAGGATCTAAATATTGGTTTAACTGCAACCCAGAAGGACCAAATCATTGGTTTAAAATAGAATGGATTGACAAAGCAAAAGAAAAAAATATTATACATTTACATTTTACAATGGATGATAATCCAAGTTTGGATGAGGAAACAAAAGATAGATATCGTAAAATGTTTGTTGGAGTTTTCTATCAAAGATTTATATTAGGTTTATGGGTACTTGCTGAAGGAATTATTTATCCTAATTTTTCGAGAGAAAAACATACAATAAAAGCAAAAGATATACCTAATAAATTTGATTATTATTATGTAACATCTGACTATGGAATTACAAATCCACAGGTATTTCTATTATGTGGAATTAAATACATAAATGATATACCGCATGCTTATATTCTTAATGAATATTACAATGTAGGAACTAAAAAGAATATAAATGGGCAAGAAGAAAAAATAACAAAAACAGATGAATTGTTTTTAAGAGATTATCAAAAAATGGTTGAGGGTATAGACATTAGAAGAACAATAATAGATCCTTCAGCTACATCACTTATAAATTTATTTAAGCAAAATAGAATAAATGTAAAAGAAGCAGATAATACAGTAATCAATGGTATTACTGTTGTTTTAAATTGGTTAGATGAAGAAAGAATACACATAGTTGCAGAAAGATGTCCGAACCTATTAAGAGAATTTGCAAGTTATATTTGGGATGAAAAGGCACAGGAAAGAGGAGAGGACAAGCCTATAAAACAAAATGACCACGCATTAGATGCATTAAGATATTTAATACAAACACTATATCCAATTAAAACTAGAGGTGCTTATTTTAGAAAATAAAGGAGTGAAAAGTAAGATGATTACAGAACAAGATAGAATTAATCATATAATTAGTGAGGGTGCTAAAAAAGGAATGACACTTTCAAAATTAATAGACATAGAAATAAAAGAGTATAAAGAATCAAAAGCATATCAAGAAATGCTTATTGGTGGTAAATACTATAAAAACGAAGGAGAAATATTAGAAAAAAAGAGAACCTATATAAATGAAAAAGGTGTTGAAGAAATTGCACCACATGCTAAAAACTACAAACTAAACCATCCTATACTATATAAAATGATAAACCAAAAAGCAGGATATTTAATGAGAAAAAAGCCAACTATTAAGCAAGTCGTAGATAAGGATGAAGATGAAGATCCAGACTATAAAGAAGTATTAAAAGACATATTTAATAACAAAATGCATAAAAGGTTAAAATATACATTAATTGAAGCAACAAAAAGAGCAATGTGTTGGTGGCAATTATATGTTGATGAAAATGGAGACTTTAAAGTACGATTAAGATATGCAACGAGAATTGTACCAATATGGAAAGATGAAGAACATGAAGTATTAGATGCACTAATTTATTTTTATGATGTTGAGGTATATACATCAGAAGAAAACAAAGAAATAAAAACAAAAGTTGAATATTATGATGAAGATGGAGTTAGGTATTATATATATGATGCAGAACATCTAATTGAAGATGTCGAAGAAGTCGAAAAAAGAAAACAATTTGTATTAGGTACAGATACAGAAGGAATTTCTATATTAGGTCATTTTATGATTAATAATAAAGTTATGAAATGGTCAAAAGGAATTCCTTTTATCTATTTTAAATATAATGGAGATGAACTACCTTTAATTCATTTTTTAAAAGCACTATTAGATTGTTATGACGAGTTGTGTTCTAAAATTGGAGATGGAATATATGAAGCACCAGATGGTGTAAATGTAGTTAAAAATTATCAAGAAGAAGCAGGGACATTCCAAAAAAATCTGCAAACATTTAATACAGTATTTTTGGATAGTGACGGAGAATATGACAGAAAAAATGTAGAAATAAATATAGAAGCATTTAAGGCATTTATAGAACAATTAAGAAAAGATATATATGAAGGTGGATTTGGAGTAGATACACAAAGTGAAAAGTTTGGAACGCAAGAATCAGGAGTTGCATTAAAGCAATTATATGCTGATTTGGATTTAGACTGCAGCAATATAGAAACAGAATTTAAAAGTAGTCTAGAATATTTTAAATCTTTTGCAGATGAGTGGATTGCTCTGAAAGAAAATAAAGATTATTCTAAAAGGGAAGTTGAGTTTGTATTTAATAAAACTATGACAGTAAATGAAAAAGAATTGATAGAAAATTGCAATAATAGTATTGAAATATTAAGTAGAAAAACAATATTAGCAAAACATCCATATGTAGAAGATGTAGAAGATGAAGAAACAAAACTAGAGACAGAAGAAAAAGCAGAAAAGGCAAAAGAAGATGATGAATATACTAAAATGATAAATGGATTAAAAAATGGTCAAAAAGGAAATGTTGGTGCAAAAGTTGGTGATAAATAATGAAGAATAGCGAATATTGGAGCAGAAGAGTAGAAGAATTAGAAAAAGCACAAGTATTAAATGAAACAAAATATATCCAAATCTTAAATAAAGAATATGAAAGAGCATTAAGCAATGTAAAAAAAGAAGTTAATAATTGGTTGGCCAGATTTTCTATTAATAATCAAGTATCACTTAAAGATGCAAAGAAATGGTTAAATACAAATGAATTACAAGAATTAAAATGGGATGTAGAAGAATATATAAAATATGGCCAAGAAAATGGAATTGATCTAATATGGAAAAAAGAATTAGAAAATGCTAGTAGTAAAATACATATAGCAAGATTAGAAGCATTGCAAATGCAAATAAGACAAGAAATTGAAAAAATATCATACAATGAAAAAACATCTACAGAAGATTTTATAATAGAAACATACAAAGATACTTATTATAAATTTGCATATGAACTACAAAAAGGACATAATGTTGCTTTCCAAATTGCAGCATTAGACACTGATACAATAAAAAAAATAATATCTAAGCCCTGGACAACAGATGGTTTTACATTTAGTGATAGAATATGGAAAAATAAACAATCTCTAATAAATACACTTCAAACTGAATTAACACAATCAATAATTAGAGGAAAAGCACCAGATGAAATAATAGAAAAGATTTCTAAAGATTTTGGTGTCGCAAAGTATAGAGCAGCAAATTTGGTAATGACTGAATCAGCATTTTTTGCTAGTGCATCAAGAAAGAAATGCTTTAAAGATTTATGGGTAGAACAATATGAAAATGTTGCAACATTAGATTCTCATACATCTGAGATATGTCGAGAAATTGACGGGACAACATTTAATATGAGTGATTACAAGGAAGGTGTTACTGCACCTCCATTTCATGTTAAATGTAGAACTACAACAGCGCCATATTTTAATGATGAATTTGAATTTGGAGAAAGAGCAGCAAGAAATACTGATGGAAAAACATACTATGTACCAAGCAATATAAAATATAATGAATGGTACAAAAAATATGTAAATAATTAAATAGTTATTAATCTTAGACATCTTATAGGTGTCTATTTTTTAAATAAAAATTGGTCAAGAGGTAGACCTGAATAATTGCCTCATAATACTGGAATAGTGGAAGATGGAAAACTGCCTTAAAAAGCCTAACTATAAAGGTGTTATAAGAAAAGGAGTAAATATGAAAACAGACGATTTAAAAGCACAAGGCTTAACTGATGAGCAAATTGCATTTGTAATGAAAGAAAATGGAACAGATTTAAAAGCATTACAAGATGAAAATGCTACATTAAAAACTGAAAAATCACAATTAGAGAATGACAAACAAGTTCTTGAGAAGGAAAAAGGAGAAAAGGAACAAGCTCTTAAAAACCTTCAAGAAAAGAGTATTACAAAAGAAGAATATGACAAGAAGGTAAAAGAAATTGAAGATAATGCAAAAAAAGAACATGCAGATTATATCTTCAATGAACTTTTAAAAAATGCATTTAAAGATGCAAAAGTAAGAAATACCGAAAATAATATAAATGCAGTAAAAGGATCTTTAGATTTAACAAAGATCACTACTGATAAAGATGGAAAAACATTAATCGGTATAAAAGAGCAATTAGAAGAACTAAAGAAATCAGATCCACATTTCTTTGAAACATCTGCAAATGGTAATGAGCCAAATGAACCAGGAGCAAATGGAGGAAAAGGAGACGATGGAAGTGATGTAAGTATTGCTTCTAATATTGCAAAAGAAGCCAACAAAAGAGAAAGTCAAGAAACAAAAAGTCAATTTTTTAATTAATTAGGAGGTAAAAATTATGTATGTAAAAAATGAAAGTGTAAAAGAAATTAATTTCTTAGCATCTGCTAAATGTCAAAATTTTACTTATCAAGTAGATGATACAGGAATTGAAGCAGATGAAAAAGGAAAGAAAATTGTACGAGCAGGTACAGTATATAAGAAAGATGGAAAAGCAATAGGATTAGTATTTGCTGATGTTGATGTAACCAATGGACCACAACCTGCAGCAGTTATGGTAGAAGGATATGTACTAGAAGCAAGGCTACCTGAAGAAGTATCTGCAGAAGATAAAGCAACTATGCCAGAAATTAAATTTAGATAAAAATAATATTACTATTAAAAAACAAAAAAGAAGGAGTGTGTATTAATATGCCTAAAAGTGTATTAGAATTATTTAATCAAAAAGAAATTTTAAATTATTTGAAAGATAGAAAATATCCTACAATGTTAGGAGAAGAATTATTCCCAGAGGTTAAAAGACAATCATTAGAATTTGATATGTTAACTAATGGAAGCAAAACACCAGTTATTGCTAGTGTTCATGGATTTGATACGGAATCAGAAATTGGACAAAGAGAAGCAGAGAAAAAAGCTATTGAATTAGCATTAATCAAAAGAAAAATGCAATTAAAAGAAAAAGAAATAATTGCTTTAGAATCACCAAGAAATGAAGCAGAAAAAGCATATTTAATGAGAAATGTATATGCAGATATTGATGCATTAGTAGAAAGTATTAAAGCAAGAGTAGAACTTATGAGAATGGAAGTAATTTCTACAGGTAAAATTACACTAGATGAAAATGGACTAGATGCTGTCATTGATTTTGGTGTACCAGCAGAAAATAAAGCAACTAATGTTGACTGGAGTTCTCCTGAAAGTAATCCTATTAATGATATGATTACTTGGAAAAATCAATTAGATAGTGCTCCAGCAAGAGTGTTAACATCTACAACTATATTAGCAAAAATTTTGTCTAATAAAAATGTTGTTAATGCTTTATTTGGAAAAGACTCTACAAGAATAGCATCTGTAGGGGAATTAAATAATTACTTAGAACAATTACAATTACCAAAAATCTATACTTATGATAATAAATATAGAAAATTAAATGCAAATGGAACATACACAAAACATAGATATTTCCCAGAGAATGCATTTGTAATGTTACCAGGAGAAGAATTAGGAGAAACTATTTATGGACCAACAGCAGAAGAAATAAGACTACAAAGAGATCCATCAGTTGACATGAAAGTAGTCGGAAAAATTCTTGCTATGATGTATGAAGAAGGAAAGGATCCAGTAAGTACATGGGAAAAAGCAGTTGCATCAGCAATTCCTGCTTTAAAATGTGCTGATGAGATATTCCAAGCACAAATTAACATAGGGTAAGGACATTAGTCCTTACTCTAATATAATTTTAGGAGGTAAAAAATGAAAAAAGTAGTTGTAAATGATGCTGGTGTGAAACTAAATGGTAAATGGCATTTTAAAGGTCAAGAAGCAGTTATCAGTAATGAAGAAGCAGAAGCAAACAAAGAGTTTGTAACTGTATTAGAGGACATAAGAGAAAATAATGAAAGAGTCGTTGAAATAGTAGTGAAAGATGAAAATGTTGATATAAATGTATTGAAAGCAGATATAGAACAATTTGTTGAAAACTACGGAAAAGAAAATATTAGTTCTGCAGATAGCAAAGGAGAACCAAAACTAGACAATCCAGAATTAAAGCCAGATTCTAAAGAAGTAGAAGTCGAAGGAAATAATCAAGAAAAACCAAATCCAACAATTGATGAAGAATTAGAAGAACTTAAAGAAAAAGCAAAAACATTAGGAATTAAAGGAGCTCACAATATGAAAAAAGAAACTTTAGTTGCTAAAATTGAAGAAATAGAAAAAGCTGGAGTAGGAGAAGGCCAAAATCCAGATGGAGAGTAGGTGATTAAATGGATATATTAGAAAAGATAAAAAATAGAACAACAATAGATATGTCTATGTTTATAAAAAGACTATCTAAGGAAATATCTATTGATACTATTGAAGACGAAAAGAAAAAAGAAAGTGCTCAAGAACAATTAATATATTCGATTTATGATACTATGATTATTATTTTAGATATAACTCATCAAGCAAAAGTAATAGAAGCATTATATACAACATGGTTAAGAATGACTAAGGATTATTGGTATTTAAATAAATACGATAAACAATTTGTCTCAAATGTAGAGATAGGTTCACAAGAAAATACCAATATAAAGATAAAAAGTATTCAAACAGGAGATACGACTACTACTTTTGCTGATACATCTTCTCAAGTTGATATAAATGGTACTACCTATAATACAGGAACTATTGATTTTTCTGATGATATTTTAATCGAAAAATATAAAAAAGATTTGTATAGACATCGAAAGATGAGGTGGTAATATGAATCCATATATTTTAGCTGCAAGACAAGCAGTGGAAAGTCAATATGATGGTATCTGTAATATTATAGAACATCAAAAAGTGAAAGATCCAAAAACTAAAAAAAGTAACTTTATAGAAAATGTTGTAAAAGAAGAACAAGCCTGCAAAGTTTCCTATGAAGATATATATGTAAATACTGAAACTGAAACACAATCAAAAGTCGTAACTAAAATAAAGTTATTCATTGCTCCAGAATTAGATATAAAACCAGGTTCTAAAATTGTAGTTACTCAAAAGGGAAGAACCACAGAATATAAGAATAGTGGTGAGCCTGCTATATATGATACACATCAAGAGATAATGTTAGAAAAATTTAAGGAGTGGGCATAATGGCCAAATGGGGAAGTTGTGATTTTAAAGAATTAGAAAAGTTAACAAGAAAATTGGAAAAAATGGCTAACTTCGATGTGCAAACATTTTGCCAGGAAGTAGCAAGAGAATTAGCAGCAAGATTATTAGCAAAAGTTATAAAAAGAACACCAGTAGGAGAAGGAACATTTGAAATTGTAGAAAAAGATGGAAAACAGAAAAAATATAAAATAAAAAATGGCGGAACATTAAGAAGAGGCTGGACTGCAAATACACAAGCAGAGGCTGAAGGTGGTAAGGTCCCAAGCGCCAAAGATTATGCTAATTCATTAAAAATTTTCAAAATGGGTAACAATTATATAATTATTGTAAAAAATCCAGTTGAATATTCAAGTTATGTTGAATTTGGACATAGACAAGAACCAGGAAGATATGTTGCAGCAATTGGAAAAAGACTTGTAAATTCATGGGTAACAGGAAAATTCATGTTAACTATATCAGAAAAAGAATTAGAATCACAATTGCCAAAGATAATAGAACGAAAATTAACTAAATTTATGGAGGAGTGTTTTAACAATGGTTATTAAAGATGTAACAGATGGAATTTCCATTAAAATTAATGAATTGTTTGGCGATGAATATGAAATATATGATAATAACACTGAACAAGGAATGGAAAAACCATGTTTTTATATTAATTATCTAGATGGGGAACGTAAACTTCAAAATGGAATAGAAATAAAACATTATTTAGATACATTGCATTTTGATATTACAGGTTTTGCTCAGAATGACGACAGAGCCAGTTTAAATGATATGGCTGATAAATTATATGATTTGGAATATATAACACTTCTAGATGGAACATTATTGAGGGCAGATAGTATGAAACCTAAAATAGAAGATGAAGTATTACATTTCTTTATTGATTACAAAATATTTATTGCTAAAAAAGATAAAGAAAGTACCAAAATGGGTGATTATGATATTAATGAGGAGGTAAAAAGAGATGGCTAAAAAGAAAAATACAAAAGTAGTGTCACAAGTAGAAATTAAATATTCAAAAGAGCAAATAGTAAACTCAAATAAATATAAAGCAAATGTTGATTTACTAAATGCTATATTAAAAAATAATAGACAATATACTTTACAAGAAGTTAATGAAATTATAAATAATTTTAAGAAAGGAAAGGTGTAAAAATATGATCGGTGGAGGAACTTTTATTAGTCAAAATAAAAAACTACCTGGAGCATATATAAATTTCGCATCTGCACAAAAAGCATCTTCTAGTATAGGAGAAAGAGGAATTGCTGCAATGGGAATAGAATTAGACTGGGGAAAAGATGGAGAAATTATCTCGGTAACAGCTGAAGAATTTGCAAAAGACTCAATTAAGTTATTTGGATATGAATATTCTGATGACAAATTAAAGGGATTAAGAGATCTATTTAAAAATGTTACAAAAGCATATTTGTATAAATTAAATGCTGGTACAAAAGCAGAAAATGACATTGCAACTGCAAAGTGCAGTGGTACTAGAGGAAATGATATCAAAATTGTTATTCAAAACAATGTTGATAATGAAGAAAAATATGATGTTTCTACATATTTAGGAACAAAAGAAGTTGATAAACAAATTGTTGCAACTGCACAAGAACTTGTTGAAAATGACTATGTTGTATTTAAGCAAAATGAATTAACTATTACTGCAGGAATAGCATTAACAGGTGGAACAAATGGAGAAGTGACTGGAGAAGCACATCAGACATTCTTAAGTAAAATGGAATCATACCATTGCAATGCTATTGGATGTTTAACTAAAGAAACAGCAATTTCAAATCTATATGTTGAATATGCAAAAAGAATGAGAGATAAACAGGGTGTTAAATTCCAAGTGGTAGTTTATAATAATGCTGCAGATTACGAAGGAGTTATAAATGTAAAAAATACTACTGAAGAACAAGAAACTGCACTTATTTATTGGGTAACAGGAATAATTGCAGGTTGTGAAGTAAATAAATCAAATACTAATAAAACATATGATGGAGAGTTTACTGTAGTTGCTGATTACACACAAAGTCAATTAGAAAGTTCAATTGATGCTGGAGAATTTGTATTGCATCAAGTTGGAGACGAAATCAGAGTTCTTGTTGATATCAATAGTTTAGTAAATCTTACTGATGAGAAGAAAGAAGAATTTAAATCAAATCAAACAATTAGAGTTATAGACCAAGTAGCAACAGATGTTAGTTCAGTATTTAATTCAAAATACTTAGGTAAAATTGCTAATAATGAATCTGGAAGAACATCTTTATGGAATGATGTTACTACATTATTTAAAGATTACCAACGAGTTCAAGCAATTGAAAACTTTGAAGATGCAGATGTATCAGTAGCAATTGGAAATGATAAAAAATCAGTAAGTATTGATGCAAAAATACAAGTGGTTAATGCTATGGAAAAATTATATATGACTGTAGTAGTTGAATAAGAGAGCAATTAAAGTTGTTCTCTTTTATTAATTTTAATTAAGGAGGAATTTTGTATGTCAAATATAACAATGAATGCAAAAGATGCCATTAGTGCAAAACTAGCAGAATGCTATGTTACTATTGAAGGAAGAAGATATTTATTAATGCAAGCAAAGGATTTTGAAGCAAAGTTTGAAAAAACTAAAAAAGAAATAAATATTCTAGGAAAAACTGGTGCTGGAAACAAATCAACTGGATGGAAAGGTACTGGAAAAATGACAATCTATAAGAATACATCAATTTTCGATGAACTTATGGAAAGATACAAAAATACTGGAGAGGATGTATATTTTGATACACAAGTTACAAATGAAGATCCTACAAGTGCAGCTGGTGTTTGTTCAATGATATTTAAAGACTGCAATATTAATGGTGGAGTTTTAGCATCTTTTGATGTAGATGGAGACTTCTTAGAGCAAGAAGTAGAATTTACATTTGAAGATTTTTCAAATCCAACAAAATTTAATATTTTAGCAGGTATGCAATAGAAATAAAGAAAAATAAAAAAAGAAAGAGGTAATAAATATGAGCAATTTACAAGCTTTTATGATTGAAAAACAAGAGGAAACATTTGACTACATCGCTTCTAAAAATTTTAAAGATGAAAATGGAAATCCTATCGCATGGAAATTAAAGACTATTACAGCAAAGGAAAATGAAGAATTAAGAAAACAATGTTACAAACAAGTATTAATTCAAAATGGAAAGAAGAAAGGATATCAACAACAACTAGATACAATTAAATATCTACAATTACTTGCAGATAAATGTGTTGTTTATCCAGATTTACACGATGCTGAGTTATTAGATTTCTATCACGAAATGGATTCAATTGATTTATTAACCAAACATCTTTTAAATGCAGCAGAATATGACGATTTAACTGCAGAAATTCAAAGAATAAATGGATATGATTTAGAAGAAGCGGCAGAAGAAGCAAAAAACTAATCGAGGAAGGTGATTATGAAGCTGTGTATGCTCATTATTGCCTTCAAAAACTTCATAAATTTCCACATGAATTTTTAGACTTGCCTTTTAGAGAAAAGGCATTTGTTATAGGGTCAATTAATCATAGAATTGAAGATGAAAAGAAAGAACAAGATAAAATTAAAAAATAAATGTGGAAAATAAGAAAGAAGGTGGAACGATGGCAACAATACGAACTTCTATTATGGTTCAAGATAGCATGTCTCCTGCACTTCGTAGTATGAGTAATGCTTGTAGAATATTAGTAAATAATTTTGAAGATATGAGAAATGCATCATCAAATACAGTAGATACTCAATCACTAAAAATTGCAAGAGATGAACTAAACAACACAGATATGATTTTGAATCAAGTAGAACAACAAGTAAGAAACGTTAATCAAGAAAGTCAAAAGATGCCTTCTAACTTTGATAATGCAACTTCATCGGCTAATAATCTATTAAATAAAGTGAAACAAATAGCAGTTGCTGCTGGAGGATTAGCAGTTATAGGTAAGACTGTTAGTTTGTCAGATGAAGTCTCAAGTAATAGAGCAAGATTAGCACTAATTGTAGATGATAATGATAGTGTAGAAAATTTAGAAAATAAAATATTTGCTATGGCAGATAGGACTAGATCATCTTTTTTAGATACAACAAGTGTTGTTTCAAAACTTGGAATTTTGGCTGGAGAGAATTTTAAAAATACTGATGAAATAATCGCATTTACAGAATTAATGAATAAAAACTTTGCAATAGGTGGAGCGAGTGTTCAAGAACAAACTTCAGCAATGTACCAATTAACTCAAGCAATGGCATCACGGAAAACTACAGGGTGATGAGTTCCGTTCTATAATGGAAAATGCACCACTATTAGCAGATGCAATTGCAAAATATACTGGTAAAACAAAAGGTGATTTAAAAGAATTATCTTCAGATGGGGTAATTACATCAGATATTATAAAAAATGCAATGTTTTCAGCTGCAGATCAAATCAATGACAGATATAATAAAATGCCTATGACTTGGTCACAAATTTGGAATAGAATAAAAAACATAACAATTAAGGCTTTAGATCCAGTGTTAAGAAAAATAAATCAATTAGCAAATAATCAGCAGGTCCAAGAAATGTTTAGTATGTTTATAAATGGTGTTAGTTTAGCAGCACAAGCAATTTTGGAACTGATTGAAGGTATTGCATGGTTGATTGATATTTTAGAGCCAGTGGCACCAATTATATTAGGAATAGTAGGCGCATATATAGCATTTAATGTAATTTCTGCAATAACAAGTGGAATTCTAACAATAATGTCAGTAGTTCAAGGAATACAAGCAGCTGCAAGTATGCTACAAGCAGGAGCAACTCTTGGAGCAACTGCAGCACAATATGGACTAAATACAGCATTATTAGCATGTCCAATTACTTGGATAGTAATTTTAATAATGGCACTTATAGTTGCACTAACTTATTTATGGTTTACAAATGACAAGGTAGCATATGGCATATTATGGTTATGGGATATGTTAGTGATTGGTGCAATGACATTATGGCTAGGATGTAAAACAGTATTTTATGGAATTGTTTTAGCAGCCCAATTTTTATTATTAGGAATAATGGGTGTATGTTATGCATTACTTACAGCATGGTATGGATTTGAAACAGGATTAGAAGCAGTAGGAGTAGGAATATTATATATTTTCCAATGGTTATATAATGGTGTAGTTGGAATTGTAAATGGAATTATTAGTGTACTAAATAAAATACCAGGAGTTAGTATTGATACCGTAGAATATGCTGATTTTGCAGATAAAGCATTAGAAGGAATGATGGATAATGTTGTAAGAAGAAATGAAGATTTGCAAAGTATGTTAGACGATATGAATGATGTTAATAATTCCATAAATGAAAATAAAGCAAAATTTGCATCAGATTTAAATAGTTCTGCAACTGATATTCAAAATAAAGTTATAGAATTAGAAACTACTAGACAAGATAGGACAGATCATAGAAACGATTGGATTAGTGGTGCATCTTCAGCAATAAATGATGCTCTAAATATGGACAATTATGATTTTAGTAGTATGAACAATGGAACTCTTGGAGATATAGCAGGAGATACAAAGAAAATAGCAGACAATTCAGATATAAATGAAGAGGACCTAAAATACTTAATAGATTTAGCAGAAAGAGACACAATTAATAGATTTACAACTGCATCCGTTAATGTCACAATGACGAATAATAACAATATAAGTGAAGGACAAGATATTGATGGAATAGTAGATGTTTTAGCGACTAAATTGGAAGAAGAATTACAATCTGTCGCTGATGGAGTTCATGTATAAAAAAGGTATAACATGGCATATTATTTTTATTTGGGAGATACATTATTGCCGGTTGCCCCTGATAAATTAACTCTAAAAATAAATAATAAAAATAAAACTTATGACCTAATTAATAATCAAGAAATAAATGTTTTGAAAAATCCTGGATTAACAGAAATAGAATTTAAAGCATTATTACCAAATACTAAATATCCTTTTGCAACATACAAAAGTAATTATCAACCAGCATCTTATTTTTTGAATATAATTGAAAAGTTAAAAGTTAACAAAACTGCTTTTCAATTTATTGTTTCGAGGAAACTACCCAATGGAAAGATTTTATTTGATACTAATATTAAAGTGTCAATAGAAGATTATAAAATAGTGGAAGAAGCAAAAGAAGGATTTGATGTAAAGGTAGAATTTAAATTAAAACAATATAAAGAATATTCTACTAAGACAATGCAAGTTACAATAAAACAATATAGACCACCGGTAGTAGTAAGGCCAGTTACACAAACAAAGACATCTACTGCTACTACGAAACCGAGTGGACAAAACTATACTGTAAAAAGAGGAGATTGTTTATGGAATATAGCAAAAAAATTCTATGGTAATGGGAGTAAATATACTGTAATTTATAATGCAAATAAAAGTAAAATAAAAAATCCTAACTTGATCTATCCAGGTCAAGTTTTTTGGATTCCAGCATAGGAGGTTTTTATGAGTCAACAACTTTTATTACAGAATGGAAATACAGTATATGAACCAGTTACACAAGATGAAATTGTATGGACAACAGAAAGAAAAAATAGTCCAGGAAAACTAGAGTTTAAAGTATTGAAAGATAATATTATAAACTTTGAAGAAGGAAATCCAGTAAGTTTTAAAGTTGATAATAATAAAGTGTTTTATGGATTTGTTTTTACTAAGAAAAGGGAAAAAGATAAAATAATACAAGTAACATCATATGACCAACTTCGATATTTAAAAAATAAAAGTAGTTATGTATATACTAATAAAAGAGCAGATGAATTAGTGAAAATGATAGCAAGTGATTTTTTGTTAAATGTAGGAACATTAGAAAACACAGGATACACAATAGCAAAAAAATCAGAAAGCAATAAAACTTTATTTGATATAATATTAAACGCATTAGATGAAACAATAAAAAATAGACACGAAATGTATGTATTATATGATGATTTTGGAAAGATTTGTTTAAAGAATTTAGAAAGAATGAAAGTTGGATTAATAATTGATGAAGAAACAGCGCAAAACTTTGATTACCAAAGTTCAATTGATACAGATACATACAACAAAATAAAACTAACATATGATAACAAAGAAACTGGAAAAAGAGAAGTTTATATTGCACAAGATACAAATAACATGAATAAATGGGGGGTATTACAATTTTTTGACACAATAGATGAAAAAACAAATGGAGCAGTAAAAGCCACTTCATTATTAAAATTATATAACCAAAAAACAAGAAATTTAGAAATAAAAAAAGCAATTGGTGATATAAGAGTTAGAGGAGGCTCTCTGATAATTGTAAAATTAGATCTAGGAGATATAAAATTACAAAATTTCATGTTAGTAGAAAAAGCAAAACATACTTTTAAAAATGAAGAACACTTTATGGATTTGACCTTAAGAGGTCAAGATTTTATTAGTCAATAAGGGGTGAAAAATATGGCAAACCTTATAGAAACAATAAAGAAAATATCACAGGGAGCAGAAGAAGCATCTGCTCCTTCTGATGTTTTATATGGAATAGTTACAAATATTAGTCCGCTAGAAATTACAGTTGAGCAAAAATTAGTATTAACACAAGAGTTTCTAATATTAACTAAAAATGTAAAAGATTATACTGTAGATGTTTCGATAGATTGGGATACAGAAACAACGAAGTTAAATGCAAATCACGAACATGAAATTACTGGTGATATATCTATAAACTCTAAAGCAAATGTGAATCCTAATCCAGACAAGATTTCTATTTCCATAACAAATGAAGTAAATTCAAATATGGAAATACCAACAAAAAACATTAATTTATCACATAGTCATTTAATTAGTGGAAGAAAGAAAATAACAATACATAATGGATTAAAACTAAATGATAATGTGATATTAGTACAAAAAAGAGGCGGACAAGAATATATTGTAATCGATAAAATTTAAAATAGAGAGGTGGTTAAATTAAATGACACCTAACATAACAAACAATATATTAGAAAGTAATTTAGAAGTAGTACAACAACCAACAAAGACATATTACTTAGATATAGAAAAAAACACAATAACTAGATCTTGTGATGGAAAAGAAGCAATGCAACAAGCAATTTACTGCATATTAAATACAGAAAGATTTGAGCATCTTATATATAGTTTTAATTTTGGAGTAGAATTGAATTTTCTAATAGGAGAAAATCCAACATATGCAATTCCAGAATTAGAAAGAGTAATAACAGAAGCATTATTACAAGATGATAGAATTGAAGAAGTAAACAATTTTGATTTCGAGGTAAATAGAAATAAAATTACTGCTACTTTTAATGTAATTACAACTGAAGGAGAAATACAAGTTGAAAAGGTGGTGAGTATATGAGTCAAGAAGAATTGGACGAATATTTTGAATATGAAACATTACTAAATAGAATGTTAGATAAGATACCAGATACTGAAGACAAAAGAGAAGGAAGTATAATATATGATGCATTAGCACCCGCTGCTGCAGAAATGGCACAAATGTATTTGGTTTTGAAAAATAACATAGATTTAGTTTTTGTAGATACTGCAGTTGAGGAATATCTTGATAAACTTTCAAAACAAGTTGGTTTAACAAGAAAAGAAGCAACAACATGTTCAAAACAGGGAAATTTTTATAATGAAAATAATGAACTAATGGATATAGAATTAAATTCAAGATTTACTTGTAATAACTATTATTGGTGTGCAAAAGAACGAATAAGTATAGGAATTTACAAGATGGAATGTGAAACACCTGGTGCAGAATCTAATAATTGTACTGGAAATTTGCTCCCTGTTGATTATATTCAAAATTTAGGAAGTGCAACATTGACAACATTATTAATACCAGGACAAAATGAAGAAACTGATGAACAATTAAGAGCAAGATATTTTGAGCAAATTGGAGAAAAGGCTTTTGGAGGAAATGTTATAGATTATAAGAACAAAACTAAGAGTCTTGATGGAGTTGGAGCAGTTAAAGTAACACCTGTATGGAATGGAGGAGGAACAGTTAAACTAACAATTTTAGATAGTAATTATAATATGGCCACAGATGTTTTGATTTCCGACATACAAGAACAGATATGTCCGGGACCTACAGATGAAGGATTAGGATTAGCACCAATTGGACACATAGTAACAGTAGATACTGCAGTTAATGTTCCAGTAAATATAGCATCTAAAATAACAACAGATGCAACACACCCATTTGAAGAAATAAAAAACAATATAACAAAGGCATTAGACACATATTTATTAGATTTGAGAAAAGCATGGGAAGATAATACAACATTAACAATAAGAAAAGCACAAGTTGAATCAATAATATTAAATATAGAAGGGGTAATTGATGTTTCAAATACTACTATAAATAATCAAAGTGGAAATGTATTATTGTCAGAATATCAGATCCCTATTTTGAGTGAGGTGGTTTTATGAAACTAATTAATTATATGCCACCATTCTTAAAGAATGTTCGAGAGTTTAATAGAATATTTAATGCTGAAGATATAGAAATAGACAAATTAAAAGAAGAAATAGACAATATGCTGAAAGAGGTTATAGTTAGAACAGCAGAAAGTTATGGGATAGAAAGATACGAAAAAATATACGATATAACAAATCCACCAGAAACTCTAGAAGCAAGAAGAATGCAAATATTATTCAAAATGAACAATAGAGTACCATATTCATATAAATGGCTTATAAATACTCTAAATGAAGCAATAGGAGAGAAAAACTATACAATAACAACTGACTTTAACAATTATAAGTTAAATATAGAAATAGATTTGACTTATACAGAAGCAGCAGAAATATTAAAAAGAGATTTAGTAAAGCAAATGCCAGCAAATATTGAATTAGATTATAGATTAAAAACAAGTGGAAATTGTTATTGTGGGGCAGTATTAGTACAAAAAACATATATGTTCTTAAAAGCAACAGTAGATAAAGAAATATATACAGAAACAACGAAATTAAATCCAAAGTTTGCAGGAAGTATGCAGGTACAAGAATATTTAGATATAAAGGAGTGTGAAAGATAAATGGGTTTTGAAAAAGTTTATATAACAAGACAGGGCTCTATCTTAGCAGCAAAGACACTAGAAGGCAAGAAAGTCGAATTTGACCATGCTGAAATAGGAAGTGGAACATTAAATGGAGATCCAAGAGATAGAACATCTTTAATAACAAAAGTATTACAATGTAATATAAATAACATCATAATTACAGGAGAAAACCAAGCACAAATTTCTTTTCTATTCAAAAATATAGATGCACCAAATTCTTTTTATTTTAGAGAAATTGGTTTGTATGCAATAGATCCAGATACAAAAGAAAAGGTTTTATATGCTTATACAAATGCAGGTAATACAGCGGAATATATAACAAACTCATCTACAGAATTAATTGAAAAAAATATTGATATAACAATTGTAATAGATAATACAGAAAATATAAATATAACATTAGATCCTACACAAATATTAGTAACAGAAAGAGAATTAAACGAGAAAGCGACTGAAATAACAGAAAATTTTGAAACACAATTAAGTGATTTAAAATCAATAGTGGTTGCTTCAAATGCAGGAGCACATAATGGAATATATAGAGGAAAAGACATAACAGAATTATTTTATAATGGAACTTTAACAAAACAAATTGCTGCAGGTACATTTGATGATATTTTTATAGGAGACTATATTATAGGAAAAGTAAGCAAAAGAAAGTATTTAGTGGCAGATTTAGACTACAGATTACATTGTGGAGATACGGAATGTACAAATCATCATATTTTAATGATACCAGAACGAACAATGGGAAATGCAAAAATGAATGATACCAATACCACAACAGGAGGATATGTAGAAAGTGCTATGTATAAAACAAATTTAGCACCATTTAAAGCAATAATACAAAATGATTTTGAAATAGGACATATACTAAATCATAAAGCATTATTAACAAATGCAGTTACAGATGGTAAATCAACTGCATGGGCTTGGTTTGAATCTACCATAGAACTTATGAGTGAATGTATGGTTTATGGGCATAATGCTTTTGGATCAAGTCATGGATACGAAACAGGAATTGATAAATCTCAATTATCATTATTCAAGTTAGACCATAGTAAAATATGTGCTAGAGATGATGCAGGAAACAGAATGTGGTATTGGCTTAGAGATGTCGCTTCTGCGTCTTATTTCGCTAGTGTCACCAACACCCGGTATTGCCAACACGGGCAGTGCGTCCTCCTCTATCGGTGTGCGTCCAGCTTTCCTAATCAAATAATCAGACATCAGACAGGGCTTTATGCCCTGTCATATAAGATAGTGACTGGCTAATATAGTTAAAACATTCAAAATAAAATGATAAAGTTATATTGTTAGATTTTGAAAGGAGAAAGTTTGATTAGCAATGTCAGAAATAAAAAAGAGTGAGAGAAGTGAAAGTAAATTACAAACAATACACAATGCATATAAAATAAGAACAATAGTAACGAAACTTGCAGAGAATAATTTTTATTTTGACTTAAATAAAATTAATGAAGTAGTAGAACAAAATACTAAAAATATAACTGATGAAAAATTAAAAGAAAAAGCCCAAAAAAGAATCTACCAATATTTTAATAATCAAATATTGAGAATTACGGATAAAGTTATAAATTCTGCATGTGGTATAAATGAGCATTTAAGAATTGCAAACACGATATTTCCAACATATATGTCTGAATTTGAAGAACGTAGATTGGAATTAGATAAAGCAATGAGTTGTTGTAATGTTCTTCAAGACGAACTTCAATATGCTGGAGAATGTTTATATGCTGATTTAAATAAATTCACTTATATTGTCATTGAAATTCAAAAAGAATTTAATATGATAAAAAAACTCAGACAAACTGATAATAGATTTCTTAAAGATATAAAACATTAAATATAATTGGGGTAATCTTTATATGTCGCTTCTGCGTCTAATTTCGCTAATGTCAACAACAACCGGTAATGCCAACACGAACAGTGCGTCCAACTCTAACGGTGTGCGTCCAGATTTCACTACTATACAGATTTTTTAATATGGACTAAGTTTCCATTTTGTAATAGTATGGGAAAGGGAAAGGAAAGATTATCCCTTCAATTGATAAAAAAATTGATTGATAAATGCTAATCATTATGCAGTTAGTTACGACTATTACTGCTATAAAAGTGATTTTTATGAATAAATTTTATGATGCTAATCTAATTTATAAAGCTGGAAAAAAAGCAATTGCTGGTGCTCCATTTAAATACAAAGCACAGCTTTTTGAAATGAATCAATTATTAGAAACTGCACAACTTCAAAAAGCAATGATTGAAAAAACATATAGGCCAACAAAACGGAACTAAATTTGTAATAAAAGAGCGAGGCAAACAAAGGAATATTACAACAAATATAATGGTTGATAAAACAATTAACCATTTGCTTTGTGATGAAGTATTAAGTCCAGTAATTTCTCCTTACTTGATATATGATAATGGAGCAAGTCAAAAAAACAAAGGTGTAGCATTTAGTAGAAAAAGATTAGAAACACATTTGCATAAATATTATAGAGAACATAAAAGTAATGAAGGTTATATTCTTCTAATGGATTTTAGCGGATATTATGCAAGCATTCCACATAAAAAATGTTTACAAGTTATGAACAATTTATTAAAGAGTATTGATAATGAAGAAAGAGTAATGACAATGTGGATTTTGCAAAATATATTTCAAGTATTTAGTATAGAATCTGGAAAGGATAAAGGAATAAATATAGGATCGCAGCCAAGTCAAAATATTGGTATTGCATATCCTAGTAGAATCGACAATTATATAAAGATTGTTAAAGGTTGCAAATACTATGGGAGATATACGGATGATAGTTATATAATTCATGAAAGTAAAGAATTTTTAAAAGAAGTTTTAGATGGGGTATTAAAAATTGCAGATAAATTGAATCTAGTAATAAATCCTAAAAAAACGCATATTGCAAAACTATCACAGACATTTAAGTTCTTACAATTGAAATATTCGCTAACAGAAACAGGAAGAATTGTTAGAAGGATAAATTCAAAGGCTATAACTAGACAAAGAAAAAAATTAAAAGCATATAAAAGGCTATTAGATAATAATAGACTAACATATAAAGAGATAGAGAATATTTTTAAAGGTTGGATGGCAAGTAATTATAAAAATATGTCAATGCAGCAAATAACAAATATGTCTCAATTATATTATGATTTATTTAAGGAGGTACCAAAATGGAAAAATCATGGAAGATTACGTTATCTGATGGAACACAATTTAAAAATCTAAGATTAAATGGTAATAATTTCGTATCCGAAAAAGAAATAACTAAAGATGATTTCAAAGGTAAATTATCAAAAGTAACTATTGAAGGCATAGAGAATGGGCAAGAAGTTGTAAAAGAATATGAACGTATGGAATTAGTACAAATAGTGCATTATGAAGATGGATATCATTTTGTATTAAGAGAATTATCACAAGATGAATTATTTAAAATACAAACACAAGCGAATTTAGAATATTTAGCAATGATGTCTGATATAGATTTGGAGGTGTAGTATTATGAGTAAGAATTTTGAAAAGGTAAAAAACTACTATGACAATGATATCTGGAGCAAGGAGAGAGTATATAACGCAGTTGGAAAATGGATAACTACTGAAGAATATAAACAAATAACAGGAGAAGATTATAAGTAATTAGGAACGATAAATATTCGTTCTATTTTTTTATAATTTCACAAGAGAGGAGAATTGATCTATGGATGAAAAATATGTTCAAATGATAATCGAGAACACTCAGAGTTGTAAATCAGCTCATCATAGAATAGATAAATTAGAAAATGACATTGGAGAAATAAAAGAATTAACAATTGCTGTAAAAGAAATAGCAATGGAGACAAAAGCAACACGTGAAGATGTTAATGATATGAATAGCAGACTTAAGATTGTAGAACAAAAACCTGCTAATAATTGGGACAAAATTGTAACAACAGCAATTGGAACAATAGTAGGTGCAATAGTAGGTGCAATAATAGGATTAATATTAAAATAGGAGGGTTACTATGAAAGATATATTAAAGAAAATGTCTAATTTAATTAATGTAAAAACTATTGTTACACTGTTATTAACAATAGTTTTTTGTATTTTAGCATTAAAAAGCATTATAAATGGAGAGCAATTTCTTGTAATATTTACAACAGTAATTGCTTTTTATTTTGGAACGCAACATGAAAAAAACAATACTGACAAAAATGAATAATACCGTAAAAAAATTACGGAATTATAAAAATACCAGAAGAAATATAAAAAATCTTCTGGTATTAATTTTTTATAAGGAGGGGTTTCTATGGAAGAAGAAACAGTAGACTATAATGAAGAATTAGCAGAATTAAATTTGAAAGAAAACACATTCCCAGAGCCAGATGAAAAAGAGGGAATGGGAGAAGTAAAGGAAACAGATGAATTTTATCCAGGAAAGGAGGAAAAATAATGTTAGTAACAAAAGTAATAATGCCTACAGATAAGTATCCAATAAAATGTCCTTACTCTATGAAACCAGAAGGAATTTCAGTACACAATACTGCAAATGATGCTTCAGCAATGTCAGAAGTATCATATATGATAAGAAATAATAATAAAGTAAGTTTTCACGAGGCTATTGATGATTATAGATCCGTTCAAGGAATAGATCATAATCGTAATGCATGGCATGCTGGTGATGGTGCAGGATTTGGCAATATGAAAACTATTGGAATTGAAATTTGTTATAGTAAATCTGGAGGAGAAAGATTTGAAAAAGCAGAAAGAAATGCAGCGGAAAGAATTGCTTATTTAATGAAACAATATGGTTGGGGATTAGATAAGATTATAGATGCTAGACATTCAATAGGAACACATCAAAATCGTTCTGGAAAATATTGTCCTCATAGAACTTTAGATAATGGATTAGAAAGATTCTGGAATATGGTTAGAGAAGAGTATAAAGAATTAACTGGAACAGAGCCAACAGGACAACTAATTGTAGTTGATGAAACAAAAAATACTACTAATAGAAAAGTGGGTGATATGGTTACGATTGATGGTGTATATACTTCAAGTTCATCTACTAAGAAATTAAATCCAGCAGTTAAATCAGGAATGATTACAAGAATTATATCAGGAGCCAAGAATCCATATTTATTAAATAATGGCAATATTGGATGGGTAAATGATAGTTGTATTGTTTCTTCAGCAAATTCTCAAGCAACAAATACGAATATAAATGCTGCACCTAATATCTCTGTTGGAAGTAAAGTTGTATTATCTTCAAATGCAACAAATTATGCAACAGGACAAAAAATACCAGATTGTTATAAAAATAGAAACTATACCATTATGCAGATAGGAAATGGAAAGGTCCTATTAAAAGAATTGTACTCTTGGGTGTACACAAAAGATTTAGTGGGATATTCAAATAGTGAATCTAATAATGTAACAAATAATAGTGTAACAAATAAAAAATCAAATGAAGAAATTGCAAACGATATTATAACAAAACCAAACTTTGATGGTTGGGGAACTGGAGACACAAGAAAGAAAAAATTAAAAGATGCTGGTTATGATCCAGTAGCAATACAAAAAATTATAAATCAAAAATTAAAATAAGTAACATAGAGGAGATTAATTTCTCCTCTAATATTTTATATTTGTAATATCAAATATTACAAAATTTCTTTTAATTTATTTTGAATATCTAATAAAGTATTAAACGCTTGTTGAAAAGTTGTGTTATTCATATCAATATCAGCGATTTTATTTAATAGTTTTTTTATTTCTATATTTTTCATATAATCGTTAATATTAGAATTAGGTAAATTATCTATTACTTTATACTTTATTTTCATATTATTTAGTAGTAAGATATATTTATCTAATTGTGAAACTGGAAAGCCACATTTGAAAATAGAAGGTCCTAAATCTGTTATTTTCAAACCCAGTTTTTCATTTATGATTTTAGCATCTTCATTTATAATATTGTAGAAGATACCAATTCTAAATAAATAAATTGAAGATGCATCTTCCTTTTTTAATTGTTCATATTGTTTCAATAATTTACTCATTTTTCTTTGACTTATCCTTTCTTTTATCTTTTTTTATTACAATTAATTCTCCTATTTCACAATCAAAAAGATCGCACATTTTTTCTAAAGTATCAAAATGAATGGCTTTAGTTTCATTATCCATTAGATGACTGAGAGATTGATAGCCTCCTTCCATGTTTTTTATAAACCAATATTTGCTTTTTTTATTTTTCTTCAGTAATTCTTTTATTCTAAAGTAAACCATATTTCCACCACCTTTCTTTATATATACATATTTTAAAATAAAGTTCCTTAAAATTTAACTATTTACAAAATAAGTCAATATATATAGACTTTATAACAAAATACCTATTTTACAAAATAGATAACCTTTGCTATAATTATTACAAATGAAACGAAAGCAGGTGTAATATGGAAAAGGATTTACATTTAGAAACAATATATGAAATTAAAAGATTTATTAATCAAAAGGATTTTGAGGGATTAAAAACTTATATAGAAAGAAGAGAACAAGAAGTGAAACAATATTATGAAGAGAATAGATCAAGTGATTATATTGAAAAATTAGTTGACAATTTACAATAATGTCGAACAAAGTCGAATTTTGCAATATAGTTGTATCAAGTAATATACGACTTAATACCTATCGGCTAGTGGAGTTATTATATTTTACATAATATGGTAAAATATAATAAGAGATATCTCTATAAAAGGAGGGATATTAATGAAAAAATATTTATCAGAGTTAAACATTTTTGAAAAAATTATATATCACTTTTTTGGAGATTATACATATAAGGTATATAGAAAAGGATATATAGATGGGTACAATTGGGCCAAAAAAATGAAATACTAAATTGTTATTAGTTTGTTATTAACGAACTTGGTCGAACTTGGTTTTATAAGGTCTTATAAAACACATTAAAACACTAGAGTATCAACGAATGTGAGTAATATCAATAAAAAACGAAAAAATGCATTTTTTCAATAAATTATTCTAGCAGGAATATCAATAGCAGGCCTAACAGGAAGTGGATTATTTGAAAAAGCAAAAGAATCAAAAGTAGTTCATATAAAAGCTGAAATGAAAGAACAATTACAAATTGCTATATCAGGTTTACAAATAGAAAAAATAGGAGATGCAACATTAAATGACATAAATGAAGAATGGCTAGAAAAACAATTAAAAGATTATGAAAAAAATCTAGAAGAAGATACAGAAACAAATGGAAAGATAATAACAATAAAGAAAAATGATAATATTGGAAAATTTTTAATAGATGAAAAACTAAACATTATAGAATTAGAAACAACAGGAATAATACTATCATATAAAGCAACATCAGTAAATGAAAGTAATGCAAACATAGTAATAACTGTAATAGCAATGGAAGATAAAATACAGACAATAGAAATAGATGAAAATCAAATAGAAAACGTAAAAGGAAAAGAATCAATAAACATAGATTATACAGTACAATTATCAAAAGAATATACAATAAAAGTAATATCAGAAAAAGGAATTGAAAAGCAGGATATCATAAATATAAAGATACCCAAAACACCTATTATACCAGATATTACATTATCATATCCAGTAGTAACATTAAATGAAGTAAAGGCACCAATGGAAGAAATAGAAATTGAATATGATGATAGTGAAGATATTATTAACTACTATAGCTTAGATAATGGATTAACATGGGAAAAATACACAGGAAGAATAACAGTACAATCAGGAACTGAAAAAGTAAAAGCAAAAAGTGAATACAAAAAATATACAGGAATTAATTCAGAAAGTGAAAAAGATGTCAAAATAGAAGAAAAATATAATACATTAAAACAGGAATCATATGATAAAAACTTAGAAACGTCAGTAACATATGATAATCATAGACAGTCAATCCCCGACTTACCAATACATATTAATGGATTTAGTACAAGATTTTATGTAGATGAAACAACATGGTGGAATAAACTTAAAATTAATTATGAACTTCGTCAAGGAGGACTTTGGAAGAATTTTATACAATGTGTTTTTTTAGATGAAAATAATAATCTAATAGATTTATATAATTTTGATGATATTGTTATTAATGTAAAAAGTGAAAATGAAAGTATATGGATACCAGAAGGTACTAAAAGCATATTTATGTGGTCTGAAGGTTCATTTGATATATATGAATTATCTATAGTAAAAGATGTAGATGGAAATGAATTTTGGCCAGTATTTACAAAAAATATGAATAGTGGTATAAGATTAAGTGCAAGTAGTGAATTTTCTGATAATGCTACTTATACTGCATGTGACTCAAATGATGCTACATCATGGGTTCCAGATTCAGGAAATTATGGTCCACATGAATTTAAAATAGAATTTAGAACTCCTAAAATTGTATCAAAGTATTACTTAAAAGGAGCACATAGTTGGGGAACAGAATTTAAATTTTATCTAGAAGCTAGTAATGATGATGAAAATTGGATAAAACTAGAAGGTGATACTGTACATGATGGTAATATAAATGGAGAGAGGACACCAGGAGAATATAATATAGATTTGCAGAATCAAACAGCATATAAATATTATAGAGTATATTTCCCACAAGGAGGATGGACTTATGGAAGAAGTGGTGGAGCTGCAATAGTTGAACTTAAATTATTTGAAAAAGAATAAAAATAAAAAAACGTAAAATAAAAATTTACGTTTTTTATTTTGTTCGCTTTAATATTAATGAAAAATGTGATAAAATGTCAAACAGAAAAAACAGAGTCAAAGTCTGTGCCAAATGGACAAAAAGTCCAAAAAGAAACGTTCCACTTGGACATGGACAAAGGAGAGCAAAAAAATGAAAAAACTAAAAGAAATATTCAGTGACTACGAAACAAAATCAAATATAAAAGAATCATACATAAAAGCACTAAACGTAATGAAAAAAACAAACACACTAGGAATAGTGCTAGAAATAGATGAATACATAGAAATAAAAGAAATATGGTATTTTGAAAAATTCCTAAAAGAAAGATTTCTATTTGGAAACATAGACATGGAAATAAACTACCAAAAAGACACAAGACTAAAATCAATAAAAGAAGAATGGAGAAATATCATATGTTATATGGCACACAAATATCCATTAATGAAGCCAATGCTTCTAATGAAAAGTGACATAGAAATAAAAGAAAACATAATAGAAGTAAAAATGCACATAAAAGGAGCAGACTTTTTAAAAGCCAAAAAGACAGACAAAGAACTAGAAAATGTCCTAAAAAAACTATATGGAAAAGAATACAAAATAGAATTAGAAGAAATATTCAAAAAAGAAGACGAAATAGAATATGAGAAAAAAATAAAAGAAATGGAAGAAGCAGCATTAAAACAAACAATCTCATACATACCAGAAGAAACAAAACAAGAAAACACAAACACAATTCAAGTACCAGAATATAATGACCCAGACTATATGCCACCACAAGACATAGATGGATATATACCAGATATACCACCAGAAGAAATGGAAATACAAGATAACCCATATGATGAAAGATCAGATGAATCAAAATATATAATGGGAAAACCATCAAGAGCAAAAGAAAAATTAATAAAAATAAAAGATATAACAGCAAATGATGGAAGAGTAACAATAGAAGGAAGAGTATTAACATGCGAATGTAGAGAAACAAAATCAGGAAAAGGCATGATTATAATAGACTTATATGATGGAACAGGAACAATAACATGTAAATCATTTGCAAAAGACAGTAAAGAAGGAAATGAAATAACAAACCATATAAAAGAAGTACCAGGAATTAAAATAACTGGAAAAGCAGGGCTAGACACATATGCAGGAGATGTAACAATAATAGCAAATACAATTATAGAAATAAATAGCAATATACCAGAATTGCCAACAGAAGAAGAGGAAGAAGACACACCATTAATATTAGGAAAAACATTAAATATAACAGCACCATTAACAAAAATTTCAGAACTAGGGCCAGAAGATGGAGCAGTTTCATTAGATGGTGAAATTATATTTATGGAACCAAGAGAACTAAAATCAGGAAAAACATTATTAAGTTTTGATGTATATGATGGAACAAGCACATTGACATGTAAAGCATTTTTAGAAAAAGACAAATCAAAAAGAATTATAAAAAGAATAGGAAGTGTTAAAGGAATTAAGCTTGAAGGAAATGCACAAATGGATTCATTCTCAGGAGAACTTACAGTAATGGCTAATACAATAATTGAAAGCACAGGAGTAAAAAAAGAAACAAGACAAGACAACTCAGAAATAAAAAGAGTAGAATTACACATGCACACAAAAATGAGTCAAATGGATGCAATAACATCAGCAACAGACTTAATAAAAAGAGCAATGAAATGGGGAATGAAATCAATTGCAATAACAGACCATGGAGTAGTACAAAGCTTTCCAGAAGCATATCACTTAGTTGGTGATGACAATCCAGACATAAAAGTAATATATGGAGTTGAAGCATATTTAGCACCAGACAATACAAAATCAATATACAATGGAAAAGGACAAGAAGTAGATACAACATATTGTGTACTAGACTTAGAAACAACAGGATTTTCAGCAACAAATGATAGAATTACAGAAATAGGAATAATGAAAGTAAAAAACAAAGAAGTAATAGACTCATTTAGTTGTTTTGTGAATCCAGAAAGACACATACCAGAAAGAGTATCAGAAGTAACAAACATAACAGATGATATGGTAAAAGATGCAGAAACAATAGAAAAAATATTCCCAAAAGTATTAGAATTTTTAGGAGACAGCAAAGAAACAGTAATTGTTGCACATAATGCAAACTTTGATGTAGGATTTTTAAAACAAAATGCAAAAAGGTTAGGATATGAATTTGATTACACATATTTAGACACACTAAGTTTAGCAAAAGACCTATTTCCAAATTATAAAAAATACAAACTAGGAAAAATAGCAGAAAACTTAGGAATAAAAGTAGAAGTAGCACATAGAGCATTAGATGATGTTGATACAACAGTAAAAGTATTTAATGTAATGATAGACATGTTAAAAGAAAAAGGTGCGAAAAAAATAGAAGATATAGACGATGTAGCAGCAGACCCAGAAGCAAAAAAAGAAGAATACAAAAAACTAAAAACATATCATGCAATAATATTAGCAAAAAACTATGTAGGATTAAAAAATCTATATAAACTAGTATCATACTCACATTTAGACTATTTTTACAGAAAACCACGTATATTAAAAAGCATGTTCAAAAAATACTCAGAAGGATTAATACTAGGAAGTGCATGTGAAGCAGGAGAAGTATATCAAGCAATTGAACAAGGAAAACCAGATGAAGAAATAGAAGAAATTGCAAATGATTATGACTATTTAGAAATACAACCAATTGGAAACAATGAATTTATGGTTAGAAAAGGCATAGTAAGAGATGAAGAAGACCTAAGAGATATAAACAGAAAAATAGTAGCACTTGGAGAAAAACTAAACAAACCAGTAGTAGCAACATGTGATGTACACTTTATGGACCCACAAGACGAAATATATAGAAGAATATTAGAAGCGGGACAAAAATATGATGATGCAGACAATCAAGCACCACTATATTTAAGAACAACAGAAGAAATGCTAGAAGAATTCAAATATCTAGGAGAAGAAAAAGCATATGAAGTAGTAGTAACAAACACAAATATGATATCAGACATGTGTGAACAAATAAGCCCAATATCACCAGAAAAATGTCCACCACACATCCCAGGATGTGAAGAAGACATAAAAAACATAGCATATGAAAAAGCACATGAACTATATGGAGACCCATTACCAGAAATAGTAGAAACAAGACTAGCAAAAGAATTAGATTCAATAATAAGTAATGGATACTCAGTTATGTACATAATAGCACAAAAACTAGTATGGAAATCAAATGAAGATGGATACATAGTAGGATCTAGAGGATCAGTAGGTTCATCACTAGCAGCATTTATGACAGGAATAACAGAAGTAAACTCACTACAACCACACTACAGATGTCCAAACTGTAAATATTCAGATTTCACAGACTATGGAGTACAAAATGGATTCGATTTACCAGATAAAGACTGCCCAAAATGTGGAAACAAATTAATAAAAGACGGAATGGACATACCATTTGAAACATTCTTAGGATTCAATCGGAGACAAAGAACCAGATATAGACTTAAACTTCTCAGGAGAATATCAAGCAAAAGCCCATAAATACACAGAAGTAATATTTGGAAAAGGAACAACATTCAAAGCAGGAACAGTTGGAACAGTAGCAGAAAAAACAGCATTTGGATATGTAAAAAACTACTTTGAAGAAAGAGGAATACCTGTAAACAAAGCAGAAGTACAAAGACTATCACAAGGATGTACAGGAATAAAAAGAACAACAGGACAACACCCAGGAGGAATAATAGTAGTACCAAAAGGAAGAGAAATATTTGAATTCACACCTGTACAACATCCAGCAGACGACCCAAATTCAGATATAGTAACAACACACTTTGACTACCACTCAATAGACGCAAACCTATTAAAACTAGATATACTAGGACACGACGATCCTACAGTAATACGTATGCTACAAGACTTAACAGGAATAGCCCCAACAGAAATACCACTAGACGACAAAGAAACAATGTCAATATTCAACTCAACAGACGCACTAGGAGTAACACCAGAACAAATACACTCACAAGTAGGAACATATGGAATACCAGAATATGGAACAAAATTTGCAAGAGGAATGCTTTTAGACACAAAACCAACAACCTTTGATGAACTGATACGTCTATCAGGACTATCACATGGTACAGACGTATGGCTTGGAAATGCACAAAGTTTAATAGAACAAGGAATAGTAACTTTGCAAGAAGCAATATGCTGTCGTGACGACATAATGATATATCTAATGAAAAAAGGACTACCACCAGACAAAGCATTCAAAATAATGGAATCAGTACGTAAAGGAAAAGTAGCAAAAGGAAAAGAAGCAAAATGGAAAGATGAATACATACCACTAATGAAAGAACACGATGTACCAGACTGGTATATAAAATCATGTGAAAAAATAAAATACATGTTCCCAAAAGCCCATGCAGCAGCATATGTAACAAACGCATTCAGAATAGCATGGTTTAAAGTACACATCCCACTAGCATATTATGCAGCATACTATTCAATAAGAGCAAAAGCATTTGACGCACAATACATGATATTTGGAAAAGAAAAAGCCAAAAACAAAATGAAAGAAATAGAAATAAAAAACCAAAAGAAAGAAGCAACAAAAGCAGAATTAGACATGTATGATGACTTAGAAATAGTACTAGAAATGTATGAAAGAGGATTTGAATTTTTACCAGTAGACTTATACGAATCTGATAGCACAAAATTTAAAATACAAGAAAACAAACTAAGACCACCACTAAACAGTATACCAGGATTTGGAACAGTAGCAGCACAAGGAATAGAAAAAGCAAGAAAAGATGGAAAATTCATGTCAATAGATGACTTGAAAATTAGAGCTAAAATAGGTAACTCTGGAGCAGACTTATTAAAACAATTTGGATGTTTAGACGGAATGAGTCAGAGTAATCAGATGAGTTTATTTGGGTAATGTCCCAAAGGGACGTTTCTTTTAGGACATTTTTGTCCCATGAGGGACACATATTGAATTAGAAAAATAGAAAAATATTCTAAAGGAGCTAGTTCACATAGATATTTCTATCTATAGGGGACAGAATTTAAAAATTTAGTAAGCGAAAATTTCGAAGAGATTTTTGAATGACGATGAACAAAAAAAGTGAAGCGAAAGGAAAATAAGTATGAATAATAATTATTTAAAAGAACAATTATCAAAATTCAATGAAAGCACATCATTAAAAGATTTACAAAAATATATAAATGATATGATTGAGATTAGGAAGTTTGATAGACAAACACCACAAGATATAATGTTATTTTTAACAGAAGAAATGGGAGAATTAGCAAAGGAAATAAAAAAATCAGAAAAATATAAAATAGATACTAGCAAAAAAGAAAATAATGAAATTGATGTTGCAGGAGAAATAGCTGATATATTTATATATCTTTTAAGTATGTGTAGAGTTATGAACATAAATTTATTAGAAGCATTCAAAAATAAAGAAGAAAGAAATTGCGATAGAGAATGGAAATAATGGAGGGAAAAATATGCCAAATACAACAATGCCAGATATATTCACAACAAAAAATATAATAATATATTTTATAATAATAAATATAATAGGCTTTTCAATAATGTATATAGATAAACAAAAAGCCAAAAAAGGAAAATGGAGAATACCAGAAAAAACATTATTTATAATAACAGCATTAGGAGGAGGAATAGGAACAATTGCTGGAATGTATACATTTAGACATAAAACTCAGAAAATAGCATTTGTAATAGGATTTCCACTAATAACTATATTAGAAATAATATCAATAATATATTTTAAAGTTTTTTAAGATATTATGTATAATAGAAAAAATGAAAAAGTTGTATAAGCTTGATAAATCAAGAAATACAACTTTTTTAATTTACTCCAATAAAACGAAAAAGAGTACACATAAAGTAAATGAAATAAATGTAAATAACTGGGAAAAATAAATATGCACATTTATATGTGTATAACTTTTGAAGACAAAACACTAAAAATAAGTTATTCACAAAGTTATCCACAGTTTCCACAAAAAACATAAAATGTATAAATAAAAAATAATGTAAACAAGAAAGGGAACATAATTCGAATAAGATAACATAATTGTAATAAAATTGTAATATTATATTAAAATATTTGTAATAAAACTAGTATTAAATTATTCATAACAAATATATCTATATTTATTAATCAAATCAAAACAATGTCAAAAACAAAATATTCTTAATATAATAATAATAGGAGTATTTTTTGAAAGGTGAAAAAGATGTTTAGAAGATTTGCATATATAATACAAAAAAATTTAGATTTAAAAAGAGACTTTAATAATAAAAAAGACATTACAAAAGAAGATTTAGACTCATATATAAAACAAGGAGCAACAATAATAGATGTAAGAAGTCCACAAGAATATAAAGAAGGACATATAGATGGAGCAATATCAATTCCTGATTATCAAATAAAAAGATTAATACAAAAGTATGTAAAAAACAAAGAAGAAATTATAGTTGTATATTGTTCAACAGGACATAGAAGTCAATCAGCACAACATGTGTTAGAAAATATGGGATATATTAATGTTTACAATGTTTACGAAGGAATAATAATATAAAACCACAACATTTAAATAAAATGTTGTGGTTTTATATTAAAGAAAAATTTAAATTATAATCTTGACCATAAAATTATACCTAAAATAAATCCTATAACTAAGAAAATTACAGCAATAAAGCAACCAGAGCCAATAGCATCAAAAACCTGAGTGTAATCAACAGTAACAGAAGTTATCTGAGCTTCTTCAGAAATATAACTTCCTACAAAGTCTTCTAATTTGTAAGTATGAGAGACTCCCCTTGCAACAAACAAATCATCAGATGTCCAATAAGAAGTAGAAGAATTGGCAGATATCTCAAGATTTAATTTAAAAGCATTATCTTCAGGAGATGAAACAGTTACAGTACGTGAATCAAAATCAACCTGCACATCAGAAACATCAGTATCTTTTTTACATCCAGTTAAATAGATGCAGATAAACACCAAAAGTACTAACAATAGTGACCGTTTAAATTTTCTTTTCATATCAATTACCTCCTAAAATTTTAAATGGTAACAATCCCATAAAAGGATTTAATTAATAAATAATAAAACAATATTAACATGTTTTACATAAAAAGTAAATACAAACTTTAAAATTTAATATTGTGATTTTTCACTTAATATGTTAGAATAAGGAAAAAAGTGTGACAAAAAGGGACGCCCCCATTGACACAAAAAATGGAGTGAAAGAAAGAATGAATAAAAGACAAGAACACATTAGAAACTTTAGCATAATTGCACATATAGACCATGGAAAATCAACATTAGCAGATAGATTAATAGAAATGACAGGAGTACTTTCTAAAAGAGAAATGGAAAGTCAAGTTCTAGACAATATGGAAATAGAAAAAGAAAGAGGAATTACAATAAAATCACAAGCAGTAAGAATGGTATATAAAGCAAGAAATGGTGAAGAATACATATTAAACTTAATAGATACACCAGGACATGTAGACTTTAATTATGAAGTATCAAGAAGTCTAGCAGCATGTGATGGAGCTATATTAGTAGTTGACTCAAGCCAAGGAGTGGAAGCACAAACACTTGCAAATGTATATTTAGCAATAGATAATAATCTAGAAATATTACCAGTAATAAACAAAATAGATTTACCAAATGCAAGACCAGATGAAGTAAAACAAGAAATAGAAGATATAATAGGAATACCAGCAGAAGATGCACCATGTATTTCAGCAAAATCTGGACTAAATGTAGAAGAAGTACTAGAAAGAATAGTAACAGATTTACCAGCACCAAATGGAAATGAAGATGATAAAACAAAATGCTTAATATTTGACTCATATTATGACAATTACAAAGGAGCAGTTGCATATGTTAGAGTAGTTGATGGAAAAGTTAAAGTTGGTGATGAAATAAAACTAATGGCAACAAATAAAATATACACTGTTACAGAAGTAGGATATTTTGCACCAGGAGCATATATGCCATCAAAAGAAATAAAAGCAGGAGAAGTTGGATATATAGCAGCAAGTATAAAAAGTTTATCAGATATACATGTAGGAGATACAGTAACTATAAAAGAAAATCCAGCAGATGAACCATTACAAGGATATAAAAAAGTAACACCAATGGTTTATTGTGGATTATATCCAATAGATGGAAGTGAATATGAAAACCTAAAAGTAGCATTAGAAAAACTACAATTAAATGATGCGGCACTAGAATACGAACCAGAAACATCAGCAGCATTAGGATTTGGATTTAGATGTGGATTCTTAGGCCTACTACATTTAGAAATAATAGAAGAAAGACTAGACAGAGAATTCGATTTAGGATTAATAACAACAGCACCATCAGTTATATATAAAGTATATAAAACAACAGGAGAAGTAGAAGACATATACAACCCAACAGACCTACCAACACCACAAGAAATATCATACATAGAAGAACCATTTGTAACAGCAAATATACTAACACCAAAAGAATATGTAGGAAACATAATGGAAATATGTCAAAAAAGAAGAGGAATATATATTGACATGAAATATTTAGATGAAAATAGAGTAACACTAATATATGACATGCCATTAAATGAAATAATATATGACTTTTTCGACAATCTAAAATCAAAAACAAAAGGATACGCATCATTTGACTACGAATTTAAAGAATATAAAAGGTCAAATCTAGTAAAACTAGATATACACATAAATGGAGAACCAGTAGACGCATTAAGCTTTATAGTACATAAAGATAGCGCATATACAAGAGGAAAGAAAATGGTAGAAAAATTAAAAACAGAAATACCAAGAAAACTATTTACAATACCAATACAAGCAGTAGTAGGAGGACAAGTTATAGCAAGAGAAACAATATCAGCAATGAGAAAAGACGTATTAGCAAAATGCTATGGAGGAGATGTAACAAGAAAGAAAAAACTATTGGAAAAACAAAAAAGAGGAAAAAAGAAGATGCGTGAAATTGGAAATGTAGAAGTACCACAAGAAGCGTTTTTATCAGTACTTAAATTGGATGATGAATAAAATGTCCCAAGGGGACGTTTCTCTTGGGACATATCTGTCCCATTGGGGACAGATATTAAAAAAGGAAAACAATTAAGTTTTCCGATAAGTTAGATTCTGAAGTTCTTCTTCTAAATCAAGCTTTTTATTTAGATACATATCAGACAAATTTTTTTGATATGAACTTTGTAACATATAATTAGTAGCTTCTTTATGAAGAGTTATAGACTTATTAGAATACTTATGCAATTTTCTGTCAGACTCTTCTGCTGCCAAATTATACGTTTCTGCCATTTTAGACAAAGCTTCTGATTTAGATAAAGCATTTTCAGATTTCAGAGTATATTCGTAAACTCTGTGATTTAACCATTTCTTTTTAATACTAATTAAAATCTTCATGCAAAATACCTCCTTAAGTTTTAGTTGAAATGTTAAAAATAAAATTATGTTAATATTATATCATAAAAATAAAAAAGTAAAGGATTTATAAAAATGAAAAATAATTATAATCAAAAAAACAAAAATAGAAAGATAGAAAAACAGAATTATGAACCAAAAGAAGAAAGAAACTACGATGACCAAGTAGAGGGAAGAAACTCAGTACTTGAACTACTAGAAAGTGAAAGAGACATAAACAAAATATTCATAACAAAAGGAGAAAAACATGGCTCAATAAATAAAATAATAGCAATGGCAAAAGAAAAAAATATAATAATAGTAGAAAAAGATAAAAGAAAAATGGATGAAATGGCACAAAATCAAAATTACCAAGGAGTAATAGCAATTGTCCCACCATTTGAATACTGTGAAATAGAAGATATATTAGAAAATGCAAAACAAAAAAATGAAGACCCATTTGTACTAATATTAGATGGAATAGAAGACCCACATAATCTAGGATCAATAATAAGAACAGCCGAAACAGCAGGAGTACATGGGATAATAATACCAAAAAGAAGAGCTGCAGCAGTAAATAGCACAGTAAATAAGACATCAGCAGGAGCAGTAGAACATATGAAAATAGCAAGAGTTACTAATATATCAGACTCAATACAAAAACTAAAAGATGAAGGATTATGGATATGTGGAACAGATATAAATACTGACAAATACTATTATAATCAAGACTTAACAGGACCTATTCGGAATAGTGATAGGAAATGAAGGCACAGGAATGAGTGAAAAAGTAAGAAAAAATTGTGATTTTAATGTAAAAATTCCGATGAAAGGAAAAATAACATCATTAAATGCATCAGTATCAACAGGAATAATTGTATATGAAGCAGTAAAACAAAGAATTTCCCAATAATATATTGATAAAAGAAAATAAAAAATATATAATATAATTGTACAAATGAAATAGGAGGATAATCATATGATGCCAAGGAAAAAAAGAATAGCAATTTTAGTGATTTCTATCATCTTAGTAGTATTTACAATTTTAGGAACATTAGGATTTTTATTTTTAAAAACAGATATATTTAAATCAAATGAAGAATTATTTGCTAAATACTTAGTACAAAATTTTAATTTTATTGAGATATTAAAAACAGAAGATACATTAGAAATTGAAAATATGTTAAATACTAATAAATATAAATCACAATTAGAAGGAAAAATACAATATACAGAAAACATAGAAACTAGTGATGAAAATAAAAACAACCCAATAAATAATATAAATGTAAAAATAAATAGTGATATAGACGAAATAAACAATTATAAATATAAAGATATATCAATACAAAATAATAATGAAAAATTAGTAGGATTAGAATATTTAAAAGAAAATGAACAAGTTGGAATAAGACTAAATGGGATAAAACAATTTGTATCATCTGAAAATAATATAGAAGAAATACTTCAACAAATAGATATAAAAAATTTAGAAGAATTACTATCAAAAATAAATATAAAACCAATACTGAATTTTACAAATGAAGAAAAACAAACATTAATCAAAACATATTTAGAAATAATACAAGGAAATATAACAAAAGACAAATATTATAAACAATCAAATACTTTAATAACAGTAAATAATAAAGATGTGAAAACAAATTCTTACTATGTTAAACTTACAATAGAAGAATATAATAATATATACATAAAAATATTAGAACAAATAACAAAAGATGAAATTATTTTATCAAGAATAGATTTAATTGAAGAAGAAATAAAAAATAAATATGCAGGATATAATGCAGAACAAAATTTAAGAACTACATTTATAGATAAAATAAATAAAAAAATAGAACAAGTTAAAAGTAATAATATAGGTAGTGATGAAGTACAAATTGTTGTATATGAAAATAACAAAAAACTAGTAAGGACATCAATAGAAAAAATAAAAGAAAAATTAACTATTGACATATATAATAATTATTCAATAAAAATTGATAATATAAAAATAGAAGATAATACAAATGAAGACTTCATAACAATAGAAAAAAATAATAATAATTCACAATCTAATATATTAGTAGAAATTGGAAAAATACAAAACAATGAAAATATAAAGAATATAAAATTTAATAATACACAATCATTAGAAAATAATAAAATAAATAAAGAAATAGAACTGAAAATAAAAAAAGGAAAGTATGAAGGAATTCTAAACATAAAAGATAATATTGAAATTATACAAGAATTTGAAAATAAAATAACATTAGATGTTGATAATATTAAAATGGAAGAATTTCAAGAAGAACAGAAACAATCAATTAAACAAATACTTAGTGAGAACATGAAAAAACAAAAAGATAAATTAAATTCTATAATAGGAATAGATGATTTCAATAAAATACTTCAGAATTTAGAAGTAACTAATAAGAAATCAGTACAACTTCCTAGTGAAGGAGAAGTTACAGAAATAGAAAAAACAAGATTTAATTCACAATTTGAATTTTTTGTAAGTGAAAATTTATCAACAGATAATATAAAAGACTTAATTAAAGTAACAGAAAACAATTTTGATGACATGAAAATACTTTTAAAAAATGGAGACATAGAAAATTTAGACTTAGAAAAATTAGATAATTATCAACAACAAAAAGAATATGAAGAAAATATTAGTGAAATACTTATTCTTATAAAAAGAAATACTAATAATGAAGAAAAAATAAATGATACTATGAAATTTATAGAAAAGGAAAGAGATAATAAATATACAGTTACTATTGAATATGATAGTAATGGATTAGCAAAAATTATTAGAATGAAAATACAAGAAAAACAATAAATTAATTTATAAAAACCAAAATTATTAAATATAAAAGCTTAATAATTTTGGTTTTTGCAATATGGAATAAAATTCCTAAAAAAAAGTATTGACTTTAGATTAAAATAGTGGTAATATTTTATTTAGTCACTAAGTTTTTTAGGACAAAAAATACTATATAAATACAAAATTTAAAATTTTTAAAAATTTTTTAAAAAATTTTAAAAAATGTGTTGACAAAGAAAAAAACATATAGTATAATACAAATCGTCTCAAACAAAAGAGACAAAAAGTACATTGAAAAGTAAACAGTAAATCCTTTAGAGAATAAACCGAAGCGGTA